>JAWPMT010000005.1:2115000-2715000 GCA_033344775.1 Cytophagales bacterium | reverse complement strand
CCGATTTCATCTTTGAATACGACTATTCTGGTAGAATCAGTAAAAAAATGGCTCTCCAATTCATATTGTGTGGAATCGTTGGATGAGATGAGTCTCCAATGATATTCCGTATTTTCCTCTAACAAGGTCATGAGGTCAAGCTGCCCATCGAAAATGGGGAGCCTGACTTCCAGGCTATCCGGAGGGCCATAGTTATCCTCAATTAAATATTCTTTATAGTGAACGATTACAGTATCCAAAATCAAATTTTCATAAAGGCTATCAGTGGCCACCTGTAATCGATTTTGAAAGGTGGGATCCAAATCACTTTCCCAGCTAAAACGAGTGACTTCATGCTTGCCATAGACGGCTCCTTCATCCGGGAAGATTTGTTGATGCTTAATTGAAAACTCCGATTGTAAGGAGCTATTCCCCAAAAAATCGGCACGCAAACCGGTAATCTCAATATCAAGATGAAAATCTCCTGTATCTACGTGTAGAGGTGTTTGAAACGTATAGTCGAATCGAGATCGTGGAAGAATAACCTGATCGATCTGTTCAGTAGCTATCAATGAATCATTCAAATAAAAGGATGCCTGGAAATCGGACACTTGATTCTTGCCATAGTTGATCAACGAAATGGTCAAAGGATTATGACCGATCAATAGGTTCTCAAAGTCCACCATCTCAATACGGTGAAGGTGCAGATCAATATTTTCGATTGGCAACAAGTAACTTGGCCTGTCGGATCGTAAAGAGGTTCCGGTTTGAAGCATACCATGATGCATGTTGCTTGTTCTATCCCTTATGGTGGAGTTATCTATGGTGGAAAAGTCCCAGGAAAGCATCAGGTTACTTTCAAGTCCGGTTGGACTTTGGTGTCTGAAGAATTGAATTTCATTTTGATCCAGTGCTTCCCCCCAAACATTAAAATTGCTGAGTTTCCCGTTGAACCCATCACCTATTCTTTGGTCTGATCCTCCGATCGTCACCCTATTGTCAGCTTCCCAGTCGCCATCGTCGGTCTCATATGGCTTTTCCGCAATAAGCTCACCATCGATGTAAAGCGATATTGTTTGTTTTTCCACGTCTAAAACGCAAGCATAATTAACCCATTGGTAGGGAGTCATTGGGGTTAATATCGTGGTGCGAATACCCACTCCTCCAGGAATCGTCAGTCGTAAGTTTTGATCAATATAAGTGTAGTCTAATATAAACCCACCGATTCCAAAGATTTCATCCCCGGCGTACTCAAATGAGTAAGAAGAAAATAAAGAATCGTAGATGGATTCTTTTAATTCCTCGTATCCCTGAAAAAAAAAGTCACCCATTACGGTAATGCTGGTTGGCTCAGGTAATAGCTCTCGCGGACCGTCAACAAAACTGTACCCATTAAGAAATACGGATTGGGCATTCAGTTTAAGAAATGTCAGTATAAAAATTCCAGCCCAAATTGTACGTCTCATTTTTCGATAATTGTCTTTGATTCTATTGTCAAGCCAGAAGTGTGACTAGCTGTTTGTTGCTTCTAAAATATCAGATTCTTATGCTGTTTACAAATTTTCTTTAATTGCTCTTTTTCCATTGTTTTCAGATGATCTTTTCTTGATTTTGAAAATTAGGTTAGCCGAACATTGGTTGAACGCAACCCATGCATTTTGTAAATCTTGTTGGCCGAATTGGCTCAGGTGTGATCTGGTATTTTTTTCAATTTTGATAAGATCATCCCAATCAAGGAAATCGGTTGGTTTCATTTGGATTTTGGACATCCTGAGGGTTAAAAGATTAACTGACAACAGTTTAGTCACGGATTTAATGAAGAAAGCTTTGTCCAACTCACCTAATTCCAAAATTTCGACTTCCTTATTGAGGTCACTTCTGATCTGAGCCAGGTCTGATTGTAAGTTTTTAATATCATCTTCAATAGCCTTCAGATCTGTGTTATGGTCAATTATTTTTACCAGTAAGTCAAAAAAGCCATTCATCCAATCAAACATGGCAAATTGAAGGTTTTGGATGGTTCTGATCTCTTTCAATGTTTGGAAAACTTAAAGCTCTTGTGAAATACTGTTTTAGCGTCCGTTCTTTATTTTGTAATAGTCGCCATTTTTCAGGAAATAAGCGGTGAGCCCAAATTTTGATGTCCAGAATATTTCAACAACTGAACTGTCGGTCTGGTGTTCAAGAGGAAGTTCGGTTTTCACTTGCCAATACTCCTTTATCTGTAAATCAGTGAAGAAGTCATCATTCTGTTTATTAGGATGTCCATCTACTCCTGCATAAAAATCTCTAAAATCGAAACCAACATTATACATGTTTTTATCAGGTATTGGGGTTTTTACAATCGTGATTAAACTTTGATCAATTTCTTCTGCTGGTTTATCCTCGTAATGAGAAATTCCTGCAACCCATTTGTTCTTAGGTACATGCTTGATTTCAACAGATTGTCCTCGTACGGGAAACCCCATGAATCCTCCACATTGTTGAGAAGAATCGATTCTTGAAACTGTTAGTGTGTCATAGTCTCCGGATTTACTTTGGTAATAAATCGTGTCTCCTATATTGTAATGACCAAATAGGGCTATTTGGTCTTCAGAAAATTCAAAGTCTTTATCACTGAATTCACAACAACTTGTCGTGATTGAAAGTATCCATATGAATGTCCAAAATTTCATTTTAATGTTCTTTAGCGCTTGATATCAGGATTTTCCAACAAGTTTAGATTCATTTCAAAACTATAAAGGCTCCAACGTAAGAAATTAGCCTTTGCATGCCAATTACTGAATAACAAATTTATCAGCGTTATCAAATTGAGTTGCAGGTACTCGCCTGCCCCAATAGCGCAGGGCTAAGGTGAAAGGATGGGTTGGGTGGGGCGTCTTTCTGGCCAGGAAAACCCTGATAACCTGGTTATTCCATTTTAGCAATACCTCTCTTCGGCCTTTTCAATCGTGGAATTTGAGCCCGTTTAAGGCTTTGTTCACTTTCTTGTTTTCACCGTAAATGACAATTCCCGCCAGGTCCTGGGACTCATCGGTGGTTTTGCCTATTTCCAAATGGTTTTCCACTTCATTTTTTGTCAAAAAGAGGGGTGATGTAAAAACCCCAATATGTAAATCTCTTTCTTTAGCTCTTCTAAATGCCCGATCTAATTGAGATGGGTCATCCGCCTTGTAAATGAGCATCGGCTGTTTGATAAAGGGAAGAAACTCAGAATTGGATGCGTTCACAAACGGCTGGCCATGCGTCTCCGGGAATCGGACCGCAACGGAACTAGCAAGGAAAGAGGCGACATTCAGTTTTTGCCAATGCTGAAGATCGTCTTTGATCACGATGGCAATCTTATTTTCAAAAGGCATTCGTCAAGGGTTTAGTTTTAGTTCCATTTGAATATTACATCTTTCATAGGGTGTGTTCCGTCCAGTGATCTTTTTGAATCCCAGTTTTTCATAGAGGGAAATTGCCGGTGTTAAAATTGTATTGCTTTCCAGATACAGGTAAGAGGCATCTAACTGCCTCGCTTTTTCGATGACCGCTTTTCCTAATAGAGATCCAATGCCTAGTCCTCTTGCTTTTGCAGAAACGGCCATTTTGGCAAGTTCATAATCGTAATTTTCGTCAGACATCTTCAGTAAAGCACACACGCCCAAAACGACGTTGTTTTGTTCGGCAACAAGAATTTTTCCTCCCTTCTCTAAGATGTGTTCCACCGGCTTGTCCAGGGCTTGTCTATCGGCATCCTCCAGCCGGAAGTATTGGTTGATCCACGCTTCATTGAGTTCCCGAAAAGCCGAGTGATGTTTCGCTTGATAATCCACTATTTGAACTGTCGCTGATTCTCTCATTTTCTTCTCTTCCAGTACCCTGGCGTAAAGGGTCTTCTCATTGAGAATGTATTCGAATTCCTGAAGAGCGAACCAAATATTGTGCTTCGAATTTTTTAGCATGTTGTCAATGGCGTTCTCCACATCGATGTACTGTGCCTTGATTTTAATGGACAGCTCCACACCTTTCTTTGTCAAATGAATCAGGTTTTTGCGCCCATCGTTAGTATCTCTCTGTTCTTGAACCAGCTGATCCTTAGACATTTCTCTTACAATCTTGATCACTGAGGGATGTGAATGACCAATTTCAGTGGCAATAGCTGTAATGGATTTTCCTGATTTTTCATTTGACAGAAAATAGAAAACTGGAAACCATTTTGGCTTAAGTTCAATGCCGTAAGCATCGTAGATCTGCTGAGCATCTTCCGTGACCTTTTCGCTCAAAAACCTTAACCTGCTGCCCAATGCCATTTTACCTATTGCTTCGAAATCCATATATGTTAGCGGTTACGTAACTAGTTACAAATATAAGGAAAAGATATTATTCCTGACCTTCGGCAATAAATTCTCATGTACGCTTCAAATCGATATACTGCTATCGTACAATTTCGCTTTTTGCCTTAAATACTCCTCAAACACGCGACCCATCGTGTCTTCGTAATGTTTAAAGGATGGATTTCCATTATTGGTCAAAGTTGATTGAATGGCATTGGCGGCAAAATTAGCACTGTAAATGGCGTTTGAATTGCCGTGTGATGATAGTGGGTCAAAGGTAAAGGCCGCATCTCCGAGGGCCAGCCAATTGGCACCTGTAAGTTGTGCAGCTCGGGACGAATTGGCATTCCCACCTACTACTTTTCGATTCAGATCATCCGTCAAAAAATCTTTTAATACTTGTGTTTTGGAGAGCGCAGCTTTCCAGTTTCGGTAGTCTTTGAGTTGTGATAGAATAGGACTGCCTTTCTCTGCATAAAGGGTCATGCCATTAACCTGGTCGTTCAAAGGAGAAACAATGCCCCAGCCCCCTTCAAAGGATTCTGTAAAGATGGGATGGATCAATCGGGAGTGTTTGAAATAAGGCAGATGACAGCTCAATGCGACCTGGTTGTCAAAGGTTTCGGATGAAATACCAAGATGCTTTAGCGCCGCTCTATTTCTGCCTGTAGCATCTACCATGATCCGGCAGGATATTTTATGCAAGGTGTGATTTGATTCAATCTCTACGATTACATTTTCATCCGATTGGTTGATTTCAATGAGATTATTGAATGGTGTTACATGGTCCTGGACCAATGCTTCCAAGTCATGGAGCAGTTGCTTCTTGTTCAATTTTAAGCCATACTTATAGGGATTGTGATGGAAGAAATTATCGTTGGTGATTGCATTTCCATTCCACAGGGAATGATAACCAAAGGTTTTACTGGAGCTTTTCGAAAAAAGCTCCAGTAAGTTCAATGATTCTAAAAGCACCAATGTAGCGGGGGGAATGGTTTCCGGCAACTCGAGTGTTTTTCGGTTTTCCACACGACTTAACACGACGTGATCGACACCCTTTTCTTTCAAAAGAACAGATAGGACCAGGCCTGCCATACCACTACCCACGATTACTACATCTGTCTTCATCATTGAATCAATTATGTTTAATTAACGGAAAACCAGGAAAAAACTTGAAGCCCCTTGTGACCCTCCAAATAGATCTGAATAAACCGTTTCAATGGTTACCCTTTGGCCAGCATATGGTTTCAATTGTTCAGTCAGGTCTATGGGTTCTCTTGGAATGATCCTGCCCGAGTTTCCATGACTGTAATCAAATTCAAATATTACATTCCCATTTACAGAGATTGTAACCTGATCGTCTACATAGGTCGTTCCAGTTCCATCGGGTTCACCAGACAGGATGGCCAGTTTGCCCGAAGGGATCAGGACCTCTTTTTCCGTTTTTTTGTAAAATGGTCCACGTTTAGGAGACGGTTCACTTGGATAGACTACACCTAACAAGACTGGCTGATCATCCGTTACGTCTTGCCCATGGAAAGAAACATACACGGTTTCAGGGAATCCTTCCACATCTAATTTTCGAGCGGCCACCGATCCTATTTGATCCCATTGATAGACCATGTTAATGAGTCCGTTCAAATAGCCTCCTTCTGCATGATATCCCACATAACCCGTATCCGTAGTTTGAAGCCAGGGCTGACGGCTTGCGTAGAGATTGCGTTTAGTGTCAGGCAAAGTTTCAGGGTTCTTTATTGCCTTATAACTTTCGTTGGTCAGTACATCGATTGGAAGGTTTGCAGCCCACCAGGAAGGCACAGGATATTGCGCATCGATCCAAACTGCCTGACAACTGCCGGCATCAGACTGCCATGGAATGCCCATCCATTTGGTCAGGTCTCCGGGTGTTATTTGCCACAACCAGTAGTAATCTTCGTTTTTCGGATCCATGGATTTTCTTACATCTTCAGGAGTCATTAAGAATCCGAAATCCTTGAAGAATACCTTGTCTTGCACTTCTTTACTGGCCGAGTTGATTCGGACTTCTCGCAAGCCAAATAAGTCGTTCTGCTCTACCCCATTCACAGAATGGTGTTTCAATGTATTCTCACAATACATTTGCGCATGTCGCATGGGCCAGGTCAGCTCGACACCAGGATGGAACCCTCCGCCATACAATGTTTCCAAAACCGCTCGTGTCATTAACAAGGGTGCTTTTTTAGGATCATTAGCCGCAGCATTAAAGTCACTCTGGTAATACTCACCTAACCAGATCATAGGATTGGGATTCTTCTTTTTATTGTCCTTCTCCTTATTTTTCACAAAGCTGATTAATTCCGGAGGCGTAGTAAAGTGCCCTAAGCTCCATTGTTCCATTTGATCATAGAGGAATGGTGGAATAGCAAACCATTGTGCCGGGCTACCAGGGTAATTCACTCCATCACCAACATACGTAGGCAGTTTGTCTGGTAGTGGGGGGATTCCCAAAGCATCAAAAGAGGTGACATCTTTACTAGGGATGATCCCTTCTTTCTTGTCGTAATCGTATCTAGGATTCCTGAATTGCTTAAAGATGTACTCACGTATCGCCTGGCTCTCAGGACCAGGGGTATAGAGCAAATCAAATTTGTTATTGTGTATTAATTTATCAATGATCTCCTTGAAGGATGGTGCCAGGAAGTCACTCAAATTGACCCATTGCATTTGGTAGAACTTGAAAAACAAAGGAAGCACCATGCTTAGGACTGATCCTTTATCTGTTGGCAAGTCACCCTTAGCTGCGCCGGTCACCAAATCGTACAGCGACGAGATCGGATTGATTTGTGGTGCATAATCCGGTGGTGCACTGGCAATCCATGCAGCGGCTTCCGGACCATCCAAAACGATGGTTTCTCCGCCTCCTTTTGGCGTCAGCTTCGCGGTTACCCGACCGTCACAGATATCGTCATACCAATTCGAGTTGTCAGCAAAATCAGTATTGAGGTCTGAAGGGTTCAAAGAGGCAGAAACGCCATCTCCGCTGTAAAAAATAAGTGCTCCGTTGTATTTCGGATCATCATCGTATTCAATGGTGCCAAGTTTGACCGTTTTGGGATGTGTCTTCATTTTGGCAGCGATTTTACTCACTTTATCTTGACCTTCTTCGGTCCGAGGGTAAGGGAAAAGACCCTCAAGTTCCATTCGGCTATTGGCCAAAGAAACGGATCCGAAATTAGGTCCATTCACCAGCTCCTTTCTGGAGTTGGGAATATTCTTTTCTTTCGTGCCTTCACTAGGAATGTTTGGGTTTCTGGAACTGGCACTGATCCCAGGCGCAATGCGGTTTTCGTAAAAGGCTTTGCTTAAGTTCTTGTTGTTAAAATCGTTAACCTTATCATCCATGTCTACTGAGAGGTCCAGGCTGTTGTTAAAATCATACCAAAATGATTTTTTGTTGGCGACTTCCACAAACCACTGAATATCGTAATCCTCCGGACTGATTTTTTCCACGGGATTCCCTTTTTCATCACACTTGTAGATGTAAAATCGCTGTGCCTGTTTTTTCAACGCACCCTCCGATGTATAAGGGACGATATCGGTATCGAATAAATGTCTCCAGGGTACTTCCGGGCTGAAAACAACCTCTTCCTTGGTTGCGGGCCCGTTGCCCATTCGCGCTATCCCGATGGACGGGTAGATTCTAAATGCGGGGTTTTTCTGCTCTTTCATTTCTTTTAATTAAAATTTTACTGTCGAAAACAAAGACGGATTGTAGCTGCTCAATAGAATATTGAACCTTTCAAAATTCAGTACTCCGAGCAGGACATTAATACAGCAAAGTGTGCATTGAAAAATCTACCGCAGTTGCGGTATGGGGTGGGGGTAAAGAAACGGATGGGTGATTAAATCCTATGAATGCGGGTGTTTGTTAGTTGTTGTTAGAAGCTGATTTTATTCGATCAAGGACCCTACTTCCTATCTCCATAAATGCTTCGGGCCATTCCAGATTATTCCTTTTTGCATACAATGATATTTGACGAGGCCATCCTTGATTTGATCCGTAAATATTATGTTCTGATTCCATGTATTCCTTTAAGTCAACTGTAAAAATTCTACTATCAATTCCTGCTTCAAACCCATGAATAAATGATACTGTAGAAGTTTCATTTATCGGATGGATCCACAAGGATGTCTTTTCAAAGAAATGTTCCAGGACTTTAAGGTGTTTAATCTGCATATCAAGGTGGTGCTAACATGCAACTAAAATGAGTATGCGCGCTAGTGGCTAGAATCTGTGATGTAGGCTATTCGCAATGTCCTTTCAAATAGCTCAGATCGCATATTCATTTTTAGTGTTTGTTAGCAATATGTTATTTAGTCAAACTTCTAGAAATGCCTTTCTTTATTTTTTTCTCCTTCCATTTGGCTGATACTGTAATCTCCTTGGGGAGTTGTTTCATCGGAATGTTTAAGTTAAGGATTCCAGTTTCCTGAATTTTAAAAATTTTGGTATAGAATCTTACAATTTCATCTTTAGAATTTAAAGAATCAATCTCGGTTACAACTTCAGTTCCTGTTGGAAATAATCCTGATACGACTAAAACAGAGTTCTCTCTATGAAAGGTAACATCTAATGAGTTAGTAGTTTTCTTCTTAACAAAGGCCATTGAGAATAGAGCAGAACTAAGTAATAATGCAGAGAACAAGGTTAAATAACGAGCTATCGAAAATCTCCTGTTTTTCACTTTTAAACCCGCATTAAATGCTTCTTTAATCTCATAGGGAATTGTTGGATCGAACTCAGCATTAACAGGGAGCTGAGCGAGAATACAAAACCAATATGTTAGTATAAGTAAAACAATCGGTGAAGCCAGCATAACTAGGACTATTACAGGTGCTTCAATAATATTAATTGAGACCCCAATGGTAAAAGATGCAGTATATAGCCCCCAAAACCAAAGAGTCATTTTTTCAAGCTTTGCAGCGGCAGCATTTCGGCTAGATAGAGATTGCTCAATAGAGGTTTTGCCATATTTCAACCAATACTCATCATTTACTATTTCCATTGCTAATATTCTTTGGTTACCTTATAAGGCTTTGTATGCCCATTGGGACATTCAAGGTAAGCCGTTACTTCAATCTGTTTTTTTAATTTTGGAACGTATGACTCGTTAAGGTTACTTATAACTTTTTGATCTGAATTTGGGTCAAACACGAATTTAGCACCACATTCCGGACATTCTAAGTTTTGTTTTTGTGCCATAGTGTAAATTATTTAGCAGCTACTAAAATTTATAATTGAAACCAATTGCATAGACTTCATCGTCTTTAGCATCAAAAGGTAATGAACCATTTGCGTAACTGACATAAAATCCAGAGGATGATTGCAATGCAATAACATAATATGTATTATCGGCTAAATCAGCATTCTCTACAGCTTCATCAGCTGACAATTCTTGATAATACCTAAAGTTAGCATTGAAGAAGATTTTTTGTTTTTTAATTTTTGAGACATACGTTCTGAAACTTGCCTCTAACTTTGTTCTAAGAAACGGATCAAGATTTCCTACTAATTCTTCTCGAATTGAATCGTTTTGTGGTACCACATAGTCTAATCCAAATTGAATAGTTGGAATAGTTGCTCCACGTGGGGTAAATTTTTTATCAGCTTTAGTTAGAGCTCTAATTAATGCAAAAGGATAATCAAAAACATTTAGTTTAGATAACTTAGAAGAACTTGACCATGACTTTACTCCTAAGTTTAGCTTGAATCCTGGAGCTAACTGGGTTTTAGAAAAATCTTGGTTCGACTCTAGACCAAACTTCGGTTCAATTGAAAAATAATACTGGTTTGAAAGCTTCAATTTTTGACCGAATTCATTCCATAGTTTCAATGCTTCTGTAGACAGTGGGTCATCGTAGGTTACTAGCTTATCTTCTATTGCATTAAGCTCAGTAAATATCGATGAGTCAGAATTTTTCACAACACCACCGATAAACCAGCTAAGATTGTAATTCACATTACTTTCAAGAAAGTCATTTGGATTCAGACTTTTGTGAAAAGCAATATTTCCTTTAGCGTCAAGCCCAAAAGTCTGCGGGACCCTGCGATTATTTGTTTCATTAAAATTTGCCCAGTCAAAACTAAAGTCATAAGATAAACCAAGTGTTGAATTTGTATTGTCCTCAGTTTGAAATGTTTTGAATTTTAGGTTCAAATCGTCTAGGTATTTCCATTTAACGCTATCACTTTTAATGGCGTTATCAATAAGGATTTCCCAAATGTCATTGTAGAGTTCAGGACTATCAATTAAACCATCAATAGCTTCTTTAATAGCTTCGTCATCTTTATTTAATGATTTCAAATAATCAGTCAATTCTGTTATTTGTTTTTCTGAAACTTGGGCAAAAGAGAACGTTGTTGTTAAAAATGTTAAGGTGATGAGAATTACTTTCTTCATGTTTATATACATTTATTCTCCCCAAAAGAGATACTGATCATCAACTTTTGCAGCAAGCTCTTCTACTAGTTTAGAGTCGTCTGTAAGTATTTCAACCATTGCAGTCATCGCATCAGATCTCGTTACACCACTTTCATATTTTGCTCCCCTGCCAATTCTGAAAATATTATCAAGTTGATCTGCGATGATTTTTGCTTCTTGGTTTCTGAGATCAGAACTTGATAAGACATTGTAGAAGGTTAGGTCTTCCATTTTTATCTTACCACTCTCTTCAAAATTTGATTCAATTTGTTTCATATTAAATAGAGTTGTCCAAAGTGTTGTACAAGCTCTATTGTTTTTTGTCCAGTTAGCCATAATTTTTTCCGTAATATTAAATAAGTGAAGAGGTTGGAGCAATACCGACTTTTAGGTATTTATATACTTAGTATGGATTGAAGTTAACTAGTGGCTAACACGCCGCCTATATGTGTCACTTCCCTCATAAGACAACCTAATCCGAAATTACAAACCATCTTCTGCCAAAAAAATGCCACTAAACATTATTTCCTTACCCCCACCATGTACAAAATAACCCCCGGTCCGGATTTTACTTTGTTGATGTTCAAGGTATAGGTTTCGGTTCCTTTGAGGTCAGCCACTAGTTCGTTCATTTCTTTGATGGAGTAGGTCCGTAAGGAGGAAACTACTCCGTCCCAAAGGACGAATAAAGGAACAATAGGGATGAGGTAAGTGAAGAGAATCCTGCCGAATTTGAACGGTCGGATAAATGGGGCGTTAGCAGGACGGTAATGGGGGAAAAGAGCATCGCAATGATGCTCGGCAGGTTTCTTTCTTGTCCTTCGAAGATGGCTACTGAATTCCCGGAAATCCAAACCTGGGAAGCGCTTTTGGATTGATGGTGGCAAAACCAACTGGACCAATCGTACTTACTTCACTGCACCTTTTAAATCCCGAATCTTATCATTCATCCACTTTCTGCCGTCTTTCACTGAAGTGGATATGGTACTATCCTTTTCGATAAAGCTATTCGCACGCATCCTTAACTGGCCGACAGTACCGCTGGATTGATAAGTACTTCTTCGTTCATATATGGCCCATCTGATCGCTTCCTGTTCTTTTTTCAGGTCCCTTCTTTTGATACCAAGTAGATCAAGATGATCAACAACATTTTGTTTGGTAATGGCGAACATCGGGCCTCCTTTATACCAGTATACCTCTTCCTCAGCTTTTCGGACAAAGAAATCATCTGTCACTGCATTACCAAGTTCTGAAGTGAGGTACCATGTATTTGAAAGTTCCTTCAACCGAACTTCTTCGAAAAATGAGTTAACCGTACTCAATCTGGTGTTCAGGGATCCTCCTCGTTTATAGTTTTTCCCATTCAGTTGAAAAGGTTCATCCAGACTACCCTGCGCAATGATTTTATACGATAGAAGGGTATCAGGATGCGAGTTGACAATCAAATACTTAACGCTATCCAATTCTCTAATTGAATAAGGATCAAAGTCATCTTCCTTCCAGTCATAAAGTACATTGCTGAAAAGCGAATTCACCTGTTTTTCAACAACTGAATCTGGTGGAACCCATAGCAGGTCAAACTCGGTCTTGTCATCTAATAGGGTAGCCTGAAATAAAGAATCATTTATTCCGTACCGCTCGATTTTTGTATGACCGGGTTTCAGTTCGTATTTCAGAAAATGGATCATATCATCCTTCCGGACATATTCCTCGTATTCATTTTCCGCGATATATGAGTCTGCGATGAGTAGGTTTTCAGGAGTATCTTCCAGGCTCTCTCCTTCAACGATCACTACGTCATAAACACCCTTAAAATCATCGGTAAATAGGTGATCTAAGAAGACGTTGAATTGAACAAGGTATTGTAAGCTATCTTCAAACCAATAGCTCATTTGTTCAGGAAGGTTTCGATAAGGAGAATTTTGGTTGGCGGAAACAGGATTGTGACGCAGATCTTTCACAATAAATTCCAACTCACTCTCAAATGTTTCGCTTCCTTCCATCTTGTCTATCAAGCGACCATCAGCCATCAATTTGGGAATGTGCCGAGTGAAATAGTTGAAGGGAATAGAAATGACCGTTGTGGTGGTATCTTCTTTCTGCTCGTATTGAATCTTACTGGTTTGTAGTTCTTGTAGAAAGGATACCAGGAGCTTTTCCCTTCTCATTCTGACCGCCTTACTTTTCGATTCGTTGATGAGTTTTAGATTTGATCGATAGGTGGCCTCAATGGTACGGAGCTCAGCAATTGAGATCACTTCGTCTTTCAATATTTCATCTTCATGGAAAAATAATTCGTCCTTGTGAAAAATGACGTCCTGGACCTCTTCATCGAGCACCAAATTAAAAAATTCCTTTAGGGCTTCTTCTCCATTTTCCTGGGCTGCTTTTAAGATACCTGCTGCCTTTGCTCGTTCGCGAAGCACTTTCACGCATTTAGATTTCAATGCCTTCATTTCTTCAAATGATACATCCTTCTCTGCGATAAGCACTTCGAAACCTGGCACCCGCTTTTGGGGGATGAACCATGGATTGATGTCCTGAGTTAAAATTTCAGCATTGAAGCCATACAGGTGTATAACGTTTCTGCTTTCATCATAGACAAAATTCCGATCATTGAATTCCCCAAATCTAAAACCGGCTTTCACACTGCCTCGGCCAATTAATGCTAATTCATTGTTCTTTTTTCCTCCAATGATAGCGTCCTGCCTATCGATGTAATCATAATAGACTTCTTTGAAGGATTTGGTGCTGGTAAAACTTTGGAGGCTGTACCCGTCGTAGGCCGGATTTCCAGTGATCGATTCGGCTATCAGGTTGACCTCCTTACTGATGACCTCTTTGAGAACACGTCCTACGTATTTTTCATTCTTGATGAATTTTTTGGCTTTGGTTCTCTGTTTGTGCTCATACTCTGATAGGTACAAGAATAGCGGATACCATAAGTTCTCTTCTTCATAGGTTCTAGTCCCTTCAGTCTTGTAGAAATCAACATATTTTTTAATCGTTTGGGATTTGATGTTCCCTATGAGTTTGTTGATCTTGCGTTCTTCCTTCGCAGGTCTGAAATCCTTATCCTCGATAACTGAAAGTCCGGATTCGTACTCATTCTGAAAATATTTGGCAATACTATCTTTCAACTCCAGATAATAGAGGGCTCCCGTTTCATCAAAATAATTTGGTTGCTCTATCTCAACTTCTTGTAGGTTGTCGTGAGCGATTACTTCCCCATAATACTCAGCGGTAATCAGTTCTCCGATTTCATTGACCTTCGAAACCATGTTAGCCGTGCTTTGTAGTTTCAGTCCGGAACCAAACAGATTTAAAGGATTCCAAAGGAATACCAAAATCACGATTGCCGCCACAATCGCAACATCCAGAATAAATTTCCAATGTTTGGTAAGGAGTCCTATCATATGTCTTCTTCCGGTACCTGATCCAGGATCAACTCATCCGATTGAAATCTGATGTATATTTCTTCATAGTTCAGAGAACTCAATAGTGCCGTAAGCATGGTTCGGGTCTTTTGCTGAGAGGTTTCTACAATCCCCATAAATTGCAGATTGGCTCTTACATCCAACTCTGCCCTTCTAAGAAATTCTTCCTGATCAACCACAGATATCTGATTGAGGAAAGCATTTCTGGTGACTTCATTATCAATGAACATGCTGTCGGGAGGATAAGAAAAATTCAATACTTCGATGGGAGGTAGTACAATTGAGATGCTCTTGCCATCAATCTCAATGTCTTCCTTTTTTAACCTTTTCAGGTCGACCCCAGCCTTTACAATTACTTTCGACCTAAGCAGAAAACGGGCTTCACTCAATTTGATCAACCATCCAATTTTTTTGGATTTGGTACCGTGAACAATCTTGTCTATCGTAAACTCTGTTGTTGCCAGCTTGGATGCTTTATGGATTTTTCCAACCACCAGGCCCCTGTTGTCCCTGTTGCAGGAATACAGCATGACACTTAACAATACAATGTAGATCAGCTTAGACATTAGGCTTGATATCTTTGAAAAGCTTTCTTCAATCGAATGTGATACCCGTGAGTTTCATACCCACTGCCATTATATCCATAGGCAAAGGCTCGCCAAAGTTTCTCAATGATCTCCTCATCCTTCTCGGTATTGAGTTTTTCCAGGATCGTGATTAATTTCATTTTGGAGCCTCCGATCGCATGGTTAGATTTCTTGGTGCCAATAAAAGCTAAGAAATCATTGAGGTGGTTGAGTTCCGACCATTCCATTTTATCAATGAAATCATCGGGATCAATTTCCCATTTATTACTATCAACCGCTACTCTTTTGTAATACTGATTCAAATCTTTTTCATGCTGCGGTATCTTCTGGATATCTGTCTCTGTTTTCAGTTTGTTTTCAGTCTCAGAAAAATGTGATTTATCCTTTGATCTGTTCGCACAGTTCCCACCTTTATGGAAATTTTCACCCATGATCTGAAACAGACCCCATGAAGTCGCATAAACGGCAGCTACAGGATCTATTTTATAGGCTCGTTGGAATCGTGTATATTCTTTTTGCCCTCCCAGATAGTGTTCACGTGTCCAGCGTTTGTAAATAAGATCCGGATAGCTTTTACTGAGTCGCTCCGGATTATGCCCTCTTTTTTCAAGCCAACTCCAAAAGCGATGACCTTCAAATAGGATTTTAGGTTTTCCATTGTTCAGAAACCCACTACCTGAAGATTCCACCTCTATGATTGCTTTTAAGGCAGCTGGTTCTATAGTACTTTTTTCAGCCACCTCCTGGATCAGGTTGTCATCAAGTTCCTTACTGACCCCTAAATCTTTGATTTGGACAAATTCTGCCTCTAAGTCTTCGCTGACGCTTGCAGGCACATTTGCTTCAGCAGTATTCAACAAATCTTTGATATCCGAGGGACTATTAAGCTTTTGGCCAGCTTCTTCCTCTTCTTCATCAAGTCCATTCTCCTGTGCGAATACCTCGTCCTCCTTTTTTATGTCGTCATTAGGCTCCGCCCCGTTTTTTTTTAGTTGTGCTTCTTTGAATTTGCCCTGTTGAACGGATGGCCAACGATTTTGCAAATATTTCAGGGATCGGTCCCCAAAATAGAAGGCGATCATCATGAGGAATGCAGTTTTATAAAATTCAAAATGATCCCAAAAGAAACTATCCTGGTCGATGTTGCCATTCATTCCCATCGAAACGATGAGCATGGCGATGGCGCCGAACAGCAAGGTAACGGCGATCATTCCCCTTATGGTCCCGGGAGGAAGACCAAAGGTTTGAGCTCTGTATGGGTTGGCTTTGGGCGCCTTCAGGCGCTCTTCAGAAACCAATATTCCGTTATCCCGGTCTCTTCTGGCCTGAAAAATCTCATCCCAGTCCTTGTCGGTAAGACCGAAGTTGATGTTATAATGATAAATGGCCCAGATGAAGTATCTCAGGAAGATCACGGCCCAAATAATGATGACCACCAGTCCCATGGCCTCATAGGAATTATTCTCCTCACTGGAAAAGAGCAAGAGAAAAGCACCTGTAAGTCCTACGGCGAGGAGTATCATTGAAATGATGTTGACGCTCCCAAAAAACATCTTTCGGTAAGGATTCTTTCGCTGCTCTACTGCTCTTCCGTAGGAATCTATGTTCTTATACCAAAACCTGATACCAAAAAAGGCAATTACATATACAAAAACCGTGGAAACCACAGCAGCGTCCCATGCGCCACTTCGACCGTAAACTAACACGACGTATGCCAGTATCACGACCATCAAAGACAGACTTACTATATAAATGATCGCAGCTTTTTGTAAATAATTGTACTTTGAAAGCCACTTCAGGATCTTAGAAAACAAACTTGTCCTGTTTGCAACATAAAGAATGAAAATAGAATATATGGCAAGGCCGGAGAAGAGCACCAAAAGCAAAAGGCCTGTTGCAATACCCACCCAATAGTCCGGTGTAATTTCTTTCACAAAAAGGGTAATGATACCGATAGCCGAAATGAACATCGTTGATGCAAAAAATGCAATGAGCCAGGTTTTGGAGGCATTTTCCAGATAAACTTTTAATGCCTTCAATTGCGCGATCTTTCCATCGGTGTTCGCGGCTCCATCCAGCTCTTCAACAAACTCTTTTAAAGTATCTGTACTTTCCAGGTAGATAGCTTGAATGTTCGCATCCATGAGACCCGGTTTCTTTTCATCCAACGTACTTTTTCCGCTGGCAATGTCTTGAATAGTTTCATTAGCCAGTTTCGATTGATTCTGAAGCTGGATGATCCTTCCGGGCTTTCTAAATAATTGTTCCCAGAAAAATGGCATCAAGGCAGATATGAGAATCAGGGCCGAGAATATAAGCATAATGATTCCCCACTCGTATGCATCCAGTGAGAACTGATATTTTATGGACTGTCTTGTTTGACCATCCAACAGCAGATGCAAAATGATAAATGCAGCGATCAGCAGAAAATTGACACCCCACCACCAGGATAAATTTTTTAATCGTTTACTGTCAATCATGCTACAATTCGCTTAAGGTTAAATTTTTCAAACCAGTCTTCATCATAATACCGGATTCTTACGTCTTCCTTGTTTTCTATTTTTGGACGGAGTGTCTTGTAAAGTCGTTCAAAGGCTTTCCAGGAATCATAGACTGTTTTTAGTTTATTTCCCCCTGATATACTGTCTGCGACCAAAAGACATCCTGCTGTATCTTCCTTGGTATTCCCGACATGGATCAATATTCCGGAATAGTTCGGGACGTCCTTCACATGTAAATGATATTTGAACCAGGGCCGGCCTTTTCTATACCTGCTGGTAGTATTTGATTCAATTTCATTGAAACCCAATTGGTAGGTACCACTAGGGATTCTTGTTTCTTTCATGATTTTGTGAGGCCGGTAAGTATCTTCCAAGGTGTAACAGAAAAATTCGTTTTCTATAAAGAGTAGTCCCAATGTTGTGGACTGGTCATCAAAATATCGCAGTACTGTCAATGTAGTTCCCTGAAAATTGTCCAGTTCGGTATTCGAGGAACTAAGTGCGTATTCAAGCTCTTTCACTTTTAGCTTGAGCAAGGAAATTTCTTTGTCTTTCGCGGCAAGCTGCCGTTGATCTGGCTGAGGACTAGCAATATTGGCTTCGGGCTGCTTAGGGTTTAGCTGCTCCTTTTCTGCTGTTTTGTTCTCTTTATTGACGTCATCTTTTTCATTTTCTTTGAAAAAATTGAGCACGCCGTTGATTAGGGACTTAATGGAAGAGATAATCACGCCTATAAGGCCTACAAGCCATAACCATATCTTCTCCAATAGATCTGGATTATAGATAAAAAGAAGAATGGCAATCAAGCCTAAAGCAACTAATACTAGAAAAATGGCTCTTCTCATTATTAAGTAATATGACTAAAAATCGAAACTTTGAATCTAAAAATCAACACCGCCCGGATATTTTCAAAGTGACGGCAGCATGTTTCTTAGAATCAATTGCACTATTATAATATTGCTTGAGATCTTTCTGCCTGGTTTAATGGGATCCAATCGAATGCAGAAACGATTTCCTGCTAAAAAACAAATACCACTAGCTCCGCTTTAATAATAAAAGTATATGAGTTTGGTTGCAGGTACTCGCCTGCCCCGCCAAGCGCAGGGCCAAGGCGAAAAGTAAAATGCGGTGGGCGCCTAAAGCCTATTACTTTCTTATTTCTTTGATGATGGTGGCGATATCTGAATTTGTATCAAGGGAAACATCCGGTTGGAGGCCGGCACTCATTTCAGATTGATCATCGAGAACAAGGCGATAAGCGGGAAATCTGATTTGAATTTTTGATTGGGGGAGGGTGATGACAGGGAAGGAGCCACCATTGTTGCCATTGTAGCCACCGCTGGCCTGACGCCCAAGAAACTGGGCATGGCTGTATTGTTTTAACCAGGAAGTGACCATGGTAGAGGCAGAAGCAGTGAAACCATCGGTCAGGACATACACATTACCGTTGAAATGATACTTGGCTTTGGGTTTGTAAGCATATCTAAATGACGTTCCCAAATCGGTGAAGCGCATTTTATAAAAATTGCCCACATTGTATTTCAGCTTTGATAGGAATAGAAAAAACTTGCCTTTCCCATTCAGGTACTTTCCTGTGGACAATTTGGGTTGAAGGATGGAATAGGCAAAGGCACTGTCTGCTAAAAATTTGGTGAGCACGATCGCGGCCTTTCTACTTCCCCCGGTATTTTGTCTCAGGTCTATGATCAGGTTTTCAGCATCGATTTCGTCAATTTTCTTAAATGCATTTTTAAAGAACCCTTTGTCTGAATTATTGAAGTCCTCGACTTTCAAGATGACGAAATCGTCGTTTAGATACAGTTCATTGGAGCCATTTGATAAAAGATCAGTAGTTGCCTGATCTTCAGATTTACGGTAATACCCCTTTTTCTGTCCTTTCAAAACATAGGTCTCATTGGCAGTTTCAATTTCATAATGCGCTGGATAGCCCAGGAACTTTGAGATTAAGCTCGATGAGAACAAATGAAAATACTCTTTTGAAAACGCATCGGTGCCACCATCACTCGCCTTGTATTCTTCATAATAAGCGATGATTTCGGAGGCATGACGTCCATTGATTTTCTGTATCGTCTGGCCAATTTTCGATGCGCCCTGACAGGATGTAATGTTGAGGTTATTTTTTTGGATCGATGTGGTGATAGGGATGAAAGAAGGTTGATAATGTACTTTTAATGGGTTTACCTGGATCGAGGTGTGAATACAGCCAATATGATAGATGCCTTTTTCGATCCAAATAGTGTAGTTCAAGGCAGAAATACTGTCCGTGTTAAGTGCTTTTGCACGATCAATGACTTCAGAAATATTGAATTGATATTGAGGGTCATAGTTTACCGGATGACCGTTCGAAACGGATTCGTTCAAGAAGGTCAAATCATCAATGAGTGATTGTTTCGATAACTGCTGTCCGAATGACCATGTGGGCGTTGCCAACAGCATAATCAGGATAAGTACTTTCAGCTTGAAGTTCATCGCTTAGTTCATTGTTTTCACCACTTCTATCAACTCCGTCTCGCCCTCCACTTTCTTCGACTCCATCGCCTTACACATTTTTGCGATCACGCCTTGCGAGGAATTGGTGATCAGGGAAACCACCTGCTTCTTTTTGAGCAGGGCATTGAAGATGGGTTGAACGCCTTTGAGTGTGCCACCTTCATTCTCCCAGATGATGGCATTGATCTTTTCACTTTCTTCAATCATCTTTCGGACATAAGCCAGGTTGCTACCATCAGAAAAGCTGTCTAAGGCCACTAATTGGCTTCCAAAGCGCTGGCTTAACGCTACTTCCAGAGAGGAAATGCCAAGAGGCGGTTCTTTAAAAAACTGAATGAGCAAAATAGTAGTCATGCAGAGCAAATCTAGGCGACAACTTTCAGGCACCAAAAACTCTCGTTTCCAGACAGTTCTTTTCGCTTAAGTGTTACTTTTGCATCCAAATTTTTGACGACATAACCCATTAGCTAATACCCCATGGCTTACATTGAACCTGCTCCGATTAAGGACAAAGGCAACCCATTTGAGTCAATGATGTCAAGATTCCACATTGCTGCCCAGCATTTGGGACTTGACGACCAGATCTATAATGTGCTCAAATCACCGGTAAAACAGGTGATCGTATCGCTTCCAGTGACCATGGATGATGGTTCGATCCGTGTTTTTGAAGGCTATCGAGTCATTCATTCCAACATCCTGGGCCCATCTAAAGGCGGCGTTCGATTTGCGATGGATGTGAACATCGATGAAGTAAAAGCCCTGGCTGCCTGGATGACCTGGAAATGTGCCGTGGTGGATATTCCTTACGGAGGCGCCAAAGGAGGCATCACTTGTGACCCAAGAAAGATGTCTCGAGGCGAGGTAGAGCGATTGACGCGTGCCTATACACAGGCGATGTACGAAATATTTGGACCGGATAGAGATATCCCTGCACCAGACATGGGAACCGGACCCGAAGAAATGGCCTGGATGATGGACCAGTATTCCCGTTCTCAAGGTATGACCGTCAATGCGGTTGTTACCGGTAAGCCGCTTGTTTTGGGTGGTTCACTGGGACGGACAGAAGCGACTGGTCGTGGTGTAATGATTTCTGCTTTGGCAGGAATGGAGAAATTGAAGATCAATCCTTTTAAAGCGACTTGTGCTGTACAAGGTTTTGGTAATGTGGGCTCTTGGGCCGCGGTGTTGTTGGAAGAAAGAGGTGCGAAGATTGTTGCGATCAGTGATGTGTCAGGTGCGTACTACAACAAAGAGGGGATCGATATTCATGCAGCGATCAACTACAGAGATTCCAATGATCGTACGATGGAAGGTTTCGAAGGAGCAGAGAAAATTGATCCGGAAGAGCTTTTGTTACTGGATGTAGATGTATTGGTACCTGCGGCAGTTGAGGATGTGATCACGGAAGTGAATGCAGATAAAATCAAAGCAAAGCTGATCGTAGAAGGTGCGAACGGACCTACTTCCGCACAAGCAGATGCCATTGTGAATGCAAAGGGAATCATGGCGGTGCCAGACATCCTTGCCAATGCAGGTGGTGTGACGGTCTCTTATTTCGAGTGGGTACAAAACCGACTGGGATACAAGTGGACAGCTGAGCGTGTCAACAGAAGATCGGACAGGATCATGAAAGAAGCCTTCAATAAGGTTTATGATGCATCTTTACAGTATAACGTGCCTCTGAGAATTGCGGCGTACATCGTGGCGATTGACAAAGTGGCGAAAACCTATAAATTCAGGGGCGGATTCTAGAAAAATAATATTTATGAAGATTCACAAGGAAGGCAAGATCATCATTCCCGTATCGGCGGTACTGATTGCAGGGTTGTACTTTTTATTGACCTGGCTATTGCCTTTTGTGATTGTTCAATGGATCCTGGGTGCTGCTGCCGCGATTTTCTGGATATTGATCGTGCGGTTTTTCAGAGTGCCCGGTTATGAAACACCGGAGCAAGACCATCGCGTGATTGCTCCGGCTGAAGGAAAAGTCGTCGTGATTGAGGAAACAGAAGAGGATGAATACCTGAAAGAAAAGCGGATTCAGATCTCTATTTTCATGTCTCCCTTGAATGTGCACGTGAATCGAGCGCCTGTGGACGGTAAGATCTCTTATTACAAATACCATCCGGGTAAATACCTGGTGGCCTGGCACCCCAAATCCAGTACGGAAAACGAACGAACATCTATCGGTTATGAAACGGGCAATGGCATCAAGATCCTGATGCGTCAGATTGCGGGTGCAGTAGCCCGAAGAATAAGCTTCTACGGCAAAGAAAATGATCCTGTTGCCGCTGGTGATGAAGTGGGCTTCATTCGTTTCGGTAGCCGGGTAGATGTATTCCTGCCTCCCGAATCTTTGGTCCATGTGAAGATCGGAGAGAAGACCGTAGGTGGTGAAACCATTTTGGCGACGCTGCCGTCTTAAGTGTCCTTAAGTCATCGAATAGGTGTTTCACGTCTAAAACAATACCCTACACGACCCACTTTAGGGTATATTAAGGTCCGATAATTACCCGATTTAGGGTATTGTGAAAAACTGTGTTGCTTGGCAAATTTACTTCCCTGATTAACCATAAATCATTGAAGAACTTTTCGCATCGCAGTTATGGATCGAATCTTAGCCCTTAATACCGCTACACTCGCAGTTGACTTTTCTGAGAAATTTTTGCTGATCACCTGGCATGGTGTGGTCGATTTTGAAGAATACAAGCGAGTACTCACCAAAGCCGTTGAAATCACGGAGGTCCACGGTATCCAAAACGTGGTGATCAATCGACTTAACCTGAAAGAACTGAACACAGAATGTCGGGTTTGGATGAAAAACTATTTTCTGAAGAAACTGGTCAAGCCGGTCATTCCTTTCCTGGCTAAGGTAGCCACCATCGAATCTCGTTCTGCCATTGGACAGATCTATTCCAATACGATCTCAAAAACGGTCTCTCTGGTTTATCCGAACCTTACTTTCAAATCCTTTTCTTCTGAGGTAGAAGCTTACGAATGGATCACTCCAGGCGCCACCAGCACAGACAATCTGGAACTTGTAGAAATAGACGCTGCAAGTGCATACCAGTCTTCATCGAAACACCCTACACCGTCCGCAACAAAACGTCCTGTTCGCGCAAAACAGGAACCACGACTCGAACAACGTAGAAATACTTTGCTCGAGAGCATTTATCAGCTGTTTTTCGGCAGCAGATAATTGCACAATCGCTCTAGATAGTACTGGTCGGTAGCATCAAAGCTATTGACCTCTGTACTGTCTACATCGAGGATCCATTTCACTTCTCCGTTGGATATTCCGGGAACCACGATCTCGGATTTGCTATCGCTACTGCAAGCGATGTGTCCGGGAAATTCATCTACATCAGGAACAATGATGGTCTCGGCCTTCTCCCACGAAGTACCGCAAACACCCTTGCCTTTACGGATGCGTGTACAGGCAATTGGCCCCTGAAACGGCCCAAGCACCAATTCGTCTTCTTTTACGATGTAAAAGCCTACCCAAAAGAAATCCATGCCGTATTTCAGGGCAGAAGCCACGTTGGCCATGTTAGCAATTTGGTCTTCTTCTGTAGTGACCAGTGCCTCAATTTGCGGTAATAACGATTCGTATTTTTCTTTTTTATCTGTTGATTCGGTGATGTGTAGTTCCTCTGCCATGTCAGCCCTTGTGTAAAATCTTCAATGTATCTTTTTCAACGCATTTTTCTTCGATCAAATTCCCGGAAATCTCCGGAGCTGCTATACCTTCCCCAAAATGTTGCTCACTTTGGAATATCCGAGCTTCATCCCAGAGTCCTTTTTGAATAAACCCTTGTAGCGTTTTCGACCCTCCTTCAATGATCAAACTATTGATTTTTCTTTGATGCAATTGCGCAAGTAATTCCTCTTCATACTGTTGGGCATCAACCTGCACCCATTCGTGCATACCTTCTTGTTTGGCTATTTTGGAGTTGAAAATCAAGGTAGGAGCAGCTTCATCCCAGAGATTTCCTTTAGGTGAAAGCTCCAGATTTAGGTCGACCAGTATTCTTGTTGGATTGCTGCCATTCCATTCTCTAACGGTCAAAGAGGGGTTGTCATATTTAGCCGTATTCTTTCCTACGAGGATCGCATCCTCTTCTGATCGCCATTTATGAACCAGTTGCCTTGATTTTGCATTGCTGATCCATTTGGAATCGAAGTTCTTACGGGCAATAAATCCATCACTGGTGGTGGCCCACTTCAAAATGATATAAGGGCGTTTTTCTTCATAGAAGGTGAAGAATCTACGGTTGAGATGTCGGTATTGTTCTTCCAGAAGGCCAGTTTCCACTTCAATACCACTTGAACGTAATCGTTCTACGCCAACGCCATTCACCCGTTCATGAGGATCCAGCGCACCGATGACGACTTTTTTAACCTGATGTTTGATCAACAAGTCCGTACAAGGTGGGGTCTTGCCATGAAAAGTACATGGTTCAAGCGTGACATAAGCTATGGCGCCTATTACATTTTCGGGATTTCCAACGGACCGAACCGCGTTGACTTCTGCATGTGCCTGACCATATTGTTTGTGATATCCCTCGCCAATGATAATACCTTCTTTAACGATGACACATCCCACCAGTGGATTGGGACTGGTACTTCCCAAACCTAATGCTGCCAGCTCAATGGCCCGTCGCATATATTCCTCGTGGTGAACTTCGTTGCTCATTTAGATAGCAATAACTTCGCGAATCTATGGATAGTTCGTTCAATGCTTTCCAGATTTTTCAAAGCGCTGTTGAAAAATTGTCCCATACCTACGAAAAAGAGGAGTCTGCTGCCAATGTCCGTTGGCTGATGGAAGATATATTAGGGTTTTCCCGAATGGATATCGCCATGAAAAAAAGTCAAAGGCAGGGTCAAGAAGCACGGGATCAATTTCTAATGGTCTTAGATCGTGTGACTAAAGGAGAGCCCATTCAATATGTCTTGGGCTATGCTGAATTTCTCGGTGAGCAATATCTGGTTAATTCATCCGTGTTAATTCCACGGCCCGAAACAGAAGAACTGGTGCTGAAGGTCAGCCAGGACAACCCTCAGGCAAAATTGATTTTGGACATAGGCACGGGAAGTGGGTGCATCGCTATTGGCCTGGCCAAGTCAATAGCTGGCGCAAATGTTTGGGGTTGGGATGTGGACCCTGGGGCATTAAATGTCGCTCAAAAAAATGCTGATAACTTGAATGTTTCAGTACAATTTGAAGTCGTGAATGCACTGAAAGCGTGGCCATCACATGAGGAGAAATTTGATGTGATCGTTTCTAATCCACCTTATATCAGAGAAGAGGAAAAGAAAGACATGCGAGCTAATGTGTTGGACCATGAACCTGCCAAAGCACTCTTTGTTCCCAATGAAGACCCCTTGTTGTTTTATCGTGAGATCGGCGAAAAGGGAAGAGATTACCTGACCCAGGGAGGGAAATTGTATTTCGAGATCAATGAACAATTTGGAGCGGAGATGCTGGCACTGCTCGAAAATTTGGGATATGAGCAGGTGTTATTGCACAAAGACTTTCAGGACAAGGCGAGGATCGTTTCTGGAAGGTGGAAAGTCTAATTGAATTGCACCTCAACTTCGGAGGTTACTGGTACAGCCTGTCCACCAGAGGTTGCAGGAGTCCATTGAGGACCTTCTTTGACTACTCTTACAGCTTCTTCATCACACCCGGCACCTAAACCTCGGATCACTTGGAAATCTGTTAATTCTCCGGTGACATTTACCTTGAAGGAAATCAGGACCGTACCTGTTACTCCCATGCGTTTTGCTACTTCAGGTATGTGGGTATTCTTTTTCAGATATTTCTCAAACTTCTTGATCCCCACTTTTGGAGAGGCCGAGACAAAATCTGATAGCTCATTATCGTCATATACATCTGTGCTAAATTTTCGAGCTGCTTGATTCGATACATGAGCACTGGTTAATTCAGGCAGGTCATCACGGTCCAACACCACATCAAACGAATCACGTGAATTGATTTCATAATTCAATTGATTGTATCCTAGGGAAGAAAACGTCAGCGTAGGGGTCTCCAGGCTATCTGGGATCGCCATTTCAAACTTCCCATTTAAGTCTGAGACTGCCAGAATCGGAGTTCCATTCAAGACAATGCGTGCATCGGACACGATTTCTCCGTTTTTATCCATGACATTTCCCTGTATTTGGCGAAAGTTCCAACCGCTTTTGCTCTTTACTTCAAAATAGTCATTAGCAGCTACTTCAAATCCCGTTGATTCTTGACGTAGCTTGACGGCTCTCTGGTCCTGACCTTCAGCTGCTAAAACCTGCACAGGAACTTCTGCATCGCTCTCGACTATATCCATTTCAGTAACATCAAGTGCACCCACGGTATTTTCATTGCCAACTTGCAATCTAGATTGGAGCACAGGAGCATTTACTCTGGATCGATCAACCAATGATTCGTCGGGCTCAGTGGTGTTGGTAGAGGCCAATAAATCATCGTTTGTTGGCGTGCTGATTACTTCTTTTATTTCTTCTGAAACTTTGGACTCCTCTGGTATGGGTGCAGGACTTTGCTCTTTTTCAATGGGAGCAGAGGCTTTTAATTTTGCCGATTCCATTGCCTTAACAGGCGATTCTTCTGCTTTAGCATCCTGAACCATCAATTCCGGATGCTGGTTGATATTGGTCAATAACACCACACTAGCAACCAGTAACAATACAATAGCTGCCGCAATTTTGATCCAATTGAAGGATTTTTTATTGTTCGTTTGAAGCCTTTCACGTAAGTCGGTAAGATCGGCTTGAGCAGTTTCTACAGGCACTTCTTCCCATCCCTCCATGGCCTCCGCTTCAAAAGCATCCTCCAGGGCACGACTTTCCAGATCATGGCGCTCCTTTTCAGATAGCTCGTCGCCGAAGTACTTTTCAAAGTCCTCTTGATCAGAACGATATGTGGGTTGCTTACTCATTCAGTACTTTCAATCGCGCTTCTACACAGATTTTCAAATTACGTTTTCCATTTTGAATGGCACTTTTCACCGCTTTAGCCGATAACTCTGTGATCAATTCTACCTCTCTGTAGCTTTTTTTCTTAAGGTAAAATAAAGAAACACATCGTTTTTGCTCTTCTTTTAACGTTTCAATACAGGCGGTTAACGCCTCAATGTCTTTATCAATTTGGTCTTCTTCATAGATAAGATGCACATCCGCAGCAGATTCCATAAATGGAACATGATTTTTTTCTTCCTGGCGCTGCTTTTTACGAAGCTGCATTAAACAATGGTTCTTACTGATCACGTATAACCAGGACTTAAAGTGGGTCACTTCTTTACTTAATGCAGCAGTCGAAACATGTTCAAAAATCTCCATTGTTGCGTCTTTACTGTCTTCGGAGGAATTGAAGTACTTCATGCAAAGACCATAGATCAGGTGTAGATAGCGATCGTAGAGTTGGCCAAAATACTCCAAATCAGCTGTCTCAACATAGCGCTTCAACAGCTCCGCGTCCGATACATCCTCAAATTTTTTAGACACCCTCACTTTCGCAACAGATTGATAAACAGCTATTTAACCTCTATGATAATTTTTTTTAAAAATTTTTTATGGAATCTGGGGCCATCCTGCATCTCAATGGACGAACACAAAAACAAAGTTACCATGCATAAGTTAATGATCTTCCTTTTAGTAGGTTTCTTTGGACTCCAGATCGAGGGGGCCCATTTTGTAACGGGTACTGTCACTTCCAAGACCGATGGAGAAGCTTTGCCCGGAGTGAATGTTCAGGTCAAAGGATCCACTCGGGGCACTGTTACGGATCTCAATGGTTTTTATGCCATTGAAGTTCCTCATGAAAAAAGTGTGTTGGTGTTCACATTCATTGGACTTGTGGCCGAGGAAATAAAAGTAAAAGGTCGCAAGATCATCAACGTGGCCATGGAATCGGACGAGGTAGAACTACAGGAAGTGGTAGTAATGGCTTATGGCAAATCCGACCGTTCGAGAAGGAAGAAAGCATCAAGAAAGGCAGCAGCCTCTCCCGGTCAGCCCATGCATGACATGAGTTATATGAGAAGTCATATGGTTAGCCCCATCTACGAAGCAACCCCCGATTTCAACACCGAAGGCTACAGTACTATCCATGAGAATGGATTTTTGAAACCTCTAGACCAGGCCTTATCTACTTTTTCTATCGACGTGGATGCTGCATCGTACAGCAACATGCGTAGGTTCCTGAACTATGGAAATATGCCTCCTAAAGATGCGGTGCGCATTGAAGAAATGGTCAACTACTTCACTTACGATTATGAACAGCCTACAGCTGAGGATCCATTTGCCATTCATTCCGAAATCTCTCCGGCACCCTGGAATGAAGATCATTTAATGGTACATGTTGGATTGCAAGGAAAGTCAATCGAAACGGATGAGCTTCCTGCATCCAACCTGGTTTTTCTGGTTGATGTATCAGGTTCCATGCAAGCCCCAAATAAATTGCCGCTTTTGAAAGCCTCTCTCAAAATGTTGGTCAATGAAATGCGGCCACAAGATCGTGTGGCCATGGTGGTGTATGCGGGAGCTGCCGGAATGGTATTGCCTTCTACTTCGGGGGCAGATAAAAAGGGCATTATCGAGGCACTGGATAATTTGTCGGCCGGAGGGTCAACTGCTGGTGGAGAAGGGATCGAATTGGCGTATGCCACGGCCCAAAAGTATTTTGTGAAAGGTGGAAATAACCGCATCATCCTGGCTACGGATGGAGATTTTAATGTCGGAGCTTCCAGCAATGCAGCCATGGAGCGACTGATTGAAAAGAAAAGAGAAGAGGGAGTTTTTCTGACTGTACTTGGCTTTGGTATGGGCAACTACAAGGATGATAAAATGGAGACCCTCGCTGATAAAGGGAACGGAAATTACGCCTACATTGACAACATCCGTGAAGCAAAAAAAGTGTTGGTAAATGAATTTGGAAGCACCCTGTTCACCATTGCCAAAGATGTTAAAATTCAGGTAGAATTCAATCCTGCCAAAGTACAGGCCTATCGACTGATCGGTTACGAAAACCGATTACTGGCCGCCGAAGATTTCAACGATGACCAAAAAGATGCTGGAGAGCTTGGGGCCGGACATACGGTGACCGCTCTTTACGAAATCATTCCTGTCGGAGTGGAAAGCAGCTTTTTGGGAAGTGTTGATCCACTCAAATACCAAAAGAAAGTTCCCAACTCAACTAAAGTGAACACCAACGAGTGGTTAACAGTGAAATTCCGATACAAGCAACCGGATAGCAATAAAAGTAAGCTGATCGAAAGAACGCTTACCGGAGCTGCTGTTCGAATGTCTGACAACTTGCAATGGGCAAGTGCAGTCGCGGGTTTTGGAATGTTACTGAGGGATTCTGATTACAAAGGCGACCTAACCTATGACCAGGTAATTGCCCAGGCCAGAAGTGCCGTGGGCAAAGATGAATTTGGGTATCGCCGGGAGTTTTTGGATCTCGTAGAGACCGCAAGCGCGCTTCAAAATACGCTGAGCGTCCGCTCAGAGTAATTAACACAAACCAGGTGTCCATGCATCCTTACCTCGCTTCGGGTAAGGGTGCATTTTTTTTATCGTCTTTATCCAATCGCAGAAATTTGTCCGCATGAAGCGAAAATCCCCTTAACCATATGGGAACGTTTGAAAGGATTCAATTAACTTGATCAATAGATTGTGGAGACCATGTTATCAATACGGGTGAAAAACCCTTGAGGAGATTAATGGGTCCACCGCGTAAATACGTCCGAAAAAACAACTCCTAATGAAAAAACAAACATTCACCTTATTGATCATCGCGCTAGTGACACATTTCCCAATTGCATGTGTGACTGATCCG
This sequence comes from Cytophagales bacterium, assembly GCA_033344775.1. Classification (NCBI taxonomy): domain Bacteria; kingdom Pseudomonadati; phylum Bacteroidota; class Cytophagia; order Cytophagales; species Cytophagales bacterium. Next base: position 2,685,349 of record JAWPMT010000005.1, on the reverse strand, counting down.
GGGAATTCTTCATTAGGAACCCGAATAACAGAAGTCATTGCTCAGGTAGGTAGGTACACCTCTTCAGAATTTGACTTTTCTATCAGCACGCAATATGAGGAGGCTGCGATAAGAATTTCTGTCTCTGAGGTTGATTATTTTGAAATTTCACAAAGCCATGGGAATAGTTTTTCGTTAGTAAACGTTGCACAAGCCCGAGAACCAGCGCTTCCAGAACCGACACAATCCATCGAATCTTTAAAAATCACTGCTGATCAACCCATCTATACTGGAGGTAATACGTTCAACAGTGGAGATGACCTGGCAGGCATGTTCAAGGCAACTGGACGATTTCTAAATGAGGGAACAATAGACCAATTTATTGATCGTCAAAATAATGACCCCTGGATATTTGGTGAGGTAGGTTCTCAAATCATTTTTCAGCTTCTTGATCAGCCGGATAGCACCATCAATCAAAATTTCACTTTCACTTTTGATTTTTCGGACGGTGAAGTAATTGAAGTTCAGTCACCCATTTTTCAAGTTGAGAACTAACATTACTAAATAGCTCATTGCTCTACTACCTTCTTTAAGTCAGCCAAAACACTCGCCCAACCCCCACCGGCAATAGTGCTTTCGTACCTTTTCCTACCCTGTGCTACTCTGGAAAAATCCCCTTGCATGACGGTAAGGAAAGTTTTACCGGCTTTATCTCTTAACGTATAGGTAACTGGGATGTGATTTTCCGGAATGTCCTTAATTGAAGAATTTGGATCAAAAGTGGTGAACACCAATTTGTTTTCAGGCTCAAAATCACGCACCACGCCACTCACAAAAGTTGTGGGGTTTCCATTGATGTTGGCATTCCATAACAACCGACTGCCTACTTTCCAGTTTGAGACAGCTTCGCAATTGAACATGTATCGTTTGGTTTTCTCAGGATTGATCAGGGCGTCCCAAACTTCCTGTGTAGTACCATTGATCAGGATTTCTTCTTTGATGATCAGAGCTTCCATTGTCAAGTTTTTTTCAAAGAAATGCGCCTGGGTGTCAACCCTATGTCACTGATGAAATTCAGCTTGAACTATTTTTAATGTCAGGCGAGTTATCCATATGTCGCTTAATCTTTGAGCTTATGAAAAACCTACTTATTCTTCTAAGTTTCCTATGTCTGATGTCCTGCGAATCTTACTCGCAAACGACACAGATTGATCCGGTGGACAACAAACTGTTCAATGACTACTGGTATGCCGGAGAAGCGGAACTGACCAGTTATTCTTTGCAGCAGGCGAGGTATGGAGAGATCCATGAGGGGCATGCCGTCCTGGTCTTCGTTACAGAACCTTTCAGTGCCTCCAAACAAGTGAAGCTGGACTATCCCGGAAGAGCAGGAGACGATAATGTGTCGGTGCTTAAACTGAATTTTACCAAGAAGTTCATTACAGGGATCTATCCCTATTCCATGATGAGTTCGGTTTTCACACCTATTTCTTATGACAAGTATCCGAATACGTTGAAAGTTTCGACCTCCTCACAAGAGTGGTGTGGCCATACTTTTATGCAGCTGAATCTGGAAAAGAACCACTACGCCCTGACTGGACTGAGCTACTTTGAATCCGAAGGAGATGTGAACGAGAAATTGGATAAAGTCTATCTTGAAGATGAACTGTGGACGAAGATCAGGATCAATCCAGCCACCTTGCCGACCGGTTCTTTTAAGATTGTTCCGGGGACATTTCACTTGAGATTGAAACACATCGAGGCTGGATCAAAGATTGCCAGGGGAAACCTGGTGGTGATGGACAAAAGTGCCTTTTCAGAAAGTAAGCACCATAAGTATAGTTTGAAATATGATGATCGATCACTGGACATTTATTTCGAACGAAATTTTCCTTTTCAGATCCTGGGTTGGGAAGAAACGGCTCGGGGCTTAACGACTACTGCTGTGAGAAAGGAATCCTTGAAAAGCCCTTACTGGCAAAAAAATAGCAATGCCGACCGGGCCTTGCGTAAACAATTGGGGTTGTAGTCCTCATTTCAATGAAATAAAGGATTTTAGCCAAATGGAAAATCCCTGGAAGCTAAAGTCAACGAAAAAGGTCTACGACAACCCCTGGATTACGGTACACGAAGAACAGGTGATCAACCCACAAGGGGGAGATAGTTTGTATGGGCGAGTTCATTACAAAAACCTCGCGATAGCCATTGTTCCCCTCGATGAGGAACTCAATACATGGCTGGTGGGCCAGTGGCGTTATACCTTGAATGAATATTCGTGGGAAATTCCTATGGGAGGAGGTCCTGAGGCGATCGACCCTTTGGAATCCGCAAAACGCGAGCTAAAGGAAGAAACCGGACTTGAGGCCAAAGACTGGGATTGCTTTCTGAAGATCCATACGTCTAATTCCGTGACTGACGAAGTGGGCTTTTGCTACACGGCCAAAGGGTTGACCCAGGGAGCAACCGAGTTTGATGAAACAGAAGATCTGCAGATCAAAAAAGTACCTTTTCAGGAAGCTTTTGACATGTGCATGAATGGGGAGATTACGGATAGCTTGAGTCTGGCTGCGATTCTGAAGTTAGGGCATTCGTTGAAGTTGTAAAAATCCCCCTTTTCAAAGCAAGGCTGTCAACTTAAGCGTCATTCCTGCCGTTCCCGGATGGGACTCTGATCCCGGCCGGGAACGGCAGGAATCTCAATGTAGGAAGTACATAATGAGCTTGAGATTCCGGCATTCGCTCGGAATGACGTATGATGATTTTAGGCTTAAGTTGACAACAATACCCTATCCAATAGCTTCTGTTTCTACTTCAGAAATGAAGTTTCTAATCCCTCCATGCAACATTTCATGAGAAAGGCCACTCTTTTAGAGAATACCATCTCAAAAACTCATGAATTCCATCCTAAAGATTGCACTCCGCAACCTGACCAGACGCTTTTCCTATTCCCTAATCAACATTGTTGGACTTTCATTTGGCCTGGCTGCTTGCCTCGTTATTTTCTTGTTCCTAAAACATGAATTGTCCTTTGATAAATTTCACAGTCAATCAGAGCAGATCTATCGTGTCACCAGAAAAGCAACTATAAGCGGAAGAGAAGGTACTTATGCCCGGGTTAATTATTCCCTGACTGATCTTATTCGGGAACATGTGCCTGAAATTAAGGGAGTTACGCGATTTGGCTCAGCTCGTGGTTGGATCAATACAATGGACCTGTCTAAGCAATTTGAAGAGAACAGAATATTTCTAGCGGAGACAAGTTTCTTCCGTGTTTTTGATGTAGAGTTTTTAGTTGGGAACCCTGAAACAGCACTGGAAGGTCCAAATAAGATGGTCATTACCCAACACATGGCAGAAAAATACTTCGGTGAAAGCAATCCCCTCGGCCAAGTACTTCAGATGAATAAAGAACGCGACTTTGTTGTTACAGGTGTTATTTCCGAATGGCCGCAACAATCGCATCTTCAATTTGATTTTTTGATGTCGCTCTCTACCACAAAAAACAATTGGTACAGCGAATCCATGTTTACTCATTGGGGAAATATATGGGCTCATACTTATGTGGTTACCACTCCCGATGTTACCCCCGAACAACTAGAAGGCCAAATCACAAAAGTTGCCTATGAGTATGGACCTCCTGCGCTGGATCAGTTTGAAATGAGCTTTCCTTGCCAACCTCTTGAAGATATCCATCTTGCCAGCAATGTAACTGGAAGCTTAAAAACAGGAGGGAGTATGACTTTTCTTAAAGTATTCTTCGCCGTAGGGCTGCTGATCTTGCTGATCGCCTGTTTCAATTTTGTGAATCTTGCTACTGCCAGAGCTTCCTGGAGAGCCAAGGAAGTCAGTGTGAAGAAAGTACTTGGCGTAGAAAAAAGAAGCCTCATTGCCCAATTCCTTGGTGAGTCGGTCATCATTGCTTTTATTTCTACGGTGTTTGCTTTACTCTTAGCTGCTATGATCTTACCGTATTTTGCGGAATTTACGGGTTCTGATTTAGGTCCTGCTTCATTGCTGTCATGGGATATCGCCTGGTTCGTTCTTGTCTTGATGTTGGTCGTAGGCGTATCTGCAGGAGCATTTCCAGCCACCTATCTGTCATCGTTCAAGCCGGTGGTTGTCTTGAAGGGCAATAGCAAACTAGGAGATTCTAAAATCGCAGGTTCGCTCAGAAAGGGCCTGGTACTGTTACAGTTCACAATTTCTATTGCCTTGATGGTGGGTAGCATTACGGTTTATCATCAGCTGCAATTTGCCCGAGACCTGGAATTGGGACTGGATAAAGAACAAGTGGTAGTGGTTAGATTTTACAACAATGAACTACGAGAGCACGTGACTTTGATCAAAGAGAATTTCTTGAAGCTATCGAGTGTCACTGCAGTATCGGCTGTTTCAGATACACCACCAGGGGGGCTGAACTCCTGGTGGATGGAAGAGAAAAATAATGCCGAAGCCACTAAAGAGCTGATCCCATTGATCGCCGTAGACCATGATTTTGTGCGTACCATGAAGATGAATGTCATCAATGGTCGAGATTTTGATGCTTCCTTCACGACGGATACCGAAAATGCAATTTTGATCAATGAAACCATGGCCAATTACCTTAGCCTGGAAAATCCCGTAGGTACTGTATTTGACATGTCTGAAGGGAGAGCAGAGGTAACGGTCGTTGGGATCGTAGAGGATTTCCACTTCTCAACGGTAAGGGATGAGATCGGTCCGATTATGATGTACATCGAAGAACCCTGGTTTGATCATTTGCTAGTTCGTGTAGCTCCGGGAAATTATACGGCAACCATCAATAGCTTGAAAGAAACGTGGGACCGAGTGATCCCAGATTGGGAATTTTCATACCGGTTCATGGATGAGGATTTTGATCGGGCGTATCAGGCAGAGGCGAGGTTGAGTTCAATGGTGCTTACATTTTCCATGTTGGCGATCATCATCAGTATCCTGGGGCTGGTTGGATTGGCCAATTTCACCGCCGAACAAAAAATGAAAGAGATCGGGGTAAGAAAAGTATTAGGTGCACATTTAGGCCATGTGGTTTGGATCCAGTACCGTACGTTGGTCGTTCTCGGAGCCATAGGTTTATTGATCGCTACACCCATTTCATATTTATTACTCAATAATTGGCTGTCACAATTTGCTTATCGCACGGAATTAAGTGCCTGGATATTTATACTGGGAGGCGCTTTAACGCTATTCATTACTTTAGGAACTGTGAGCTTTCAATCGGTTAAAGCTGGCTTGAAAAACCCTGTAGATACACTTCGAATGGAATAAGGCTATTTGATGAGTTTCGTCATTTCCGGAATCAGTCTACTGCTACAACATGAATAGTACTTACATATTGGATTGAATGAAATCCGGAACACGGTAAACACGATCCATAGATTGACGATCGATTCATTTATTTCAGAAGGAACTTAGGTACTTGATTATTCTTTTCATGAACTTTGCGGGCTGCTGACAAAAACAGCCCAAAAATGACCATCAAAGAACACCTGAGAAGAAATGTAGTCCTGGCTACCCCCGTAATGGTAGGGCAGCTGGGACATATTATGGTGTCAGTCGCGGATACAGCGATGGTTGGTCAGGTTGGCGTGATCCCACTCGCCGCGGCAACTTTTGGCGGCACCTTCTTTCATGTACTATTGTTATTTGGCATTGGCGTAAGCTACGCCATTACACCCCTGGTGGCCGCGACTGACGAAAAACAACACCCTAAGTTGCTAAGCATTCTTCAAAATGGACTTGCTGTAATTACGGTCCTAAGCGTGATCCTGATCCTAATGGGTTTTGCGGTGGTGCCATTTTTGGACTTATTTGGTCAGGAGCCTCCAGTTGCCCAGGCGGCTGGACCCTATCTGGTGATTATCATCAGTTCAATCTTTCCGGCCTTGATCTTTCAGACGTTCCGGCAGTATTCCGAAGGACAGTCGGACACCTTCAAACCCATGGTCGTTTCTGTCGTGGCCAATCTGGTTAATGTTGGACTTAATTATCTGCTGATTTTTGGAAAGTTTGGATTTCCGGAAATGGGGCTCATAGGGGCTGGATATGCCACATTGATCTCCAGGGTGGTGATGGGTGTATTAATGATCGTTTTGATCCGCGATAAATTCCGAGGCTTTGCATTTCAATTTGACAAAGGCATGATGAAGCAGGTGATCAAATTGGGAGTGCCTTCGGGGCTGCAGTATATTTTCGAAATAGGAGCTTTCGCTACCGCTGCGATCATGGTGGGCTGGTTGGGAGCTAAAGAATTGGCGGCGCATCAAATTGCTCTTAATCTGGCTGCCATTACTTATATGGCCTCTACGGGGATCGCCGCCGCTTCTACTATTCGAGTGGGCAATCAATTGGGATTGAAGGATGTAAAAACTTTGCGTGGTGCTGGTTATTCGTGCTTTGTCCTGGTAGCAGCATTTATGGCTTTATGCGGATTGACCTTTATTATCTTTAGAGATTTCTTACCCACCCTTTATATCGACGATGAAGAAGTGCGTGCACTATCTGCCAGTCTGCTGATCATTGCTGCTGGTTTTCAGATCTCCGATGGTGCTCAGGCGGTTGGACTTGGGGTATTGCGTGGCCTGACCGATGTAAAAATTCCTACGCTGGTCACATTTGTGGCGTTCTTCATCCTATCCATTCCTGGTGGATATTTCCTTGGTTTCACTTTAGGGATGGGTGTACACGGCGTATGGTATGCACTTTCCGGTGGGCTCACCATTGCTGCTATCCTACACCTGATCCGATTCAATTCTTTGACGAAACGGTTGAAGTTTTGGAGGAGTGATGGCGCATCATCGTTTTTGATCAATCAATCCAATGGAAGCCAATAACACATCCTGGATCGTCTCGATAGGGATGTCTTCTTCTATATCAAAGACCAGTTTTTTAATTCTGGCATTATGCTTTTGAACCAAAGCCGGATGATCTAAGGCGTCTCCTCCATAAATGCCAAGGTAAGGCTCATTGGTTTTCTTATCCATCCAGAGGTAACATAGCATGTGCTTTCTGTAGAGAAAAAACGGGGCGCTCCACTTCCAGGTTTCTTCTACCTGATCATCCAGACTCAAAATCATCTGCCGGATCGCTAACATAAATCCCTGTAAGGGTTCAGTCAGTCCATCGTAGTAGGCATCTAATGCTTTCATAAGCTTCTAAAAGTAGCCGGTTCATCCATACTTTCCGTTGAACAGGAATAATTTTCACCGTTCAGGGTTGATTCTGGAAATGGAGAATCCTAAGTTTACTTTCTACTTTCAACCCAACCCAATTGCTATGCGAACGAAGCTATTTCCTAAATTGACCCTGGCCCTTTTATTGATGTTTTGTGCGGAGGATGCACTTTTTGCACAGGATCAGGACGAACGAGAAAACATTGTACAGATCATAGATGACCTGACCATTCAATGGGATGAGGGAGCAGAAAAGCTGGAGTCCTATGAGGGGCTTAGGGATTATTGTCGGGTAAAGCCATACCGTGATAAAACCAGGAAGTTGCTTGACCAGATCCATCACTACGATACCGTGCTGTACCTGATTGTGCAGGAAAAATATGCAGTAGATTCTGACCCTGAAGCCAAAGCCACGATCGACGACATTGAGACACTGGAAATTGATTACACAACCAAATCGTTCATTGTATTCTTAAGAGAAGAGTGCCAGGAATTCAATTACGTGGAAAATAACCTTGGCCGTTCCAAAGGAGAAGAATATGAAAAGGAAGTCAAAACCATTGAGGAAGAATTAGGTAAGTACATCAAGGCCATCACGAAGCAGGTGGATACCATCGATGAGCACGTCCATCACCTGAAGGGGTTATGAATGTCTTAAAGTGAGAACTGTTAATCCGTAAATAAGTCCACAAACTTGAATTGCTGGCCGTCAAACAGTCCCTTGTCACTCAATTTTAATTGTGGGATAACAAGCAAGGCCAGAAAGGACAAAGTCATAAAAGGAGAATAGAGCTGACAACCGAGGGTCGCTTTAGCATAATTCGTCAATGCTGTGTATTGCTCGGCCACTTCATAGCCATCCATGGTCGACATCAGTCCGGCGATTTCTAATGGAAGAACGCTCCTATAGTCACCGTGTGCAACTGCGACTCCCCCTTTATTTTCGATGATTTGGTTGACTGCTTCGCAAAGGTCCAAGTCATTAGTGCCCACAGCGATGATGTTGTGGGAGTCATGGGCAACAGAAGAGGCAATTGCTCCCTCCTTTAATTCAAAGTTTTTGACGAATGCCACAGCTGGGGGCGCGTCATTATAGCGGTTCACTACAGTGATTTTCAGTAAGTCTTTGGTCATGTTGTACTGGTCGTCCTGGCTGAACGATGAAGTAGGAACTTCTTCTGTTTGTGTGATCAACTGGCCATCCTTTACGACAATCACTTTTGCTTGCTGTCCATTGATTGTTAGTTGAAATTCATCAGGCGTTTTTTTCTGCGCATCAAAGTAATTGGCAGGTGCTACCTCATGCCTTTCGATGTTGCTTTGCCCTTCGGCCGCGACGCACTTGCCATTGATATAGGTCGCCTGGACTTTCAGGTCTTTGGTAGCTTCATCGATCAGGATGAAGTCCGCAGGATCGCCTACGCGCAACAAGCCAACATCCAGACCATAATGTTCCACCGGATTGATACAAGCTGCTCGCAAGACATCAAAAAGGTCGTGACCTTTGGCCAGGGCTCGACGCACCAATTCATCCAAATGACTTTGAATCAGGTCATCAGGATGTTTGTCATCGGAGCAAAACATGATCTTCGAGGGGTCTACGTGAAACAGGTTGATCAATGCTTCGAAATTCTTAGCTGCACTTCCTTCCCGGATGAGGATCTTCATCCCGTTTTTCAGTTTGTGCAACCCTTCCTCATAAGTGAAGCACTCGTGATCGGTTGAAATACCCGCAGCCATGTAATTCAATGCATCGTCCCCCATCAGGCCCGGAGCGTGTCCGTCAATAGGTTTTCCCAGTTCTTTGGAGATGGCAATCTTTTTCATGACCTCAGGATCTTTGAACAGCACACCCGGCCAATTCATCATTTCTGCGAGGTACTTGATTTCGGGTCTTTCCAGTAATCCCCGGATATCTTCCGAATCAATGGTGGCTCCGGCAGTTTCAAATGAAGTAGCAGGCACACAGGAGGGAGCCCCAAAATTGAATTTGAAGTCAACCAGATTGCCATTATCAATCATATAATTGACCCCTTCAACCCCCAGAACATTGGCAATTTCATGAGGGTCAGATACCGTGGCAACGGAACCATGCACAACCGCCAACCGGGCAAACTCGGAAGGGGGAAGCATCGAACTTTCAATGTGGACGTGTGCATCTACAAACCCTGGCAATGCGTGACCATCTATGGTTTCTTCGATGAGCATTATTTCACGGATGTGCGTGTCGAAAGTAATGGCTACTGGGTAGATCTTCCTTTGAAAAAGGTCAATCAAATTCGTTTTGATAGTTTCCATGGATCTGATTCTTAGGATATCAAACTTATTGGGTTCTGTGCAGTAAACACGCGAAAAAATGCACAACTCCGAAAATAAATCTTCTTAAAGCCTATTTGAAAGCTGTTTTGAGGCTCAATTAAACTTTTGAGCAATGAAGTTCTCCATCATGTACCTAAGATCGGTTTTTTATATCGTGGTACTGGCAACATTCAGTAGTTGCAGCACCATTCTGGACGAATCAGATCAAAAACCAATTGAATCAACTGAGATGCCCGACTTTCATTTTCCGGAGGCATTCGATTTTCAGACCAGTCAGGAATTAACACTTTCTTTCGATGGTCCGGCAACGGGGAGATATGAAATTACCTATGAATGGCAAGGGGAGAAGGAAGGTGTCGTCTCTTTGACCGGGCAAAAAGAAATGGCCGAGGTACAGGTACAAGTCCCGAAAGGGATTGCTGTCCTGGAGGTGACGTACATCACTGGGAATTCCAAAATTGAACGTACGTTTAGCATTGGGTCGACAGGAATCGTTTCGATTGCGTTTCCAACTGCGTCAGGTCGGACAGAGAGTTGTCTGGATCGCCTATATGCAGTAGAAGGTAGTTTTGGAGGCTTCTGGGAGATTGATTTACATGAAGGAAACTACGCTGAAAGCCAGCTCTCCAATTTACAAGGTGGAGGATCCATTGCCTGTGCCCTGGATCAGGAAAACGATCATGTATACTACAATGTAGGAAGGACTTTGAATCGATATGATGTGCAGATGGAAACCTTTGAAACAGTATTCACTTCCAATCCTTTCAATGGGAGTTATCCCCGATTTGAATACCGAGACGGCTATTTCTACATGGGCAATAACAAAGTGCTTTTCAAAGTTGATGCTGCTTCCAATCAGATCGTTCAGCGATATGACATAACCGGGTTTGTGAACAGTAACTCCGGCGGAGATCTTGCCTTTGCTTCTGATGGGACGCTCTATCTGGCTTGTTTTTCCGGCTTATACCGATTTGATGCTTTTGATGATGATGGTGGAACGGCTACCATTTCTAGAATCAGTGCGGAGAACTTTCCTTATCAATTGACCTCCATGGCCATTGATAGAGAGGACCAAATCTATGTGGCAACCAATGAATCCAATTCAAGATTAATCCGAATGAACCTGGAGGACGGTTCTTTTGAAATTGTAAGGCAGTACAATCATAAGATCAATGACCTCACTGCCTGGCGATGTGCGGAGGAAGATTTGGAAGCAATTGATAGCGATGGTGATGGGGTGATCGATGCACTCGATGATTATCCTGAAGATGCTGAGATCAGTGCCACGAAATACACACCCTCTGAATTAGGACAGGGCTGTCTGGCCTTCGAAGATATGTGGCCAGCCATCGGGGATTATGACTTCAATGATCTGGTCGTGCACTACAAATACATTCAATACCTGAATCCGGATAATAAAACCGTTCGGATGAAAATGATCTATGACCTGGTGGCCATGGGAGCCACTTTCCACAATGGTTTTGGTATCGAATTGCCCACTGACCAATCGAAAATTGAAAGTGTGACGGGTTATGAAGTAGGATCGGGCATTAACCTGGATCAAAAAGGGCTTGAAAATGGCCAGACCAACCCTGTGATCATTGTTTTTGATGATGCGTTTGAGCATTTGGGTGGAAATGCCATTGTGAACACCAAACCAGATGGGGCTTCTGCTCCTTCTAAAAGATTTGAGGTGCTGGTTGAATTTGTAGAGCCCCTGGAATTAGCTGAAGTACGTACTCAACAGTTCAACCCTTTTATTTTCATTGGGCAACGTTCCAAAGAATTGCACTTGCGAAACCGGCCCCCAACCGATTTGGCAGATGACCAATATATAGGTGCGGAATCCGATAACTCGAACCCTGAACAAGGAAAATACTATCGCTCAGTGAACAATGCACCCTGGGGTATTGACATCATTCATGCGTTCCGATACCCTAAAGAATCACGAAGAATTGATCGGGCTTATAATCGATTCATGGACTGGGCCAATGCGGAAGGAGCTCAACATCAGGATTGGTATACCGATGCCACTGGCAATCGCAACACAGAGCATATTTATGATTAAAGTCATCATGAAAGAGCCTCACTTTAAGCGGACTTCAAGGAAAAAGAAAAGATTTATTCTGAATTCTGCTTAATAAATCGTGTGGTTAATTGAGGTTGATCTTTATTGAAGACCTGCAAGACATAGATTCCTTCAGGAAGCGCAGCCACATTGATGCCAGGATGCGAGTTCAATTCAATTTTGCCGGACTGATACAGTTTTCCATTTAAGTCAAATACCTTAAAAGTCAATGTTTGACTCATATCAAGTTCGGTCAAGGTGAGCCAGTCTGATGTTGGGTTCGGATAAATACCCTTGGCCAGATCTGAGTTGACATTGAGCAAAAGACCTTGCTCGAAAGCAATCCAGTTTATATTGAACAGAGGTTCGGTAATTTCTATTCGAAGCGTAAATGCTCCTACTGGAAGTTCCTCGGCAATCGTCGTAGATGCCCAGTTTTGCCAGCCTCCAGTAGGTTCAAAGGAGATGTCGTGGAGTACAGTAGCTATGCCATTTTCATCTATCAAAGTGGCCTTAGCGGCACCAGTTTCGCTCTCGGCCGCAGTGCGATAGGTCACCAGATATTCGCCAGCTACAAGAATATTCACCTGGTAGTCGAGATAATCGCCACGATCTAAAAAGCCAATATTTTCACCACCTCCTGTATCGGTTGTTGCTTCTAATGCGATTCCCGATTGTACAAAGAAATCTTCCGCTTCAATTTGACCGGGAATTTCATGCATTGGGCGAATGGTATTGGTAATGGACTTATCCGAGAAAGCGGTGATCATTGTCCCATCATTGGCGGATATGCCATTTCCTGCGTAGGACAATTTCAACTCATCTCCTCCGGAAACTTCTCTTGCTATATCAAATAACAAGGAGCGCCCATCCAATTCTAAATTGCTGATCGATATAGCGGTATTGTTAAGGCTAAACCTGAAATCCTCACTGTTCAATTCTCCGGAAATACGCTTATTGAAATCAACCTGAATTTTTTCATTCGTTATTGTTTGACCTCCTACTACTTGCAGGTCTACTTCGGTGGTTGATCCCATTACTTCAAAGTGAATAGCACTCAGGTTGAACCCAGCCTGGTCCGCATAAAAGGTTAATTTTTGATCTTCTGTGTCCAAAATCACATCCTCGATCACCACGGTTTGCCAACCCTGCCAGTCGCCTGTTGCTGGCGCATCAGTAACGCTGGTGATAGCCGAACCATCTGCCTGAAGATGAAATTTTCCTCCTTCACCACCCGAAGCTACGCGAACAGAAACTTGATAGTTCGCGCTTTCGGTCACGTTGATGTCATACTTCATCCATTCATCGCTACTGATCCAGCCGACATTGTAGCCGTTGGATTGTGGATCACTAGACAATTCTATGTCTACACCATCATTTCGATAGGCCCAACCCTGATTCCAGGCCGTGTAGGATCCGGTACTCACCTGATAGTTGGCTATGTCTGCATCGAAGTAGGCTTCCCCATTGGCCCCCAGATCAAAATCAGTCACGTCGATCCGGCCGGGAATTTCCTGTGTTCGAAAGGGAATGGTTCCGCTTTCTTCAACCTGTCGAAACAGCGCGTCGATGACGTCTTTTTGATAATGGCTATTTTCAAGTTTCAGGTCCTCCGTGAGTGTCATGAGTGTTGATCGCGCAAATTCCGCGGTAGGCTTCGTACCCCCATTGGACCAGTAGTCCAGCAGGGTTTGATAATCCTCCGATTTGGTCACAGAAAGTGGGCCAGCAATGGATTCGACCTTTTTCATGGGCCACCATGCCCAACCGATATTGTGCGTTTCAAAAAGTTCCACGGCATCACGAAACCATGTATTTGAGTTTTCCCCCGTTTCTCCCAGATAAAGGGGGATGTCATTTTGCTCTCTGATATCAAGTACCCATTGAATGGAAGACTGATCATTGATCGACCAGTATTTATGGGGGCTGTAAACCATGTTATCATCCCACGGCGGCGTAAGGCCCGTGAAGTCATTGGCAAACCAATTTCCTTCGATGAAGATGATGTGATTTTGATCAACTTCACGAATAGCCGCGGTGATGTCTCCATAAAGTTCTCGCAACAAAGTGTTGCCGTCGAGAGGCCAGTTCGGTTCATTGATCAAGTCGTAACCTGCAATTGCTGTTTCATCAACGTATTTTTCAGCGATCTTACGCCAAAGCGCAATGGTCTTGGCACGGTTTGCTTCACTTTCCCATAAAGACGGTTTTGATGTATCGTAATCGGAAATACCCTCGTCCTGACCCTGTCCACCGGGTGCGGCATGCAAGTCCAGTACGACATACATATCATTTGCTTTGCACCATTTGATCAAACTATCCGTGAGTGCAAAGCCTACTTCAAGCCAGGTGTTTTCTCCGGCTACTGGTTCATCTTCTATCGGTAGGGTGAACAGGTTGTAGTGTATAGGGAGTCGCACCGAATTGAAGCCCCAGGCAGCCAACGAATCGATATCGATTTTGCGCACATGATTGGCCAACCATGCATCATAGAAAACCTGGGTGTCTTCCTCTCCAATGAGATCGGCAATCCTTGCGCGGATCTGATGTTGAGGGTTAGCAAAGGATGCAGTCTGGAGCATATAGCCTTCTTGTAGCATCCATCCGCCCAGACCCATTCCTTTTAAGATATAAGGCTCGCCAGAACTATCAACAATGTCTTTTCCAGACACGTGCAATAGATCCTGACCATACAGGCAGGTGAAACAACATGAAAAGAGAATTAATAGGAGCCAGGTTAGTTTTTTCATCATCTGTCAGTTCTTATCCGTCAATCACTTAATCGAGGCTTAATTTGGAAGGAATCTCACAATATAAAGAAAGTATATCGATATTTTTTGGGCTAGCTATTCTTTTGATTTAATAAAGGATTTATATTTGCGCCCCTTTAATAGAAAATTAACATGATCGTCATTAACGTAAAAGAGAACGAATCAATCGATAAAGCGCTTAAAAGATTCAAAAAGAAGTTTGAAAGAACTGGCGTTTTGAAAGAATTGAGAAGCCGTACTGCTTTTACAAAACCTTCTGTAAAAAGACGTCACGAAATTATCCGTGCATCCTACAGACAATACATGCAGGATAAGGCGAATAAATAATTCGTTCGATTCGTTTTTCCACGGAGAATTTTGTAAGTTAGTCTTTACCCCCTTGTAAAGACTAGTGCGTGGTAACAAACTTCCTAAAATACTTATCTTTCGAAAAGCGCAGTAGTCAGCATACGATTACTGCGTACGAGGAAGACCTGAAACAACTACAGGAATTCTTATCTGAGACCTTCGAAATAGAGGACCATAGTGAGGTCCGTCATACCCACCTTCGGAACTGGATCATTCATCTCATGGAAAACGAGATGTCTCCTGTTTCCATCAATCGTAAAATTGCATGTTTGAAGTCCTACTTCAAGTTTTTGCTTTCTCGCGAATATGTTGAGACCAACCCAGCATCGAGGTTACGGCCATTAAAGACAGAAAAGCGACTTCCGAGCTTTGTGAAATCCACAGAAATGGAAGAGCTTTTATCCCTTCCTGTTTTTAAAGGAGACAGCTTACCCGAATGCAGGGACCGCCTTATCATTGAGCTTTTATACGGCACAGGCATGCGACTTTCTGAGCTTTTAGGGCTCAAAAATACGGACATCAATTTTTTCGATCAATCCATCAAAGTTTTAGGAAAAAGAAACAAGGAAAGGGTCATCCCTATCACCTCTTTTGTCGTTGAATTAATAAAGAAATACAACAACTTGGCAATGGAGAAGTGGGGAACGATAACAGGAGAAAGTGCACTGATCAGGACAGATCAGGGTAAGCCTGTTTATCCCATGTTTATTTATCGAACGGTCAAGAAGTACATCGGCGAAGTAAGCACGCTGACCAAGAGAAGTCCACATGTACTTCGCCACACCTTTGCTACACACTTGTTGGATAAGGGGGCTGACCTCAATGCAGTTAAGGAACTTTTAGGGCATACGAGCCTCGCTGCGACACAGGTCTACACCCATAATTCATTAGAAAAACTTAAATCGGCCTTCGATCAAGCGCATCCGAGGGCTTAATTGTTCAACCCAATAAATAATAATGTCATGAAACTGCAAATGCATTCTATCCATTTCGACGCTGATCACAAGCTGCTTGATTTCATACAGAAGAAAGCTGACAAACTCGAAACGTTTTATGACCGGATCATCGATGGTGAAGTCTTCATGAGACTTGACAAAGACGACAAGAATGAGAATAAGATCATAGAGATTAAACTAAATATCCCCGGGGAGCAACTTTTTGCTGAGAAGAAGAACAAATCCTTCGAAGCTGCTGCCGACGAAGCGGTGGAGGCCTTAAGAAGGCAGCTCAAAAAGTTCAAAGAAAAGCACTACGCGGTGCATTAAATGACAAGGGGCTTCGGCCCCTTTTTTATGCATCTGAATGAAATCGTACGAAGAAATAAAAAGTGATAGATCTCCCAAGTCAGGAAGACTACTCCTCAAACGCCCACCCGATCTCATTCTTCATGTCCTTCACCACAATACCCTCTTTCTTCAGCTTTTCCCGGAGCTCATCAACCTTGTCGTAGTTGCGTACTTTTTTGGCTTCAGTATATTCATCAATAATCACCTCCAATAGAGATTCCTGATCCATGCGAGATTCATATTTGAGTCCTAATACATCGTGGCAGAAACTCAGGAAAGTGGTTTTCATTCGGTCAAAAGTCTCCTGTCCCAGCTCCGTATATTGCAATTGCCCGGTTTTAATCGAATTGATTTTCTTCAGCATATTGAAGAGATGTCCCAATGTTAATGCTGTGTTGAAATCATCATTCATGGCGTGGTAGCAGTTGTCACAGAACTTCTCAAGTTGCTTTTGCTGCTTTTCGTTGATTTCTCCTTCAGCATCTTCTGGATAACTTAATTCATTCAGCGTTCGCAACCCGTTATTCATTTTCATCCAGCCTTTATGCGCCGCATTCAGGGCATCATTTGAGAAATCAAGAGTACTCGAATAGTGTGATTGGAGCATTAGAAAACGGATGGTCATGGGACTGTAACCTCTTTCAAGGATTGGATGATCCCCAGAGATGAGTTCGTGAGGCAAGAACGAATTACCCAGTGATTTACTCATTTTCTGTCCGTTGACAGTCAGCATGTTGGTGTGGAGCCAGTATTTGGCCTGCCCGTGGCCCTTTGAGCCCTTGCACTGCGCAATTTCACACTCATGGTGGGGAAATTTAAGGTCCATGCCACCTCCGTGGATGTCAAAAGTGTCTCCCAGGTATTTGGTGCTCATGACCGAACACTCAAGGTGCCACCCCGGAAAACCTAACCCCCATGGTGAAGGCCATCGCATGATATGTCCTTTGGTCGCTTTCTTCCAAAGGGCAAAATCCAGGGGTCCTTTTTTGTCTTCCTGACCATCCAGTGTACGGGTGTTTTCCATCAGTTCGTCAATCTTGCGGCCTGAAAGTTCTCCGTATGGATACTGCTCGTTATATTTTTCTACATCAAAATAGATCGAGCCATTCTTTTCATAAGCGTAGCCATTGTCAAGAATTTCCTTGATCATCTCAATTTGTTCAATGATATGTCCGGTAGCAGAAGGCTCGATATCCGGAGGAAGGGCGTTGAAGGTTTTCATTACTTCCCTGAATCCCACGGTGTATTTCTGCACAATTTCCATGGGTTCCAGGTTCTCCAGCTTGGCACGCTTGGCAATTTTGTCTTCGCCATCGTCCTGATCATCGGTAAGGTGACCTACGTCGGTAATATTGCGTACATATCGGACTTTGTAGTCGAGAAACCGCAGGTAACGACTGATCATGTCAAAGCTGAGGAAGGTCCTTACATTACCAAGGTGCACAGAGTTATATACGGTTGGGCCACATACGTACAGGCCCACATAGGGTGCGTTTTTGGGTTCAAACACTTCTTTTTCTCTGGACAGAGAGTTGAAAACTTTGAGTTTTCCAATCATGCGTACTTCCGTATTACAACTGTTAAAATCTTTCCACTGACCTTATTTGCTCGCTATTTCGGTGAATTAAGGTCAATCCACCTATTTGTATTGAAGTTATTTTCAATTAGCTTTGCGTTGCAAATATAGAAACAAGCATAGAGGGGACTAAATAGTCCCCTCTTTTCTTTAGTGGAGATGAGCGCATTAAGTGTAGAAAAACAAGTTGAAACCATTTTGTTGGAGGAAATCCTTAAAGAGGATGAAGACTTGTTTCTGGTTGAAGTGAGTCATAAAGGCAATAGTGGTAATTCGAAATTGCAGGTATTAATCGACGGAGACCAGGGCTTAGACATAGATAGATGCGCGCGTGTGAGCCGACAATTAGGTGCTCAATTGGAAGAGTTGGATATTATTCCGGGTAAGTATACCCTTGAAGTAAGCTCACCGGGAATCGACCAGCCATTGAAACTAAAGCGGCAATATGTGAAAAATATTGGCCGTTCGCTGAAAGTCGAATTGAACGACGGGGAGAAAAAGGAGGGAGTCCTTACCGCCGTTGAGGATGAGCATTTCGAACTGGAAGTGATGAATAAAAAAGAAAAAGTGATCTCGACGATAGCGTTGAGCGATGTGAAGAAGTCGAAAGTTATAGTATCGTTTAAATAATGATGGACGCTGGAATATTAATAGATTCATTTGCAGATTTTGCGAGAGGAAAAAACATTGATCGTCCTACGATGATCCGGATACTGGAAGATGTTTTCAGAACGATGATCCGTAAGAAATTCAAGGTTGATGACAATTTTGACATCATCATTAACGCCGATAAAGGTGACCTTGAAATATGGCGATTCCGCGAGATTGTAGATGATAATTCCGAAGACATTTGGGATCACGACAAGATCTGTCTCACTGATGCAAGAAAAATCGAGCCGGATTTTGAAATTGGCGAGGAAGTTGCAGAGGAGATCGTATTGGAAGATTTTGGACGAAGAGCGGTGATGACAGCACGTCAAACCCTCATTCAGAAGATTAAAGACCTTGAAAAAGACATCCTGTTCCAGAAATACAAAGATCTGGTTGGGGAGATCATCAATGGCGAAGTATATCAGGTACTTAGCCGGGAAGTGTTGTTGATCGATGGTGAAGGAAATGAGTTGATCATTCCTAAAGCGGAGCAGATCAACAAAGATCGATACCGTAAAGGGGATAATGTAAGAGCGATCGTACATCGGGTAGAAATGCACAATGGCAATCCGAGGATCGTACTTTCCAGAACGGCCCCAACATTCCTTGAGCGATTGTTCGAAAGTGAAGTGCCGGAAGTTTATGATGGCCTTATCACCATTAAGAAAGTAGTTCGGGAACCAGGAGAAAGAGCAAAAGTGGCCGTGGAATCTTACGATGATCGTATTGATCCGGTAGGCGCTTGTGTGGGTATGAAAGGGTCCAGAATCCACTCTATCGTACGTGAATTGCAGAATGAAAACATTGATGTGATCAACTTCACAGATAACATGGAACTGTACATTGCCAGGGCGTTGAGTCCCGCAAAACTGCAGAGCATGAAAATTGAAGAGGACAAAAATCGTGTTTCGGTCTATTTAAAACCAGATCAAGTATCTTTGGCGATCGGTAAAGGCGGACAGAACATTAAGTTGGCCAGCCGACTGGTAGGTCTGGAGATCGATGTATTCAGAGAGTTAAGTGAAATGGAGGAGGAAGATGTCGATCTGGACGAATTCTCTGATGAAATCGAAGATTGGGTAATTGATGAATTGAAGCGCGTTGGATTGGATACGGCCAAGAGCGTTTTGAAGCTCGGCAGAGAGGATCTTGTTCGAAGAACGGACCTGGAAGCAGAGACCATCGACAATATATTGTCTGTCCTCAATCAGGAATTTGAATAAGTAAACCAGAAGAACCAGCCGTAGCCGACAGTTAAGAAAGTATATGTACAGATTAAGTCAAGTAGCTAGAAAATTGAACGTTGGTCGGACGACCATCAACGACTTCCTGTCTAATCAGGGATTCGAGGTGGACAGTAGCCCCAACTCCAAAATCACGGAGGAGCAATTCGCTATGCTATCGAAGGAGTTTGCAGATTCCGCTTTGGACAAAGAGGAAGCTTCTGGCTTGACTATCGGAACCAAGCATGCGGACAATCTGGTGATTCGTTCCGGTCAGGAAGCAGCTGCAAGAGATAGTGCAGAAGAAGACCGAATTCTGATCAAAGACAATGTGGCGACTGAAACGCCAATTGCAGATAAACCAGCCACACCTGCTCCTACAGCTGAGCCAGAAAAGCCAGCGGCAGAAGCGCCAAAAGAAGAAAGAGTTGACTTAGCAAAAGATCGACTTTCTGGTCCTAAGGTTGTTGGTAAAATCGATCTGGATGCGGCGAAGAAAGGCAAAGCGGCTCCTGCGGAAGAAAAACCTAAAGCGGAAGAAGCTCCTAAGGAAGTAAAAGAAGAGCCTAAGCCGGAGCCGGTTGTAGAGCAGAAAAAAGAGGAGCCCAAGGCAGAAGCACCGGTTGAGGTGAAGAAGGAGGAAGAAAAGCCTGCTGAAGCGCAAGCTCCGGAACCAGAGAAGAAAGAAGAACCTAAGGAAGAAGCTCCAGTAGCCAAAGAAGCGCCACCTGCAGCAGCTCCTCCCGCGAAAGAAGAGAAGCCAGCTCCTCCTGCTGAGGCGCCAAAACCACCTGTTGATGAAGTGGTGAAAGCGAAAGCTGAATCCCTTCGAGGACTCAAAGTGCTGGGTAAAATTGAATTACCTGCAAATAAGAAGGCCAAACCAGTGGCCTCTTCTGATGAGAACAAGGAGCGCAAAAAGCGTCCGAGAAAAAGAATTGCTACCGGAGGAGGTCCTGGTGGTGGACAAAATCGCCCTGGACAAGGACAAGGCGGTGGCCGACCTGGTGGTCGTCCTGGTGATCGTCGAGGTGGCGGGCCGGGAGGCAATCGTAGAGGACGTCAAGATAATCGGAAAACTGAAGAACTTACAGATAAGGAAATTCAGGATAAAATCAAGGCTACCCTTGCTAAGCTCAGTGGCGGCGGTGGTAAAGGCGGTGGCAACCGTGCCAAATACAAGAAAGACAAACGTAGTGCGAGGGCTGAGGCTGAGGAAGAAAGAGCACAGCAGGCACAAGAAGATGCAAAAATCCTGAAGGTCACCGAATTTATCGCCGCGAGTGATTTGGCTACTCTGATGGAAGTTTCTGTAAACGATGTGATTTCCACCTGTATGGGTCTGGGAATGTTCGTTTCGATCAATCAACGATTAGATGCGGAGACCATCACTGTAATTGCGGATGAATTTGGCTATGATGTAGATTTCACTTCAGCAGAAGAAGAAGTAGAGATCGAGGAGGTAGAAGATGCAGCAGAAGATCTGCAGGAAAGAGCACCGATCGTTACGATCATGGGACACGTTGACCATGGTAAGACGTCCTTGCTTGACTATATACGCGACAGTAAAGTAACGGAAGGCGAGGCTGGAGGAATTACCCAGCACATTGGGGCTTACGATGTGGTGACCGACGGTGGTAAAAGAGTTGCCTTCCTGGATACACCGGGTCACGAAGCCTTTACCGCGATGCGGGCACGGGGTGCGAAGATCACGGATATTGTAATCATTGTGGTGGCGGCAGATGACGCGGTGATGCCACAAACGAAAGAGGCTATCAATCACGCACAGGTTGCAGGTGTGCCTATTGTGATTGCGATCAACAAAATTGACCGCCCTAATGCCAACCCTGATAAGATCAAAGAAGAACTTTCAGGAATTAACATCCTTGTAGAGGATTGGGGTGGTAAGTACCAGTGTCAGCAAATCTCTGCAAAAACCGGAGAGGGAATTGACGAATTACTGGAAAAAGTATTGCTTGAAGCCGAATTACTGGAATTGAAAGCCAATCCGGAAAAAGCTGCTGTTGGATCTGTGATTGAAGCCTCGCTTGACAAGGGGCGTGGTTACGTAACCACGCTGATGGTTCAGGCTGGTGAGATGAAGATCGGTGATGTGCTTTTGGCAGGATCTTACTTTGGTAAAGTGAAAGCGATGTTTGACCATCGTGGACGTCAGCTGAAGAACGTTGGACCTTCCACACCTGTACAGATGCTTGGATTGGACGGAGCGCCACAGGCAGGTGATCGCTTCAACATCATGGAGAATGAGCGGGAGGCTAGAGAGATCGCTAATAAGAGAGAGCAGATCCTTCGTGAGCAGTCCATGCGTACGAAGAAGCATATTACGCTGGATGAGATTGGTCGTCGACTGGCAATCGGAAGCTTTAAGGAACTGAACGTGATCGTGAAAGGTGACGTGGATGGTTCGGTAGAAGCACTTTCTGATTCCCTGTTGAAGTTGTCTACCGATGAAATCCAGGTGAATATCATCCACAAAGGCGTGGGACAGATCTCAGAATCAGATGTCTTGTTGGCAACTGCTTCGGATGCGATCATCATTGGTTTCCAGGTACGTCCTTCCAGTGGCGCCAGAAAACTGGCCGAAAACGAGGAGATAGAGATCAGACTTTACAGCATCATCTACGACGCCATCAACGAGTTGAAAGATGCGATGGAAGGTCTGTTGGAGCCTACTTCTGAGGAAGTGATCACGGGTAACATTGAGGTTCGTGAAGTCTTCAAAATCTCTAAGATCGGAACAGTGGCCGGTTGCTACGTAACTGACGGTATTGTTAAGCGAAACAATGAGGTAAGACTAGTTCGTGATGGTATTGTTGTGTACACAGGAGACATCAATCAGTTGAAACGTTTCAAAGACGATGTAAACGAAGTGAAGAACGGATACGAATGTGGTATCAGTATCAAGAACTTCAATGACATTAAAGTGGGCGACGTGATCGAAGGATTTGAGCAACGAGAAGTGAAAAGAAAGCTGTAAAGCTTAAGCCCTTAGAGGTCGATAAATTTCAAATGAAAGCCGCCTTGCGCGGCTTTTTTTAATTGTGCTTGTGTCAATCTGAGGGGCAATTTTTGGGTTTAACCAAACACATAATAGTTAGATTAAACCATGGAAAATAGTAGATTCAAATCCCCGGATTTATTCGGCGACGCCTGGCAGGCCGCGCCTAGTCGGGAGCCTTCCTGTGTTATAGTTGCGCGCTCGGAGAAGACACGATAGCAGGAACTGTGTCAGCTTGAGGCGCTCGTTTTAAGTTAGTCTGAGGCTCTCGAAGACTAAATAAACACCGCAGATTTCTTCTTCAGAGCTGCTTCCACATAATCAAACGTAGAAAGGATTTCAGGTTTGCCATCGACGATGGCCACATCATGCTCGAAATGAGCAGAAGGTTGTTTGTCCGCAGTGACGATGGTCCAGCCATCATTCAATTGAACGACCCTGCGAGTTCCCATATTGATCATAGGTTCAATGGCAATTACCACTCCTTCTTTAAGTTTCGGGCCACGGCCTCTTTTGCCATAGTTAGGAACTTCAGGAGATTCGTGCATTTTCTTGCCAAGACCATGACCTACCAGTTCTCTCACTACACCGTAACCGAAACTCTCCGTGTATGATTGAATGGCATAGCTGATGTCTCCGATTCGCTTCCCGGCAGTACATTGCTCAATCCCCCTATATAGGCTTTCTTTTGTAACTGTAAGGAGTTGTTTGATTTCTGGTGATATTTCCCCTACAGGGAAGGTATATGCATGATCTCCGTAGTAACCATTCATCAGAACGCCGCAATCCAATCCCACAATATCACCTTCTTGCAAGGGCCGTGCGGTAGGAATGCCATGTACTACTTGCTCATTGACGGAAGTGATGATGGTATTTGGGTAGTCGTACAGGCCCAAAAATCCTGGAACACCGCCATTGTCGCGGATAAATTCTTCCGCAATTTTATCTAACTCTAAAGGAGTGATTCCTGGTTCAATATGCTCAGCCATCAGTCCCAGGGTTTTGGAAACCAACTGTGCACTTTGGCGGATCAATTCTATCTCTTCTGACGACTTATACTGAATCATTATACGCTATTCGAAAACGGGAGCCACAAAGGTACCATAAAAAAACCCTGGCTAATATAGACAGGGTTCGCTTCCCAGGGGAATATGTTTTTTAGGATTACTCTCCTTTTTCACCGATGCTTTCCAGCACGTCTTTGATGTCCACTCGTTGACCATCTCTGTAAGAAACGATGAAGGCACCTTTCACGCCCATTTCTCTCAGGTATTTTTTGAATGTGTCAGCATCCCAGTACTCTCTGAAAACACCCAAAGAATATCTTCTCAGACCATTTTCATCTGTTTCACCGGAGAAGTTGTCACCAGCGTCCAGATATTTAGAAAGGTCTTTTTGCTTGAATGCGCCGATCTGTACTTTGAACACGATGCCTTCCTGATCATTGATACCAGCACCTACTGCAGGACCAGCAGTACGCTGTGGCTCAGGTTCAGGTCTTGCCAGGGCATCCGCCAATTGATCTTTCAGGTCAGCCACCTGATCCTGAAGATTGGAAATTTGATTGTCTTTATCTGCTATTCGACCGTCAACACCGGCAACTTCGGCTTTCAGGCTCGCATTTTGGCTTTTCAGCGACTTGTTATCATCGAGTAGTGTTTTGTACTGCTCAGGACTCAAGGCCTTGATTCTTTTCTTCCATTCCTTTTGCTCTTTTTTCGACATTTGAGCGTTTCCATCGAACGCAAATGTTACGCAAAACAGAAGGATCAATAATGAGGCTATGTTTTTCATCAGTGTATCGATAAGTAAAAATTACGATATGTTAAAGCGAAAGTACAAAATAGACTTGAATAAAGCTAATTTTAGACAGATAGAGGCCTACAAAGTACAATTTGCAGGCCTCTGGTCTTTTTATCTGAAAACCAATGGGATATACAATCAGATCAGTCTTTCAAAGAGCCGATCATGTCCTCGGGACGTACCCATTCATCGAATTGGTCATTGGTCAGGAAGCCTAATTCAAGGGCAGCGGCTCGTAGCGTCGTGCCTTCCTTGTGTGCTTTTTTTGCAATTTGAGCCGCTTTTTCGTATCCAATGTGCGTGTTAAGTGCTGTTACCAACATCAGAGAGTTCTCGAGCTTTTCTTTGATCACGGCCTGATTAGGCGCTATACCCACGGCGCAATTATCATTGAAAGAGTTACAGGCATCGCCGATGAGACGAGCAGAGTTCAGCAAGTTGTAAACCATCATGGGTTTGAAGACATTCAGTTCGAAATGACCGGTCATACCTCCTGCACTTACCGCCACATCGTTTCCGATCACTTGCGCGCACACCATGGTTAATGCCTCGCACTGAGTGGGGTTCACTTTACCTGGCATGATAGAAGACCCAGGCTCATTTTCAGGGATCAGAATTTCCCCAATACCACTTCTTGGTCCTGAGCACAGCATGCGAATGTCATTGCCGATTTTCATGAGACTGACAGCCAATTGCTTTAAAGCGCCATGAGATTCAACAATGGCATCATGAGCAGCCAATGCTTCAAATTTGTTTTCCGCTGTAACGAAAGGTAGATTGGAGTTTTCTGCAATTTTCTTAGCAACAAGTTCCGAATAACCGGCCGGGGTATTCAGCCCGGTACCAACTGCGGTACCTCCCAATGCTAGCTCCGATAGGTGATCCAGTGTATTGCGAAGGGCTTTCAATCCGTGGTTTAGCTGTGAGACATAGCCTGAAAATTCCTGGCCAAGGCTCAAAGGTGTGGCATCCATGAAGTGCGTCCGTCCGATTTTCACCACATCCATGAAGGCCTCGGACTTTTCTTTGAACGTGTCTCTTAGCTTTTCAACCAATGGAATGGTATGCTCCACTAAAATCTTGTAAGAAGCAATGTGCATCGCAGTAGGGAACGTGTCATTAGATGATTGACTCTTGTTCACATCATCATTGGGATGCACGGCCTTCTTCTCATCGGTGAGCGAACCACCATTGAGTACGTGCGAGCGATTGGCAACCACTTCATTCACATTCATGTTCGACTGGGTACCGGAACCTGTTTGCCAAACCACCAGAGGGAACTGATCATCTAGTTTTCCTTCGAGGATCTCATCACATACCTGGCTGATCAAATCCGATTTTTCACTGGACAGTACACCAAGCTCATGATTGGTCTGAGCTGCAGATTTTTTAAGAATAGCAAAAGCTTTGACAATCTCAAGAGGCATCTGCATGTTGGCTCCGCCTATTTTGAAGTTGTTCCTTGAGCGTTGTGTTTGGGCGCCCCAATATTTGTCTGCGGGTACCTCTACGGGTCCCATTGTGTCACGTTCCAGTCGGATATCCATGATATGAATCTGTTCTATTTTCTGCAAAAATAAAGTGCAGTCCGCGCAAATGAGGGAGTTAAAAGCATCGAATCGCGGACAGATGAGTAATTTTCATCACTTTATTTAGAATAATTCTAAACAACCTTGCCCTGATTCATTGTTAATAGTATGTTTGCGTAGTTTAGATTGATTCTAAATAAGTCATGTCAGCGATTTCAGTTTTTCTTTCCGATTTTCAATTCCTTACGCAGGAAGGCTTCAAGTCCTTGCTGGCCAGGAATGATAATTTTCAATTGGTAGGTCAGGAGGAGGACTGGGACATGCTGAATGAGCAGTTACTGGAAAACCGGCCTGATGTTTTGGTGATCGATTATCGTCCCGATGAGCAGGACTTTGTCCAACGGCTGAAAAGTATCAAAGAGATAGGGATTAATAATATTTTGATCCTCACCAGTGATACCAAAAAAGATCGGGTACGAGAGATTCTGAAGACGGGAGTGAAAGGCATGGTGACCAAGACCTGTAGTGAGCAGGAAATTGTGAACTCTATTCTTGCAGTATCACAGGGGAACCGGTTTTATTGCAATAAGATCCTGGATATCGTAATGGAGCAATCGGTCGAAGAAGAAGAGGAGAATTGTGCACCTATGGATCTCTCACCAAGGGAATATGAAGTGCTTCAACTCATTACCAAAGGCCAGACTACCACGAAAATTGCGGATACACTTTGTGTCAGCGTACATACGATTAATTCCCATAGGAAAAGCATCTTGAAAAAGCTGAACTTAAAATCGCCGACAGAATTGATCGTTTATGCACTGGAAAGTGGCCTGGTAAAATAGTTGTATCACTACTTGTAGTGATACATCCCTAGTACTAGGGAGTAACAATTTCACCAGCACTAGCAATTGATCAAAAAAGAAAGAAGCACGTAATTTGTACCTTATTTAGATTAATTCTAAATACGAAATATGGAATTTCAAATAGCAGATGTAGAGGAGAACAGCGGGGTAACCTTGGAATTCAAGGATTTCGGTCCTATTACAGGAAATGATTGCGTATTCAAGAAATGCTGCAAGAAGTATAAAAAGAAAGGAAAGAAGCATTGCAAAAGCTGTCCGAAAATATAGTAAGTAAAGAATTGATGACAGGGGCCTCGGCTTTGGTGTTTGCTACTTCTAATATTGGCATTTATCAAAACGACACACGTGCTTCATTCATTCTGAAATTACCTGCAGAGGAAGTAGAGTTCAAGCTCTGTGCGTTGCTGTCTTTTCGGAAAAAAATCCAATCCATAGATCTGGCGGAAATGTTTATGCCCACCCATCCGGGAATCGAGATCATTTCTATGCCACAGATCGAACGATTTTTCGTGTTTGAACTACGAGAGATTTTAGAGCTTCGCGACCTCTTTGCCGGAGCCATGACCATGCTGGAACTCAACAGTATGATCCATCAAAAATTGGTGCGCTCATATCATTAAGTGCGCTTATATCCCATTACTATTTTTAATTAGACTGATTTTAAATTAGTGTCCTGAACGCCCGTAATTCAACTTTTACGGATAATCGGGTGTTATTTTGTTATTCGCTAAACAGGCTCCATAAAGCAAGCCTATTCATGCTGAATTAATTTTACATGGATCAAAGGATGTTTTATAAGCCAAAGAGCGTGAAATTAAACCCACACACATGAAAGATTTACTTAGAAGAGAATGCCCTTTGAAAGAAGAGGTAATTGATATATTGAACAAACAAGTACAGATCGAAGCGAATTCCGCAAACGAATACCTGGCCATGGCTGGTTGGTGCGACGTGAATGGCTATGACAACTGTGCGGAATTTTTCTTCAAGCAATCAGAAGAAGAAAGAAATCATCAGAAGAAGATTTTCCATTACCTGGTAAACATGGAAGCGACGGCTATCGCGCCCAGAGTAGAGCAGCCAGAATATGAGTTTCCGACATTGAGAAGTGTATTTGAGAAAGCACTGGACATGGAAATATCAGTAACGGAATCCATTCACAATGTGGTACGAGGGTGCAGAAAGGCGGATGATATTGCTACCGAGGAATTCATGCGTTGGTTCGTGAGCGAGCAGATCGAAGAAGAGTTTGTAGCACGCAGAACCCTCGAATTGTTTGACGTGATCGGTGAGGACAAACTGGCCCTTGCGATGATCGAAGACAAAGTACTTTCTATCGAGTACTCAGAAGGATAATCCTCACTGCAATCAGAAAATTCAAAGGCTACCCAGCGGGTGGCCTTTTTCAATTGTCACCCTTTTAAGAGGGTGCCTGAAAGCCTGCCTGACGGCAAGGCAGGGCTGGGGATTTTAATTGAAAAAAGACCAAAGATTGGTCTATCGACATTCAACCTTAAATTTGCCCAACAGGCCTTAGCACATCTTCACATAGCTCCCCAACCACGTCAGGTTGTTCTTGTACGGAGCAATGGTGTCTTGAACTGCCGGGTCATTGAAATGTCCATCCAGCTCTACGAAGAAGATATACTTGAATTTGGACCCGATCTTCGCCGGTCGACTTTCTACCTTACACAAGTTGATGCCCGCGTCTTCAAATTTCTTTAAAAAGGAGACCAGCGCACCAGGTTCATCGGGCAGCTTGGCGATCAAAGAAGTCTTATCCTCACCACTGATCTCGTTGATGAAGTTCTGACTAAGGATCAGGAACCGGGTCTGGTTATCTGCTGAGTCCTGGATGTTGCTGTACAAAATAGGCAGTCGGTTGTTCCTCGCTGCAATGGGCGCACAAATCGCGGCTGTTCCTTCCTCTTCCAGGGCGATCTTACAAGCCCGACTGGTTGAGCTTACCGGGATCTGTTTGACATCATGCTGGAAATAGTCCCGGATGAAGTTCTTACACTGACGAAATGCAATGTCTTTCGTATAGATGGTTTTGACCTTACTCAGGTCTTGTTCCAATGACGCGATACAGAAATGGATAGGAAGTACTACTTCCGCCACGATGTTCAGATTGTGAACACCAAGGTAATCGATGGTTTCCTGAACAGTACCCTCCTGATTATTTTCAATAGGCACCACACCAAAACGAGCACGAGAAGTAGCCACCGCATCAAAAACCGAAGGAATGGAATCCAATGGCAGGTAATCGCTCATGGCGCCATAACGCGATTCGGCAGCTTGATGCGTGAAACTGCCTTCTGGTCCTAGGTAGGCCACACGTTCCGGAAGTTCATAATTCCGACTCACGGCAAAGATCTCCAGAAAGATCGCTTCGATGGCCGAACGTGTCAATTCGTTTTTGCCCTTACTGGCTTCAAAAAGGCGATCAATGATGGCCTTTTCTCGTTCCGGACGATAGATCGTCGCGTTGGAATTCCGCTTGAGATCGCCAATTTGCTTGACGTACCCCAGCCGCTTTCCAAGGAGTTCTACTACCTTATCATCTATTTCATCTATCCCCTTACGAAGTTCATCCAGCATAGGCTTCGGTTTAAAGGCATAAAATTAAAATACCCTGCCGGATTGCCTTCTTATTTTGAAGATGATCTTGATCAGAGAGGTAGATTCTTTTGCTGGAAAGGGTAAGCTGCCAAATTTCCAAAGCTCTAGGACGTCCTTCCGCACCACTGGCCGTGCAAACGGGCCAGGCGAGGAAGACATCAAAAACTTATTCGTTTCAAACGATTGAAAATTAAAATTACGGTCATGCTGAGTTTTTCGAAGCAAGTCACTCCCAAGCCATGTCTATGATTTGTTAAATCCAGCAACCCTTTGGGGTTCTTCCTGTCTTTAGTTGACATAGATATAATTCAGAATAACAATTTTTTAAGTAGTACTGCCATGAAACGATTTACACCGCACTTTTTTACCGCGCTATTTTCCATTGTATTCCTCACCTCTTGTTTGGATGATGAACCTGGCCTTGGGAACGGCGAAAGATTCCGAGGCTCTGGCGTGATCATCACGGAAACCCGCGAACTACCTGATTTCAATGCCATTACTTCCTCACCAGCCATCGATTTAACGATTACTCAGGGAGCTATCCAAGCTATGGAAGTATCTTCAGATGATAATTTGATTGATCGCGTGATCACAAGAGTTAATATGAATGGCCAGCTCATCATCGATTTAGAAGAAGGCAGCTACGAGAACCTTACCCTTCGCGTCAATATCGTGATCCCTGAATTGATTTCAGTTGAGAATTTAGGAGCAGGAAGAATCAGTATTGAAGGATTCAATGATCAGGAAACCCTGACATTGAGAAACACAGGAGCGGCATCATTTGACCTTTCAGGTTCTGCGAATGAGCTCATCATTGAGCTGTTAGGAGCAGGTAATATTGCTGCATTTGATTTTGCAGCCAATACCGTACGCATCACCCTGACCGGTTCAGGCAACATCGAAGTATCCGCCGCCGAACTTATTGCTGGCAACATCCTAGGAGCAGGCAACATCCACTACCGCGGCGAACCCACCATTGATGTCAATATCACTGGAGCCGGTGCTGTAGTGAATGCGAATTGAGATTTTCCTAACTGTTTACTGGTTACAGTTTAAATAAAACAAAAAAACCACCCCATTCCTGAGGTGGTTTAAATTCTTATTTTCTTGGAAGATCGTCCAGAGAGATATCGGACATTTTTCAGTTTCCTTCGGAATTTAAGCTGAAAAATTCCGGCATGACGATTTTAATTACTTCGGATCCAAAATCTGTCCGATTCTTTTATTCAAATCTTGCAAGTGATACTTGGAGATCGTACTGGTGTATCGGCCGGTAGCACTTCTGACTTGTCCTTGAATGGTGGACAGGGTGCCGCGGGCCAATGAAGGAATATCCGTTGTACGGATGTCTTCATTTTCTGTGTTCACCAATTCGCCAAGCTTTTCTACAAAAGCTTTTTGTAGGTTTCTTCGGTAGGTATCGATGGTTCGGCCTCTGCGTAATTCGGAGAAAATGCCTCTTCGCAGGTCTTCCATCATAGCCACAGAAGTGTAAGCTTCATCGCCATTGAGTGCCTCATTTTCTATCACCCGCTTTACTCGGGCACCGTCGAACAACCGATCCAGGTAGCGGACCTGGGTTCTTTTGATCTGATCAATGATCCCGTCTTGCTGAATACGTCCGAGGATGTCCTCATTGACTAACCAGGTTGGCGTGGCAAATACCTGCTCGTTCATGTACTGGATCGCACGTTTTTGCTTGTCTTTAGACGTGTGAACATAAACCGCTCCGTTCTGATCGTAGGTCTTGTAAAATTCATAGACACCACCCACATTGGCAGTCACGTGCCCAGCATAGCGATTGTATTGACCCAATACATTTCTGTACAATTCAGTCAGGTCACGATAGTCCTTACCATCTTCTGCGGACCACTCAATAAGCTTCTCCGTAATGCGCTTCAGGTTTCTGATCCCAAGCTCAGAAGCCATCATAGAATCATCACCTAAATCTTCGGTTTGAGCAGATGGATCTACTGCACCTCGACGTTGGCGACCATATCGGTACAATGGATTGTCACCTTTTTCTTTGACCCAACCTTTCAGTATATCCTTCTCCTCCTGGGGCGTATCGATGTTTCTGATTGGTCGGTAACCATACCATACCACCCAATCGTCGTACTCGCCAATCTTTGGGAAGAAATTGGTCACACCATCTTCTGGTTGCGCGATGTAGTTGAAGCGCGCATAATCCATAATTGAAGGAGCGGTACCGTGAGTGGCCGTGAACGTAGGTGATCTCAAAGAATCCACAGGATAAGCCACACTGGAACCCATGTTGTGTGGGAAACCGAGGGTGTGTCCTACTTCGTGAGCAGCAACAAATCGGATCAGCTCACCCATCAAATCATCATCGAATTTTACTTTTTGGGCATCCTCATTGATAGCTGCCGTTTGGATCAGGAACCAGTTTCTCAACAAGTTCATCACATTGTGGTACCACAAGATGTCGCTTTCCAGGATTTCTCCCGTTCGAGGATCGTGTACATGTGGACCTACCGCATTTTGTATGTCTGTAGCGATGTATCTGATTACGGAATAACGCACATCTTCAGGGCTCCACTCCGGATCTTCTTCTTTACTTGGAGGGTCTTTCGCAATGATGGCGTTCTTTAAGCCAGCCTTTTCAAATGCCGTCTGCCAATCTTCTACACCTTGCTTCAAGAATGGTCTCCATTTCTCAGGCGTAGCAGGATCGATGTAATACTCGATCGGCTTCACCGGCTCGACCAACTCTCCGCGTTCGAAAGCGTCCCAATCTTTCGGCTCCAGACGCCATTTGGTGAGGTAACGTCGAGTGGCGGCTTTCTGCTCATCCAGGCTGTAATCCAGTTGTCGAATAGAGAAAAATCCAACACGCTCATCGTGCAGACGAGGAACCATCGGGTCATCAGGGAGTAAGATCATGGACTGGTTCAGTTCGATAGAAAGGGAACCAGTCGCTTGATTATCAGGAAGGGCAGTTCCCGTGTAGGTCAGGATGTGACGCACTTCCACATTTTCAGGGAAAGCTTTCACCCAGTTGATCACAGAACGTTTTTTGTCAACGGTTCGGATCTTGAAGTTTTTGCGCTGGTTTTCGGACAGTGCGCCGATCATCGGAATGTCGGATGTAAAGAAGTCTTTTATGTCAACTACGTATGAACTAGAGTCTTTACCCAGTGCTTCAATCTTGAAGCTGTGGATGATTGGCTCAAAATTGTTGTTGACTACTGATTGATAAATCGGCAATTCCTCATCTGCAACAGAATTGTAGCTTACCGAGCGGATCAGGATGTTGTTGTCCTTCTTCTGAAATCGGATGACCTGTTGTGGTCGTGATTTCATGCCCGCACCACCGAAGTTCAGGTTTTTTACATGGCCTGAGATCCGGCTGACGATCAGGACTTCTTTCTCGAGTACATCATCTGATAATTCAAAGTAGTACTTATCATCAACTTTGTGAAAGGTGAATAAGCCCTCATCGGATTCAGCCTTGTTGGTGATGACTTCTGAATACTTTTTGAAAGGTGATTTTTCTTTGGGCTTTTTTGGTTGTTCTGTTGCTCCTTTTTTATTCTTTTTCTTCTTCTGTGCTGATAAGTCAGTTGTGGAAAAAAGTACCACAGCTAATACCATCACAGACAGGATAAGCTTTTTCATTATAACTCACATGATTTTTGTGGACATTAAACTTACGATGATCTTCAAGCGTGAGAAAGCCCTACGAATGCTTTTACATGAGTGGTTTCCTGCTCGGAAAGGAAGTATTTTCGGAATTTACCAAAGAAATTAATGTCAAATTCCAGCAAGCGAAAGATCGTTTCTTCACTAATTTCGCGCACAATAAATTATGCGGTAAAAAATGAGACGACAATTGCTTCGATCCGGTGCGGATGAGCTGACTTATGAGATCAGGGGGATCGTAAAGAAGGCGGAGCAACTACAAGCACTGGGCCAGACGATCCGCTGGGAAAACATTGGTGATCCTGTGCAGAAAAACAGGAAATTGGAATCCTGGATGAAAGCAATCATCGCCGATTTGTTAGAGGAGGACATTACGTATGGCTACAGCCACTCCAAAGGACTATTGGAAACACGTCAGTTTCTGGTAGATCAAAACAATGCACTTGGCGGCGCGCAATTGAGTGTTCAGGACATTACTTTTTTCAATGGGCTGGGTGATGCGATTGCTAAGATCTATCAATACTTAATGCCGACTTCTCGCGTAATAGGCCCATCCCCGGCGTATTCCACACATTCTTCCGCGGAAGCAGCGCATGCCAACACCAACCCGCTCACCTACTTTTTGGACCCTGAGAATTCCTGGTTCCCAGACCTGGAAGACTTACGAAACAAAGTCAAATACAATGAAAGCATCGTTGGTATTTTGGTGATCAACCCCGACAATCCGACGGGAATGGTCTATCCAAAGCATATTTTGGAGGAAATCGTCGCTATCGCAAAGGAGTATAACCTGTTCCTGGTATTTGATGAGATCTATCTGAACATCATTTACAATGAGGCGAAAACCGCCCTGATGTCAGAAGTGATTGGTGATGTGCCGGGGCTGAGCTTAAAAGGAATTTCAAAAGAGATCCCCTGGCCAGGTGCACGTTGTGGTTGGGCTGAATATTACAATCGTGACAAGGACCCGGATTTTGATCGGTTTTGCCAGACCATCGACAATGCCAAGATGATCGAAGTGAGTTCTACCACCTTGCCGCAAAGAGCCATTCCCAAACTAATGGGGGATGACCGTTATCCCGGATATCTTCAAAAGATCAATGACCGGATTGGTGAACGGAGCCAAATGCTCACGCAGTTTCTGAAAGACATCCCATACATCCGATTCAACCTGACCAACGGGGCATTTTACAACACGATCATCTTTAAAAGTGGTGTATTGAAGGCAGGTCAGCGCATGAGGATCGAGGATCCACGGGTGGAAGATTTAGTAGCCGATTGGGTGAATGATGAGACGATGCCTTTCGATCAACGCTTTGTTTATTATTTGCTGGGAGCAAAAGGAGTTTGTGTCGTACCTATCTCCGCATTTGCTTCAGATTTGCTAGGCTTCCGTGTGACTTTGTTGGAGGAAGACGAGAACGAACGTCAATTGATCTTCCAAAAAATCAAAGCAGGGATCATGGAGTATTGCCAAAGTTGACCGGGCCTTTATCAAACTGCCAAAAGCAGCATATCGGCGTTTATATTGAAGTCCTTTATCTAACTGTTGTACAACAAGGCACTTAATAAATCTTCAATTTTTTTCAAGGTGATTGAGTAATTCCGGATTTCGGTCTGTCTGTAGGTATAGAAGCAAACTTGCAGACCATGAAGGATTTAAATGAAGACGAGATTGCCAGGTACCTTCGATTGTCGTCGGATGATGAACAAGTCGATGAAACTTCGATAGAAAACCTTTCCTCAATTGATGCTGCTCAATTGATTTGGAAGGAGACTGAAGGCTTAAGGCAAGACTACCAACCGCCGGAGGTTGAGGCCAGTTGGCAGGACCTTCAAAGAAGAAAGCAAAATAGCGTACGTCACCGAAAACTATTGGTATTGGGAAGTGGAATAGCTGCTTCTTTCCTATTGTTCGCCTTTTACTTCTTTGTTTCCTTGTCCGCAGTGGAACCGATGACCATTTCAGCTTCCAATCAACCGGTTTTGGACCGACCCCTCACGGATGGTTCCGTACTATCTCTGATGGCAAACAGTGAAATATCATTTACAGCAGAGAGTGACATGCGTGCATTATTCCTATCAGGAGGGGGCTTTTTTGAAGTCGCGAAAGATCCCGATAAGCCATTTGTCATTCAAGCCAATGATTTTCAGGTAGAAGTTCTGGGAACCTCTTTTTATGTGAATGACGGAACCTGGGGAAAGCCGATGGTGGTCGTTGAGGAAGGGCTGGTCAACGTCCGTTATGGTGAACATTCGGTGAAGATTTCCAGAGGAGAAGCCGTGATGCTTAATCTGCTTAAGGGTACTTATGATCGAGTGATGGTTACTGCCCATCATTATTTGTCCTGGAAAACCGGAGAATTGTCTTTTGATGCCGCTCCGATTGCAGAAGTCATTCAGATACTTGAGACCCATTACCAAACCGAACTTATTTATGATTCGACCAGTAAGGCTTTGCTCACGGCCAGCTTTAAAGATCAGCCACTGGACAATATTATAACCTTGATCCAGAAAACCCTGGATTTGAATATTCAAAAGATAGATGACTAGGAAAATTCTAACAATTGCGTTTTTGTTGAACTTTTGGGTCCTTTCTATAGCTGCGCAGGAACCACCGGATACTCGTACTGAAATTGAAATCGAAGCGACTTCATTAAAGGAAGTATTGCAAGAAATAGAGGTCAAAACCAAGTTTCAATTTGCCTATGATGCCAATAAGATTGATGGGAATTGGAAGATCAATATAGAAGGGAAGCATGCGATAAAGGACATTTTGGAATTGATTGGCCAACGTCTCGGGCTTGAATATGAGTTGGTCAGTTCCACCATCATTTTAACGCAAAAACCCAGACCATCGAAAGAGGAAGAAGAGGCAACCATATTTGGCCACATCCGGGAGGGAGAGAGTGGTGAAAATTTGTACGGGGCTACTATCTATGATAGCATTTCAAAAACAGGAGCCATTTCAAACTATTACGGATATTTCAGTCTTACACTCCAAAAAGGACCCGCACAAATTCATGTTTCGTATCTCGGCAGTGAACCACAGTTGTTTTCATTGGACTTGCAATCAGACACATTATTGGAGATCAGACAGCAGTTTTCCAGTCATGAATTGAAGTCGGTGGTCGTTACCGGCGAGGAGGAGGCACTGGATCGAGGGCTTGGAACGATGGTGCTGACACGAAAACAATTGACGGAACGTCCTGCCATTGGTGGCGAGGTGGACCCCATCAAGGTACTACAATTACTGCCCGGTGTACAGGCTGGAAACGAAGGGAGTGCCGGTTTGTACATCCGTGGTGGTGGGCCGGATCAAAATCTCATCTTACTAGATGGTATTCCGGTTTACAATTCTTCTCACTTCTTTGGCTTTGCCTCAGTTTTCAATGCAGAGGCCATTCAGAGCATACGGTTGATCAAAGGAGGTTTTCCTGCCAGGTATGCCGGAAGGTTGTCCTCGGTAGTAGACATGAGCATGCGTGAAGGTCACGAGAGTGAATTTCATGGGTCGGCTAAAGTCGGTCCATTGGTGGGGAATGTCATGGTGGAATGTCCGATTGTTCGTGAAAAAGCATCTTTTATGCTCGCGGCTAGAAGGTCTACTCTGGATCTGTTTCTAAGACCTTTTCGAGAAGATCGGTTTTCATTTTATGATACGAACCTTAAGCTCAATTTCCGTCCCTCTAAAAGAGACCGATTGTATTTTAGTTCCTATTTAGGACGTGACCGGGGAAGCCTAAGAACAGAGGAGCTTATGGTTGTTCAACCAGAGCCCTTACGGCAGATCCTCGACCGGACCAGTGCATCTGTGAAATGGGGGAGTGATATTTCTGTGCTGCGTTGGAACCATATCTGGAATCCCAAACTGTTTTCAAACATCAGCCTAAGTCATAGTCAATATGACTTTTTTGGCCGAAACTCCTTCTTCCGGGAATTTCAGGATTTCGAGAGTGACGTCCTCATTGATCAGATATTTACATCAAGTTCGGATATTTTGGATCGGGGAGCCAAGTTAGAATTCGACTACTTCCCTAATCCAAATCATGAGATCCGGGCAGGGATTTCCATACTAAATCATCGTTTCAAGCCAAATATTACAGGTACACAATCGCTTTCGGATAATCCGGTCATCTTCAACAACAACACCGTAGAGGCGATAGAATATGCTGGATATGTGGAGGATCAATTTAGCATAGGAGAGCAATTATCATTCAATGTTGGATTGCACGCTGTGAATTATGAAATAGAACAAAAAAGATACACTTCCCTTCAACCACGGCTTGCTGCTAGTTTTACCCTGTCCCCGGGATTTGAATGGACCGCTTCTTACTCACATGTGACCCAGTTTTTGCATTTGCTCACCAATCCTGGTTTGGGACTGCCAACAGATCTTTGGGTCCCCGCCACCGACCTTGTACCTCCACAGCAGGCTCATCAATTGACATTAGGCATGCAACGCGCATTTCCAGCATGGCATCTGACCACTTCACTGGAAGGTTACTATAAATCCATGTCGGGCCTCATCGAATATAAAGATGGGGCCACCTTTTTAAGTGTAAATGAAGATTGGCAGCAGAAGATCGAACAGGGACGTGGAGAAAGTTATGGCCTGGAATGGTTTACCCAGTATTTGCGCGATCGAGTGTCGGTTTCTCTGGGATATACACTAGCATGGTCCCACCGACAGTTTGACAACATCAACTTTGGTGATCGTTTTCCATATAAATATGATCGAAGACATGATGTGAAGCTCTTGCTGAACTATGAAGTTTCGAAGAAAATTCACTTTTCCATGAACTGGCTGTACGGAACAGGGATTGCCACGACCTTGCCAACGGGATTTTTCCGGGGACCTGCGGATTTGGAAAATCAAGAGAACAGTGCCTATCGACCCTTATTGGATTTTGATACTCGAAATGGTTATCGATTGAGACCTAGTCATCGTCTGGACTTTAGTTTGACTTACAAACTGAAGAAAACCATCTGGGACCATGAATTGACCCTGGCGGTCTACAATGCTTACAATCGGAGAAATCCGCTATTCGTCGATGCTCGACCTCAAGTAAATTTTCGGGATGTGAATGTTCAGATCCAATTCCAAGAGTATTCCTTATTGCCCATCATTCCATCCATTTCTTATCGCATACAAGTATGACTATCCTTCACAGAACACTCACAATGTTTTTATTTTTCGCCTTAAATGCCTGTCAGGAGGCACTGGTAGACATTGATGTAGATGACTCCACGCCACGTCTGGTGGTAGGTGGACTGTTTGCACCTGAAGAGGAAATGGTAATTAAATTGACCCGCTCGGTATCGATCGCAGAAAGTACGCGGTTTAGCGATTTTGATGTAAAAGATGCTAACGTGAGGATATATGAAGGAGGTACCATCGTCGATGAATTGCGTTTCAGAGAACAACGTGATGATAGTGATCGTCCGGTTAATGATTGGGGTGCTTACTATGCGACGGCCGGTTTTGTTCCGGAATCAGGAAAAACCTATACCCTGGTGGTTGAGGCGCCTGGTTTCGAACCTGTCCGAGCAACTACAACTATTCCGGGGGCGGTAGATATTGTGACATTCGATGTAGAAGAAGTAGCTTTTCAAACCAGAGAAGCGCCCATGGTCGTGGCGGCTAATCTGAGCTTTGCTGATGATCCTTCACAAAAAAATTATTATGCAGTCGAGGTGCTGGGAACAGCTTTGATAGGACAATGGTACGATGATAATGATGAATTGGTCACCGTTTATGATTCAGCTTCTGTCAACATTAAAGCGACCCTTCCTGATAAAATAGATTTTGA
This sequence comes from Cytophagales bacterium, assembly GCA_033344775.1. Taxonomy (NCBI): domain Bacteria; kingdom Pseudomonadati; phylum Bacteroidota; class Cytophagia; order Cytophagales; species Cytophagales bacterium. The sequence goes on along the minus strand of JAWPMT010000005.1, from coordinate 2,646,626 downwards.
CGCGGAAGTATCTCCATTTAAGGATAACATTCTCTATTTGAGTGACGATGCCTTTAATGGGGAGCTGTATGCTTTGGACCTGAGCCTTGGTTTAGTCACGGATCTTGAACGTTATTCGTCTTTTAAAGCACAACTGAAGCATATTACGGAAGAACATTACTTGTATGCGACTACTGGGCAGCTGCAAGAACAAGAAACAGCCGAAAATCCGTTCAGCCAGCCTGTCCAGGTTTTTGGGAACATTGAAAACGGACTAGGCATTTTTGCAGGTTTTGGGAAAAGTCGGTTGGAATATATTCCCTTTGAAGACTGACAATTGGTCTTTTTATGTCGTTTGAGCAAATTTATCGAGATCATTTCACCCGTTTATGTCGGCTTGCTTATCGCATGCTGGGTGACGGAGATGTGGCCGAGGACATTGTTCAATCTGTTTTTCTCCGCATCTGGGAAAAGGACAGCCTGAGCCATATTGATCAACCTGCCGGATACCTGAAGAAGGCTGTGATCAATGCTTGTCTCAATCACCTGGACACCTATTTTTCAAAGCACGTCATTCGGATCGATCAGATTGAAGAACCAGTAGCGGAAGAAAGTAAACCCGCGGACCTATCTGTTTTCCAGGTGCAACTCGACATGGCGATCAGGCGACTTCCTCCAAAATGTCAGGTCATTTTTACTTTGAGTCGTTTTGAAGGAATGACAAGTGCGGAAATCGCTACGTATTTGAAAGCAAGTACAAGGACGGTTGAAAATCAAATTGGCATCGCTTTGAGCAAATTAAGGGTCGACCTTCAGCCGTTTTATCCCACGCTTGAGGAACCATAAATTTGTTCAGGCACTATCCAGGGTCATGGTAAAAGTAGTCCCTTTGTCGATCTCACTTTCACAGACCAAAGTGCCGTCATTCATCTTGATGAAATCCCTGCAAATGAGTAGGCCAAAACCAAATCCGCGCTCCCCATCGGTGCCGGGTTTGCTTTGTAGTTCATCATTTGCGGAGAAGTGGTTGAATAGGTTTGGGTCCATGCCTATGCCTTCGTCACGGATCTTTAGTTCAGTCTTTTCTCCGATCGTACGACTGCTGATGTAGAGTGATTTTTGTTCTCCGGTAAACTTGATCCCATTAGCGATCAGATTCCTGATGATGGTATCGATCATCTCACGGTCTGCATAGACATCTTGACCAGTCAGATCGCTGTTAACTTTCAGTTGTTTCTGAGTTAGCTTATCGCCAAACAACGCAATGTTTTTATTGACCAGTTCATTGATCGAGAAACCTTCCTTGCGGACTTTGACTTCCTCCAGTTGTGCATGCGACCATTGTAAGAGCCTGTTCAGGACCATCACATTGTCCTTGATCTTCGTTTTCAGCTGTGAGGCAAATTGTGCCAGTTGATCTTTCGGGATCTTATTCTGATCCAACACACTTACCAGACCTACCAGTCCGTTCAAGGGTCCTCGCATGTCGTGAGAGATCAGAGAAAAGAGCTTGTTTTTCATCCGGCTATTTGCCTCCAATTGTTCCTTTTGATCAGCGATCTCCTCATTGGCAGCCAATAAAGAAGCTGTTTGTCTTTTGACCTCTTCATGTAGCCGGCTATTGATGTCTTTTTGAAGCTCGAGCTTCTCTTTCTCCAGATTTTTCAGGCTGTGGCCGATGATCACAGAATACAAAATCATTTGCAACGTGATAGAGCTGAACAGAATAAGGTTCGCCGAAAGACTTACTTCCGGATTGGCTGTTTCTCCAGCCGTGGAAATCGCCAACCAATTACTCACGTAATAAGCTGTACCTAGAATCAACGGGATCAGGGTGTAGGTAAAGATCCTGACGCTTTTCTCCTTGTTCCACAGATAAATTGCTGCGAATATGAATAGCGCAATGGTCAATAACGCGAGAATGGCAGCAGCAAAACTTGTGATGATTTCAACTAGTCCCAGGTTTGAAAATATTAGTACATTAATTCCTTCCACGATCATGATGATCCACGCCAGGAAGATCAGGACCTGATAGGCAATATTAACTTTCGGATAGGATTGACGATCAATACCAAAGAAGGAACGACTAAATAATAGACCGCCAAATGCTGCAAAGGCAGCAGCGATGATGCTTAGTCCACCTGTATCCACATCTATACCCAGGATATCAAATACGAAGAGGGAGGTGTACACCATTAGTGTGAAGACAAAAATGCAGTAGTCAAGCAACACTCTTCTGCGGATGACGAAATACAGAGACAGGTTATAAATCCCGATTACTGCAAAAATCGAAAGGAAGACTGTGACCAGAATAAATATTTGCTGATCTGGTGAAAAGGTCAAATTTGGGTTTGTCAAATGGTTGATCGAAAATAGAACCTTTTACGATATCTCCAAATTACAAATGTGCTGAGAGGGGATTTCAATGTCTGGATCAGCTGGATAACTATGAATAATTCTGGATATATTGTCCAGTTGTAATCAAAAGCTAGCTATGTCAGATACCACACAGCCTAAACTTGAAAGAAAACTCGGCCCTTTGATGCTCTGGGGCCTTGGGGTTGGTTATGTCATTTCAGGGATGTATTTCGGGTGGAACCTGGGTTTGGAACAGGGAGGGACCCTTGGCCTGGGAGTAGCTACCATTTTTATCATCCTCATGTACGTGACCTTTACCTTTAGTTACACGGAGATGGCTTGCGCCATTCCCAAGGCTGGAGGCGCGTTTGATTATGCGGTAAAAGGACTGGGCAAAAACTGGGGATTTTTTGCCGGAATGGCCCAAAACATCGAATTCATCTTTGCCCCACCGGCCATTGCTTTTGCGATTGGGGCTTACTTATCACTTTTCTATCCGGAAATCCGAGTCGAATATTTTGCAATGGGTGCTTATCTGGTGTTTACCGTGCTCAATATTTCCGGAGTTAAAGTGGCTGCTTCTTTTGAACTGGTCATTACAGTGATCGCTGTATTTGAGTTGTTGCTGTTTGCAGGTGCCGTAATACCGGATTTCGAGATGGCTAATTTGAGTAAAAACCCGTTACCCAACGGATGGGGTGGGGCCTTTGCGGCAATACCTTTTGCGATCTGGTTTTTTCTGGCCATCGAAGGAGTGGCCAATGTGGCGGAAGAGACCATCAACCCTCAACGGAATATCCTGATTGGTTTTGGTTCGGCCATTCTTACGTTGGTTGTTTTATGCATTTTGACCTTCATGACTTCTATCGGGGTAAATGGCTGGGAGTCCATTGTTTTTGACGCATCCGGAGCCACCTCTGATGCACCACTACCCATGGCCATTGGTCACGCCTTAGGTACCAATTCGTGGTTATTCAAAGCTGTAGGAGTGATTGGCTTGTTCGGACTCATCGCTTCTTTTCATGGAATCATCCTGGCTTCTGGTAGAGCGACTTATGAATTTAGTAAAGAAGGTTTTGCTCCTCCGATCCTGGCAAAGATTCATCCCAAATTTAAGACACCAGCCAATGCACTGATCTTGAATACGATCATTGGCATGGTTGCGATCTGGACTGGTAAAACGGGAGAGATCATCACCATTGCTTGTTTTGGTGCGCTTTCATTGTACATCATTTCCATGATTGCCTTTCTGAAGTTGAGGAAAGATCATGCAGACATGGAAAGGCCCTTTAAAGTGCCTTTTTACCCGATTACTCCAATCATTGCATTGGTCATCGCCAGTGTTGCCTTAGTTGCTATCACGGTCTACAATCCTATATTGGCCCTCATTTACATTGGTATTCTCGCCTTGACTTATGGTTGGTACTTAGTGGTGAGTACACGAGATAAGAGTTCAAGCTCTTGAATTTAGCGTCATTCTTGCGTAGGCAGGAATCTCAAACTTAGATCTAATAAATGACTTTGAGATTCCCGAACTCCGTCGGGAATGACGGTATTTATTTTTATAGCGCTAAATTCAAGAACTTGAAATGGTGGTCAATGTCATCAACAACACCCCCCACCATCATAAAAGAACGTGCTATCCGTCACGTGAATATCACTTTGCCCCAGGCTCGCCAGGTTATTGGCTGTCTTATCACAAACCGCCAAAGGCTGATTGTTCAGTAAAACGTGCCCTTTGTGATCATCGAAGTACTCTTCACCACCGAAGTAGATAGCTGTCTTGCCTGTGAACACACAAGGTCCATCCTCTGGCATCGGATCTTTGATGGCGCATACTTCCACGCTTTCGATGAAAATATCCGTATCAGTATTGTAGTTCCTGGTGTCCAGGATACGGTAAGGCCGCTTAGCGCGGATCTCAACGGTGCCGAATCCAACATCCGTGATCATTTTAATGTACTGCTCCAATGGCAAAGCTCCGCTTAAGCAAAGCGCCCTTAATCGCTCGTCAGCTTTCAGGTTTTCCGGCATGGCCTGCTGTGCGATAGGATCAGAAAGGACCAATCGACCATGTGGCTTAAGTACCCGATACATTTCTTCCAACGCCTTTTTGAGATCTTCTTCATGAAAAATATTGAACAAGCAATTTTGAGCGGCCACATCGATGCTATCATCTTCGATCGGCAGGTTCAGGGCGTCACCTTTTCTTACGGAAACAAAAGACGAATCGAACCAGGAATTAAGCTTTTCCGCTTCTTTGAAATTTTCCTGGCAAGCATCAATCATTTCGTCTACGACATCTACTCCGATTACGCCTTCCTGTTGACGGCTGAAGTATGAAAACTGAAGCAATTCCATGCCTCCACCTACACCTACGTAGAGAATTTTTGGAGAATTGATCAGGTCGCGGGGATGTACCGTACTGCCGCAGCCGTAGTTCATTTCCAGCATTTTTTTGGGAATATCCAATTCGGGAAATGCCCAAACAGGAGTGGTGGTGCAGCACAGCCCGACATCTGGTGTCAAGGCTGCATCTCGGTACAGGTCTTTGGTGGTTTCTAAATAGGTTTCCATTTTATGTCTTTTAAAGTTTTATCGTATTTTATTCCGTGCAGCGATCGGACCGCCGACGTTGCGATCTTTGACGGTATGTGACTTGAGTAAGAAAGATTGCTTCACATGTCTGTTTACAACTAGCCTTATTCGCAATGACGATCCTTTCTTGATTACGTAGTAGTTCCTCCACAGCTTGAGCCGGCACCAGCCGTGCATCCATAGCAATGTTGATTGATGATAATATTTCTGGCTGCTAGCTTTTTCGCATCAAAATCACGAATGTGATCAGGTGCACCACCGTTTAGTTTCAGGTCCAGCATTTGATTGAAATCGCAATCGTAGAGATAGCCATCCCAGCTTACAGAAATGGTATTTCGACACATCACCGCCATGGCTGCTGCCGGATTAAAAGCATTGGCCAGTTCTTCCATGTATTCCTGATATTTTTCCGAGTTGATCAGGTAGTCCAGGAATCGACTCACGGGTAGATTCGTAATTGCAAACAGGTTATTGAACCGGATCTGATACAGATCCAGTAATTTTTGTTTGAAAGTAGCTTCCAGTCCTTCCTGATCATCAGGCAAGAAGGCACCGGATGGGTTGTATACCAGATCAAGCTGAAGTCCTGAGCCTTCTTGACCATAACCCACTTCATTGAGCATTTGCAAGGCTTTGATGGATTGCTCAAAAACACCATCTCCACGTTGTGCGTCTGTTCTACGGGCTGTAAAATAAGGCAAGGAAGAAACCACGTTGACCCGGTGTTTTTTGAAGAATTCAGGTAAGTCATGGTATTTCGGATTGGCCAGAATGATCGTCAGGTTACACCGGACAATGATCTGTTTTCTCAGGGCCGAAAGCTCCTCTACAAACCAGCGGAAATTTGGATTCATTTCAGGAGCGCCTCCCGTAAGGTCTACGGTAGAAACACTGCTACCTTTCAAAGCATCCAAACAGAGCTGCATGGTTTCGCGGGTCATGATCTCCTTACGGTCGGGACCAGCATCGACATGGCAATGCTTACAAACCTGATTGCACATTTTGCCCACATTGATTTGCAGGATGTCAATGCCTGTAGGTTTGAGTGGAAGCAGCCCCATTTCGAGGAGTTGCTGCCCAAAAGCAGGAATGCCCACCGACGTGTGATCGTTTAAGACCTGGACCTGTCGATCTGTTGAGGAAAGCGCATTTTTGGTCTTTTTTAATGTCTGAGTAGCGAGTTTCATTACATCAACTTATCATTGACCTGTTTCATCATTTGTACGCCGTGAACGAGTACTGCGCCCCCTTTTATGGCTCCGGCCACATGGACGGCTTCCATCATTTGAGCTTCATCGGCTCCTTTTTTCAGACAGGAATCCGTGTAGGCATCAATGCAATAAGGACACTGAACAGCATGAGCTACCGCCAGGGCAATAAGCGCTTTTTCGCGTTTGGTCAGGGCTCCTTCCTGAAATACAGAACCGTACCAATCAAAAAACTTGTTGCCTAATTCAGGCTGCCAATCGCTGATTTCCCCAAACTTTTTGAGGTCACCCGCTTCGTAATATTCTTTAGACATGAATAATTGAAATCAATAGTGATAGATGTGCACCAAACAGTGCGACAGAAAACAAGAAAACCGAACTTGACCTTAAGAAAAAGGAGGTGCCTTCAGGCCGAAAGCAAATCGTACAGGACGTAGTGCAATTGCACGATCTTTCAATGGAATATTGATGTAAGTAGTGAGCAGACTCACCACCAGAAGTTTCAATCGCTGGAACTGATGTCCGGAAAAATTGAGTAGCAGATGTAATTCACGACGACTATCAATATCTGCCAATTCCTCGCCAATGGAAAAGCGAAAATCATGCTGTCGGGCGAAAGCGATCAGGTCTTGAAAAGAATGTGCTTCACTCCAGTCGAGGTGTGACCATGTTTGCTGATCAAAAGCATTTTTGTGCAGTCCGATCAGGTAGGTACCTCCATCGCGGGCAGGCCCAAGTACTAAATCATGGTGATCCAGCTGATTCGTTGCCTGCAGGATCATGTTAGTGGTCAATTCCGGAGAATCATTCCCGATCGTGATGATGCGTTCGAATCCCTGATCAAAGACCTGCTGAATGGCATGTGCTAATCGTTCGCCAAAGGTATTTCCCTGCTGTTGATCGGTAGTATAGAGCGGCAGGCCCGTTGCCTCGGCCGTGTGCCGGGAATGACTGATCAGTGTGCTGAAAAACCGTTGATTCAGGCGTTTTTTGCCAGACACCCGTTTGAAGGTCGCTTCTTCTCTCGCTCTTCTGGTAAATAACAATATGGCCGTATTGTGGCTTTTCATGCGTTGGCAAGGTCGCTATATTTTCCCTAAACCTTTGTGAAGCGTGGAATGGTTCACGGAATTTGTCGGATGATGGACGATTTCAAAAAGTTTGTTTTTATCAGAAATAATATCATAATCATTGATGCAGCCCTTGTCTGCTGTAACTTTGCGAACCATATTCAACCAAAACATGCAAATCCCAAAACCTCAGTTGTTGGCGTTATTACTGAGTCTGATTGTTCTTCAACTTTCTGGGCAAGACTTGAAATTATTGGAATTTTCCTATTCCAATTACCCGACGACAGATATCTCGGAATCACCTTTTAGCGAAACAGCCAGTATTCAAGAGTATCAGGTAGCCATACGCGTTCCTATGGTCCTCAAGGACAATAAATGGATTTTACTGCACAGTGGCGTTTATGGTATTGTATTGCCGGACGTGGAACCCAATACGGCTGCCGAAGACCAAAACCTGCATTTTATTGGATACAGTCTTACAGTGATCAAACCCCTCAATCAAAAAAGACAGCTGATAGGAGTGATTCAACCGGCCATTTCTTCACAACTCGATCAAAAACTGTCTGGAGATGATTTCCTGTACCTCGGAAGCCTGGCTTTGTCCACTTCGATAAATAAAAATACCAGATGGACTGCCGGGATTGCTTTCACCAGTCGTTTTGGAAGACCTTTGGTGATTCCCTTATTCGGATTTGATAAAAAGTGGAGTCGGTCGAAGCTGAGTATACTATTTCCTAATAAAGCGGAATGGTATTGGATCAGCAAAGACAAAGCCTGGGAGATTGGTCCCAAAATGGTGCTGAATGGTAGTCAGTTTAACCTGGCAACAGGGACCAGAACCCCATATGATAATGTCCAGTTTTCCAGAGTGAATTTGGGACTAAATATCAACCGGGCTGTGGGTAAAAGTGGCCTGTTTCTAAATGCTTTTTCAGGAATAGCTGCCGGAAGGACTTACGATATTATTTCAGAGTCCCTGCCTGATATTGATTTCAGTTCTGATCCTGGACCGGTCATTTCCTTTGGTCTGTTTTTTAGGCCTTCTATTGAAAAATGAGAAACCTGTTTTTCGCGCTACTGCTATCGCCTTTTACCGCTTTTGGACAGCTTTCCTATCAAATCCATGATTTCGAACTAGCAGAAGGTCATCGAACGCATGTCGAAGAGTCATTAGACTTGCTCATCAAGACCATTCAGAGTAAGACATTCAAGGAAAAAGTATTGGCGGGGAACTACACCGAGGCTTATGTCTACATGGGACGAAAGAGAAAGAACTTTACTAATCAGGAGATACTTGATTATATCCTACATGCAGCTGAAAAAAGTGGAGCAAGGAAGTTCAGTAAAGTCAACCAACCAAAGGTGATGGATTTTAGGTTGTATCCTGCAAGTGACTGTGAGCAACCAACCATTGCTTTTGCCAATTCTGAAAATGGTAGGATCATGATTTGTGATCGGTTCAATTTAGACGCCAATGTCAAATACGGCTACCATGCAGAAACGGCCCGGGTGCTCTTTCATGAGTACATGCACTTGCTTGGCTTCAATCACCTGAAGAAGGCCAAACACAAAACAGCGATTCACCAAATTCCCTACTTTTTTGTAGAAGCGATCAGATAAGTGTAAAACCAAAAAAAGCCACCTGACTTTCGTGCAGGTGGCCTCGTACTTAACACTTAAACAGATCTTAAGCTAATGCGGGTTCCAATTCAGGAGCAGCAGGGAAGTCTACTGGAATTTGAGTAGTTCCGTGCAGGAAGTTGCTCACCGTTTTGTCTCCGATCATGATGATGATATCAATGACATTTTCTTTAGTATAGCCAGCTGCTAACAAGTTGTCGATTGACGTTTGGCTAGGATGACTTCTGTTGATGGTCGCATCTTTTACATAAGCTGCCAATGCATCGAATTTCTCGTTGAAACTAGCCGAGCCACCTCTGATTTCGATGATTTGCTCGTCGGTGAAGCCATTCATTTTTCCAATAGCGGTGTGAGCGGCCAAACAATAAGCACAGTTATTCACCTGGCTCACGACCAAATTCACAACTTCTTTTTCTTTTCCGCTTAATGATGTTTTTCTGCTAGAAAAAGCAAGGTAATCGCCCAGTGCAGTTTCGCTATGTGTGTAGGTTGCGAAGAGATTTGGAACGAATCCTACTTGTTTCTGAAGGTTGTCGAAGATCGCCTGATTGTTTTCTGAAACTTCTTCGCGGGATGGGACATTGAAAGTGCTCATTTTATATTTTGGTTTAATATGTGATTTTAAATGTTACAATTCAATGAACGGAAGTTGTTGACCAAAGGATAGTGCCTATTCGTCCCGAAGGGTTATCAATTGTTCCCGAATGCACCTTTTTGGCTGGCTTCTCGAAAACCTGAGGGGCTCATTTGGGTCTTTTGCTTAAAAAATCTGCTGAAATGTGGTATTTCTGTGAAACCCAGTTCATGGGCAATTTCCTTGGAGGTGCTGTCCGTATAAAGCAACATCCGTTTGGCTTCCAGTACAATTCGATCCAGGATGATCTCCCGCGGTGACCGATCGTGAAATTTCGAGAAGATGTTGGAAATGGTTTTTGGAGACTTATACATGAGGTTGGCATAATCCTGTACCTGGTGTAATTGCTTAAAGTTTTTCTCCACCAATACATTGAACTGCCGGACCACATTTAATTCCGTCGTTTCGACGAGTTCACCGTGCTGCATTTTGTGTAGCCTCGTCATTTTCACAATCAGTCGTTTTAGGATCGTGCGGAGCATTTCCGTTTTAAGGTTGTCATCCTCCTCGGAGAATTCTTCTTTGAAGACTTCAAAGAGCAAGTTGAATTTCAGCTGATCGGCATCAGATAAGGTCAGTGAAAGAGCATCCTTTAAAGTAAAGAAAAGTACACCAGCACAGGAGACTTCTACATCGTGATCTACGATGCAATAAAACTCCCGGTTAAATTGCCAGAAGACGATCTCTTCCGCTTCTACTATTGAAAACGGTATACCCGCATCGATCATCAATAAACTGTTCGGGGCTAGTTCCACTTCATTTTCCCCCAATTGCATGACTTTGATTGACCCTCGATTCCAGGCGATGGTCAGTACTTGCTCCGGATTAGCAAAGTCTTGTTTGACTATTGATTCGTTGTGGATGATCCGAATGATGCCAGCGGCAGCGTTGGTCAAATGTTGCTCGATCATAGCGCTTTAACAGCAATTGCCGGTAGAATGATTCACCTTTCTAAAAAAAGTCTATTTTGAATTCCTAAGGTTAAAAAACGTCTTCCAGCGCGTCTTCGTGACCCGGTCTGGCGTGACCCGGTCCTTCCAGAATTTCTGTTAATGTTAGAAAATTTCAGCGTGCCTGACCAAGGAATCTCATAACGTGCGCTGTTGAGATTCCCGATAAAATGTGCTTAGAGATAAATTTAAATCCCATTTTTCGAGAATGACGTTTTTTCTATTGGTTGAAAAAGTGATGTTATGGATTCTTGTTCGCTTTGTTCATCACCCAAATGATAATGCCAATTAAAAGGACGAATAGAGTACCCATGATCAGCAAGCGACTCACGGCAAAGGCTTTGACAAGACTAATCAGCGCAAAGGCCAGTAAAAGCAACAATAAAAAACGGACCAGACGATTCATTGAGATCGAATTTACAAACTCCGGGATCAATTTGCGGACACTGTTCACCAATTTGGTAGCTTTGCGGTCCAATTGTGAGCAACATGACTTTTGAGCAGGAAATCAAGCGTAGACGTACCTTCGGGATCATTGCCCACCCTGATGCAGGAAAGACAACCTTAACGGAGAAGCTGCTGCTTTTCGGAGGCGCGATCCAAACTGCAGGTGCGGTTAAGTCCAATAAGATTGATATGAATACTCGGTCGGACTGGATGGAGATTGAAAAGCAAAGAGGTATCTCCGTCGCTACTTCGGTGATGGGGTTTGAATACAAAGACCTTAAGATCAATATCCTGGATACGCCTGGTCACGAAGATTTTGCGGAAGACACATACCGAACGCTGACTGCTGTAGACAGTGTGATCATGGTGATCGATTGCGTAAAGGGCGTGGAGCGGCAGACCGAAAAGCTCATGGAAGTGTGCCGCATGCGAAATACGCCGGTACTTTGCTTCATCAACAAGCTCGACCGTGAGGGACGCGACCCGTTCGAATTGCTCGATGAGATCGAAGAAAAGCTGGACATCAAAGTAAGACCTTTGAGCTGGCCAGTGGGTATGGGTAAGACCTTACGCGGAGTTTACAATCTCTATGAGAACAACCTGAACCTTTATGAGCCCAGTAAGACCAAGCGTGTAGAAGAGGTTGTTGAAATTGATGATATCAATAGTCCGGAGATTGAACAACACCTCCCTGATTCTGCAGCAAGTCAATTGCGAGAAGACATAGAATTGATCGATGGCGTGTACGATCCACTGAATGTAGATGATTACCTGAACGGCAAGATTGCTCCGGTATTTTTCGGAAGTGCCGTGAGTAACTTCGGTGTGCGGGAGTTGCTGGATTGTTTCATCAACATTGCGCCTCCTCCTATTTCTCGAGAAACAGAAGCCAGAGAGGTCCTGCCGAACGAGAACAAATTCACCGGATTCATTTTTAAGATCCATGCGAACATGGATCCAAAGCACCGAAATCGGATCGCGTTTGCGCGGATTTGCTCGGGTAAGTTTGAACGAGGAAGCAACTATTATCATGTCCGCCAGGACAAGAAAATCCGTTTCTCCAATGCCACGGCTTTCATGGCCCAACAAAAAGAAACCGTGGAGGAAGCTTTTCCCGGTGATATCGTGGGTCTCTATGATACGGGTAACCTGAAAATCGGAGATACCATTTCCGAAGGGGAAAAAGGACTTTACAAAGGCATACCAAGTTTCTCTCCTGAGCTTTTCAAAGAGGTGATCAACCTTGATGCAATGAAAGCCAAGCAACTAGAAAAAGGACTGCTCCAATTGATGGATGAAGGAGTTGCACAGTTGTTCTCTTATGAAATGGGTGCTCGAAAAGTCGTGGGTACGGTTGGAGCACTTCAGTTTGAAGTATTGCAGCATCGCTTACTCAATGAGTATGGTGCCAAAGTACAGTTCAGTCCGGTCAACATCTACAAGGCTTGCTGGATCTCCGGTTCGGACAATGATATCGATGCGTTTGTCAAAGACAAGTACCGCTACATTGCCCGTGACAAGGAAGGTAAGCTCGTATTCATGGCTGAAACCCGCGCCTGGTTACAAATGGTGCAGGACAACTTCCCAGAAGTGGAATTTCATTTTATTAGTGAGTTTTAAGCTCTTTGATGATTCGGGGGGCTAGTTGAGTTTCTTGTATTACGCGCCTGGTTAGGATCAATTCAAGAAGTCTAAATAAAAACCTTTGGACATTACCATGTTGATCAAACTGTAACATCCCAATACTCTTTGCGTCACACTTTCAAATACTTTTTCTGATGCAAAGAATCAAAACATTTGTCTGGGCCCAGGTTTTAATCATTTACACCCGTTATCTCCTCGGCGGAGCTTTCGTTTTTGCTAGTTTAATCAAAATCAAAGGCAAACGCTTCACTTCAGAAAGTGGAGCAGCTAACCCCATAGATAGCGCCTGGCATTTTTTTGAGACCATGTATCAATCCGGGTTGTATTGGAAATTCATTGGGATTGGACAATTAGTTGCTGGATTCTTGTTGATGACCCAACGATATGCCAAATTGGGAGCGTTGGCTTATTTTACAATCATCGCCAATATTTTCGTGATTACGCTATCGTACGATTTCGCCTATACTCCCGTCGTGACAGGATTAATGCTATTTGCCAATGTCTGCTTAATTACTTGGGACTGGGATCAATTCAAGGTCCTTTTCAATTTACCGATGACCCTGGACCATTCATTCAGACTTGAAAAGGATCAACTCTGGGAGGTTACGGGAATTAGCATGTTCTTTTTCACTTTTTTGTATCGACTGTTTGTTGATCGGTATGACCTTCTCTTTTGGCTTCTGATTTGCGTAGCTATTGGATTTACAGCTTTGATCATTGGGCTCTATAGAGAGCGAAAAAGGAAGCTGAAGGAAGTTCTGAGTGTGGCCCGATAGGGAATGTATCTTTTCATCAAGATCTCTTGCGTAATTGCTTATTCTGGCGACATTTGAATTGACAAAGAATCTGGCAATTGACTTTCTTCAAAGGATACCGGACCAAATACGTGCACAATGCTATTGTGTTGAATGCCAGACCGGATGACATCTGGAGAGAAATTACCAATGTCGGTGTAGCAGATTTTGATTTTCCGTGGTTGTTCAGATTGCTAGGAGTTCCTAAACCTTTATCGGCGGAAGTCATCAAAGAAGGAGTTGGAGGATATCGTGTGGCAAAATTTTCCAATGGGGCCGAATTCCATCAAAATATCCTGGAATGGGAGGTCAACAGGAAGTATCGCTTCCAATTTAATGCCACGCAGAACTTCCGTGTCGGGCACTTCATGAACTTGTCAAAAGGGCCATTTCAGATCCTTACGGGAGGGTACGATTTACTCGATCACGAAGATGGGATCTTGCTGATCTTATCCAGCAATTACGAACTACATGGTATCCTCGGCAGACTGATGCACCTTTCTTTTCGGTGGGTTGTGTATGCCTTTCAGAAGCACCTGCTCAAGGGAATTGCCCTGAATCTGGAGCAGAAATAACCTCCGGGACCAGACACTGAAGCGGCCATTAATTTCACTTGATTTTTTTGTTCGTAAGGCTAATTGATATTCAAATTCCTATAAGTCCTTGTTTCTGTTAGTGATTTATCTGCAAGAGTAAGAATGATGCTCAATTTCAAACTTGAAGTTGTAAGCGCTTTCTACTAATAAATTCAATGATCCGCTGTGTAGTAATTGTCCTTGAGTGGATTTGGACATTTTTCAGAAACGTGTGTTTTCAATGAATCCCTGGTTTTTATGGATTAAAAAGGTCTGTGGGTTTTTTAATGATTGGTGGCCGAAAAATCAGAATGCTATTCCTTAGTTCAGTTTTTTCTCATAAAACACTTGGAGGCAATGGTTTAATATTCGTATATTTAGTAATTGACGGATTTGACTATTCAAATTCTCTGGGAATGTCTGTAATTGTTAGACATGAACTTCATGTCCTAAGAATAAAAATCACACTTAACTATTTGTGATTGAATTTTTTTTTACATTAGCATTCTGTGAATTCCTTTAATCACCACCGCCATGAGACATTACTTCTTGATTTTTATTCTAGTAAACCTGGGTTTTTGTGCTTTTTCGCAAAGTCGTGATTCAGTAAAATACAAAGCAGATCATGAGAAGCTTAACCTTCAAGACTCGTTAAAGTCTCGGGAAAACCAATCCGCCAACAAGTCCCAACAGAGTGGAGTTGATCTCAAATCTTTCAAGAATTCCTCAGGTGCTTTATCTGAGAATCAAGGAAGCACTAGCAGCCTGACTCATCGGAAACCAGAACGAGATAGCCTGAAAGAAGCAACAAAACAAGTCGAGACTTTACCTTCTGAGATCGATCAGTCAAACCTGTCCAGGACTGAAAGACATGCCAATCTGGATCAGGCAACATCAACTTTGGTAGTGGACGCAACCAAGAGCAAAACCACGGGTTCCCAACTCGAGCCATCCGCGAGTGACCATTTAAATACATTTGGAGTTGCAGATCAAAGGACCGATGGTGCATCCTGGACGGAAAACGCCGCGAATATTCTTGAAGATGAGAATTACAATGCGCAACTTCAATCACCTGAGGCAGATACTACAACGAATAACAACTCCAAAGGGGAACCTGTTCACGCATCCTCAGGCGGAGCAAACCTGGAGATCCCATTCACGTCCTTAAGTCTGGATCCGGTAAGAATGGATCAAACAGAAACGATCACGATTACAGTAAATGAGGTGGGGGGTGCTTCGATATCGGGACGAGAGGTGCGCTATTACTTATCTACCAATACCACAATTAGCACTTCAGACTTCTACATTGGAAACGACTATGTGTATTTGTCGGCAAATGGAAGCGGAACTGAAAGCATATCTTTCGTTCCTCAGAATATCAGTGGATTAACTACCGGTAATTATTATGTGGGTATAATCATACCTGATGAAAACGAATATTGGTATCGGAACGACCCGTTGACGATCAACCCAGCGGGAACCTCAAATCTGGAAATCCCTACCACGGTATTGAGTCTGGATCCGGTAAGAATGGATCAAACAGAGACCATTACCATTACGGTGAATGAAGTAGGTGGGACTTCTGTATCGAACAGGGAGGTTCGTTATTACCTATCTACAAACACCACGATCAGTACTACTGATTATTACCTGGGTAATGATTTTGTGACTTTATCTGCGAATGGGAGCGGTACGGAAAGCATATCCTTCATGCCTCAAAATATTTCTGGTATCTCTCCGGGAGATTATTATGTAGGTATGATCATACCTGATGAGAATGAATATTGGTATAGGAATGACCCATTGACCATAACCGCTGCCAATGGTGTTGCAAATCTCGAAATCCCTACTACGGTGTTGAGTCTGGATCCGGTAAGAATGGATCAAACGGAGACCATTACCATTACAGTAAACGAGGTAGGTGGGGCTTCTGTATCGAACAGGGAGGTTCGTTACTACCTATCTACAAACACCACGATCAGTACCACTGATTATTACCTGGGTAATGATTTTGTGACTTTATCTGCGAATGGGAGCGGCACTGAAAGCATATCCTTCATTCCACAAAATATTTCCGGTATCTCTCCGGGAGATTATTATGTAGGTATGATCATACCTGATGAGAATGAATATTGGTACAGGAACGACCCATTGACCATCAATGCGGCGGCAACCCCAGACCTGGAAATCCCTACCACGGTATTGAGTTTGGACCCAGTAAGAATGGATCAAACGGAGACCATTACCATTACGGTGAATGAGGTAGGTGGTGCTTCAGTATCGAACAGGGAGGTTCGCTACTACCTATCAACAAATACCTCTATTAGCACAACCGATTATTATATAGGTAGAGATTTTGTGACTTTATCTGCAAATGGAAGTGGTACTGAAAGCATATCTTTTGTTCCTCAGAACATTTCTGGTGTATCTCCGGGAGATTTTTATGTAGGTATGATCATACCTGATGAGAATGAGGCATGGTATAGGAACGACCCCTTGACCATCACCGCAGCGGGAACCCCAGACCTTGAGATCCCTACTACGGTATTGAGTCTGGATCCGGTAAGAATGGATCAAACGGAGACCATTATCATTACAGTGAATGAGGTAGGCGGGGCCGCCGTAACCAACAGGGAGGTTCGTTACTACCTATCTACAAATACTACGATCAGCACTACTGATTATTACTTAGGCAATGATTTTGTGACTTTATCTGCGAATGGGAGCGGAACGGAAAGCATATCTTTCATTCCTCAGAACATTTCTGGTGTATCTCCGGGAGATTATTATGTGGGTATGATCATACCTGATGAGAATGAATCGTGGTACAGGAATGATCCATTGACCATTACCGCTGCTGGAGTGGCAAATCTTGAAATCCCTACTACGGTGTTGAGCATGGATCCGGTAAGAATGGATCAAACAGAGACCATTACCATTACGGTGAATGAGGTAGGTGGTGCTTCAGTATCGAACAGGGAGGTTCGTTACTACCTATCTACAAACACCACGATTACCACAACCGATCATTACATAGGGAGTGATTTTGTGACTTTATCCTCGAATGGCAGCGGAACGGAAAGCATATCTTTCATTCCGCAAAGCATTACTGGCGTATCTCCGGGAGATTACTATGTAGGTATGATCATACCTGATGAGAATGAATCGTGGTACAGGAACGATCCCTTGACCATCACCCCAGCAGGAACCCCAGACCTTGAGATCCCTACTACGGTATTGAGTTTGGACCCAGTAAGAATGGATCAAACAGAGACCATTACCATTACGGTGAATGAGGTAGGTGGCGCCTCTGTATCGAACAGGGAGGTTCGTTATTACCTATCTACAAACACCACGATCAGCACCGCTGATCATTACCTGGGTAATGATTTTGTGACTTTATCCGCGAATGGTAGCGGAACGGAGAGCATATCCTTCATTCCTCAAAATATTTCCGGCATCTCTCCGGGAGATTATTATGTCGGAATGATCATACCTGATGAGAATGAATATTGGTACAGAAACGACCCATTGACCATCACCGCTGCTGGAGTGGCAAATCTTGAAATCCCTACTACGGTGTTGAGTCTGGATCCTGTAAGAATGGATCAAACGGAGACCATTACCATTACGGTGAATGAGGTAGGTGGGACTTCTGTATCGAACAGGGAGGTTCGTTATTACCTATCCACAAATACCACGATTAGCTCCACTGATCATTATCTAGGCAATGATTTTGTGACTCTATCCGCGAATGGTAGCGGAACGGAAAGCATATCTTTCGTTCCTCAGAACATTACTGGTGTATCTCCGGGAGATTATTATGTCGGAATGATCATACCTGATGAGAATGAATATTGGTACAGGAACGACCCATTGACAATCACCGCAGCGGGATCCCCAAACCTGGAAATACCAACAAGTACGCTGAGTTTGGACCCGGTAGGGATGGATGAAACGGAAACCCTCACGATCACGGTTAATGAGGTTGGTGGATCGTCAGTTTCTAACCGAGAGATACAATATTATCTATCAACGAACACGACGATAGAAACCTCCGATTTCTACATCGGGAACGACTTTGTATCCTTACCAGCGAATGGTTCGGGCACAGAAAGTATATCCTTTATACCGCAGGATATCTCAGGTGTAACCCCAGGAGATTACTATGTAGGTATGATAATCCCAGCAGAAAATGAATATTGGTACAGGCTTGACCCGTTGACGATTACTGGAGGGGCTCCGGGGCCGGATATCAATGTCTCTCCGACGGAGTTAGTCATTAATGAAGGTTCTGATGCCTCCGGGATATTAAATAATGAATCAGAGGAGTCTTCAAATAGAGCTGCTATCAAATTGGGAAATAAGTTGATATATACGGAGGAAGTGAGCGCTGTGGAATCGGGAGAATTGAAGTCCAACGAAGGCCATTACCTCATGATTCAGTTTCAGTCATTACCTACGCTTAAGGAGCTTAATACTTGGAACCTTTCGCCAGTTAACTATGTACCTGATAATACGATCGTTGTGAAAATTCCAGTTGGTTTTAATTGGTCTGGATTACCTCAAGCCACCAGAATTGCAAAAATGGAGTTATCTAATAAGTACGCTCCTTCGGTAAATGAAAGTTTGGAGAATTCAATGGAGAGCGAAGCTTTTTTCTATGTACAAGCATTTAGTGATGTCTCCAATGATCGATTAAGGGAAATTGTTATCAATTCCAGGGCTACTATTACGTCACAAAGAATTAATCTGCCGAATGTTTTGCAGGTTTCGATGAATCGATCAACCCTTGAAACGCTAGCTCTTAATGAGGAGGTTGCCTGGATTTATCCATCGGAAAGTAATGCAGAAAGCCAATGGTTTTGCCCCGGAGCAGTCACTGAATATGGGCCAGTTGCTCCATTCGTAACACTGGGTGACGGTTGGGATGGTCCAGGCCTTGGTTCAGCAGATTTGTCATATGTCTTTATTAATGGAACACCTGATATTTCAGGGGACCTTGAGCAAGATGAAGTGAGGAGGGCGCTACGAGAGTGGAGTAGACATGCCGCTATCTCCTGGCAGGAAATTCAAACAGCGGGACAAAATCGCTCTCTTGATATATTATTCGCTTCTGGCGAACATGGTGATGGTAACCCATTTGACGGGCCCGGAAGCGTTTTAGCTCATGCATATTTTCCTGTCAATCCAAACCCCGAGACCATAGCAGGAGATATCCATTTCGATGAAGATGAATTCTGGAGGATTGCTGCTGATATTGATATGTTCAGCGTCGCGCTGCACGAAGTAGGGCACTCGCTTGGCTTGAGACATTCCAGTGATAATGACGCAGTGATGTTCCCAACTTATTCCGGGCCAATAAATGGGCTAGGTCAGGACGATATTAATGGAATTTTAAGTCTTTATGCAGCCAGCAACTCCATTACCATATCTAATACCGGTGGACAAGTATTAACGATCTCTGATATCACCACTCAGGATTGGATTTTGTTAGAAGAGACTACTTTCCCGATAAACGTGGCAGCAAATGAAAGTGTGACACTGACTGTAGGAATAGATTGGACACAAATTAATGTGGAAACTACAGGTGATATTGTCATTCAGTCCAATGATGCGGATGAGTCCAATGTAACAGTATCTGTAAGGGCGATACCAAGCACTACCAATGATGTAAACCTGGAATACAGTGACTTACTGATTAAGGATGGATCAGGTGGAGGCACTGGTGATGGGGATGGACGAGCGGAGCCGGGTGAAGTGATCTCACTGGAAGTAGAGCTTTACAACAGCGGCACCACTGATGCCAATAATGTGCAGGCGACTTTATCTACGACAGATACGGATATCACCATTATCGATGATTCTGAAAACTGGGGAAGTATCACCTCGGATACCCGGAAATGGGATGGAGATTTTGAATTCTCTATTTCAGGATCATCCGCAGAAAAAGATATACAATTCACGCTGGACATCACTTCCGACGAAGGTGCCTGGACTGATACATTTACATTTCCAGTTTCTTCGCAAGACCAGACTTATAACATTACTACCAGTGCTTCCCCGAGAAATAGCGGATCAATTAGCGGTAGTGGTACCTATGAGCATGGTGCGACAGCAACTTTGGAAGCCACTCCCTTACCAGGGTACTACTTTGTGAACTGGACGGAAGACGGGACCGAAATTTCAGCTGAGTCTACACTAAGTTTCATCGTTACTTCGGATCGTAGTTTGGTGGCGAACTTTGCACTTGAATCCTTCACGATTACGGCAGGTGCGTCGCCCTCCGAGGGCGGGTCAATCACTGGCAGCGGCACCTATGAGTTTGGTGAGACAGCAACGCTGGAAGCCACTCCCTCAACGGGATACAACTTTGTGAATTGGACCGAGAATGGCACTGAAATTTCAACCGCGTCTACATTGAGCTTTACTGTGGATTCCGACAGGGATTTGGTGGCTAATTTCGTCATTCAGACTTTTGACATAACTACTGACGCTTTGCCCGTCGAAGGAGGAACGGTGACTGGAGCAGACACCTATGATTATGGACAGACAGCCACTCTTTCTGCTTCAGCAAATGCCGGTTATATTTTCGTCAATTGGACATTGAACAATGAGGTATTCTCCACGCATTCATCTATTGATATTATTGTTACTGAGGCCCTTCATCTCGTAGCACAATTTGATGAGAATCCATTTGTTATTACTGCCGCTTCCTCACCTCCAGAAGGAGGAACGGTTGATGGAGCTGGTAATTACCTGCATTCTCAAACGGCAACACTTGTTGCCACTCCCTCAATTGGTTACGATTTTGTGAACTGGACCGAAGATGGCACCGAAATTTCAACAGCGGCTACGTTGAGTTTTACTGTGACTTCAGACAGGGATTTTGTGGCCAATTTCGTCATTCAATCTTTCGATATAACTATTGAGGCTTTACCTGTCGAAGGAGGCACGGTGACCGGAGCAGGTACTTATGATTACGGACAGCCAGCCAGCCTTTCTGCTACAGCAAATGCCAATTATACTTTCGTTAATTGGACGTTAAACAATGAGATATACTCCACGCATTCATCTATTGATATTATCGTTACGGAAACCCTTCATCTCGTAGCACAATTTGATGAGAATCCATTTGTTATATCTGCCACTAGTTCACCTTCGGATGGAGGAACGGTTGATGGCACCGGGAATTACCTGGATTCTCAAGTGGCTACACTTGTTGCCATCCCTTCAACTGGTTATGATTTTGTGAACTGGTCTGAAGGTGGTACCGAAATTTCAACAGCGGCTACGTTGATTTTTACTGTGACTTCAGACAGGGATTTGGTAGCCAATTTCGAGCTTCAATCCTTTGAAATCACAGCAAGTGCGGATCCTTCGGCGGGAGGCACCGTGAGCGGAGGTGGTACCTATGAGTATGGTCAGACAGTTACTTTGGAAGCTACAGTGGAAACAGGTTACGATTTTGTAAACTGGTCTGAAGGTGGCACCGAAATTTCAACATCGGCTACGTTGAGTTTTGCTGTGACTTCAGACAGGAATTTGGTAGCCAATTTCGAGCTTCAATCCTTTGAAATCATAGCGAGTGCGGATCCTTCGGCGGGAGGCACCGTGAGCGGAGGTGGTACCTATGAGTATGGTCAGACAGTTACTTTGGAAGCTACAGTGGAAACAGGTTACGATTTTGTAAACTGGACTGAGGATGGCACAGAAGTTTCAACGGATGCCACCTATGAATTCTCTGTGACTACAGCACGAGACCTTGTGGCCAATTTCGAGCTTCAATCCTTTGAAATCACAGCGAGTGCCGATCCTTCTTCGGGAGGCACCGTGAGCGGAAATGGCACTTATGATTATGGTCAGACCGCTACTTTAGAAGCCACTGCGGAACCGGGTTACGATTTTGTAAACTGGACTGAAGATGGTGTTGAAGTTTCAACGGATGCCACCTATGCATTCACAGTAGCCTCAGCACGAGACTTTGTGGCCAATTTTGTGATTCAATCCTTTGAAATCACAGCGAGTGCCGATCCTTCTTCGGGAGGCACCGTGAGCGGAAATGGCACTTATGATTATGGTCAGACCGCTACTTTAGAAGCCACTGCGGAACCGGGTTACGATTTTGTAAACTGGACTGAAGATGGTGTTGAAGTTTCAACGGATGCCACCTATGCATTCACAGTGGCTTCAGCACGAGACTTTGTGGCCAATTTTGTGATTCAATCCTTTGAAATCACAGGGAGTGCAGATCCTTCTTCGGGAGGCACCGTGAGCGGGAGTGGGAGCTATGATTATGGTCAGACCGCTACTTTAGAGGCCACTGTGGAACCGGGTTACGATTTTGTAAACTGGACTGAAGATGGTGTTGAAGTTTCAACGGATGCCACCTATGCATTCACAGTGGCCTCAGCACGAGACTTTGTGGCCAATTTTGTGATTCAATCCTTTGAAATCACAGGGAGTGCAGATCCTTCTTCGGGAGGCACCGTGAGCGGGAGTGGGAGCTATGATTATGGTCAGACCGCTACTTTAGAGGCCACTGTGGAACCGGGTTACGATTTTGTAAACTGGACTGAAGATGGTGTTGAAGTTTCAACGGATGCCACCTATGCATTCACAGTGGCCTCAGCACGAGACTTTGTGGCCAATTTTGTGATTCAATCCTTTGAAATCACAGGGAGTGCAGATCCTTCTTCGGGAGGCACCGTGAGCGGGAGTGGGAGCTATGATTATGGTCAGACCGCTACTTTAGAGGCCACTGTGGAACCGGGTTACGATTTTGTAAACTGGACTGAAGATGGTGTTGAAGTTTCAACGGATGCCACCTATGCATTCACAGTGGCCTCAGCACGAGACTTTGTGGCCAATTTTGTGATTCAATCCTTTGAAATCACAGCGAGTGCAGATCCTTCTTCGGGAGGCACCGTGAGCGGGAGTGGGAGCTATGATTATGGTCAGACCGCTACTTTAGAGGCCACTGTGGAACCGGGTTACGATTTTGTAAACTGGACTGAAGATGGTGTTGAAGTTTCAACGGATGCCATCTATGCATTCACAGTGGCCTCAGCACGAGACTTTGTGGCCAATTTTGTGATTCAATCCTTTGAAATCACAGGGAGTGCAGATCCTTCTTCAGGAGGCACCGTGAGCGGGAGTGGGAGCTATGATTATGGTCAGACCGCTACTTTAGAGGCCACTGTGGAACCGGGTTACGATTTTGTAAACTGGACTGAAGATGGTGTTGAAGTTTCAACGGATGCCACCTATGCATTCACAGTGGCCTCAGCACGAGACTTTGTGGCCAATTTTGTGATTCAATCCTTTGAAATCTCAGCGAGTGCAGATCCTTCTTCGGGAGGCACCGTGAGCGGGAGTGGGAGCTATGATTATGGTCAGACCGCTACTTTAGAGGCCACTGTGGAACCGGGTTACGATTTTGTAAACTGGACTGCAGATGGTGTTGAAGTTTCAACGGATGCCACCTATGCATTCACAGTGGCCTCAGCACGAGACTTTGTGGCCAATTTCGAGATTCAATCCTTCGCAATCGCAGCAAGCGCCGATCCTTCCTCGGGAGGCACCGTGAGCGGGAATGGGAGCTATGATTACGGTCAGACAGCTACTTTAGCAGCTACGGTGGAAACAGGTTACGATTTTCTAAACTGGACTGAGGGCGATGTTGAGGTTTCAACAGATGCCAGCTATGAATTCATAGTGACCTCAGCACGGACGCTCGTGGCCAATTTCGAGATTCAATCCTTCGCAATCGCAGCGAGTGCTGATCCCTCTTCGGGAGGAACAGTTAGCGGGAGTGGCACTTATGATTATGATAAGACAGCTACTTTAGTAGCCTCTGAGGAATCGGGTTACGATTTTATAAACTGGACTGAGGAAGGGGTAGAAGTTTCAACGGACGCCACCTATGAATTTACAGTTACCTCGGCACGAACGCTCGTGGCCAATTTCGAGATTCAATCCTTCGACATCATAGCGAGTGCCAATCCCTCTTCGGGAGGCACGGTGAGCGGAGATGGTACCTATGATTATGGTAAGACAGTTACTTTAGAAGCCACAGTGGAACCGGGTTACGCTTTTGTAAACTGGACTGAGGATGGCGCAGAAGTTTCGACGGATGCCACCTTCGAATTTACAGTTACCTCAACACGGACGCTCGTGGCTAATTTCATAATCCAATCCTTCACAATCACGGCGAGTGCCGATCCTTCATCGGGAGGAACAGTTAGCGGGAGTGGCACTTATGATTATGATAAGACAGCTACTTTAGTAGCCTCTGAGGAATCGGGTTACGATTTTATAAACTGGACCGAGGATGGAACAGAAGTTTCGACGAACGCCACCTATGAATTCACGGTGACTTCAAACAGAGATTTGGTGGCCCACTTCGAGCGTGTATTGAGCGTGGACCCATCAAGTCAACAGGAAATAGAACTATATCCTAATCCCGTCAAAACTTTTTTGACCATCAAGTGGAGCAATTTCGATCAGGCCCGCGTCCTGGAACTATCCGGAAAGCAATTAGTGCAGTCCAGCAATAGAACTTTGGATTTACGTTCATTGAACTCAGGGGTCTACTTGTTAATTCTTCGGGGGAAGAATAATGATCAACAAGTATTCCGTTTGATAAAAGAATAAATTGGATGCTAGATATGGCACTGACGAGTTAATCCCTTCAACACTATACCAGGTCTAAAAAGAGGGTGCCTCAAAAGGCACTCTCTTTTTTTAGGTTAGCTATTTAACAGCTACTGGTAAAAGTATAGGTCGATAAATTTTACTTGAATTAATGCTTTTGAGACAGCCTCTTGTGCTTAAATAGATTAAAAGGTCATCGAACGAAAGAAAACTGCTTTTTATCTAAAAGTCTGAAATGCCGGTTTTACAAGATCGGTTTATATCGATCTGTGTATGCGATTCGCAGTTACACCACTTAACGTCGTTGGCTTATATCGATTGATATGACTTATATCAACTAAGGATTGATTAGTTTGAACCATTCTTTCCATATTATGAATAAGTTGACCTACACTTTTATCGCCATTCTAGTTTTATCAAGCTGTATGAACAATTCCCAACAATCCGCTACTAAGGAAAAAGTTGACGAACCTGAATCATTGGCTTCCGCAACGTTTGACTGGGAAGGTTGTATGATTGGAATGTATCCCGAACATGGCAATGAACTAATTCCTTCCGGAGACTTTCATGAGATCGACGAATTTGAAGCCAATATTGGCAGACAAGTCGGGTCAGTTGTGTGGTTTCCAACCTGGGATGATGAATTTCCTACTTTGGCCTGTAATAAACTTGCCGAACGAGGTATCATGCCTCATTTGACCTGGGAATTGTTCTGGCCTTCACAAGACCCCAATAACGCACGTGAAACTGGAATCAACGGTTATCAGGGCTTCCTTGATGTATTAGATGGGAAATACGATGCCTACATTGATCGATTTGCAGAGGACGCCAAAGCTTTTGACAGGATGGTCCTGATGAGGTTTCTACATGAATTCAATGGCAACTGGTATGTCTGGAGTGGGAACAAAAATGGAAAGGAGAACGGAGGACCGGAACAAGTAATAGCAGTCTGGAAATATGTAGTGGACCGGTTCAAAGCGAAAGGCGCAGACAATGTAAAATGGTTGTGGGTCCCTCATGGACCTTCTACGGACATGTCTTTAGAACCCTGGAATCATGTTTCCCAATACTGGCCAGGGGATGAGTACGTGGACTGGATTGGACTGGATGGTTACAACTTCTACCCAAAAGACCCTTGGGGAGGTGACCGGCCTTACCGGGATTTTGATAACTGCTTCAGAAAATTGTATGACGATTGTGCGAATTTAGGAGAGCAGCCAATGATGATTGCCGAGTTTGGAACAGGGGAGTTTGAGTATAAAGGAAGTAATAAGGCGGATTGGATGTCAGATGCTTTCCAAAAAATCAAAACAGACTATCCACGAGTAAAGATTTTTACATGGTTCAACATTAATAAGGAACTTGATTGGAGGGTGAATTCTTCTCCCGAGGCATTAACTGCATTTCAGGCAGCAATGAAGGATACGTATTATGTTGGATCAGGTCTACAAGACAAATAGTCTATTCCTTATCAATAACAGCCTTAACTGCATGATAAGCATTGACAAAACCATGTCCGGATTCGAAATCAAATCCAGGATCGCCTATATCTTCCGCGGTTGCTTTCAGGATGTCTTTGATTTCCCAGGGAAGTAGGTCCGGATTGGCTGAAAACATCAAAGCCACAATTCCTGCCATGTGAGGCCCTGCTAAAGAATTACCACTGGCCATATTCGTTAAGTTCCCTTCCGGATCGACGCAAGGAACACGGTGGTTGATCGTGGCGAAATCCGGCTTATTCACCTGTCCGTCCTGATAATGTTCGGTCTCCCAAACCACAGGACCCTGGCTGCTGAAAGGTGGTCTTTGTCCGTCTTCACCCACTCCTGCTACACCTAGCACGGCATGAGGAATGTCTTCTGGGTTTCTCATTTGTACCGGGATAGGAGCGGCATTAGGCCCAGCCGCAAAATTGCCGGCACCGGAAATAAAGACTACCCCACATAGTGTAGCCTGTTCGATGACTTTGCGCCAGTGATTTCGGTATTCCCCCAGATTAGGTTGGGAAAAACTCATGCTGTAAGTATCCGCTCCCTGTTCGATTGCCCATTCCACGGCTTCCTCAATGTTGGAAACGGCGATGACCGGTGCCCATTGAGAAGCTGGCGCAATGCCAATGGCTTGCTTCCTACCTTTTGCGAAAGTTCCGCAAATCATTGCCGCGCATAAATTTCCGTGGATGTTGGTCGCTCGACGTATGGTTGGTTCATTGAGGTTGGGAGTGCCTTCATCAAAGTGGAAACCGTGATAATCATCGATGTAGCCATTCCCGTCATCGTCTACACCATTTCCAGGGATTTCACCCGGGTTGGTATAAATTGTTTCTGCGAGGGGAGGAATGTCGAGTTTGAATCCCCCATCATGGACGACATTCAGAGTCCCCTTACCGGTAATGCCAAATTCTTTCCAGACTTCCGGAGCCTGGATTTTTTTAATGTTCCAGGGATATTTTTCTACTTCCTCAATTTTGAATCGTGATGGAGGAATAGAAGACAGGAATTCTGGTCCCATGTCAGTTCCTCCGGTAGTGCCAAGTGGCTGTTTGGTAAAAAGATAAGCTACGCTTTCCATTTTTTGAAGAGCCGTAAATCCTTCTGTGGTCACCTCACAGCTGAATCCATTGATGATCCAATGTTTCCTGATGTTTGAGACCTGTCCGGATGCCACGAGTTGATCCAATGCCGGCTTGACTCTTCTAAAAGACTGCCTGCTTATTGATTTCAATTCAGTGATTACTTCCTCGCGAACCTCACTTCTTTTACGTCCATTGAAAGCTGCTGCCCTTTTCAAGAAGGAATCACCCGCTGGTAAATATTGATCATTGAACCAAACAACGATACGCTGAAGGTGGGCACTTTGATCTCGAGCGTTTTCGGCTGGTTGTCGTTGCAGACACGAAAGGCTAATCAGCCCCACCAAAAAGATTTTAACTACTTGCATGAACCTACAAGTTAATCGCTTTTGGGCGGTAACTGATGTGCTACATATTCAATTGGAAATCTAGCCTTCTCCCTTCTTCACAGGCAAAGTCGCTGCAATGGCCGAAGCAATCATGAAAAATACTCCTGAGAATACGATGGCGTTGACGGCACTATCATTCAATAAGTGTTTCACGATTGGACCAAAAGTCAACGTCTGGATGAACATCGGGATCACGATCATCATGTTCACAATACCCATGTACACACCTCGGCGTTCTTGGGGGATGGCGCGCGAAACCATGGAGTAAGGAACACCCATCATACATGCCCAGCCCACACCAAATAGGACCATGGGTGCCAATAGCACGTACTGATCATTGATAAAAGGCATGGACAGCAAAGCAACTCCGGTCATGATCAAACTCACCACGTACACGAGTTTGTTACCAAACTTCGCTGCGAAAGGAACGAGGGCTAATGCCGAAATCATGGTAACCAGGTTGTAAGTACCATTCATGAGCCCTGTTTGCGCTAAAGCCTGTTCAGACATACTTTGGACGTTTTGAGCGAAACTCATGTCTGCGGTACTTACGGAAGCACCACTTTCGCAAGCGGCTTTGATCTCTTCGAACTTATGCAAATCATCGTTGCTGATTCCATAGAGACTTTTCCGAAGCATTGGCGTGATGAACTGCCAATAAATGAATAAGGCATACCATTGGAAAAGATATACGCCGGCGAGTCGCCAGAGCAACTTGGGCATGTCTCCTATGGCGCCAATGATTTCTTTGAAAGGTTCAGCTGCCTTCTCAATAAAAGGCAACTGCTTGCTCTTATTGATTTCTGCTAATTCCTCATCCGGAGGTGGAATCTCTGGTGTTTTGGCCACGGACCATAAGATGGTTACTATGGAAGCAACTGCACCTAAGAAGAAGGAATAATACACCCAGGTAGGAATGGCGCTGACATTGGCGGCACCTGTATCACATAAAGCCGCGGCCTCGGCAGATCCAAACCAATCCTGAAACAGGAAGATGGAGAAGTTAGCCAGTGTGATGCCCGCGCCTACAAACAGGCTTTGCATCTGAAAGCCGAATGTTAATTGATCATCAGGGAGCTTGTCACCAATAAACGCGCGGTAAGGTTCCATCGCGGTGTTATTCCCAACATCCAGAATCCATAGCAGTCCCACGGCAAACCAAAGCTCCGAACTGTAAGGAAAAGCAAACAGACACAAACTGGCAATGATGGCACCGATCATGAAGAAGGGTTTTCTTCTTCCCCATTTCGGTATCCAGGTTTTATCCGAGATCGCCCCGATAATTGGTTGAATAATCAGTCCGGTTACTGGTCCTGCCAGATTTAATAAGGGAAGCTCGGAGTGGTCGGCTCCCAGGAATGAAAAGATGGGGTTTACAGCGGTTTGTTGCAATCCGAAACTGAACTGAATGCCGAAAAATCCGACGTTCATGTTCCAAATATTCCAAAAGGAGAGTCTGGGCTTATTACTCATATTTCAATGCTTTCTACACATGGGATGCCCATGTCGAATTGAAAAAATAAGTCTATCCAGTCACTTCTTCTTGAATATTCTTAAAAAAGGTGGCTTTTCAGAACAACTTTTTTTGAGATGTGCAATTACAATCGTTTGAAGAAAATCTGATCGATTTTGGTGTGAAGGAATTACCCTACTTCGATGTTCTCATTGACAATTTTGGAAAGCTCTTTAAGCTGACCTGCTTCAAACTGTTTTGGCAGGTCATCCAGAGGAGTTTCTTTCACGTCAGGGATAGGTTTATAATTCACGTAATTCTGAAAGGTGATTCCTCCAACTTTTGTACGATCATAAGCCTCCCGGAATCGAGCTCCGCCACCATCAGTTTCATAATTGTAAGCCAGGTAGTCAAGGGTATATTCGGTTTCATGGATCCAATAACGATACTCATCCTGAAAGTCCGTTCCACCCCCTTCTTCACTAAAGGTCACCTTGATCACGTGATAGTTTTCTCCTTTGATGGTGGTTTTCCCTAAATAGGATTTGAATACGGCAGCGTCATTCAATCGATAGAGGATCTCTACAAAATAGAGTACGGAATTAACAGAATTGCCATATTTGCCTTGCCATTCTTCTGAAAGGTTGATTTCATTCCCATTAATGCTACGGCTGAAGTTGGAACTATTAGTCAATACGTCATTGATCTGTCCTAAGGAATCCTCGAAAGAACGAGTATAGGTGTATTCAGCTCCGGTTCGAGCAACTGAATAGTGCTTCTTTCTAAAGTCGAAGGCTACTTTTTTTGTAGCAAACAAGTGTGCTCCGTTTGCAGATATGGCAGCATCAATTACTTCCTGGGCTTTGTCTGTCTCATTTTTCGGAGAACAGGAAACAATAACAAGGGCAACCAGTGCGAATAAACCAAAGGATTTCATTTCATCTTATTTTCGGATGCTAACGTGTCACTTTCCAAAGAAGTTCATGCGTTAAAATAGAAATGTAGTTGTAAAGACTTTCTGTCGCAAATTGCTCATATGGTTTTTTTTAAGAGTAATTTTCATAAATGCGATTGATTCATTTTGTCCTTTTGATTGCTACTCTGTTCTATGGCTGCACCAGCAGTAAACGAGAGGTTTCTTGTGATTATATCGCAGACTATTATCAAAGTGTATATCTAGCTGAGAAACTCTATCATCTAGAAGATTATGATCGGGCATTTAAGATCCTAAACGGTCTATCTAAAACTTGTGACCTACTCGATCAAACGATCATTTATGAGCTTCGGATCGCTACTATTTGCGCGATCAAGACAGGATACTACAATGAAGCCCTGGACTTTGTGCGACAAATGTTCGAAAAAGGCTACGAGTTGGAGGCTATTGAAAACCACTCAACTCTTTCAGCACTTGTATCTCTTGAATCTTGGCCAAAGGTGGTTGCTGATTATCCGGAACACCGGAGGGTCTATGAAAACAACATCCATTACGATATTCGTCAGCAACTCGAGAAAATATGCCAAAATGATCAGCTAGTAAGAAATAATGAAGACGGAATTGATTGGGAGAAAGTGGAGGCAACGGATACTTTCAATCAGAATCAGATGAAAGAAATATTAAATGAAATTGGTTATCCAAATGAATTAAAAGTAGGTCCCTATTTTAAAGGCGATAGCCATATGGGTGTTAATACACTCTTTATGCATTTTTCGGATACGGCTTATTTCAAACCAATACTATTGGAAGAAATAAGAAAGGGGCATGCCCCGCCTTCTGTTTTAGGAAGTATGATCGACAGTAGACAAAGGGCCTCAGGTAGAATAGATAGGTTTCTTTACGGGATTTACCAAAACGCAACTACCGAAGATATTTTTGACTACCCAAACCTCGATAACAGAGGAATGGCAATAGGATTAGCTCCATTATCCCTTGAAAGGGAGCTGCAATCACTGCGTCAGCTTCGTCGGATTGATTGACTTGTACAATCAATACTATTTAACCCGAGGGCGATATTCTACATACTCGCCCAGTTCATGATTATAGTGAAATAGCTCCTCAATCGTGATTCTGTCTTTCTTGGGTATAGATTGCCCGGACCAATCCTCAAAAAATGTTGATGTCTTTTTGTTTTTATAAAAATTTGCTCTATCGTTGTACTGTATTAGTATAATAGTACAGTAAAGGTCAAAAACTTAAAATGAATTTTTAGCTCAAAATGAACACACGCAGTTAGGACAACCCATTAAAGTGCATATCGGATAAGGATTACAGTAATGGATTCTTGAGGAGTTAACGACATTCCTCTTTTATCTCACCTCTTTACCACCCGCTGATTGTTATCATGGAAGTGGCTTAAAGGCATTTTGCTTTTTCGTTATTCGGTTCACATTCACGAAGTATAGACGCGGTTTAAAAAAATCTGGCGGTCAGGTGTAACAAATCCACTATGATCAGCCTCTTCTCTTTAGACGGTCTGTTGCCAACTACTAACTCGATGCTACCTCAACGATGAATATCGAAATCAAAGATCTATCCAAAGTCTATCCCAATGGACATGCAGCTATCCGAAACATCAACCTGGAAATAGGCAGTGGTATGTTTGGTTTGCTTGGTCCAAATGGTGCCGGTAAATCTAGTTTGATGCGAATCATGGTGACCATTCAGAAAGCGACCGGGGGAACCATTCTGATGGATGGAAAAGACATCAACCAGTTCAGAAGTGAAATCCGCCCCTGGATTGGTTATTTGCCACAGGACTTTACTTTTTTCTCCAAACTCAAGACCTGGGAATTTCTTGATTACTCGGCCCGATTATCTACCCGGCTGAAAAAGAAGGAACGACATAAGGAAGTGGACCGAATGCTCGATCAGGTGGGCTTGCTGGATGTTCGTGAGCGGATGGCCAACAAACTTTCAGGAGGAATGAAACGGCGTTTAGGCATAGCACAAGCTTTGATTGGAAAGCCAAGGTTATTGGTGATTGATGAACCCACTACAGGTTTGGATCCTGAAGAAAGAATCCGCTTTAGAAATATCCTCTCGGACCTGAGTCAAAAAGATGTAACAATCATTCTATCCACGCATATTGTAGGAGACATCAGTAGTACCTGTCACAACATGGCGATGCTACATCAGGGCCAGGTAGCCTTTGCAGGTGCTCCTGAAGGGATGATTGATGCCGTGAGAAATCACATCTGGCAAATCATGCTGGACGATGAGGAGTTTGCGATGCTGAAAACCAAATATCCGGTGATCTCGACCATTCCAACTGATGGGAAGTGGGAAACGCAGCTTATCGCTGATGAAAAACCTCATCCAGAGGCATATAACATTGAGCCCAATCTGGAACACGCTTATGTGTATTTCATGGAAAACAAACTAGGAATCTCTTTGGTATGATCTCGATACGCAACATATTGACCATCACCAAGTTCGAATCCAAAGTTCTCTGGAGAAACTGGTTCTTTCGAATTCTCGCCATCGCCGGCATATTCTTCACCTTCGTCTTCAATATGGCTGCCTATTCGGCAGTAAGTGATGGCAGGCAACACATGATCAGCTCTACATGGGGACCACCTTATGCCAGCATGATTCTCATCAGTATCGGACTTGCAGCGGCGGTCATTTTTCTTGCTTCGGGGATCATATTGAAAAACAAAAAGATAGACACCAACGAGGTGTTTTACGTACGCCCAATTTCCAACCTGGAGTTTGTCCTGGGAAAAGCATTCTCTGTTTTTAAGCTGTTCTTTTGGTTACATGTAGCCTTCATGGTGATCATCTTCATCATCAACATCACCAATCCAAAGATGACCTTCAATCCGATGGCCTATGTGGTATATCCTATGTTGATGAGCCTGCCTACGATCGTATTTGCTACAGGGCTTTCTTTCTTCCTGGTCACCATCATACGAAATCAACCGATCACAATTGTACTGCTTTTGGGTGTTTCTGGGGTGATCCTGATCTACTTCCATCAGAAGTACTACAACATCTTCGACTACATGGCATTTCGGGTGACCCTGCAGGCTTCAGATATGGTTGGGTTTACCAGCCTTTGGGAGATTTTAATGCAACGGGGCATGTATGTGGTGGCCGGAATTGCCTTCCTGCTTGCAACAGCATTTTTCATTGACCGACTGCCTAGTAAGAAAAGTGCCAGGTATACTTCCGGGTTATTGGCTGTCATGGTAGCAGCACTTGCTGGATTCATGTTTAGCTCTCTATGGAACAAACAGCAGGGAATTGAGAAACAGCGGCAGGAAATGATCGCCATCAATGATGCCTGGACGGATGTGCCTAATGTGGATATCCTGGCCAATCACATCCAATTGAAACATGTTGCCGACGAGATCGATGTGATGGCAAAACTTTCGATCAAGAACAATAGCCCAGTGTCATTAGATAGCATCTATTTCACCCTAAATCCTGCGTTGGTCGTATCGGAAGTGAGGGTCGATGAAAGCCCTGTGTCATTTGAAAAAGACGGACAGGTATTATCGGTTAAGTCAGGAATTCAAGCCAACCAAGAAGTGCAGGTAAGTATCACTTATCGGGGTAAAATCAATCAAGAGGTTGCCCACCTTGAAGTAGACCAGAAGCGATACGAAGAAGTAGATTACTCTTTTATCTATGCATTGGAGAAGGAATACGCGTTCCTTCAGCCTGACTATTTGCTGCTGACTAATGACTTGCTTTGGTATCCTGACACGCAGATTGGCTATAGCAAAAAGTCTCCGATCAGGGAGCGTTCCAATTTCATTGATTTCCGACTTGATGTGGAAGTAGCTAGCGGATCCATGCCCGTTTCTCAAGGCAAAATGGAGTCAATTGCTGATAACAAGTATACATTTCGTCCCGAATATCCACTGCCACAACTTTCTTTGGCAATTGGCAACTACGAGAAGAAGGCAATCACTGTAGATAGTGTGGAGTATTCGATTTACCACTATCCCGGGCATGACTACTTCACCACTTATTTCGAAGAGCTTGGTGATACCCTGGGTGTATTGATCACTGATCTGGTCAATACTTACGAACATGATCAGAAAATTGCTTATCCTTTCAATCGGCTACAGCTGGTGGAGGTGCCTAGCCAATTCTTTGCCTACGACAAAATCTATCAGAGCGGTCAGGCCAGAACGCAACCAGAAATGATCATGGTCCCGGAAAAGGGAGGAGACCTAAGGGATTTAGATTTCAGTCGTCAATTCACCAACATGGACCGGCAGGCCAAGGAACAAAACAAGGTCATGGAAGACAAAGAGAAACAGGCGAGTGTGTTCAATACGGTCATCAAGAAAGTGTTGACCAGACAGCTATCCGACCGGTGGTTTTTTGATGGCAGAAATGCTGATGAAGAAAACCTTTCCATCTATTCCAATTTCTATGCATTCAATTCCGGGGTAGTGAGCGACGAATGGATACTCCTGAATCAAGGCATTGCGGCCTACTTAAGTACGGAAGAGACTTCTACCAGAAATGACTACTCCAGAAACATAAAAGGCATTTCATTCACCGAGGAGTGCAACCAACTGATGCGCGAGACCAACATCATGGAGATGTTGACGCAAGAAATTGAATTCAATCAGATCCAGAAATCGGTCACGTTGAAGAGTGAGTATTTGTTTGCTTATCTGGGTCAGCTTATTGGGGAGGAGATTTTCAAAGCATTTTTAATCAACTGGATACAGTCTCACAGTCATCAGGTCACTACCTATGAAGATTTTAGAGAAGCCCTTTTAGAAGCATTCAACCTTGACCTGGACCCAATCATTAGGCAGGTGTATTTTGACACAGATCAACCTTCCTTTCAGATCAGTAATAATGAGGAGTACGAATTGTTAGACGGGGACAGAAAGCGGTATCAGGTGAAATTCGATGTGAAGAACACTGGCTCAAATGATGGGGTGATTAAAGTGAACTTCACCTCAGCAAATGAAACTACCGGCTGGGGGTTTTTCCGTGAAAGAAACGAAGAAGTAGCCTCCGATGAACCTGGTTATCTATCCCTGATCAAAGCCGGACAAACAAAACAATATGGATTTATTTTAGATAATCCTCCGAGCGAGTACACAGTGAATACACTCGTATCCAAGAACATTCCTTCGATTGTTTACATCTTTCCTGGCAAACTAGAGACCAGGGAAAAAGCGCGCCCATTTGAAGGAGAGCGAGTCATCGATTCATCAAGCGATGATGCATTGTATGAAGTGATCGTAGACAATGAAGATACCGGGTTTTCGACCTTCAGTCCAATAAAAGATACGTATTTGAAAGCCTATCTGGATGAGAGAAACCCTTCTGATCAAAAGTACTTTGGCATTTGGAATCGCTCCTATTCAAAGTGGTTAGCGACCACAGGTTCGAGTTTTCACGGGCAGCATGTCCGATCCGCCCATTTCACCCGTGCGGGCAAAGGGGACAAAACCTGCGAATGGTCTCCAGAATTGAAGGAAGAGGGATTTTACGATCTGTACACTTACATGATCGGAAAGAACCAAAATCAATACAACGGCAACACAAACGAAGGCCGGACCTTTACTTACCACTACACCATCAATCATGGCGATGGGGAAGACAAAATTGACTTTAATGTAACCAATGCTGAAAACGGCTGGAACTACCTGGGATCGTACTACTTCACGAAAGAAGGCGGCAGTGTGGTGCTAACCGACGAATGTGACCTAAGGTCCGTCTATGCGGATGCCATCAAATGGGTCAAGCAGTAATTGAAATGATATTGTAATTGGAGAGAAGCATGAATCGACATTCGAAAATTAGTAGCAAGAGGATCTTAAGTCTTGCGTTTGCACTTGCTGCGTTCTTTGCCTGGCAGTCGGGAGTGGCTCAAAAAACGCTCACGCTGGAGGAGTCCATCACCATTGCCAAAACGAGCAGTCCGGACATCAAGAAGTCCATGTTGAACCTACTGAGTAATCGCAAGAGCCTCGATGCGCAACGCGCCAGTATGAAGTCGAGATTTGCCTTGGATGTTACTCCATTCGACTTTAACAGGAGTCGGGTTTTCAATGAGTTCTTTTCCGTGTGGAACACCAATGAGGACTACAATTCATTTGCGAACCTGTCCATCTCTAAGCCCATTACCCAGACGGATGGACGAATTTCACTGAACAACCGGTTTGGCTATCGTGACAACTTTAGTGAGGCACAGGATGTGCGATTGAAAACCTACAGTAACAACCTTTTCCTTCAGTTCGATCAGCCCATTTTCACCTACAACAGAAACAAGCTTCAGCTCAAAGAATTGGAGTTGAACCTGGAAAATGCACAGCTAAGTAATGCCATGCAATTGCTGACGTTGGAGCGTAATGTAACCCAGTCTTTCTATACGTTTTATCAGGCCCAAAATAACCTACAGATTGCGCAAGATGAATATGAGAACCAGCAGGTCAGTTTTGACATTACCAAGAATAAAGTAGAAGCTGACCTTCTCGCAGAAGAAGAACTGTATCAAGCACAGCTCAACCTTGCTTCCTCCCGTTCAACGCTTCAAAATCAGCAGGTGACTCTGGATAATGCAGCGGATGATTTCAAGTTGTTGCTGGGTATTGATCTTACCGAAGAGATTGAAGTGCAGGTAGACATCAATTTTATTACCCAGCAAGTGGATCTCAACAAAGCCATCCAATACGGTTTGGAGCATCGCATGGAATTGCGCCAACGGTCTATTGATATCGAACGGTCTCAATTTGAACTGGTGCGGACCAATGCATTGAATGAATTCAAGGGGTCGATCTCCCTATCGATGGGGATCTTCGGGGATAACACGAATGTGCCAGGCGTTTACGAATCTCCTACAACCAACCCCAGGGTAGCAGTTTCCTTCAATATTCCGCTTTGGGACTGGGGCGAGAAAAAAGCCCGCCTGGCAGCTGCGAATGCCAATATGGAGATCACCAAAATTGACCTTGAGAACGAAAAGAATACCATCGTAATCAATATCAGAAAAGTCTATCGAAACTTGCAAAACCTTGAAACTCAGATTGAGATTGCTCAGCAAAATGTCAAAAATGCGGAGTTAACCTATGAAATCAATCTGGAACGATACAGAAATGGTGATCTCACCAGTATGGACCTGAATCAATTTCAGAACCAGCTATCTGATAAGAAAAGTGAGCTTGCCAGTGCGTTGATCAACTACAAAATTGAATTGCTCAACCTGAAGATTCAATCACTTTTCGATTTCGAAACCAATCAACCTGTTGTACCACAAACCTTTTAGTAGCGACCATCATGAATAACTTGAACACATACTCCAAACTCCTGGCCCTAGTCTGTCTGATCGGCGTGCTCGCGAGCTGCGACAATGAAGAGTCATCGATTGATACTGAGATCAAGATTCCCGTATCCGTGGTTGCTCTGAAGGTACAATCTATTTCCAACTTTATTGAGACGACTGGAACGGTCTATTCCTCGAAAGAAGGTGTTGAAAAATCTCAACTCTCCGGGAGCTATCGATTGCAAACTAATCCGCAGACCGGGAAGTCATTTGCCTTGGGAGACTTTGTGAAATCTGGGCAGATTCTCATCACCTTGGAAGATGCTGAATTTGAAAACGGTCTCCAACTGGAAGGTAAAAAGCTGAATCTAGAACTTGCTGATAATAACCTCAAAAAGCAACAATCGCTTCATGAGAAAGGAGGGGTGACACTTACAGAATTGAAGAATGCGTCTGTGGAGTATGTCAATGCCAAGTACTCTTACGAAAATGCGTTGATCCAAAAGGAGAAAATGTCAGTAAAAGCACCATTCGATGGGACCATCGTAGAGCTGCCTTACTATACCGGTGGAGTGAAAATTGAGCAAGGAGTAGACTTATTCAAGATCATGAAGTTCGACCGATTACTGTTGGACATCAAACTACCAGAGAAGTATTTGTTAGAGGTAAGGAAAGGTCAGGTGGTACACATCACCAACTACAACCTGGATAAGGACACATTGGCTGGTTTTATTAGTCAAATTTCACCAGTGATCAATCCCGATACCCGAACCTTTCAGAGCATGCTGGAAATCAAAAATGAGGAATTGATGCTTCGACCAGGTATGTTCGTGAAGGCGGCCATTCTGGCGGAGCAGCGAGACAATACGCTGGTGATTCCTAAAGAAACTATCATTTCCCGGCAAAATGGCAAGGTCGTCTACATTGTCGAAAATGGGATCGCCAGTGAAAAGACGATCAAAACCGGATTGGAAAACCAGAATGTGATTGAGGTCCTCGACGGACTAAAAGTGAACGACCGCTTGGTGATTTCGGGATATGAAACACTGAGAGACAATTCGAAAGTGAGTGTGATCAAATAGTCTAAATACAGACGCAGCACACATCACAAATTTTGAACGCAAAATGCATCTATCGTGAAGAAAGTTGTTTCGCTGGCGGTTAACTACCCCATTTCCATCCTGATGATGGTGTTAGCCATTATTCTCCTCGGGTCCATCTCATTCAGCAAGCTGGGAATTGAGTTGTTCCCTGATCTGAAGAATCCTACACTTTTTGTAGAGATGAAGGTTGGGATAAGACCACCATCTGAGGTAGAAAAACAATTCATAGAAGACATTGAGTCCATAGCGATCCGGCAGAATGGAGCCGTAGAAGTCAGCTCCGTTTGTCAAACAGGATATGGTCGAGTGACCGTAAGGTACGACTGGGGCAAGGACATGGATGAGGCGTTCCTTGATCTGCAAAAGGCGCTTTCCAACTTCTCTTCCAACGAGGAGATTGAAGAGTTTGCTATTTCGCAGTTCGATCCCAATGCTACCCCGATCATGATCATGGGGATTTACCATCCCACGAACAATGATTTTGATGCCCTGCGCAAAATAGCAGAAACCAATTTCCGAAATGAACTGATCCGGCTCCCAGGAATCGCGGAAGTGAGACTTGCAGGAGAGCAGGAAAAAGAAGTGGTCCTCGAAACTGACCCATTGCTGTTGGCATCATTCGGGCTTTCTGTGGATGAGCTTGTTTTGAAAATTCAGAATTACAACCGGAATGTTTCTGGGGGCTTCATTGAGGAATTGGGACGAAAGTATGTGATCAAAGGACTTGGGATACTGAACACACCAGAAGACCTGGAAGACCTGGTTGTAGGGTACACCACACGTCAAGGAGGTCAACCCATTCCAGCTGAAGGAGAAAATACCGATGCATCGATTCAAACTCCCACTTCAGATCAAGTACCAGTGCTTTTAAGAGAAGTTGCCACGGTGAAAGTGATGGACAAAGAAGCCAGCAGCATCGTCCGGGTCAATCAACAAAGAAGCCTTGGTCTCTCCATTTACAAGGAAACGAAATACAACACCGTCAATGCAGTAACAGAACTGGAAGAGGTGCTACAAGACCTGAAGAAAACCGTTCCCGGATATGAGTTTGTGATCATTCAGAATCAAGGGAGCTTCATCCAGCAGGCCATTGATGAAGTGAAGGAATCCGGGCTTTATGGCGCCCTTTTCGCAATGGTCATTCTTTTCGTTTTCCTCCGGAGAGTTGGTGTTACCGCCATTATCAGTGTAGCGATCCCTATTTCCATCGTTGCTACTTTCAATCTTATGTACTTCAATGGACTAACCCTGAATGTGATGACCCTCGGAGGGCTGGCACTAGGCGCAGGAATGTTAGTCGACAATGCCATTGTAGTGGTCGAAAGCATTTTTAGAAAAAGGGAAGAAGGTCTCAGCGTGATTGATGCGGCCATCAAAGGGACAAGTGAAGTGAGTGGAGCAATTACCGCTTCTACATTGACGACAATCATCGTGTTCTTGCCGATCGTGTACCTGCAAGGTCCATCAGGTGAACTCTTCAAAGATCAGGCATTGACCGTGGCCTTTTCATTGGTCTCTTCCCTGGTGATTGCGATACTGGTAATCCCCATGTTGTTCGCTCGGGTCTTCAAAAAAGCCAAAGCGGTCAAGGAAGAAAAATCCATCAAATTCCAGGGCTATCGAAATTTCCTGGACAAAGTCCTGAAGTATCGATTGGCCTTCATTGCCATCTCTTTTGTGCTGGTCATTGGTTCTTACCAATTGATTTCGTTGATCGGCAGTGAATATATGCCTAAAGCTGATACCCGTGCTATTTCGGTAGACCTGAGGTTAAATGAGGGCACTCCGCTAGAAAGAACGTCAAGTACGGTGGCTCAAATTGAAAAGCAATTGTTCCAGATTTTTGAGGGTAACCTTGATAAAATTTATAGTCACATTGGCCCGGAGAAAAGCCAATCTGGGATCGAAAATGAAAACCTGTACGAGGAAAACAAGGCAAGCCTGAAACTCATTTTCAGCCAGGTAAGCGAATTGCCTATAGCTCAAATTACTGAAGTGCTTTCTGGCTATTTCGAGAACATTCCCAATCTGGAGGCTTCATTTTCTAATGACGAAAGTGCACTCAACTCAGTACTTGGTGAGGAGGAAATGCCTCTTGTAATTGACATTACTGGGTCCGACCTGAAAACGCTTCGACCACTTTCTGACTCAGTAGTCCTGATCATGAATGGTGACAACAACATCTATGAACCGCTTTCCAACATGGAAAAAGGCGTACCTCAAGTGCAAGTCGACGTAGACAAATACCGAGCTGGTCTGTTCAACCTCTCCATCGAAGAGGTGATTGGTCAGATCAAAGATCAGCTGAAAGGCAAGAACGCCGGTACCATTGAGCGAGGAGGAGAGATGCAGGACATTGAAATCAAGATTCCAAAGATCAGCCTTTCTGAGTTGGAAAATATGAAAATCAAAGGGGCACAGCAGGAATTGAGGTTGGGAGAAATTGCCAATATCACCACCGAATATGCTTCCAGCTCGATTTTCAGGAAAAACCAAACTCGATTTGTTTCGGTGAGTGCGAGGGTGAACCAGGATCTGGCATATGACAAGATTGTCAATGGTATTCAATCACGATTTTCGCAACTTTCGCTACCGCCGCAATATAAAATCGATGTGGTAGGTCAGGAATTGAAACGCAAAGAGTCGATGAAGAACCTGACATTCTCGCTTATCCTTTCTGTGCTACTAGTTTACATGGTACTTGCTTCACAGTTTGAGTCGTTACTGCATCCATTCACGATTCTCTTGACAATTCCATTGGCAGGAGTAGGTGCATTGCTCGCCTTCTTTTTCCTTGGAATGCCACTCAACATGATGGCCTTTATTGGGATCATTATGCTGACTGGAATTGCGGTAAATGATTCGATCATTTTGGTGGATAGCATCAACAAAAACAAACAGGCGGGATTTGATTTGAGAACGGCCATTTTAGATGCAGGACAAAAACGGTTCAGGCCCATCATCATGACGAGTCTCACGACCATTTTGGCCTTGCTACCACTGACGTTTGGTTTTGGGGAAAGCGCTGCATTAAGGGCTCCGATGGCCATTGCCGTCATTGGCGGATTGGTGACATCTACTTTGCTGACACTGATCGTGATCCCGTGCTTTTACGAGAGCATCGAAAAGTTGATGACCAGAATTAAGAACCTGACTTCCAGAAGCAATGGGTAAGACAGGCATACTCCATACGATCATTCGCAGGAAAGTTCTGGTATCGATGCTCTTCATTGGGTTTTCAGTGATGGGCTACATTTCCTACAATAAGCTACCTGTCGAGCTGTTTCCCAATGTTGAATTTCCTATTCTGATTGTTCAGGTGGGCTCCAGTAATGAGGTGGACCCCAAATACATGGAAAGACAGGCCATCATACCCTTGGAGGGAGCGATCAGCTCGTTAGAGGGAATTGAGGAAATCAATGCATCGGCAGATAGCCGGCAAGGGATGATTTTCATCTCCTTTGTTCAAGGCACCAATATCAAGTACTCCTATCTCAAGCTGGAACAAAAAGTCAATGCCATCAAAGCAGATCTTGGTCCAGAGTTCTTCGTCAATATCGTGAAAATCGATACGGAGCAATTCACCAACGCTTTCATGGAGCTTCAGGTGCTTGGATCGGGGGGAGTAGACCGGGTCAGAAACGTCACCG
Source organism: Cytophagales bacterium (assembly GCA_033344775.1). Lineage (NCBI taxonomy): Bacteria > Pseudomonadati > Bacteroidota > Cytophagia > Cytophagales > Cytophagales bacterium. The sequence goes on along the minus strand of JAWPMT010000005.1, from coordinate 2,604,665 downwards.
ATCAATACATCACCGATCGATTGACCAATGTGGAAGGCGTAGGAGGAGTTGAAGTATTCGGCGGCCGTCAAAAGACGGTAGAAATCATCATGAATGATGCGATCTGCGAAGCAAATGGTATCACTCCTAATACGATCAATAATGTACTCGCTCAAAATTCCAACAAGAGTGAATTTGTCGGGCAGGTCCGTACTGAAGGTCAGAATGTTTTTGTGAATGTATCGGCTGATCTCAAGAACATCAAAAACATTCAGAGTCTGGTTGTTTCAGAAAGAGGACCACTGCTGCTAAGTGATGTAGCGGATGTCTTCTTCGGCGTGAAAGAGCAAACGACGTTGAGTCGGGTAAATGGAAAGGATGCCATTTCTATTCGCGTCTCAAAAGCTTCACAAGCCAACCTGATCGAGGTTTCTGAAAACACCCTGGCGACCATTGATGAGATCAACAAGGATCTTGAGCCAATGGGAGCTGAAATTGTGGTACAAAGCAACACCGCTGAAATCATGGTCAAGAACATTGATCAGATCCAGAATTTGGCATTGCTGGGTGGATTGCTGGCGATATTTGTTCTTTGGATTTTCCTGCGACGGATCAAGTTCATCCTGAGCATTGCGTTGGCGATCCCTATCTCTGTTTTCACCGCCTTCAACTTTTTCTATGCCTACGACATCACTGTCAATAGCCTCACCCTGATCGGGATGTCCCTGGCCATTGGGATGCTGTTGGACAATAGTGTGGTAGTGATTGAAAACATCTATCGACATGTAGTGAGCAAGAAGCCAGCTGAGGATGCGGTAGTGGACGGAACTAAGGAAGTGATGAGGTCTGTGATCGCGGCGACACTCACCACCGTGACTGTGTTTCTGCCTTTTATCTTCTCGTCCAATTTTTTGGTGACGCTGATCGGTTCACACATTGGCGTTTCAATCATATCGACATTGCTGGTCTCACTAGTAGTCGCATTGGTACTCATACCTATGCTTGCCCATGCCACGATCAAGAACGATAAGAAAGCCGATGCTCCATTGATCAAAAATGCATCGGTTCGGCAGCGCATCATCCAAATGTACCTGGTGGTATTGAAAGCTTGTTTCCGAAAGCCGGCAGCCACCATCATCGGTGGGTTGGTGTTGTTTTTTCTCACCATCGGATTGAGCTTTTTAGTCAGTGTTGCCAGCCTCAATGAAGTGGAGACTGACGAGATGAACTTGTTCGTGACCATGCCTGAAGGGTCGACCCTTGCCGCTACGGACACCAAAGTGCAACAGATTGAAAAAGATGTGCTGGAAATCCCAGTAGTAGGGAATCTTATCAGTCAAATTTCAGAAGGAGAGTCGGTGCTCACGGTCCAACTCGTGGAGGGTTTTGACCAATTGGATTCCATCTCAGTCGGAGAAGTGAAAAGCATGCTCAGCAACATTGCCGATGGCTATGAGGACCTGGAAATCACCATGGATCAACAACAGCAGGCCAGTAGCAGAGGTCAGGCACGCGGACCTTCTAACTCGAATACGTTCGAAAAGATGCTGGGGCTGGGTACGCAAACGGAACAGATCATTCTGAAAGGTCAGGACTTTGAATTGATGCAAACCATCGCCAACGATCTTAACTCCTTCATCAGTGGATTACAATCCATCGAATCGAGTTACGTGAATCTGAGCCCGGAACGTCCTGAAGCACACATCATTTTTGATCAGCTGCGCATGAGTGAGTATGGCGTGACGCAGGAAAACGTGATGTCAGGTCTCAACGACTTTCAACCCTCCTTCGCATCCGGGTCCTCTTTCTTCAGCGGCAATGAGGAATTTGAAATCACCATCAAAACCAACAATCAGGAAACGCAACGCGCGAAAGAGATGAAGGATCTCCGGGCGCTACCAGTGGAGAATGCTGCCGGAGCTACCCATGAGATGGAAGATTTTTCCTCTGTGATTTACTCTTCAGGGGAGAGTAGCATCAACCGTCTCAACCAGGAAAAACAAATTGAAATCACCTACCAATTCATTGAGGATGTGATCGGTTCCGAATCGCTGCTGGAAGCCTCTAGAATTGAAATTGATCAACTTGTGGCAGGGATTAATGTCCCATCCGGAATAGTGATAGACGTAATTCACGAAGAGCCGCTATTTGATGAATTCTACTTCCTCATTTTCGCGGCGGTAGTGATCATCTTCATGATCCTCGCGGCCATTTTCGAGTCATTGTACCTGCCTGTGGTGATTATGTTTTCTATTCCACTTTCGGCGATCGGGGCATTCCTGGCGTTGACTTTGACAGGCAATTCCCTGATGAACGCGAATACCTTGATTGGCTTCCTGATCCTACTGGGTGTGGTAGTGAATAATGGCATCATTTTGATTGATTACTCCAGGATTTTGCGCAGAAGAGGATTTACAAAATACCGGTCGCTGATGATCAGTGGCATCTCCAGAATTCGACCTATTCTAATCTCTTCCATTACTACGATCGTGGCGATGCTTCCTCTGGCTTTGGGAGAAGCAGAATACGTAACCAGTATTGGTCAGCCATTTGCCGTGACGGTGATGGGAGGTTTAGCATTGAGCACGCTGCTCACACTTATCTATATCCCAACCATGAGTGCCGGGTTAGAGAGTGTTTTGAAGTGGTTTAGGAACTTGAACCCGTATTTGAGGGTCTTTCAAATCGTAGCTATGATTGCGGTTTGCACCCTGGTTTACCTGGAAATTGAAGGATTCATGTGGCAAATGATATGGTTCCTGGCGGCTATTATTCTGATTCCAGGAACTACGCACTTTGTGATGACCTCATTGCGCCAGGCCAATGCCAAGATGGTTGCATCTGATGAAGCGATGCATATCACGATCCAAAATTTGACGAAAGTCTATGGCCGAGATAAGCGATGGTTGAGGGAGTGGAGAGGGAACAAGAGCCTTTATGAAGCGCGGGATGAAGAACCAATTTCGGTGCGATCAATCCTGCAAAATCTGATCTGGCAACTTGCGTTGATCAGCTTCCTGGTATACTTCATCTACTTCTACCTGGACAAAGCCTTTTGGCAGCTGTGTTTCATGATTGCTTTGCATGTGCTCATCATTTCGATCATAAATCAGGTGACTTATTTGATGAAAAAGCGAAGAAGGCTCGCTTCTATCATCCATACCGTGGTGCTTTGGGGATTCCCTGTTGTAAGTGCGAGTTATTTATACGCTGATATCCAAGTGAAGGCACTGGGTTTGGTGCTGATTATCCTATGGTTCATCGGATTGTTCCTGGTGAGCACGGCCAGAAGACTGGAAGCAAGGCCGGTGGATCTTGACAATATGAAAGGAAGGCTGAAGAAGATCAGGAGACTCTATTTCAAATTCATTCTCTCCATTCCTGTCATAGGTAAAAAGAAAGAGCCTTTCAAAGCACTCTCCGGCGTAAGCCTGAAAATCGAGCAGGGCATGTTTGGATTGCTGGGTCCGAATGGCGCAGGTAAAACCACGCTTATGCGAATCCTTTGTGGTATCATGGATCAGAGTTACGGTAAGATCTGGATCAATGGCCATGATACGAACCTACGCAGGGAAGAGCTACAAGGATTGATCGGCTACTTGCCGCAGGCTTTTGGTACCTATGAAAACATGACGCCATACCAGTTTCTGGACTATCAGGCCATCCTCCGAAAGATCACCAACAAAAAGGCTCGGGAAGAACGCGTGCAGTACGTACTAAAGGCGGTGCACATGCAGGATCATCAGGACAAAAAGATAGGTTCCTTTTCCGGAGGAATGAAGCAGCGGATCGGGATCGCTCAGATCTTGTTGCACCTGCCGAAAATCCTGGTGGTGGATGAGCCGACTGCCGGTCTGGACCCACTGGAACGTATCCGATTCAGAAACTTACTGGTGGAATTGAGTCGGGAGCGAATTGTGATTTTCTCTACCCACATCATTGAGGATATCGCTAGCTCCTGTAACCACCTGGCGGTATTGATCAAAGGGAACATTGAGTACATCGGAAGTCCTACGACCATGGCAGAACTGGCCAAGGATAATGTGTGGGAATTTTCTGTTTCGCCAGAGGAATTTGAGGAAATCAAGGAAGATCATCTCATCGTACATCACATGCGCGATGGTGAAAACATAAAGATCAAGTGCCTCGCAAAAGAGAAGCCAGTAGAAAACGCGTATCAGGTTCGTGCCAATCTGGAAGACTCGTACTTGTGGTTAATGAAGAACAAAAACAGAAACGAAAATGAAGAGCTCGCTCACGCTACTGCTTAGGCTAGTCAGATATAACATCAAGGTGATCTTCGCGAATAAGTTCATTTACTTCGTATTGGCGGCTTTTGCTTTTTTCGCTTTCATCATCACGATCACCATTTTTGAAGATCCAAATTTCAATGAAGCAGTCATATTTGGATTCCTGGTTTTTCCAGGGCTCTTGTTGATCTTTTATCCGCTTGCTTACGGCCTGCAAAATGATGATGATTCCAAAATGATCGAAACCATCTTCGGCATTCCGAATTACCGATACAAGGTTTGGCTCGTCCGATTTGTTCTGACCATTCTTGTTGCTTTTGCCATTTTGATCGTGCTGGGAATCGTTGCCTATGTCACGCTGTACCGATTCAATATCATGCCAATGGTAGGTCAGGTACTATTCCCAGTCACCTTTCTGGGAGCTGTTGGTTTCATGTTGTCTACGAAAATTAAAAACGGAAACGGTACCGCGATCACATTAGTGATCGTGAGTTTCATCTTTTTCATTTTCGCAGAGCCTTTAGAGTATAGTGCATATAACCTATTCCTGAATCCTTTCTCCGAGCCAAGAAATATGAGTGAGTTTATTTGGCTGAGTGTGATCTACAAAAACAGGATCTACCTTTCCATCGGTACGGCTCTATCATTGCTCTATGGGATGTACAATCTGCAGTACAGGGAGAAGTTTATTTAGAGGAGGATATCATACTAATGACAGGGAGAGTGATCGACAACTCCAAGAGACGACAATTCTCTTAAGTTAAGCCATTAAAAAATTATTCGTCAATCCGATGGCACCGCAGCGGCGGACCATCGGCCACCGGCGAATGCCGGAATCTCAAGATCAAATAGCAGAATCAAAGTTTGAGATTCCTGAACAAAGTCCCATCCGGGAACGGCAGGAATGATGCTTAACTTAAGAAAACACGGTGATACTAGTCCGAAAATTGGTTGTTTCTTTTGATTCAAAAGTATTGATATGAATCACTTCCTAGGCTCATAAGACCTCCTAACCTCCAACAACCCCAATTGCACCTTAAAGTCCATGATTCTTTTGTAAGACTCCCTGATCCGTTCTTCAGGGATCTCACCAGAATTCACCAGTTGTTTCATGAGGTTGAATAGCTTGTTGACGGGAATCACATCCTTTTCTAATACGTGATTGGCATATACCAGGATATCTACTCCAGCCAGAATGGAAAGTTTCACGGAAGTTTCCAATCCATAATGATTGGTAATGGCTTTCATCTGCATGTCATCGGAGAAAACGACACCATCATACCCTAAAAAGCCTCGTAGAACACCGTCAACAACTCTTTTTGACAAAGTCCCGGGTAAGGAGTCCGCCAATATGCGATTCATCACATGAGAGGTCATCACGGCATCTACTTTACCCGAGTCAATCAGCATTTTGTAAGGATAGAGTTCCTCGATCACAAAGGTCTTCGATACATCGGCAATGCCTTTGTGTGTGTCTTTGGCCGAACTGCCATGTCCGGGAAAGTGCTTCAGGGCGGTGCCAACATTGGCATCTCGATGTGCCTGGATATAAACTGCTGCATGTTCGACCACTTCCAGATAGTCTGCCGAGAAACTTCTCCCAATGCCCCCGATGATTGGGTTTTTTGGATTGACGTTCAGGTCTACGACTGGAGCATAATTAAGGTTGATCCCTAAGCTTTTCAGATTATCCGCGATGCGTTGGGCATAGAAATAAGTGGTGTCTGTATTGTCCCATGCTCCAAGCTGCTGTGCAGAAGGCGGATCATCAAACCCATATTTAGGTTTGAGTCGGTTTACAATACCACCCTCTTCATCAATGCTTACTAAAAGAGGGATGCTGGCATGCGCCTGCAAGGTGTCAATCATGGCGATCAAGCCTTGCTTTGTGTTTGTTTTAGGGACGTTTTTTTCGAAAAGAACTACTCCGCCAATTTTTCCTTGTTCAAGATTAAGAAGTAGCTCTTCCCGAAGATCAGTCTGTTGAAAATCCCTGACTCCTGCCATGATCATTTGCCCGATCATGATGTCCAGTGAATCCTGCTCCTGGGATTTTGTGACTAAAGACAAGAGGAGCAGGATGGACAGGAGGTAGATTTTCATGTGATTGGTGTCAGTAGAAATTGCTTTCCATTTTTTCGTATCGCTCACCAGACAAATTGTAGTAAACGGACGCCAAGTTAGCAGTTAAACACGAATGCGCAGGCAAGATTCCTACCACATCTCCTACTTTCAGATTTCTGAAGAACCGTTCTGAACCTTTGATGATGCCATGCTCCTGAGAAACACGGTCTAGAATGGCATCTCCTTGATATTGCCAGCCAGAAGGAGTTAAGGTCACAACTTCCCCAAAGTACACATCGTCATTGCCACGCTTGATATGGTCTTTTGACATGTGGATCGCACCTCCGTAGATCACCGCTTCGTCACGGTTGTGATGAACCGCCACTACGGGGCAGAATACCGCTACGGCAATGTCTTCCATGGTACACGATCCAATGTTCGTTTGTTGGATGTCATAAAACACGAAATTGCCAGCTCGGATCTCGTCGATGCCATCAAAGGATTCCAGAGCACTGCAGGAAGGGGTATCTCCATATGAAATAAATACTTCCTGATCGAGCTTGCTTTGGATCAGCTTGATCACTTTCATGCTGTCTTCATGCATCTCCAGGATCTTTCGGGGAGAACGTGCATTATAGGAATGGCCAGCGTGTGACAGCAGCCCTCTGAAAGCAACTTTATCCGTTTGCCGATTGATCAGGTCCTGAATGATGTCGCTCTGATTGTGCAAAAGACCTGTGCGGCGCGTTCCCAAATCAATTTTGATGAAGTACCCCAGTGGTGACTTAGCAGTCACCAGTAAGTGATCCAATGCTTCTCGCGATTCGATTTGAACGTTCAATTTGATTTTTGAAGCCAGCTCATTTATCTCATCGATTTCCAGGGGATTGTAAGGAAAAGCGATGGTGATGTCATCCCAGCCGTGGGACGCAAAATATTGTGCCATCGAAACGGATGAAACCGTTATTTTTGTCACTCCCTCCTGTCGGAACCAATCCCCCACATCTTTGGATTGGTGCGTTTTGAAATGTGGTCGGAAAATAGTGCCACTGGCATTAGCTTTCTCCGCCATTCTTCTAATGTTGGCCCTCGCTATTCCTTCGTTGATCACGAAGGTAGGCCGCTTGATTGTCATCATGGTTTAAATAGTCTACTCTTCTATGGTAATCTTTTCAATAATCTTTTCGATTACGTTAGAAATGTAAGCTCCATTGTCAGGTCCATACCAACTCATGGTCCTTGCTTCGTACTTGCTCAGATCATACCACTGGTCCTTAATAATATAGCCGATATATCCGCCATTGAATGAATTAATGACAAGATTTAGGCCTTTCTCTCTCGCTGATTCATATAGTGGTAATGCTAGTTCTCCGGAGAAGTCTCCAGGCAGGCCGATAAAAATTGTATTACCGAATTGTAAAAATGACACCTCTATGGGGTATTCTCCAAAGAAAATGCGGAAAAGCCACGGTCTAAAGGCAATATTTCTTGAAATTTTTGCCATAGGTGTCCTAATTTCCAGTGGAACCCGCCAAAAATCCAGACTAACGTCGGCTACATACGATGGGCCCAATAGCCCAAGTAGGTCAACATACTCGGTCAATTTGTCTCCAAAATCGATTACTTCATCGTATTCATCTGAGGTTTCAATCGTACGTGGACCCATGCTACCAACCGGGCCAGCTGTATACAATGCAAAATCTATGGCATCGTTTTTTTCAAGGTTTGCGACCAGGTGTGAGGGAAAATCTCCTGAAAGTTCATGGGTGTGTCTACTGAGGCAAGTTGCATGCGCCGAATAGGAGGTTAGGTAGGCGGTTCTATCGCCCGATAACAATCCGATGATCTTAAAATTCGGATCGATCACACCTTCCTTTTTGACTAATCTGTTTTTCACCAGCTCCGGTGCTTGTAACTCATTATATGAAACATATCCCGCATCTAGATTTTCCTCTGCCTTCCGAATACTCGTCAGGACTTTTTCAGCCAGGCTTTTTGGTAATTCAGGATCATATTCCCCGGCAAAGAGTTCGCCTACCAAACCTGGGGACCAGCCCCCGATACTGGAGTGACTGTGGGTCGCTGTGAGAAATACTTGTTGCAGGTCCCAGCCCAACTTGGGCAGCATCTGTCTCAGGTGTTCAGTCACTTCAGGTGGCATGATCAGCAAGTCAGCTGAAACGTAAGCTGAGCGTCTGTTGCCGTCATCAAAAACCACAGTCCGGATGTAGATCGAATCACGGACCGTTTCAAATTCCATGGGTTCCCGGCCACCATAACCTGCCATAGGAGTCGTTTTCGAAGGAGTGATGTTTACCTTGGACCAGCCGATGAGTAAAGTATCCGAATCTCTGGGGACTAGCCGATCCTGATACAACGAATCGATCCGTTCCATCATCGTTAGATAATAGGCCTCCTCTTGATAGGGTGTCCGGTCGACCGGTTGCAGACAAGCAATGGAGATCAGCGACAGCAGAGCAAAAAATGCAACTAAGTACTTCGACCACTTGGGCATGACTCAAAGATGGCGTAATTCGGGGGCTAATCACCATAAAACCTTTCAAAGGGTGTGGAGAGGTTCTAGAAGGATGCCCCATCCCACCAATCATTTCGTGGCCCTCCTATAAGCGGGGCAGGCAAGTGCCTGCTATGATCGATTTAAAGGTTCAAAGCATAAGTTACAAAAGAAGATTACCATGGCACTCTCTTTAATTTATTATGATACTATAAGAATATCAAGACGTTTTAAGTAACAATAATTTTTATATAAATGTTGATGCCCCAATTTCTGTGCTTATTGATCTTATTTAACCTACATTTAGCTTGGCCTAAACCCTATGAAAATTCAATACCAATCAGGACAATTTAATTTCAGTCGATTTTGTAGATGTTATCTATGAATTTACAATCGGTAAACCTTAACCGGATTCTTTGTCTCCGAAATTAATGGTGATTAGTGGATAAAATAGTCGATTACGATGCCTACTTGACTGTCAATCAGTAACTAAGAGTCAATTTTATATTATAATTATAAATAATGGAAGAAGTTATCAAAAAGAATTGTTTTCCAATGTTCAAAACTTACTGAAATTTCATACTTCTGAAATATTGAAATTTGTTGCTGGTTTCGTGTCGTGTTCTTGACAATATTTTGAATAACTGGGTCTATATTTCGGCACCTAAAACATTGAAACAATTATGTACCTGCAACATTTAAGAGCCACAGTACTTTTAGTGCTGATCCTATTTTCACATCAAATTTTATCTCAGACCCGGACTGAAAGTGAAGCTGTTTTTTCCGCCGGTTCGAATGATTTTGGGGCACTGAAAAACAGTGTCAATCTTTTCACTGGAGAAGTGGAGTTTCCGATGACTTTAATTTCGTCTGTTGCCAATGGCGGCATGCGAATGGGAGTAGCGGCTTCCTACAATTCCAATGTAAATACACAAGTAAATACCTGGAATCGAGACGCCCCTACTAGTGTCCTGGGTGTCGGTTGGTCAATGAATGTCCCCAAAATTGTAGTAGATAATAAGCAGACAGGGACTAGGACTGACGATGAATTTTTCCTTGTGGATGGGAATAGTACGCCACTCACTGCTACCTACAGTACATTCCGATATGTAGAAAGTCACGGAGCAAGCTACAATGCTAAAATCTACAAAACTGGAGCATACAATCACTGGGATATTTACTACATGGAGGATCTGGAGATGTGGGAGATCATCCGCGAAGACGGTACTAAGGTGATCTATGGAGATGCAACCAATCACCCTACTTCTGTTGAGTGGGTGGTGCATTGGGACAACTGGATAGGACACAGTGCCAAGACATCCGGTCAAAGCAGACAGGCAATGGTATGGAACCTCGCCAATGTAGAAGACCTTTGGGGCAATACCACTACGTATACGTACGACAAAGTAGAACATCGGGTATCCGCTGGCTCAGGAGGATTATATCACACCGAAGCAAGTTACCTGTCGGAGATTGAAGATGGCAATGGCAAGCGAATCGAATTGATCTATGGTAACAAGAATAACTACGAATATTACGAGCCTCATACAGAGATCAATTATAATTCATCTACCAATGTCGCAGAGCCTGATGGATATCAGGAAAGATATGAAAGGAAGTATTTATCGGAGGTTCGGAGCTACAATGAATACAACAACCTTTTGCAGAAAGTATACCTGGACTATGCCATCTACGGAAGCGGCGATTTGAGGAAGCGGTATTTGTGGAAAGTCACCAATGTAAATGCCGAAGGGGAAGAAGCTTTGCCGACGGAATTCACTTATAACCATACCGTGGCTGGATACAAAGGATCATTGACACGTGTGACAAGCCCGAGTGGCGCCTATATCCAATACAACTATAATAGCCTGGGACATAACATTGGGCATAGTGACCTGGACATCACGATCAATGCACCCTCGGGCTATGAGATGCCACAGGTATTCCATGGTAATAACTACGCCGTAGTTGCGTGGCGTAACCCAACGAATGACATGGCGCTGGTCCAGATCTATGAATGGGACAGCAAATGGAACATGGTAGAAACCAGGTACTACCATGACGTAGGTAGACAGACCAACGCAAATCCCCATATTCAGGCACGATATACCAATCTTCAAATCACATTGGAGAAGGATTTTGTAGGAATCGTACACCGTTATGCCGGTACTACCTACCTGTATGCGTACAGCAGGAATCCTAACGAGCAAGAGTGGGGGAATTATTCAAAAAACCTCAACACGGAAGTAAGCATCCAATTGGTCTCCGGGGATAAATTCATTGGCTTGCAAGAGCAGACCAAAGGAACCTTGCATGCACTTCGATTTGATGGAGAGACCTGGGATTATGACCTAGTCAAGCCTGAGATCACTAGTAATTTTTCGCAGTATTACTACGCCACAGCTGGGACGAATTTCATTTCGGTGCACAACCCACAGATGGCGCAAAGGGGCCCCAACATTAGTAACTATACCTTCTTCTTATCAGAAAGTGGTCTTTGGACAGAGAAGATAGGGCCCGTAGTAGATATAGCTTATAACAATGACAGAACGTGGCATGCTGTGAATTCTGCGGTCTTTGGCATTAAATCAGTTGGTTCAGAAATTGCCTTTGACTGGGACACAGATTATAATCTGAAAAATACCTACACACTAACGTCTTATGGTACTACAACCACCAACCGATTAATTTCCATCGGCAACTCGCTGGTTTCATTCAATGATAAAGCTAATGCCGGAAATGTCAATTTCAATCAGGCCAATGCCATGTTTATGACCCGGTTTGATGGGGCCACATGGAAAACTCAGGGCTATTCAGATTATTGGGCAGAATTCAGCGCTATTGGTGATGATTATCTCTTGAGTGGTAGCGGTAAACTACATCGATTTAATCCAAATACGTTGAGCTGGTCATCTTATGTGAGCCTGCCTGGTGCAAGTACTAGCAATCGTAAACCCGCTCTTTCACTTCCTGGTGCTACGTACTATTGGCCTTATTTCAGGAAATTCAATAACAATGGGACTTATCTGGATATTTATATTCCTTCTGCTGCTTCAAATAGGGGGAAAGATGAAACACATCAAGCTGGCGGAAACTTTGTGATCCAAAATCGCTACACGACGAGTACTGGCGTGTATTTCCATTACTTGAAGAATAATCAAGTAGTAAGTACTTACATATCTGGCAAACGAGTGCCTGAGTACAATAACATCGCCGCAGGACTGGATCAGTTTCATTTGTACACCACAAGCTCTTCTTCTGATACTTATGAAGATGCGACTTCCATCACTTTGTACAAGGTGAAGCCAGACCTGAACAACAATGCTAAATATCTTGGCGCCCAAAAACATTATCCGGTAAGCTACATTTCCTACTATGATGGAGTCAACCTTCGTTATACTTCTTTTGACTTTGAGGAAAGCTCAGCTAAGATGGACGCTACTGGTTCAAAGGCATTTTATTCCAAGGCAACCACATATCCTGGGACGAGCAACAAGTCTTCTAGTATTGCCGGACGAACCGTCACTCATTTCTACAATGGTTTACCATTGAGCTACACTCATCCGAATAGAAACGGTTCCAATGAAGAGGATTTTGAAGAGCACCTGGTTGGCCAGGTGTATAAGACACAGGTGTACAGTAGCGGATCTGTGGAGCAAGCCTACACCTACAATTATATGAAAGTGGTGAAAACCCCAATTACCAGCTTTTTAGGGCCATTGGCTTACCAGTATCAGGTGCAACCAGTAGCTAAAGTGGATAAAAAGGATGCTTTAGAAAGGTCCTATAACTATTACTACAATAGCTTAAATCAATTATCGAGGACAGAAACAAGTTATGTCAAAGGGTATGGCACTTACTATGTGAATCACTATCAATATTACATTTGGGAATACTATCCCACGGCGGCACAACAACACAACTTGTTGTCGCCAGTAGTTTATACAAAATGGAAGGATTCCGGAACCTGGAGAGCAGGATCGGTTACCACCTGGAAAGATTGGGGAAGCGGGGCCTGGGCGCCACGTTCTAATTATAACTGGCGGGGTACGGGCAGCGAACCCACATTTACTTCATGGACTACCAATGGAGGTACAGTTACAAATTGGGAAAGGACCAATGACATTACGGCAAGAACCAGTAATGGTAATGTGAAAGAAAGCCGGGATGTCGATAATCGATATACAGCCCTCCGATATGGCTATGATGATGAATTGCCCTTACTATCGGTATACGATGCGTACGACCATGAAATTTTTGTTGATGATTTCAATGATGGTAATCTGTCCGATGGAGAGCCTGTCAGTTGGAATGGCAGTTCGTGGACGAATCTTAATGGAGTGATCAGTAATAGTTCCAGTGCATCCTCTGAGCGAACACTGACAATGACCAGCTATCATTCTGCAACGAGCTTCATCGTAGAGTATGATGCCCGGGTAAGGTCGTCGAATTATGGCTCATGGGTTGGGTTCAGAATGAAAGGAACCAGTTCTACTGCAGGCAACGGGGAGTATGTGGTCAAATTTTATCCCAATGTAGGTATCGTTCAACTCGTCAGGAATGGTACAGCACTGGTTTCTTCACCTTATGGGGGGGTGACCAATGTCAACGAATGGAAGCACTTCCGAATCGAACGACAAAACAACTCAAACTTCCAGATATTTGTGGATGGGGATTTAGTGATATCCCATTATGTGCCAGGAAGTGGTTCCGGTGCTTATCACGGATTTTCAGCCTACGGTTCCTGTACCGTAGATTTTGATAATTTCAGGATGTATCCGCAGGACGGTGTGGCCCAATCTACCAGCTATGACAAAACGTTCAAGACCTTAGAATCAGTAACTGATCAGTATGGGGCGATCTCTAAAAGTCTTTACAACGATTGGCAGCAGAGTGTTGCATCGATCAATGAAAATGGCATTCCCCAGACTACAAATATGGCCTCATCTTCGAGGTTCCGTTCTAATAGTAACTATGTCAGCAGTGATCCAGGGACAGCCTTATCAACTGCCGTCAATGGTTTAACCGGATTTGTCGAAGACTTTGCTCATATCAATCCCAGGTGGTCTACTGAGAGTTATTCTACCAAATCTATATGGTATCTAACTAATGGCAAGTTGGGGCTATCGAGTCTTGGAGGAAATACCGTTAGTACTCCAGATGCTTATAAAATTGATCTCGGCAAAGATTTCAGTGGCCGAGTAGGCATTGAGTTCAACGTGAGACAAAGGGACAATACGGGTAATAGAGGTTTCGGAATTGCTATTGGAGACGGAAGTTTGAACCAATACAGTAACACTTCAGCAATCATGCTGTCTTTTCGGAGTGCCAACATTTTGGACTACTGTAATTCGAGCAATTGTACGGCAACTTCCGGCTGGTCTACAGCTACTTCACAGGTACATTATGGCAAGCAGCATCGGGTAAAGATCATCGCCGATACAGATACCGATAAAGCCGATATATATGTTAATGGTAGACTATATAAATCAGATTTGACTTTTAGGAAAGCTAGTTCGGTGATCAGAAAGATCAGACTGCTTAATTATGGACGAGGTAGTTCCACCGAATGGAAAATCGATAACCTGGTGGTTTATGAAAATCCTGTGCATCAATTGAACTTTATCGACGCGGGAGGAAAAGTCATTCAGACTCAAACCGAGGAACCCAATGACAAAATTTTGGTTAGCGAAAGCTTCTACGATCAAATTGGTAGGGCAGCTATCACAACCAAAACCACCCGAACTTCGTCCACAGCTAACTTTGGTTACCGTTCAGGATTTGTAACCAATTCCGGTACAGCACCACCTTCGACTCTTTCAGGTGAAGTGAAAACGTGGAACAACAATGATAGCTATGCATTTAGCAGAACCAGGTATGAGGTTACCCCATTGAGTCGACCGTTGGAGTCTTCTATGCCGGGATACTTGTATCGCGTCAATGGCGGTCAGAACCCCATTTATACTTACAGTACGAACTCCAGTAGCTCGACTAGCGATTTCTACATGGGAACGGGTTACAACGCCAATACCTATAGTGCGACGAGAGTTACCGATAATGATGGTTCCAAGAAAATTACATTCCGCGATAAGCAGGGTCGATTGATCATGGAAAAAGAGGGTCCGGTAAAAATTTCGACTCGAGAGTGCGCGCCTAATGATGTGGTGGATTCAAGATATTATTCCTGGTATGCTTCACCCAGTACACCTGGTCAGGAGGCCTATACACCTGCCAATGATGTGACCCTTACCATTAATATGACTAAGTATAGTACCAACGGGAGCTTCCAAATTGGTACTGGGTTTTATGGTTATGGTCTCAGTAATGTTTTCAGCTCATCTAGCTCAGGAACCTATACCGTGAATCTGACGGGTGGTCAAACGGTCTATTTCAATTGGACTTCAGGGTACGTCGGATCTGTGAGCGTCTCCATGCTTTGTGGCAATGCCGCAGTGATAGAAAAGGATGCCTACCTCACGACAAAGTACGACTACAATTATGATGGTGAATTAGTGAAGATCTACCATCCGAATTATTTTGACCTGCCACCCGCTGGAGTGGATCGTGATGATTATACCTCGACCTATACCTATGATGATCAGGGCAATATCGCTACATCTACAACACCGGATCAGGGGACTACTAGATACCTGTACGATTCCGAGAACAGGTTGATGTTTTATCAGGATGCCAATGGCTCTTCATCTAATTATGTGAAATATCATAAGTACGATAGTTACGATCGCCTGATTGAAGAAGGGTACTGGTACAGGTCCTGGACGGGATTGACTGCTAGCACCAGCGTGCCCACCTTAGCTACCTGGAGGAAAAAATATCTTTATGGTTCCTATACATCCTCAAAACTGTACGAGAAAAACAGATTGCGAGAAGTGCAGGTCAACAACGATGAGAGCAGTGATGTAGAAGTGTATGAAAGGTATACTTATGATGTTTTCGGGCAGATAACCGACCATGAAACAAGAGTGGTTGATTTTGACAACACGTACCACAAGATCAGTTATACCTACAACAACAGCGGCCAGGCATTATCTACCGATTATGGCTCAGGATTCAGTCCGGTGCTTTACGGTTACTACAAAGAGAATGGAGCGCTGAAGGAAATTGGCTCCAGCAGTTATTCGAGTGAGTACGGGTTCTATACATACGATAAAAACGGGAACCTTGAGTATGAGTACCTGGATTGGAAGACCAAGCCTTTCAAGTACAACTACGATATCACTGGTCGTTTGACCAGTATCGACGACACCTACAATTATTATTATGACCAAAACCTCTACTATACCAGTGGTTATGGTGGCACGAATAACACGGGTGTAATAAACAGGACGGTCAATACTTATCGTACTACTTCCACATTTTTCAATGGCCTGGCGAGTAAGCCTACTTCTCATGAGTACCGATACAATTATGACAAAATTGGTCAGTTAAAGGTAGCAGATCACACGACTAATTCAGGTCTGGACATAGGGATATACAATGGACGTGAGAATCAATATGACGCCAATGGTAACATGTTGAGAAGACAGGAAGGAACGGGAAATAGTTCTTACAACCATAAGCAGTTCTCCTACTATGAGGGAACAAATCGTGTTAAGAATAGTAGTGGGTCTACGAGTCTGACGCATCAGTATGATGCCAGCGGGAATCAAACTTCAAATGCGACCAATTATGCTTCGATGCAGTATGACAAAGGATTTGACAAGATTGATTACTTCTCACGATATGGTTCTTACTCATGGTTCCAGTACGGAGCCAACAATCAGCGGGTAATGAAACGAGCTGATCCGTCAGGTTCTGCCCCTGAAGTCAAGACCATGTACGTCCGTGGACTGAGTGATTATCCATTGGTTGAGCGTATCAATGATAATGGAACCATTAAGAAACGGTTCTACATCTATGGCCCTATGGGATTGGTCGCCTCCAATATTGACAACATTGATTACTTCCACGTAAAAGATTATCATGGTTCGACCCGTGTCCTTTTCCAGCAGGGAGGGTCAATATCAGCGTGGTTTGACTACAAGACGTATGGCAATCTGGCAGCCAGTTACAACAACCAACTGAGCACCTATCGATACACCGGTCAGGAGTACGATAACGAGACTGGCGTTTATAATTATCGAGCACGGTTTTACGACGCCACGCTCGGAGCATTTTACTCTACTGACCCCCAAAATCAGTTTTCATCACCTTATACGGCCATGGGTAACAATCCGGTAATGATGGTGGATCCAGATGGAGAGATTGCCTGGTTCGTACCGATTATCATTGGGGCAGCGGTGAATGTGGGCATCAACGCCTATGAAGGCAACATAAATAACTTCTGGGATGGTCTAGGTTACGCTGCGGTTGGAGCAGCAGCAGGAGCTTTAGGTGGAGGTCTTTCAGCGGGAGTTAGTTCGGCGTTGGGTGGTACTGGCTTCGGGGCAGGATTTTCGGCAGCATTTTCGGGGAGTGCGGGCTTGGCTGGTTCCGGTCTGACCGCCGCCACGACCAGCTTCTTTTCCGGAGCGGCTATTGGTGGTATTGCTGGAGTGGGATCCGGTTTTGTTACCGGACTAGGAAATGGTTTGGTCGGTGGAGAAAACATTGAGGAAGCCCTGAGGTCAGGTCTTAGAGAGGGAGCTATCGGTGGCCTGTCCAGAGGTCTGATTGGAGGAGTTGCGGGTGGATACAAAGCGGTCAAAGATGGAAGAAGGTTCTTTGATGGCGCCACGGTGCAAGATCAAGTATTAGTTGATAGACAACTTCAATTTGTACGGCAACAAGGAAACATGAACTGTGGACCTGCCAATTGTGAATCTATCAGTCAATCTCGTGGTGGAGGCGTAACTCAGCAATCAATTAGAAATAGTTTGGGAGGTAATGCAAATACAACTCCACTAGGCGATTTACATGTTGCCAACGAATTCACGGCTCAATCCGGGATCAGAAACAGGGCAATTGCCGGAGGACTGGATCCAAATCGCGCATTGCAATACATGCGAAGTGGATATGATGTGACTTATAACATCCGGGGTACCACCAGCGTGGGACATGCAGTGACAATTAATCGAATCACGGAGAGGACGATCACAAAAGTTTCTGGAAAAGTAGTGAACAAGCTTATTGTTGAAGTGATGAATCCTGCTGTTGGTCAATACGTTAATATATCTAACAGTACATTGATCAATGCTTACAATACATTCTTATTCTTCCCGTGATTGAAATGAAGAAGCTAATTTGCTTTTCTACATTGATTTTAATCGTTTTCTGTACCATGGCACAGGGCAATATTCTTTTAGGGGTAGCACCAGAAGCTAAGCGGGTCAGCAAGCAAGAAAAGGAGCTTCTTGGGCAGTTTGAAGCCACCAAGTGCTTCAAATCATCGGACGATTTCAGTATGTTCTTTATTTACACTTACGATTTTGAAGAGCAGCCCAGTCCTGAATTATTTCTGGAGGGGGCTGCTATTGAAAAACTGAAAGTGTTGTACAGAAAAGAGGTTGACTTTCCCATCAGTTATGGTGTCATTTTCAATCAGGATCAAGAGGTAGTTGGTAATGCCGAAGAATCGAATGTTTTTTGTTACCATGAAAAACTACTGGCAAGGAGTGCTTATCAGGTAGAGAAAAAGTTGCTTGATTATCAGTTGCAAGAAAAGCCGGACAGAATACTCCGGATTGACACAGCACCAAGCGACATTTATTTTGCTGAAAAAGACAAGGAATTGAGGGTGCTTTTATTCGATACGGACCGAAAGATGGAAGTACTGGAGATGAAGGAATTTATCGCTTGTTGTTGGGAAGATACATTCCCAAAAGAGATCCTGGAACTCCAATATCCCAGGCAGTAAATAAGCAAGCCTCGAAGAAATTCGGGGCTTTTTTTCTTGTTATCAAAAGACCCCAACGGGCTGGCGAGTCAGGCGATTACAAGCTTGATGATTTTTCCGGTTCGTAGCTTCTAGCAGCGATTTTTCAACAGGAGTTCTATTCTCTGCTTACCGATTATGGGCTAATACGGATGTTACTTTTTCAGGCTGAAAAGTACGGATAGTTGCAAGGCCCGATTTAAATAGATCAGCCTGCCTTCTGTTCCAAGACCCGGAGGAGGAACAAAGTTTTTAGCTACTGAACGGAACCCGTGTGTATACCTAAAGTCCAATATCAACTTTGGAAGGACGTTGATACTGTGTCCTACGATTCCCCCAGGTCGAGTTTGTTATCCCAAAATTCATTTTTGGCTTTGCTTGATATCGCCATCCCGACGAAAAGCTGAGATCAAGTAACCGAATTCTGGACCAAAACTGAAACTAACTTTGTTGAAAAGCTGATATCTCAATAAAACAGGCATATTGATGTAATTCAGATTGGTATGACCTATCTCGGTGACGCTGTTTGTATCATTCTTGTAACCTTTGTTTGAATAAAGTAATTCAACTTGAGTGATCAACTCATCACCAAGATTCAAGTTCACATACCCGCCCAAGTGGAAAGACTGTTTATGTTTTCTGAAGTTTGTGGTAAGGTCTGTACGGACGACATTGACATGGTTTAGCACTGCTTTGACCCCATAGTCAATTTGTGCAAAGACGTCATTCACCGTGAAAGTCACGATTCCAATAATGTGTAACTTCCTAAGCATCTTAGAAAGACCGATCAAATCTTGCAGAATTAAAAAGTTGATGGTTTATGGATAGAATTCGCACTAGTCATAACACTTTCTAAAGCATAAAGAAAAAAGCCAGATCAATATGTTTCGATCTGGCTTCCGATTTCTATTGAGTTAAATTACCTTAATCCATCTCCTTCAATCCAGGGAGCTCCTGCATCTTTTAATGCCGATCTCAAGCCTGGTAATGTCATTTCACTAATAATTTTTAGTTCGGATTTGACCTCAGCCAACTGAGCAACGGCTCTTTCAAATGCGGCTATATGATTACCCGTTGGTCCGTATGTGCTGCTCAGCGCAACGATTCCTACAAACTGTCCATCACCAGGTGCAGGTGGGTTTCTTTCTCCTACTTCATTTCTGGCTTTGCTACCATTCATTTTTCGATCCAGCTTCAACAACGCAGTTCTGGCGTCTTCTATTGATTTTGCCAGTTCGGCAGTTGGTTTCGTCGCACTGCTTAACGCCCTGTTCATGGCATCTACCAAAGACTTACTTCGAGACAAGACCGAATTCACAGAAGTCATGTCTTGCTGAAAGGCCACAAATCTTTTTCGAAAGGCGTCAATTTCTGAAACATCTTTGGCGGGTAAGGCTCCTTCTCTGAGCTTGATGACTTCAAATTTCTGCGGTTCGGACAACTCTGTCCATACCCCGTCAATCACTTTGGATAAAGTCATGGTATAGGTTCCGGGAGTGGCTTTCGCTCCCCCTCCGAAGAAGAACCCGCCTCCGCCTCCGGAATTCAATTGCTCTCCACTTCTGTTGACGTAAGACAAGTCCCATGCGACGCGGTTAAATCCTTTTGCATTCGTTCCGGTGACGTGCTTCACTACGTTCCCATCCGCATCCCGAATGGTGAGTATAACCATAGGTTTGTTCTGTGAAAGCTCCTTATCCAGCGCATCAAACCCAGGAAAGGAAACATTTGATTGGTTCTTATTCAAGTCTTTTTCTGTTTCCTTTCTGCCATCGGCCAGAGACTTGTATTTATCCTTCAGATAGTATGTGAAAACGGCACCAAATGGAGGATTCTTGGCCTGATAATCTGCGTTACCTTGCCCATAGATCTCATCGCGTGGTACGTACCAGTGCGCAGGTTTGGTATTGAATACTGTGGCCTCCGCATTCTGCATGGCATTGTCCCAATCCCTCAAAGGTGAGATGTCTTCGAGGATGTAGAATCCACGACCAAAGGACGCTCCAACCAGATCATTTTCTCTTCGCTGGATCGTGATATCTCTGAATGAAATGGTGGGAAGACCACCTGTCAATTTGATCCACTTGCTACCACTGTCATTAGAGAAATAAACACCAAACTCTGTGGCCAGAAACAATAGTTCTTTCTTCTCATGATCCTGAACGATTCTCCAAGTCAGCAAGCGGTCTGGTAGATTGTTATTGATGATAGTCCATGATTTTCCTTTGTCGGTACTTCGTAAGACATAGGGTTTAAAATCACCGTACTTATGATTATCCAAAATCAGGTAAACCGTATTCGCATCGTGAAGATCAGCACGAACATCATTCACAAATGGCGTGGATGGAATTCCTTTGATATTGCCCAATTCAACTTTTCTCCAGTTTTGACCACCATCTTCCGTTACTTGTAGGATACCATCATCAGTTCCTGCATAGATCAACCCTTCCTGTATCGGAGATTCAGCTAGCGAGGTGATGGTATTGTAGTTGGACATGGCGCCCACGTCCCATGCATTGTCATAGCTTTGGGTCCTTCCCATGATTGGCAAGGCCAGGCGTTCCTCGTTTCGGGTAAGGTCTCCGGAGATGGAGGTCCAGTCATCACCACGGTTTTCTGATTTCCATACCCGGTAAGAAGCAAAATACAACCGCGTAGGATTATGCGGACTGACCAAGATTGGCGCATCCCAATTGAATCTTTCGTGAGGATCTCCAGCCTTTGGTTGTGGCTGGATGAAGACAATTTCACCGGTCGTTTGATCGATTCTCCACAACCATCCTTGTTGGAATTCACCATAGGTGATGTCGGGGTTTCCAGGCTCAATTGCACTCTGGTGGCCATCCGCACCCAAAGTGATCCACCAATCTGCATTGCGAATACCTGCATCATTGGCGGTTCTGGAAGGTCCGCCGTGGCTACCATTGTCTTGCGTTCCGCCATAAACATTGTAAAAAGGCGAGGAATCATCCACGGCCACTTTGTAGTACTGAACCACAGGGAGGTTGGCGATGTATTTCCACGTTTTGGTAAGGTCAAAGGTCTCATAAAGTCCGCCATCTGTTCCAAAAAGCGCATAATTAGGATCTGACATCTTAAAGGCCATGGCATGTGTATCCACGTGTTTCTTGTCCTCATTCATGGCCTTGAAGGTCTTGCCATGGTCGTCGGAGATCATCACGACATTATTCATGAGGTACAATCTTCCTTCCTGATGCGGTGAAGTATAGAGTTCTTGATAGTAATGCGGTCCGGTTCCTCCGGAGATTTGATCCGACATTTTGGTCCAAGTCGTGCCCTGGTTGGTCGTCATATAAGTGCCTCCTTTAGATCTGATCTCCTCAATGACGGCATATACCTGGTCAGGATTGAAAGAGCTGATTGCTAAGCCGATTTTTCCCATTGGTCCTGCGGGTAAGCCTGAACTTAGTTTGGTCCAGGATTCTCCGCCATCTGTACTTTTATGAATGCCAGAACCGGGTCCGCCACCCATCAATGCTGCTACAGTCCTGTGTCTTTGCCAGGTAGCGGCATAAAGCACGTCCGGATTTCTCGGATCGATCACGAGATCGGTTGCTCCAATCCATTCACTGTCTCCCAATGTTTTTTTCCAGGTATCTCCGCCATCGGTAGACTTGTACAATCCTCTTTCGCCTCCCTTGCTCCAAAGTGGCCCTTGTGCTGCGACCCAGATGACATCAGGATTGGTAGGATGAACAATGATTTTAGAAAGGTGTTCCGAGGTTTTAAGTCCTTTATTTTTCCAGCTCTTTCCCCCATCATAACTGACATAGATACCGTCACCAAATCCGACGTGACGTCCACCTACGTTTTCACCTGTTCCTACCCAGATCGTTTCTGAGTTGTTAGGATCGATGGTTACACATCCAATTGAGTAGCTGTCCTGACCATCAAAAATGGGTGTCCAGGTTGTTCCTGAGTTGACTGTCTTCCAGACACCACCGGAGCCAACAGCTACATACCAGACATTTTCATTATCGGGATGAATGGCAATATCAGCAATTCTTCCTGAGGTCAATGCCGGACCGATACTTCGAAATTTCAGTCCTGCAAAAGTCTTTGAATCAACTTCCTGCGCCATGGAACCAAGCACAAGCAAACAAAAAGTGAAGGTTAATGATAAAAAGCGGATCATATTCAGATTAGGTTTATAGAATAGCCAATGTAGAAAGAGCAATTTTAATGTCAAAAGGAAATGTGATCAGTGACACATGAGCTGAAGCTTTCATGATTAATGGGACGCTTTGTGGCCATAGCACAGTTTCACTAGTTTCGAAGGTGTAATTGTGGACTTATGACTTCATCAGAAAAATAAGATGAGAAAAGTTGTTTTGATTTTGAGCCTTTTTGTCGTGGCTGGATATGCCTTTGGCCAAAAGACACCTTATGTGATCTATAATGCAAAAGGCAAAAAGGTGAGTTATGAAAAGATGAAGAAAGCTTTGCTGAAGAAAGACATTGTCTTGTTCGGTGAACTACATAATAACCCTATTGCTCACTGGCTGGAATACGAATTAACTTCAGATTTGTACAGCTCAAGAGAGCTAATTTTGGGAGCGGAAATGCTGGAAGCTGATAATCAGCTATTCCTTGATGATTATCTCGACAATGATATTGCTTATGCAGAATTGGATTCGTTGGCCAGGTTGTGGCGCAATTACAAAACGGATTACGCGCCATTAGTTGACTTTGCCAAAGAAAAACAGCTTCCATTCATTGCTACGAACATCCCCAGAAGGTACGCCAGCTTAGTTTACAAAAAGGGATTTGGGTCACTCGATTCACTTTCAGCGGAAGAAAAATCATGGATAGCTCCTTTGCCCATTCCTTTTGATCCTGAGTTGCCTACTTATCAAAAGATACTCGAAGAAATGGGAGATCATGGTACGCCCGAATTGGTCAAAGCACAAGCGATGAAAGATGCCACGATGGCCCATTTTATTTTGACAAACTATCGATCAGGACATCAATTCATCCACTACAATGGCGCCTATCATTCTGATTATTACGAAGGGATCATTTGGTACCTGAAACGAGCACGGGCCGATTTGCAATACGCGACAATCAGTACGGTTTCTCAGGATGATGTCAATCAATTTTTAGAAGAAAATCAAAGCAAAGCCGATTTTATTATCTGTGTGGATAGTGATATGACAAAGACGTATTAGTTGAATTTCCACAGCCGATCAGGATTTGATAAATTCAAATCAGTACATTCAATTACAGGAATGAATAAATGAAAAAGCTAGCCTTCATTGCCTTGCTCTTTACAGGCTTCCAGTCACTTTCACAGGAATGCTATCACCCATCGAGCGATGCACTAAACAACGATTATTCAATCCTTTGGCTCAATAAAACCTTTCAAGGAACGATCGGAAATGCTAACCAGCGTATCTCGGTTAGGTTTTTAGATATAAAGAAATCAGACAAGTCAAACAGTCAATATCGGGTCATAGGAAAATCAAAAGTCAATAAAAACATCTGCGATTTCCAGGGGATCATCAAAATCGACACGGTTTTTGTAGTTGATCAAACGAATCCTTATTGTGAAGGAGCAGACTACCCTTATGGATATGTCACTGCCTCTTATGTGATGAACGAGGACTTAACACAACAACATGTCGGCACCTTCAAAGGAGACCTTAATTCCAAGTTTTCTTATGCTTCAAACACAGTGAGTTCTGTTTATCGAGGTACTGAATTCGTTGGTACATGGAAAGATTACAATAGTGATCAACCTAAGTATTGTGCCTGGGGGCTTATCATTCCTCCAACTCAAAAGGATAATTTATTCAGGCATTATGACAATGAGTTCCATATTTTCAATTCAGCATTTATGCATCGTGGCTGGAAAACCTATGTAATAGCTGCGTATAACCGATATGTGTCAGTACCTAAAGATTTCTACAGTACTGAATCCAGAAGCTCTGACGATTTTGAATCCTATACCCAGGAGGAAATAGAAGAAGCCATGAGAATTGAAAGTATTGATTGGTGGAAATAGAGTTAGCTTCAAAATTCACACAATTAAACAACACAGCTCAGTCGCAATTGTATTGCGACTGAATCTTATTCTGCATTATTTATGCTTACTCATCTATTAACCCATCAATGATTCACGCAGTTCTCCCGACCTAAACTGCGGTACTGGATGGCCCGGAGAGATGTTCGATTTTGATTTCTTCAATTTGGGCCACACCGATGCAAAGCCTGGCTCATCAGATCACTAATCGTTTAAAAATGCTTCTGTTCAAATTCCAGAATCTTATCTTTTGCACCATCTAGCAATGATTTAACAGGCTTGAACGGACTTCCATCAAAATACCTTGGACTGGTCCCGCCACCCATCGGGCTGCCGTGATCTGCATCGATTGACTTTCGCCATTTTTCGGCATGGTTTTTCCATTCTTCCTGATCGACATGCTGTGGAGCAATGAACCAAACGTTCCATGACAAGGTATTTCCATCTTGCAGCATGTGGCCGGAGGCATCATTGAATAAGTCCAGGACAATTTGGTTGAACTCATCAACGATCTCATTATTTTTTGATTTGATGGGACCTATTTCTACATCCAGGTGGGCCACATTCCAGGCGTCCGCTTCATGTTTAGCAAAGTCTGGAATAGGAAACTCAGAAGCAGGTGTTTGGCCCTTCAATAGGGGGAATGTTGTTTCTGGTTTGCCGCCAGGAAGGTAGGTAACGATTTGGATGGCGTTCGCTTTATCCGTAGGGAATGGAAGTTTACTTGCTGCGAACTTATCCCAAAGTCTTTTGATAATTGGATTTTGGTGTGCACTAGGGCTAAACCAGATCTGCCCGATTACCCCCATATCAGCATAAAGGGCTTTTGAGGTTTCATCGGCCCAACCGCGATTACCAGTCACAGTGACTTCCACATTCATACAGCCTAGTCCGGTGAGACAAGTTCCTTGCTGTGGACAAATGATGGAATATACACGACCTTCATTAGTGTAGCCTAACCTGGAAATGTCCGGCGCAAACATGGTATAGCAACGAGAATCTGCATTCCCGGGATCAGTTTCCCAGCTGAACTCCGGCCAAAGTACTTTTTGCTGACGTTGGAGAAGGCCGATGTTATCCATGTTTCCTTTCAAAGGGCCTAATGAACTTAAATCGTGCTTGGGGTAAGCAAAATCCGGATTGGTTTCTACAAATCCACCTACCCAGCCAAGTGCTGGTACCTTCCCTGCTCCTGGTGCATTGCTGTCGAAATCATTGACCCAGAGTTCAATGGGTCCCGTGGATTCGTCGGCATTCTTGATGGGATCATCTTGCGTATTTAGAAGCACTTCAGCTCCGTCTTTTACAATAAAGTAAAGGTCGGGTTTCCGATCTCCCAAAAAGCTGCTAAAATCCAATAAGTTGAAAGTAGCGATGAATTTTCCTTGTGCATCAGTAGTTGTGGTGTCCAGGTAGTCATCTTTGGTCAGGGTGTCTTTGTCATAAACCAGGACATGTAGCCCTGGGATGCCTTGGGTATCTGTGCGGTTTTTTACCGTTCCAGTGACGGTGTATCTTGTACCTATGATGGTAATGGATGTGTTCATGGTAGGTTGTATTTAACTTGTCTATTGCGATTATTTTAATGGATTCAGCTAGGATACACTTCTCATCATCGAATGCCCCACAATGATCCCGCTAATAAATATCAGTATAAATGCAGTTATTTGGAAATATTTTACAGTAGAACTGTTTTGGAGCATAAACATCGCTGAGAGTAGTACTTCGAGTTACGTCAGTCGCAATCGCACTTGTTCAGCATTCAATGATCATATATGAACGGTTGAAGTGAAAGCCAGATTCCCCTATGATTGTGCCTCGCGTCTCGACATGTTCCGTAGGGCATGTCGAGAACAGATAAACCCAAAAGATTGATCAATGATTCGCCCAGTTCTCTCTATCCAAACTGCGGTACTGGATGGCCTCGGCTAGGTGTTCAATTTTGATTTCTTCACTTTGGGACAGGTCCGCGATGGTTCGGGAAACCCGAAGAATACGATCATAAGCACGGGCAGAAAGCCCAAGTCTTTCCATGGCCGTTTTTAGGAGGATTTTCCCGGCTTCATTGATCTTACAGACGTCTTTCACCATTTGACTGGCCATCATGGCATTGTGATGGATGTCTTTCTGTTCCTTAAATCGTTCTTTCTGTGTTTCCCGAGCAATGATTACTCGCTCACGGATCACTTGGCTCGATTCGGCTTTTCGATCAGCGGTCATCTGGTCAAAGGAAACCGGAGTGACTTCCACATGCAAGTCAATGCGATCTAGTAGTGGCCCGCTGACTTTATTGAGGTAGCGTTGAACGCCTCCAGGAGGGCAGACGCATTCTTTGTCCGGGTGATTGTAATAACCACATGGACATGGATTCATACTGGCTATCAGCATGAAATTCGCCGGGAAATCCACCGAGATTTTGGCACGACTGATGGTCACGTGCCTTTCTTCCAGTGGCTGTCTCAGTACTTCCAGTACGGTACGTTTGAATTCAGGAAGCTCATCCAGGAACAGTACCCCATTATGCGCTAGAGAGATCTCTCCAGGCTGTGGGACTCCACCTCCACCGACCAGGGCTACATCACTGATGGTATGATGCGGTGATCGAAATGGACGAATGGCCAACAGGTTAGCATCTTCACCCAATTTGCCAGCTACTGAATGGATCTTCGTGGTTTCTAGTGCCTCATGAAGAGAAAGAGGTGGCAAGATCGAAGGAATGCGCTTGGCCAACATGGTTTTGCCCGCTCCAGGAGGACCAACCATGACAACATTGTGGCCACCAGCTGCGGCAATTTCCATGGCCCGTTTGATGTTTTCCTGTCCTTGCACGTCGCCAAAATCTACGGCATAGGTATCCTGCTCATATTGGAAAATATCACGTGTATCATGATCCAAAGGAGCCATCGGCTTGCTACCATCCAGGTGTTGAATGGCTTCCATGATGTTTTCTACGCCAATCACTTCCAGGTTATCGACTATGGCGGCTTCAGAAGCGTTGGGTTTTGGCAAGATAAACCCTTTGAACCCTTTTTTACGTGCTTCAATGGCAATAGGTAGCGCTCCTTTGATTGGTCGTAAAATGCCATCCAGAGATAGCTCGCCCATGATAATATACTTTTCTAATTCGGGAGCGTGGATCTGTTCGGAGGCGGCCAGGATACCCAGTGCAATGGGCAGGTCATACGAAGACCCTTCCTTTCGGATATCTGCCGGAGCCAAATTAACGACAACTTTCTGTCGCGGCATCCGAAAATCATAATATTTGAGCGCAGCTTCGACGCGCTGTTCACTTTCTTTCACCGCTGAGTCCGGTAAACCCACCATGAAAAATTTAGTACCCTGACCAACGCTTACCTCTACGGTAATAGTGGTGGCATTCACACCGTATACGGCGCTTCCATAAGATTTTGATAGCATATTAAGTTAGTTGTTTTTCGATGAGTAGGATCAGGACATGCAAGACCTTGATGTGCACCTCCTGAATGCGGTCAGAGTGACCTTGATGCGGGACTCGTATCTCATGATCAGTCATCCCGGCAAGCTTTCCACCATCTCTTCCTGTTAGAGCGACGGTTTTCATTCCCCTGGCACTGGCTTCTTCAAAAGCACGGACCATGTTCGGAGAATTTCCGCTGGTACTCAATCCGAGGAGTACATCTTTTTCTGTGCCTATGCCCTGTACATATCGCGCAAATATTTCTTCAAAGCCATAATCATTGCCTACACAGGTGATATGACTCGGATCCGAAATCGCAATCGCAGGAAAAGAGCGCCGATCACCACGAAATCTACCGGTGAGTTCTTCTGCAAAATGCATGGCGTCGCAGTGAGAACCACCATTGCCACAGGCAATAACTTTTCCACCGGAATTAAGTGCTGAGATGATCGTTTGAGCAACCTCATCGATCTTGATCATGTTGTCATCATCACTCAGAAATAGATCCAATACTTTCTTGGATTCCAGCAGTTCGCGTGTAATCAGTGAAATATTCTCCATGTTGTAGTTCGTCCGTGAGTTACAAATTAGTCACGATCGTCAATTTCCAGCTCAGTAAACCCACCTTTAGTTAATTCTTCCTGGGCTTTTTCGTACAGTCTGTTTTGTAAGTCCTTGTTTTCCTCTTGCGCGAGTTTTAGTTTTCTTTTACTTGCCTTCAGGTGGAGATTTTCGATGACCAATTCAATAACCAGTAAAGCTGATAAAATGATCAATAGATTTCTGCCCAGGCTCGGTAATTCCGAAAAATATTTGAACCAGCCCAAGGATTGGAATATCTCCAATGCATGGAACATATCAGCAGATATCCAAATCACAGCAAGGGTGACGAGGATATAAATCGGATAAAATATGAGCTTGAAGGTTTTCATTGATTCAGCCGGTCTCCGCCCAATTGTTCAACAAGTATACGACTTTTGGCGGCTTAATGCTTGTTTAGATCACTCAAAAGGATTGCATTTCTATCAATTTTTTGTAGAGTCCCTCCTGACTCACTAACTCTTCATGCGATCCCATCTGGGCAATACGGCCTTCGTTGATCACTAATATCGTATCAGCGCTTTGGATCGTGCTCAGGCGATGAGCAATCACTAAGGTCGTTCGATCCTTCATTAGATTGAATAGCGCATCTTGCACCAGTCGTTCAGATGCTGAGTCCAAAGCGGAGGTCGCTTCATCCAGGATCAAAAAAGGTGGATTCTTTAATAATGCCCTGGCGATGCTGATGCGTTGCTTCTGACCTCCCGACAGCTTTTCTCCACGTTCCCCGATATTGGTGTCGTAGCCAGCTTCCATTTCTTCAATGAACCCATGCGCATTGGCCAGTTGGGCAACTTTGATCACCTTTTCCAGTGATGCATCCGGTTTTCCAAAAGCGATGTTGTTCCTGATGGTATCGTTGAATAAGATAGATTCCTGTGACACAATTCCCATCATCCCGCGAAGTGAGTCCAGGTTATAGTCCTTTAGATTCATGCCATCAAGCAGGATTTCGCCATCTATAGGATCGTAGAATCGAGGCACCAGATCGGCAATGGTGGACTTTCCTCCACCAGATGGACCCACCAGGGCCACTACTTTTCCCTTGTTGATTTCAAAATTCAATTGATGCAATACCATAGAATCCTCATAAGAAAAGGATACCTTTTTGAAGGAAAACCCTTGCGCTAAGTGTTGTACCTGAATAGCATCCGGCTTATTGTGGATCTTAGTAGTTGAGTCCGTTAACTCGAAGACCCTTTCTGCAGAGACCAATCCGCGTTGGATACCACTGATAGCATTGGAAATGGATTTGGCGGGGGTAATGATCTGTGAGAATACCACCAGAAAGCCAATGAAGGATGAGGCGGGTAACGGGTCTGCTTCATTTAATACCATGGTGCCACCGATGATTATAATCAATGACATGAAACTCACACCTAGAAACTCGGAGACGGGTCGGGCAAAACTTTGTCGAACCGTCAATTTATAGGTGTGCTTTGCATAGTGATCGACCGTATCATTGAATCGATCAACGACATAGTTCCTTGCCGCAAAGGCTTTGACGATACGAATACCGGATAATACTTCATCTAGAATGGAAGAAAGTCCACCGAGTGCATCTTGCGAAAGACGCGCTCTTTTTCGCAGTTTCTTCGTTAGATAGGAAATGGCCACACCCGATAGTGGGATGATTGCGAGCGTGTACAAAGTCAGTTTCGGAGAGATGGTGAGCAAGGCAACGAAGTATGCGATGATCATCAAGGGCTCTTTCAGAAACACTTTGAATAAGTTAATGACCGCAGACTCTACTTGTTGCATATCTACTGTCACCCTGGATATGACATCTCCTTTTCGGTAAGCCGTGAAGTAGCTGATGTCAAAGCGGGAAACGCGCTCGAAGACATCTTTTCTAAGGTTAGAGATCAAACGTATGCGCACTTTGGCCTGTAGCAAGGCGGCGGAAATGCCAAAAAAGTTGGAAAAGAAAAAGGAAGCAACTAGAACGGCACAGACAAAATACAATGCCTGTATTTTACCAGACTCCAGAATCAATTGATTGAAATAAAAGTAAAATAAGTCCTGAAAATAGCCAATGGAAAAGGCAAAACTGGGCAATGTGGTGACCGGCGAAGCTTCCTCATCAAATAACAATTGAATGATCGGGATCAAAACCGAAATATTCACGACACTAAAGA
Source organism: Cytophagales bacterium (assembly GCA_033344775.1). Taxonomy (NCBI): domain Bacteria; kingdom Pseudomonadati; phylum Bacteroidota; class Cytophagia; order Cytophagales; species Cytophagales bacterium. The sequence continues at coordinate 2,573,766 of JAWPMT010000005.1, read as the reverse complement.
TCGTATTGCCTAGCGTTGCCAGCAGGTAGAGTGGAATACGCCGGTCAAAAGGGCGTCCGTATTGGATTACTCTGAGGAAAGTCCGCATTTAAAACCGGTATTGTCTTAGAGGTAAATTCCAACGAACACCCGTTGAGAAAATAGTGGATTGATTGTCTGGTCTGCCATCGGTGGTTTCATTCCTGTAAACCAATTGTAGATCCAGAAAAAGATTGTGTTTCCACATGTAAGAGGCCGTAAAGGTGCCTAATACAAGTGTAGAAGCGATGCCCTGCCCGATTTCATGCCCAAAGTCACTTTCGCGATTATTAGTATTGATCAGTGGATTTCTGCCGATACTAAACCCATTGACCGGGCCGGAACCATAATCGGCTAACAACAGAGTAGATTCCAGGAACAACCGATCAATGGGTTGGTATTTAAGTTTGGTGATCAATTCTCTGAAATTCGCGCCAAGCGGGTGCCCCAACGGCTGCCGATAGTGAGAATAGTTTGTAAATGGACCGTCGTGGCCATAGGTGAAGGGTCGGGCTTGATTAAACTCCAACTGTCCATCCAGTCCATCTGCGAATAAGTTGAAGTACTTCAGACCAAATTGGAAGCCATATTTGTTGCCCCACCAGCCATTGCCAGCCCTGAGTTCACTGATCACCAGTTCATCCAATACAAATTGCCCATAGAGTTGCGCGGTTTTTCGGATGTTCCAGCTGAAATCCATTCCTACAATGACATTATTGGCACTACCATCCTGTTGTTCCAGGGCGCCATAAAAGATGATAGGATTCAGGTATTGTACTTCCAGACCTCCGCCACCCAGTGAATCTGGCTGACCATTGATGACCGTTTCGAACAAGCCGATATGCAGATTGTCATTGACTGCAAAGTCCAGGTGATGCAGTGATAAGTATTTTTTGGGATAGTCGCGGCTGCCAAGCGTACCACCGTCGAAGAAGAACACATCGGCGATCAACTCAGCAAATAAGTTGGTGTATTTGAACTTCCAAACCTCCGTTGAGAGTCGCAGGTAGGGATACCTGTTGCTAAAATCAGACAAGATCAAAGACCTTTCGCCATTGCCTATAAAGTGACGTCCAAAGCCAAACTGGGCATTCATGTGTTTGGTCAGTCCAAAATTCACGTAGCCCTCTGCTCGTAAAAAGTCGTAACCATCGTCATTGAAACTCTTCCAAAAGCCTTCATATGGGATGAGCCCTACTGTGTCCTGAACAGCTTGCACATAAGCAGGTAGGCGCATTTGGTTTTCCTGCAACATCGTGTAGAAAGAGACCTTTTGGTCGATGCTGCCTCTTAATTCAACGCCTCTGGTATTGATGAACAGGTTACTAGAAACCTCCGGGTCTCGCCCGAACGCAAAGTGAAGTTGAGGATTCAGGTGAAAGTCAAAATTCGGTGTTCGGACACTGACAAAATCTGATTCATATTGGAAGAACCTTCTGGGTTTGGGTTTCTGAGACCTCCCCAATAAGGTGTCGGCGTGCAGTTCGCGATTCTCCAGTCGTAAATAATCCTCATTGAAGGAATGGGTTCCTTGAGCTGAGGGAGGTAGTCGCCTTTCGAATGGCTTGACCGTACTGAATTTCAGTTCACCTGAGAGCACCTCGAATTTATCCAGCAGGTCGTATTGCATGGACCCCAGAGGAATGTCCGTTTTTTGACCATGGGCAAGCGCCACTTGAAAGAGGCAAAACAGAGCTATAAGTTTTCTTAGATTTGTCATGCAGAAGCTTCGTTGAGGCTTTGAACGTGCATATTTGATGTGAAAGTAAGGAAGTTTATGGGTGAAAGGCACCGAATATTAATTTATTTCACATTGATGTTTTCTCATACCATATAATTATTCTACATTTGCAGTCCTTTTTTACGAGGGGTCTGGTAAACACAGAAAAGCCAGAAGCTAAATTTGATAGAGATGAAAAAAGATATTCACCCAGAATACAAAGAAGTAGTTTTCCTGGACACTACTAGTGACTTCAAATTCCTGACTAAGTCTACGATGAACTCTAAGGAGACCATCAAGTGGGAGGACGGAAATGAATATCCCCTGGTTAAAGTCGAAGTAAGCTCTGCTTCACACCCATTCTACACCGGTAAGAAAATCTTCTTGGATACTGCTGGTCGGGTTGAGAAATTCAACAGAAAATACAAAAAGAAGTAAGTATTACTTCTCATTAACTTATAAGGAAAGTCTTCTACTCGCGTAGAGGACTTTTTATTTTTGCGGCCATGCAAATCACCTTATTCGATCATCCTGAGGATCATCAAAACCTGCTTCCGGTAACGTACCTCAAAAGCATTTCGGACATTAGAATTGGGATTTTTACCATTAAGGAAAAATGGGAAAAGCATCTCAACCAATCCGTAGATGCTCTGGTAGTTGCGTATCAGCAAGGTAAATATCCTGTTTCCCGTGATTTTGAATTATTAATTCGAAGCAACGTGCTTCCCGATGGTGAATTGATCCATGCCATCAATGCTTTATCAATCGGAGAAAAGCTAGTTCAGGAAAACCTGATCATTGCTGCTCGAGTTGGAGCTTCGTTTGATCCGTCAGACCTAAATTTTGAAACACTTAATTCGGTTTCATACGGCGGGAAAGTGTCCGTGATTCGTAGAAGCTGGGATATTTTTCAGCATAATGGAGTGGCGATCACGGCAGATTTTCAATTGCTGGACCGCTCAGCCAGTGGTACGATCAGTGATCCACATACCATCACTTACGGATCAGAGATCTACATCGAAGCAGGTGCTTCTATTAGAGCAGCTACCCTCAATTCGGAGACAGGGCCTATTTACATCGGGAATAATGCAGAGATCCAGGAAGGAGCGATGATCCGTGGACCATTTGCGTTAGGAGACCATAGCGTCGTAAATATGGGGGCCAAGCTTCGAGGCGGGGTGACCTTGGGACCATACTGTAAAATTGGCGGGGAAGCCTCCTATTGCGTGATGCAAGGCTATTCCAATAAAGGCCATGATGGTTATTTGGGATCGTCGGTGATCGGGGAATGGTGCAATTTGGGAGCGGATACCAATAACTCCAATCTCAAAAACAATTATGAGAACGTGAAAATGTGGGATTACGCTCAACGCAGGTTCATCGATACCGGACTGCAGTTTTGTGGACTGATCATGGGAGATCATTCCAAAAGCGCGATCAATACCATGTTTAATACAGGAACAACCATCGGTATTTCTGCCAACATATTTGGCGCAGGCTTCCCAAGAAATATCATTCCTTCATTTTCCTGGGGTGGAGCCGCCAAGACCATTCCCTACAGACTGGATAAAGCACTAGAGACGATGGAACGAGTGATGGCAAGAAGGGAAAAAACACTAACAGATGTGGACAAAGCCATGATGACCCATATCTTTGACCAAACTGCTCATATGAGGCCGTAATTGATAACCATAGAGGATGCAATTTTCCGATATCCCCGGACATGATGAATTGAAAGAAACCCTTCGAGCATCGGTGACTCGAAACCACATGGCACATGCCCAACTCTTTCACGGGAATGAAGGTGGGGCTGCTTTGCCATTGGCACGGGCCTTTGCTTCGTATATCCTCTGTGAAAACAGAACTGAAACCGATTCTTGTGGTGTTTGTCCGGCTTGCGTAAAAAGCGGTAAATCCATTCACCCGGATGTGCATTACTTCTACCCCAGAGCATCCGTAAAATCCGATCCAGCCAAGGCGGCGGCCCAACTTAAACAATGGCGAATCTTCCTGGCTGATCAGCCCTACAGTAACCTGGAAGCCTGGGCGCAGATGGCCGAAATGGATAATAAACAGCTTCAGATCGGTAAGGATGATTCGCGTGAGGTCATCAAAACGGTCAGCATGAAGGCATTTGAAGGGCAATTCAAAATCATCCTGATCTGGTACCCGGAGATGATGAATGGCTCCGCAGCCAATGCACTGCTAAAAGTACTGGAAGAACCACCAGCGAAGACCATTTACCTGTTGGTGGGTTACGCTATCGAGCAGATCATTTCAACCATCACCTCGCGGACGCAATTGGTGAAGGTGGCGCCATTCAGTGATGATGACATGGTTCATCACCTGACCCAGCAAGGCGCTTCTGAAACGGAAGCCCGACAAGCAGTAAGAGTTGCTGAAGGAAGCATCCTCAAGGCGAAGAAATTATTAGATCATGCAGATGAATTGGAACACGAAGAGTTCCAGCAATGGATGCGTGATTGCTTGCGTGGTGATTATACATCTATGGTAAAACTCAGTGAGGAGTTTTCTCAGGTCGGAAAATCCAGACAACAAGGCAAAATGAGCTTTTGGCTGAACCTGATACGGGAGTCATTGTTGGCGAAGAGCGATACCATGGAGCTGACCGCCAGTATGGGTCAAGAGTCAGAGTTTATCAAGAAATTCAGTGGGGCAGTTTCATTTGAGTCACTCGAAGGGATCTACAGGTTGATCAATGATGAGATCTATCACCTCACACGAAATGCCAATCCACGGGTCACACATCTGAACCTGTCATTGCAAATCAGTCAATTGCTAAGGAAAAAGTAATGAAGATCAGCATAGGAACCCGAAAAAGTAAGTTAGCCCTCTGGCAAGCGGAGTTTGTAGCGGATCAGCTAAGATCAGCCGGTGCCTCTGTCGAATTGGTGACTATGGAAACCAAGGGTGATAAGAAATTAGACGTCTCCATTTCTAAGATCGGTTCCAAAGGGGTATTTACAGAGGAATTGGAAGAAAAACTTGCCAATGGCGAAATAGACATTGCTGTGCACAGCGCTAAAGACATGCAATCGTCATTGCCTGAGGGATTTCAAATCATTGCATTTTCAGAGCGAGAGCAAGCCAATGACGTGCTGATCAGTGACCAATCAGTCAACCTGGATAAGGAAGGTCTTGTCGTAGGGACTTCTTCTACACGACGTGTGGCGACCTTGCGGCATTACTATCCGCACATCAAGATCGTTGATATGCGAGGAAATTTACAGACTCGAATCCAGAAGATGCGGGATGGCGCTTGCGATGCTTTGATTTTGGCGTATGCCGGCGTGCACCGCATGGGCTACCACGATATGATCCAACAGCATTTGCCATTAGACAAGTTCACACCAGCGGTAGGACAAGGAAGCGTTGCCATCGAGGTAAACCAAAATTTGGCAGCGGATAAAATTGCATTTGTTAGAGATACCCTGAATCACGAGTCTACCGAACAAATTTTACGTGCGGAACGCAGTTACTTGAGAAGACTTGATGGTGGCTGTAGTATTCCGGTATTTGGCCTGGCCCGACACGAAGCAGGAGCTATCCAAATGTCCGGAGGGATCATCAGTCTGGATGGACAACAAAAGATAGATCTTCAACAATCAGGCAACGATCCTGAAAAGTTGGGTGTTGCTTTAGCAGAAGAAGTATTAGCAGCGGGTGGAGATCAAATTCTCCGCGAGATAAAAGATAGTTTATGATATTTGACGGAATAAAAATGGAAAATATGAAGCAAAAATTGATTGGACTTTCCCTGATGATGGGAGTCATGTTGATGTCAATCAGTTGTAGCAACAACGAAGCACCCAATGAGAGTGAAGACTATCTGATCACGATCAGCACACCAGAGGGTGACATGAAAGCCATTCTTTTTGATGAGACGCCACTTCACAAGAAGAATTTCATCGAATTGGCGAAAGCGGGAAAATATGATGGTAACATTTGGCACCGGGTCATTGAAGGATTCATGATCCAGGGAGGAGATATCTACCGGGGAACAGAAGAACAAGAGCCTGCTGATGGAAAAATTCCTGCAGAGATTATACCTGGATTTTTTCACAAGAAAGGAGCGATTGCCGCAGCCCGTCAGGGAGATCAGATCAATCCAAAGAAAATGTCAAGTAGTTGCCAGTTCTATGTGGTACAAGGCAGTCCTTACGAGGAACTGACCTGCGATCAATTTACCCTCAATAATAAGATGTCAGAGCTTTTGGGTCGTCCAGAATTTGGAGATCTGCTTGCCGAATTTCAGGAATTGGCAGCTAAAAGAGACAATCGTGGGATGAATCAGTTGGCGTTGGAGAACAGAGAACTTGTAGAAGAAGAGTTCGGTATTGACCTTTACAAGCCGTTACCTCCCGATGCTGATGCCGCGTATAAAGGAACCAGTGGCACACCAGGCCTGGACGGACAATACACGGTATTTGGTCAGGTTTTGGAAGGATTTGATGTGATTGATAAAATTGCTGCTGTAAATACAGTTGGTCCTCCTACAGATACGCCAGTTGAGGACATCACTTTGTCTGTTTCGGTGGAAACCGTGACCAAAGCAGAAATCACAGAAAAGTACGGATATCAATACAAATAAGGGATAAAGAATAGGAGATCATGAACAGGTTAGGAAAATTGGCGATCGGATTTTTGGTGTTGTTTTTAGTGACGGGTGCCCATCTGAGTGCCGATGCTGATGGCAAGCCCAAGCCTAAAAAGAAAGATGATCTGGTCATTATTCACACGCCATTTGGTGACATGACGGTCCTTCTTTATGAAGAAACACCTTTGCACAAAGCCAACTTTTTGAGACTCGCAAAATCGGGTGCCTATGATTCGACGATTTGGCACCGGGTCATTGAGGATTTCATGATCCAGGGTGGTGATGTGACAAAAAAGCAGGGAAGTACAGCAACAGATCTGGATAATGTGCCGGCTGAGCTGGACCGGGGATTCTATCATACCAAGGGTGCGTTGGCTGCTGCTAGAACAGGAGATAATGTCAATCCTGAACGCAAATCTTCTTCCTGTCAGTTTTACATCGTGCAGGGACGTGAAGTTAAAAGAAGGGATCTTGAAGTAGATCCTGCCAATATGCAACGAGGGATCAGCCAGTTGTTGAGCAGCGCTGAATACGACACCATTCGTCAAAAATTTCAAAACCTCTACCAGCAGGGAAAAAACGAAGCGGCAAATGACCTGGCTTTTTCTCTAATTGATCTGTGCGAGGAAAAATTTGACATCAAAATCTGGAAAGATATTCCTGAGGATGTGCTGGAAGATTATGAGAAATTGGGTGGTGCTCCACATTTAGATGGTGCCTACACGGTGTATGGTCGCGTGGTAGAAGGACTTGATATCATTGATAAGGTGGCTGCGGTGAAGGTGAATGGTAGCAAGCCTGCCGAGGATGTTTACATCACGATGGAAGTGGTGAACCTAAAGACCAAAGAGATCACCAAGCGTTATGGATATGTATATCCGCCCGTAGAAAAATGATAGCTTAATCAAAACAGTGTGAAGAAAGTATTGGTAACCGGTTCGAATGGCTTGTTAGGACAAAAACTCGTGGAGCTGTATGCGAACAGAGAAGGCATTGAACTGATCGCAACTGGGAGAGGGGCAGATAGAAATGGTGGATCCAGCCACACTTACTGCACGATGGACATCACCTCACAGGAGGATATCAATGATGTTTTTGGTCGATTCCAACCAGATGCTGTCATCAACTGTGCAGCGATGACCCAGGTTGATCAATGTGAAGAGGACCGGGAAGCCTGTTGGTTACAAAATGTCACTGCTGTGAAGTACCTGATGGAAGTTTGTGCCCAGTACAATTCATTTCTGTTACACTTGTCAACGGATTTCATTTTCGACGGTGAAGCGGGGCCCTATGAGGAAGACGCAACACCAAATCCATTGAGTTACTATGGGGAGAGTAAGCTGGCATCGGAGCAGCTGTTGGTAAATAGCAACATTGAATGGGCCATTGCACGAACAATTTTGGTTTATGGCATTGTTCGTGACATGAGTCGCTCGAATATCATTCTTTGGGTAAAAAAGAGCCTCGAAGAAAGGAAAGAGATCAAAGTGGTAAATGATCAGTGGAGAACCCCTACACTTGCGGAAGACCTGGCGATCGGTTGCGCGCTGATTGTCGATAAGAAGGCCCAGGGCGTATTCAATATTTCAGGGAAAGATTTGCTCACTCCTTATGAAATGGCTTTAAAGACCGCTGAATTTTTCGAATTGGATACGGCTACCATGATGGAGACAGATGGAAGCATCTTCAAACAACCAGCCTCCAGACCTCCAAAAACGGGGTTTATTCTTGACAAAGCCCGAGAGCAATTAGGATACGATCCTCGAAGTTTCGAAGAAGGTATTGCCTATCTGAGTGAGCAGCTGCAAGTAAAGGGTTGATAAATATAATTCAACTATGAAAGTAAACCTTTGAAGGGCTTACTTTCAAAATTCGTGGTAACGAGTTTCTATTTCATCGGAGTAACCGTATACCCAGCTTCTTTCAGCAGGTTAATCACACCTTGCTCTCCACCAAGGTGGCCAGCACCAACACCGATGAATGAGACTTTTTCCTTAGTCAATTCGCCGATTGCCGGAATCCAATTCTGATTGCGCTTAACGAGCAGTTCTTCCATCTCAGTTGTTGTATCGGCATAGGATTCAATGATCTCATATAGCCCATCAATATCTTCTTCCCGATAGGCTTTGACCATGGCCGCAAACTCTTCTCGTGATGCTTCTTCGTTTCGAACCATATCCACGACATCTTTGGCCTGTTCCTGATAAGGGATCTTATCAAAAATAGACATTTGATATTCGATGGTTTCCAGCCCAAGGATTTCCAACTCCTTCGCTTTGGCCATCTGAACGAAGGACATTTCAAAACTCGCAGGAGTGCCTTCAATCAGATTGGTGATCAACATGGAAGAGATCACAAATGGTTTCATTTTATTGACGGCTTCTAATCCAACACCCATTGTTTCTTTCAATGCATTGCTCACAGCTCTATAATCTTCCTCTGAGAAAAGCTGATCCAGGGTGGTTTCGTCCTTCATCATGGCATTTTGCATCATTTTCATCTGCATCTTCGGGTCATCCATATCGATTTCCAGCACGATCTGCTCTGCGGTATTAAATACTTCGGTTACTTTTTCGTTGATTTCAAAGGCTCCCTGTGGGATGAGATGGATTGTTCCATACAGGTAGGAAGTCTGTATGTCATTCCTCTCTATTTTCCATAGAAGTGATTTGCTGTTCGTTTGTGCCTGAATGCTCCACCCGCAGATGAGGAGAAGCATGCCTATCATGAACCTTTTCATTTTCATCTTGATTTTGATGTTTGCTGGATTAGTAGCAAAGAATTTCGAAACCTTACAAAAGGAGCAAGAATTATTTAGAGGCTTCTGAGTTCCGCACAATTGAGTCTTACAATCCCGTTACATGGGTAAGCGGATAGTGCAGAGCACGCCACCCGCTACATTTTCGTGACTCATCATTCCGCTATGTTGCTCAATAAAAGAATAAGCCACTGATAGGCCAAGTCCTGTTCCTTCACCGACTGGTTTGGTCGAGAAAAAAGGCACATAGATGCGACTAAAATGGTCTTCTTCGATGGACTTACCAGTATTGAATACGTTTATCACAACTTGGTCGTCTTTCTTGTCTAAGGTAGAAGTTACCTTGACTTTGCTATTTACGGATTCGTTTTCTGTTTGGAGAGAGAAATAAATGGCATTTTCCAGCACATGGACCAGTGCCTTGATCAATTGACCGGATTGCATTTTCAGCTCGATGGCCGCTTGCAGGTCTGTTTCAAAAATGACATCCAGATCTTCCAGGCTTGGTTCGATCCGTGCAATAGCCCCCTGAATGACTTGATCGATAGGCTTCGTTTCCTTTTGGGTATGCTCATGATAACCATAAGACGCCAATCCTTTGACGATTTTTGAGGTCCTGCTGATCCCTTCCTGCACCCAATGAAAGGCTCCGTCAATTCGTTCCAGGGTAGCGGCCGGTATACTTGCAAGTTCTTCCAACTCCATGTAAGCCTGGCTGATCCCACCCATGATCGTATTCATTGAATTATTCAACTCATGCGCCATTCCGGAGGTCAGGATTCCAAGTGAAGCCATTTTTTCAGATTGGATCAACTGATTTTGGGTCAATTTCAGCCGTTCCAGGGCTGATTGCAATTTCTCTTTCTGAGTGGTCAGGTCCACATTTGAATTTTCGAGGAATGTATTGGCCTTGAGTAATTCTTCATTGAGGGTTTTGATTTCGTTGGTACGTTCCCGTACCAACTCTTCCAATTTATCTTTATGATCGATCAATTCTTGTTCCACCTTTTTCCTGGGAGAGACATCTCTGATCGAAACAAGAAAATGACGCTTTTCACGGTCTAACAATGAGATGCCAATTTCAGAGTGAAACTCTGATCCGTCTGCTTTTTTGTTGACTGTTTCTTCGATGAGCATTTCGCCTTCAAGGGCCTGTGCCACCATGTGTCGAAGACGTTTGTTGTATTCCGGAGTTCGGAACGCTTCGGGTTTTAGCGCCATAGGGTCCAATCCAACGAAAAACTCGCGAGGATACCCAAATAATGCGATCGCTGCTTTATTGCCTTGCAGATAGTGTTTTTTGTGGTCATCGTAGATCATTTTCGCCTCAAACGCATTCTCGAAGAGGTTGCGGTATTTGGTTTCGCTGACCACCAATTCTTGTTCACTGAGGACTTTTTCTAACTCTACACCCAATCGCGACGCGTAGATCTTCAGTATGCCCAGCAGGAAGGCCGGATTTTCAACTGGTTTAGTATCCATGATGGCCAAATGGCCGATGGACTCCTGTTGACTGTTTTTCAGCGCTACTCCAATGTACCCGTCCACATTCCAGACTTTCAGATCCTGATCATCAGGATACACCTCCTGTATTCCCCTTTGGACAGTCAAATGCCCCTTGTGCAGCACATCCAGACAAGGCGTACCTTCCAGCGGATAGGAAAATTGCTTTTGAATTTTGCTGTGTTTGCTCAGTGCCTTTACATCAACTTGTTCTAATGGTCGATTAAAAATGCCGACAAAACTGTATTTCACATTGAGCACATGGGTCAGGGTCAATACCACACTTGCGAATATGGATTGTGTCTCTTCTTCAATGAACCCTTCCGCCAGCCGGCTAAAGATCAGTTCCCGGACCATTTCCTGGGTAATGTTTTCAAAAAGCAACAACGATTCACCGCCTACTTGTTTTTTGGAAACCCGTACCCATCGGAGTGATGCATTAGAAGAATTAAGTTTGATGGATATAGACCCTTCGGAGTAACCGGATTGCATGAAATTTTGGAACGGCCCAAGACTCTCATCATGCACGACATTTTCCACTTGTTCTCCATGAAGCTCAATGTCGGATTTGCCGATAATCCCCTGAAAAGCACGATTGGAGTGGACAATAACGTCCTCCTCCAGGGTAAGAATACCCAGTTCAATATCATTATAAAACGCGATATCAGATGATGTTACCATTAATGGTTTTGATCTAAATGCTTACTCGCCAGGTAGTAAGACAACTGAAAAAAAGAATCGTGTGTTTGAAAAAAATTTACTTGAGAAGACTTTGTCACTGCTTTATTCGTAACGCTATAAAGCCTGAAGTAGATAAGAATAAAGGGCAACCATGGCTTCCAGGTCGGCCACTTGGACGCACTCTTTTGGTGAATGCACGTTGTTTTCCGGGGCACCAATAAAACACCAGTCGAGGCCATGCCTGGAGTGACGGACTTGTGCACCATCGCTTGAGCCGCCCCCTTCAACTTCCAATTGGTAATTGATACCACTTTGTTCAGCCAATTTAATGATGCGGTTGACAAAAGCTCGACGGGGAATGTTTTCATCCCTGATCGAGATGGCTACGCCCTCACCGGCTTTCACTCCTTCGGTGACCCAGGTAATGTCTGAGATGAGTGCTTGCCGAACAGGATATTTTTCGACCAAAGCGTCTAGCAGTGCCGGAACATTGCCTCCACCGATTTCTTCGAAACAAGAAAAAGCCAGCGCTCCATTTTCTAAAGTCTCCGCCACCTTCATGGCAGTGTAGAGTCCAAGACGATTGTCGAGATATGGACCTTGGATTTCGTTCTTGTCAACCTGCACCGGATCACTGAAGGCCAAACTGGTCCCTCTTTCGATGGCGCGGGGGAAATCATGGAACAGGTTATGTTCTTTATCAACTTGTAGCTGGCAGGTGACAGGCCCCAATGAATCCGTTCCGTTTAAGCGATAACCTGTCTCCGCCTGTGGTCCACCAATCGGGATCAATTGATTGCCATAGCGAACCATGAAACCGATCGTATCCATATGGGCGAGTACGACTGTTTTTGGTTCTCCAAAGACCAATATAAATCCGTCACCAAAACGAGGTTCTTCGAGAATGATGGGCTTACATTTCCATTTCGATTGGTTTTTTCTAACATAATCCACCAAAAATTCCTTCATGCGGAACTCTTCACCCGATGGAGAATGTATAGAGGTAAGACGATTAAGTAGCTCCAGGTCCATATTTCAACGCCAAATTAATGCTTTCAATTGAAAGTCATTTTTAAGTTTGCGCATTCAAAATTCTGACGGGAAAACATACCACTTTTTCGTTTGATAACGTATTAATTGAGATAGGCAATAAACTGGTTTTGGAAATCATTCTTCAATATTTTTCAGTCTACATCCTCAGCACCCTAAAATTCATATTTGGGCCTGCATTAGGGGTTACCTACGGGTTGAGTATTCCTGAAACGGTGATCCTCAATACAGCGGGAATGGTTACACCTGCCTATCTGGTTCGGCTGTTTGGTGACAAAATTCGGTACTACTATAAGAAGTGGTTCGTGAAAAAAGATCAGAAAATATTCACCAGGAAAAACAGAACGTTTGTTCGGGTCTGGAAAAAATACGGTTTAGCAGGAGTAGCGTTCCTGGTACCGCTGATTCTGATGCCGATTCCTGGTGCGATCATTGCCAATACCTTCAGTGAAGATACGCGGCCTTATATCCGGTGGCTGTGGATTTTCGGTGCCCTCTATTCCATCTTTATGTCCTTTTTCCTGCGATTTGGAAAAGAGCTGATCTCAGACTTCTTCGTCTAGCATTTCTATGTCCTGAATCAGGACCTTTTTTGAAATGGCTTTTCCGGTAGGCGTAGCGGCCAGACCGCCCAGAGCAGTTTCCTTGTATTTGGTTTCCATGCTCTGACCTATCTCTGCCATGGCTTCCACGCACTCATCTACCGGGATGACCGAACTCACATCTGCCAGCGCAATTTGAGCGGAGGAATTGGCAATGGCTGCGGCGCTGGCATTTCGAACGACGCAGGGTACTTCCACCAGACCAGCGACCGGATCACAGACCAATCCGAGCATGCATTGTATCGTAATTGCGACGGCATTCAGTGCCTGATTATTGGTGCCTCCCAGACAGTAGACGATTGCGGCGGCGGCCATTGCTGCTGCTGAACCTGTTTCCGCCTGGCATCCACCAACCGCCCCTGCAATTGAGGCACGTTTTTCCAAAATGAGTGCCACACCTGCTCCTATGAGTAGCCCTTCTAAAATTTTTTGGTCCTCTAACCCGTGAATTTCCTGAAGCGTGACCATGGTGCCTGGTAAAATACCTGAAGCACCTGCAGTGGGTGCTGCAACAACCCGCCCCATGCATGAATTGACTTCTTTGGCAGCAAGTGCCCTGGAGATCAATGTTTGGAATTCTTTGGACAGGACTGTGACCGGATGTCGATAAACTTTCTTCGCACCATTTTCAATCATGCCGGAGTAGGACTGCATCTCTTCTGACAGTCCCGTTTGCACAGCTTCCTTCATGACCTGATACGCAGTAGCCAAACCAGACCATATTTCTTCCTCCGTGCGCTCACGTTGGGTCATTTCATACTCCAGGACCGGCTGAAAAAGGGGGTAATTTTTCTCCTTACATAAGTTGCGCCAGTCCTCAAAACTTTCGAATAAAAAGCTCATCGGTTTATCACTTTTGGGGTATCGACAAAATTAGTGATTTGAGATGGACTCCTCGCTTATCTTTGCGCGATGGAATTAAAAAATGACCTGATCCTTAGAGCGGCAAGAGGCGAAAAGACAGAGCGAACGCCAGTATGGTTGATGCGTCAGGCTGGCAGAATTCTGCCGGAGTACCGTGAAGTGAGAGCAGGGCTGAGTGGATTCAAAGAATTAGTGGAGACCCCTGAAAAAGCGATGGAAGTTACGATCCAGCCGGTAGATATCTTAGGTGTGGATGCGGCCATTATTTTTTCTGATATCCTGGTGATCCCTGAAGCCATGGGATTGACCTATGAAATGGTCGAAAAGAAGGGGCCATTTTTCCCTAAAACCGTAAAAACAGCTCAAGATATTGAGGACTTACATCTCGTCGAAGGAGATGAGTTACAGTACGTTTATGACGCCATCAAACTGACCAAACAGGAGCTCAATGGTCGGGTGCCTTTGATTGGTTTTGCAGGAGCACCATGGACCATTCTGGCATATATGATTGAGGGGTCAGGTAGCAAAACCTTTTCGGAGGCCAGAAAGTATTTATATCTCCAGCCAGATTTGGCAGTAAAACTGCTGGATAAGATCACCGAGTCTACTATTGCCTATTTGAAAAGACAGGTGCAAGCAGGCGCGGACATGCTCCAGATCTTTGATTCCTGGGCAGGAATTTTACCCGCCAGTCATTATGAAAAATTTTCACTGCATTTCATTAAAAAGATCGTAGAAGCGATTCCAGAAGTGCCCATCACCGTATTTGCTAAAGGTGCCTATTTTGCCCTTGGAGCCATGAAAGACGTGCCTTGCCGTACCATTGGACTAGATTGGAACATGAGTGTGGAGAAAGCCCGGCAACATTTTCCGGATAAGACCCTTCAGGGAAATTTGGACCCATGCGCCTTGTATGGAACTTATGACCAGGTGAAGGCAGAGACTAAAAAAATGCTGGATCGTTTCAAAGGTCATTCACATATCGCTAACCTGGGTCATGGGGTGTATCCGGATACCGATAAAGACAAGGTGAAGTGCTTTATTGATACGGTGAAGGAGTATACGAGCTAGGAGAAGAAATTTTTAGAATCAAGTACCAGAAAAGCCGTTTCGATCTGGCTACGTAAGGGTTATTTTATTCGAAGATTATAAAGTCTGGGAATGAACGCCATTTTTGGATCATCTTCTAAGTAAAAGATTGCCATGCTATCTCCCTCTTTAAGATATCTTCTAAAGGCGGAACGGTATTCGTAGTGGTGCGTCCTTCCATTTGCTACGTATTGGAAAATATACTCCTTGACTGTTCGGTTATTGTGTTCGAGGTTCGTGTTAGAGATGCGAGTGATTTCAGCTTCAGTCTTCATTCCATACCTCAAAATGTAACTTCCATTTTTAACCATTCTTACTTTTCTGTTCACGAAAAATCCGCCAATTGCTAACAATATTAGGGCCAATAGGCCTTCTGTTTTAGGGTAAGCTAAAAATGGAGCCACAATTCCTATGACTGACATACCTTCACCAATCATATGCGGAGGCGTGCTGAAATAAATGATTAGTTTTTGCCAGATTGTGACACTTTGCATTTTAGTTGATTGAATCTATGGTATTAACGAATTCTAATATCGTCAAATCAATGATAGCGAATAAGGAAGCTGTAAACTTTCTGCTAAAAACTGGTTTCTTATCTTGTATACAGCCGCTCAGTGGAGGGCGAACTTACAAATTCTGCTCTATCTCAGCTATCAACCTGTCTCGATCAATAGGAACAATCCCAGGTGATTCACAGACAATTCCGCCTGCCAGATTTGCTAGTTGCGCGATTTCTTTGGTTGAAGCTCCTGCCGCCAAACACAGGGCTGCTACCGCTATTACGGTATCTCCTGCGCCTGAGACATTGGCGATGTTTCGGACATGGGCTGGAATGGTTCCTTGGTCCTCAGCATTTTTGTAGAATACTCCATGTTGCGAAAGGGTAACCAGCGCTTGCTGGAATTTTAGTCGAGTCATCAATTCCGATGTTGCTTCTTCAATATGCTCGGGTAGAACTTTTCGCTTAAGTCCTTCACTGAGTTCCTTCAAATTGGGCTTGAACAAAGTCACACCGATGTAATCCATGAAGTTGTCTTTCTTAGGATCTACCAGAGTAGGAATTCCATGCCGCGTGGCAAGACCAATTACTTCTTCAATGACGCGTTGGTTGAGACATCCTTTGTCATAATCCTCAAAAACCACGGCATCATAATCACTTATGTGCGCTTTGATGCGGTCAAGTAGTGCCTGTTCCTCTGATTCATTGAGTGCGTGTTTGTCCTCCTCATCGAAGCGTAGCAGGTGTTGTGCGTTGCTGATGATCCTGCTTTTGACCGTAGTTCTGCGGTTCGAGCTGTGACAAAGCCCTTCGGACCAGAGACCATTTTCTTCTAATAGACGAAGGAGTGTTTCACAATGACTGTCTTTGCCTGCAACAGCAAATAAATGTGCAGTCGCGCCTAAAGACTCAATGTTCAAAGCCACATTGGCGGCACCACCCAGACAGTTCTTTTTATGAGTGACATCTAAAACGGGTATGGGGGCTTCAGGAGAGATCCGGTTTACATCACCGTAGATGTAAGCATCTATCATTACATCACCAACGACGAGCACCTTAAGTTGCTTGAAAGCTTCAAATAACTCAAGTAAACCGTGCTTGTCATCCATGTGATTTCATTTTAGAATTCGATTGTTACGTCTTTGGCCAGAAAGTCCTCTGAACTTGAACCAACCATGACTCGAAATTCACCATCTTCTGCGTAAAACTGGTAGTCTCTGTGATAAAATCCCAGATCTTCTTCATTCAATGTGAATTGAACGTCGACAGTTTCTCCTGCCTTCACCATGACCTTTTCGAAATCTACCAATCGCTTGATGGGTTGTGTTTCAGTTGCAAAACGGTCCCATATGTAAACCTGTACTGTTTCTACGCCATCCGTTGATGAGGTATTTTTCACCTGAATGCTGACATTGGCTTCGCCAGTTTTTGATGCTACTTCCAGGTTTTTGTACTTAAAAGTTGAATAGCTCAGGCCATGGCCAAATGGGAAAACTGCTTCTTTAGGTCCATCGGTATAATGCCCCCAGAATACCATACCCGCATCAAAATCATTGGGAACAGGCCGTCCACTGTTTTTCTTGTTGTAGTAAAATGGCTCTTGACCTACATGATGAGGAAAAGACACAGGCAGTTTTCCTGAAGGATTCACATCCCCAAAGAGTACATCGGCTACGGAATTGCCCATCTCAGACCCAAGGAACCAAGTTTCCAGAATGGCAGGTGCTTTTTCTTCAATTCCCGGAATAGCCAGCGGTCTTCCATTCATCAGTACAACGACCACATTTTTGTTGACCTTAAGAATTTCTTCAAAAAGTTCTTCCTGATTGCCTTTCAAAGTAATGTCTACCTGACTTCTGCCTTCGCCTGATTGATAGCAATCTTCACCCATCGCCAGGACGACTACATCACTTTCACGCGCCAGTTGCACCGCCTCAGGAAATTTGGAACGATCACCTTCAACAATATCCAGCTCATAAATGAAGGCCCGATCACCTTTTGTCAAGGTGTAGCCCTGCGCGTAATTTACCTGATCGGTATTGTCTACTGCATTTTGAACACCTTCCAGAATAGAGACACCAGAATTACGGACAGCCTGTGCTCTCCA
Organism: Cytophagales bacterium; assembly: GCA_033344775.1. Classification (NCBI taxonomy): domain Bacteria; kingdom Pseudomonadati; phylum Bacteroidota; class Cytophagia; order Cytophagales; species Cytophagales bacterium. The sequence continues at coordinate 2,556,257 of JAWPMT010000005.1, read as the reverse complement.
GCTTCCCAGGACTACATCTTTACTCTGGCCTAATTGACCGATCACTGCGATGGATTTACCCTTTTTGGGCAGAGGCAAAAGGTTTTTGTCGTTCTTTAACAATACAATGGATGCGCTGCCTACTTCACGTGCAGCCACTAAATTTTCCTTCGTCAGCAGTGAAGTTTGCTCTCTTTCTTTGTTCGAGTATCGATAAGGGTCATCGAACAATCCTAACTCGAATTTCAATTTCAGAATGCGCTTCACGGCATCATCTAATAGCGCTATATCTACACTTCCCTTTTCAATTAATTGCGCCAGTTCTTCCTCATAGACCTTTGCTTCCATGTCCATGTCACAACCCGCTTCGAAGGCTAACTTTGCGGCCGCTTCACGGTCTTTGGCATAGCCATGAGGGATCAACTCATTGATAGAAGCCCAGTCTGAAAGGACCAATCCTTCAAAACCCCAAACACCTTTCAATGTTCCTCTCATCAGGTATTCATGCGCAGTGGCTGGAATTCCATTGATGTCCTGGAAGGCATTCATGACGGAAGAAACGCCAGATTCTACGGCCGCTTTGAAAGGAGGGAGCGCCACGTTATACATGGTTTGGTCACTGATATCTACCGAAAAATAATCGAGACCCGCTTCTACAAAACCATAAGCAGCAAAGTGCTTGGCGCAAGCGGCGACAGTATTCAGTTCTGATAGATCGTTCCCTTGCAATCCTTCTATCCAGGCTTTGGCAAAATAAGCATTCAACAACGGATCTTCACCAGCGCATTCCATGATGCGTCCCCAACGAGCATCCCTGGCCACATCGATCATCGGACCAAATGCCCAATGTAACCCTGTGGATGACATTTCTTCAGCAGCTACTCTGGAAGCCTTTTGACCCACATTTTCGTCCCAACTGGCAGCCTGCCCCAGGGGAATGGGGAACATGGTTTTGTAGCCATGAATGACGTCATATCCGAACAATAGAGGAATACCCAGTCTGGAATTTTCGACCGCTAGTTTTTGTGCCTCGTAGGTGCCTTCCGCTGTGAGGACATTCAGCATGGCGCCAACCCGTCCCCTTTTGATCATTTCCGCCTTGTCCTGACTGTTGGCATCGGCAGGTACAGGACCGGTAAACTCCCAGGTGCCATTGTACATATTGAGCTGACCAACCTTTTCTTCCAGGGTCATCAATGCGAGTAAGCTGTCGACTTTTTGGTCAGTACTTTTCTCTATTGGGGTACTCATGGATTGGAAAGCAAACAGGCCGACGATCAGGCCAATGATCAATAACAATGGGACAATTCGTTTCATTATTTCTCGGTTTCAAAAAAATGGATTTTGAAGTTAGAGAAATAATTGAGTGGCCAGTGGATTTAAGCCAACTGGCCTTGCTTTTTGAACCGATACCATTGGTTCACCTCTCCAGTCCGCTCAAGGAAGCTTTGCCAGGGCGTCTTTGATCCTTGCGATGGCACTCTTCAGGTCTTCTACGGAAGCAGCATAAGACAGGCGTACACAATCCGGCGCTCCGAAAGCTTCTCCTGTTACCAAAGACACATGGGCCTCTTCTAGTAAGTACATGCAGAAGTCCGAAGCATTCTTGATGTTGCCTTTACCGAAATAGGCTTTCACGTCAGGGAAGAAGTAGAAGGCACCTTGTGGGTAATTCACTTCAATTCCCGGGATTTCTTTGAGCAGGTTATAAACCAGCTCTCTTCTTTCTTTGTAAGCTGCTGCCATTTCTTCAGAAGCCGTTTTAGGGGCATTGAGTCCTGCTAATGCGGCCCTCTGTGCAATGGAGCTGTTGCCGGAAGTGATCTGGCCCTGCATTTTATTGGCAGCCTTTGCAAGCCATTTTGGTGCGCCAATGTAGCCGACACGCCAGCCAGTCATGGCATAACCTTTCGAAAAGCCATTCACGGTTACGGTGCGTTCCTGCATACCAGGAAGGGCGCCAATGCTGGCATGTTTCCCAGTAAAGTTGATCATCTCGTAAATCTCGTCGGAGATCACTACGATGTTTGGGAATTCCTGAAGTACTTCTGCAATGGCGGTCAGCTCTTCTTTGGTAAATACTGATCCTGTAGGATTACAAGGAGAAGAGAAAATAACCGCTTTGGTTTTATCTGTAATAGCCACTTTTAATTGCTCGGCGGTGGCTTTGAAATCATTTTCAATACCACCATCTACGAATACAGACTTACCTTCGGCCAGTTGGATCAGGGCAGTATAGCTCACCCAGTAAGGAGCAAATACGATGACCTCATCTCCCGGATCGAGCAAGGCCATGAACACGTTGGCGATGGATTGCTTGGCGCCATTTGAAACCACAATTTGGTCAGGAGCATAATCAAGTCCATTATCCTCTTTGAATTTTTTGGAAATGGCTTGCCTCAGATCGAGGTAACCAGGTACCGGAGGGTACGCAAAGTACTTCTTATCATCAATCGCCTGTTTAGCGCCTTCCAAAATATGATCGGGTGTCTTAAAATCTGGTTCCCCCAGGCTCAAGCTGATCACATCAGTTCCCTTTTCCTTCATCTCGCGGGCTTTGGCAGCCATAGCGATGGTAGCAGATTCAGGGATGCTTTTGATTCGATTTGATGTTAATTCCTCCATTTTTCGTTTGATAAAAAATTCACGCAAAATTAGTGAAAAGACCAGCCTGCACAAGTGGGAATTGTTAGAAGGATTTCAAAAAAACACCTTCTTTTTTGCGAATAAAAAAACACTGCATCGAAGTTGAAGGGAAATCCTCCAAAATCGTCTCTTTAAGTACAAGCTGATAATGATGATTTAAGGGAATTATCCCTTTCTAACACCTGTCATTTCCTATATTCATGGACTTTTTGTAAATTATTTGCAATTTCCATCTTAAATCAGGAAAATGTTACTGGAATTCAAAGTAAAGAACTTCCGTTCAATTAAAGATTGGCAGAGCTTCTCGATGTTGGCTGAGAATAAAGTGAAGGAGCATGATGATGTTGTGACTGAAAAAACTGGTTTTAATTTCTTGGCGTCATCGATTGTGTATGGAAGGAATGCCTCGGGTAAAAGTAATTTATTGAAAGCCCTTAATGCTTTTGACCTTCTAGTAACTAATTCGGCTTCCTTCAAGGAAGGACAAGAGATCAAGTTTTACGATCCTTTCAAATTAAGTGCAAAGGCGAATGATGAACCTGTGGAGTTTTACATAGACTTTCTCGCTGAGAATGAGATTAGATATATTTATTCTGTAGGCTACGGTAAAAGTGCGATTGAATATGAAAAGCTTGTTTTTTATCCCAAATCAAAACCTGCAACACTATACAGTAGGATTAAAAATCAAAAAATCTCATATGGTGAATATCTAACAGGTCGCAAAAAGGAAATTGAAGATTTTTTATATCCTAATCAGCTATTTCTCTCTAAGGTTGGAACAGAAAAAAATGAACAACTAAAGATTCCACACAATTTTTTTGCAGAGAAGTTAGTAACTGTATCTGCACATGATACAGAATTAGACAAGAGAATTACTAGGATTATAATGAATGTGGACAATCCAGTGGCAAAAGTTAATATTAACAAATTGATGAAAGTCGCTGATACGGGAATAGAAAGAATATATGTTCGACAACAAGATTTTGATGATTCCTCGTTGCCTGATAACATGCCATTAGAGGAGAGGGAGTATTTAAGTGATAAGTACAAATACCAAATCAAAACAGTCAGGAATACATTTGATAATAATGAAGAATCTGGTGAAATCGAATTTTCTCTTGAAGATGAATCTACAGGAACCAAAAAGCTGCTAATTGTTGGGGGTATAGCAATGTTATCAATGATTGTTGGTGCTGTCCTAATTATCGATGAACTAGACAAAAGCCTTCACCCCAAACTAACAAGAGCTCTTATCAAACTCTTCCATAGCAAGAAAACCAATCCAAACAACGCACAATTAATTTTTGCAACTCACGATGTGTCTTTATTAGATCCGGATTTATTCCGGAGAGATCAGGTGTGGTTTGCGGAGAAAGAGCAAGAAGGGGATAGTCATTATTATGCTCTATCTGATATACCAGGAGTTCGTGCAAATACTCCATATGAAAAGTGGTACATGTCTGGCCGATTTGGCGCTACCCCATCCATCAATGAGTACGAGTTAGACTTTGAGTTTTAGTGGCCAGAGGTCGTGGCAAGCGTAAAATACGCATTCAGAGCTACAATAAGCGAGGCTTAATTTTGTGTGAAGGCCAAACGGAAGAAAAGTATTTCAAGGGGCTTGTCACGCAGAAAACACATCGCAGGAAGTTCGCTGCCATTGATGTTGCCATTTATAAACCTGAGAACAACTCTCCGGTTGGACTCATCAAAAAGGCTAAGGATTTGATGAAAGTTGCAAAGCGAGATTGCAACGACTATGATTTCGTTTGGGTAGTTTTTGACAAAGATCAGCATGCAAGTATTCCCGATGCTTTTGAGATGGCAAGAACGAATAAGCCTGAGATTAGGATAGCGTTCACGAGTCCTTGCTTTGAGTTCTTCATTTTGCTCCACTTTGAAAAAACAACACGCGAGTTTTCTTCCTGTGGCGAAATCATCTCTTACATCAAAAAGAAAGGTTACATACCTGATTATGAAAAAGCCTCTAATCTTTTCAAGGTGCTAGATCATGTAAAAGAGAAAGGGTTAGCACATTGCGATTGGCTGAAGGGGAGAAATCAAATGGAACTGGATGATGGAGCCAGACCTTACGAATTTTCTGCTTACAGTAATGTGGAGGTGCTGATTCGTTACTTGTATAATCTTGTTCAATAGAACACTCAGGTATTAACGAAAAAGCAATAAAAAAACCCCACATCACTGCGGGGTTCTATTATTTATTTCAAAGAGTTGAAATCAACTGGCGCAGAATTCTTTCAGTCTTCTGTTTTTGCCAGGCTCTCTTAACTTCTGAAGTGCTTTTTCTCTGATCTGACGAACTCTTTCACGCGTCAAGCCCATGGCATCACCGATCTCTTCCAGGGTGTATGGGTTGTCGTGTCCGATCCCGAAGCTCATCATGATCACTTCTCTTTCTCTTGCTGTAAGCGTAGAAAGCGCTCTCATGGTCTCAACTTTCAAAGAATCGTTGAATACAAGGCTCGCATCAGTAGGACCCGTGGTTTCGTTCTCCAATACGTCAAGCAATGAACCAGACTCATCCTCACCGAAAGGAGCGTCCATAGACATTTGCTTCACTTCCGCACCCAGAGTGTTTCTGACTTCATTAGGCTTCATGTCGAGGATTTCAGCCAATTCTTCTTCAGTAGGCTCACGCTCAAATTGTTGTTCCAATTCTGCATAAGCTCTTCTGATCTGGTTGATCGCACCAGACTTGTTCATTGGAAGCCTTACGATCCTTGACTGCTCAGCAAGCGCTTGCATGATCGATTGACGAATCCACCATACGGCATATGAGATGAATTTAAATCCTTTTGTCTCATCAAATTTCTTGGCCGCTTTGATCAATCCGAGGTTCCCTTCATTGATCAGGTCGTTCAGTGGAAGGCTTCTATTTTGATATTGCTTCGCTACAGAAACCACAAACCTCAAGTTTGCTTTTACCAACTTCTCTAAGGCGAGCTCGTCGCCCTCTCTAATTCTTTTCGCCAATTCCACTTCCTCGTCGGGCGTGATCATGGGAACGTTACTCACCTCGGTGAAATACTTCTCCAGGGTGTGGCTCTCTCGACGGTTGGTTATGGATTGGGTAATCTTAAGCTGTCGCATACGCTATATCACTGTTCCTTTATACAAGGTTTATATTACAAATTTCTTTTTACTATTCCTAACTTCTTCTAAACAAGTTCCTGAGCGGGAAAATTGCATTCATGGGCCGGAAATTTCCAGAAAACGCACCCTTTTTCTGGGAAAAGTGGGCAAAGATACTGGAACGCACTGATTTACACAAGGTTTCGTCTTCCCCGACCTCTTGTAAAAAAATGCATTGAATGCATTCTTACCTGGTTTTATAATCTATAACAAGAGCAGAAAGTTGCAAAAGCGCCGAAAAATAAATATATTGAAAGGCTTTCAAAGGCGAAAAAGATTTTGCTGATCGCTTGTTGGCCCCGCCTCCAATTTTTTTAAAAACCTATTTTAAAGAAGAAGTAAATGAATTTTAAAGGAAAAGCAGAAGATACTTCCGTTAAGGAACAAACCTACGATTCTATTGCCAAGTACATGGCAAAAAATGTGATTACCTTCGGTGCAGATCAACCTATTGTAGAAGCAATTGATGTGATGCTGGACAAAAGAATTTCCGGAGCACCGGTATTGAGTGAGAAAGGAGAACTCATTGGTATCCTTTCCGAAAAAGATTGCCTGAAGATCATTGTTGACCGGGCTTATCATAATCACCCCAACCAAAAAAGTACCGTAAAAGACTACATGTCCAGAGAAGTAGCTACCGTAGACATAGATAAAGATGTTGCCGAGGTGGCCAATATGTTCTTGTCTTCCAATTTCAGAAGATTTCCGGTGGTTGAAAATGGGAAGCTGAAAGGACAGGTCAGTCGACGGGATGTCATGAAAGCCACACGGGACCTTAAAGGAACCACCTGGTGAAAGCCAGTTGAACTGGTTAAAACGGATAATTAACGAAAACAACAGCCTTAAAAGCCTCAGGAATGCACGAGGCTTTCTTATTTTGCGTTGAATAACGGTGATGAATATTAAGGTTATGAGAAATTGGATTCTGCTTGCACTTATTTTTGTTTCATTCTCCTCATGTGAACTCCTGGAAGGAGACGGTGATTCCGGTCCTGATATTGTAGCCGGATTGAAGGAAGCATTAAATGTAGGGGCACGCTTTGCCTCGGATGAATTGAGTGCTACTGATGGTTATTTTGGAAACGCACTTTACAAGATCCTTTTGCCTGAAGAAGTTCAGACGAACATAGACGCCTTCAAAGCCCTGGAGATCAATGTGCTGGTTGGGACGATAACCGGTGAACAGCTTTATTCTTCCGGAAGTGAAGCACTTGGCATCAAGAGCTTGCAAAGCATTGAGGATGAATTGATCTTAGGGATTAATCGCGCTGCAGAGAGTGCAGCCACTGAAGCTTTTCCCATTTTCGCAGATGCGATAACCGGAATTACCTTCAGCGACGCGAACAACATTTTGTTTGGTGGTGTGGACAATGCGGCAACCACCTTCCTGAGAGACAATACCTTTCAGGCTTTGTTCAGCACCTACGAACCACAAATACAAAGTGCCATTGATGTAGTTCAGGTCAATGATGTTTCTGTAGATCAGCTGTACAATAATTTCATTACTGACTACAACGATATTCTTTCCACTAGTATTCCCACAGGTATATTGACATCATCCACGTTGGGAGAATTGGCCAATTTGCAAGTAATGGAGGTTACGGACCTTTCGGAGTTCGCTACACAAAGAGGCCTGGATGGCTTATTCCTGAGAGTGGAACAAGAGGAAGGAAACATCCGAAACAATGCTGGCGCTCGTATTTCTCAGATTCTGAGAGATGTTTTCGGGCAGTTGGATTGATCTTTTTGGACCGAGCAGACTAACTAAAAAATTCCACTAGAATCGCCATTGCGGCACCTAGTATGCTGACTATGGTTCTTTTCCAGCCCAGACTATGATTGGGGCTTGTTTCTACGAAAATAGTAGTAGAGATATGCAGGAAACTGCCACTTACCAGCGCAAACAAGACGATTAAATTGTCTTCGGAGATGGTTAAGATGTAATTGGAAAAGATGAGTCCGATCGGGCTGGCCAGACTGAACAGCAATAAGATCAGAATATCCTTTGTGGCCATTTTTCGAGAAGTTCGCATGACCGCCATTAGGGCAAATGCTGCTGGCATTTTGTGAAACACAATTCCCAGGATCAGGGAATAGGATTCATGCTGATCATGAAAAGGAGATTCATGAGTCAGTAAGGCACCTTCCAGCAATGAATGAATCACCAAAGCGATCATTAGACTGTATCTGGATCGAACCGTCGTGATCTGATCTTCATGAAAATGCCCATGCTCGACACCAGCTGTAAAGCTTTCTAGAAATTGCTGCAGAAAGAATCCGAGCAAAACGAAAATGCCGATCTGCATGGGAGCATCACTGGTAACGAAAACTTCAGGTAAAATGTGAATGATCGTAACCGCAAATAAGAAAGAGCCAGCAAAGACCAACGGAAGCTTCAGGTTGGAAGACTGAAACTTTACTACATATGCCAGCAGGCCTCCGATGAGGGTTGTTACTAATAATATGGTCGCGATTAAGATCAAAGCTTTTGAATAATCCTGAATTCCAAATTATTGTTCCCAATTACTCGAATTGAGGACTTTGATGGCGGGCTTTAACCCCGGGGAAACGTAACTTTTAATTTCGCCATTTTCCTGAAAAAGCAATAATGCCTCTAACCCAGGGTCCTGCTCTACCACTTTGATGGATGCTTTCAGTCCCATTACCATGAATCCGGTGGCGTAAGCATCTGCAGTCATACAGTCTGACGAAAATACCGACGCACTCAACAAATTATGTGTTCGATTGTAGCCAGTGCGGGGATCAATGATGTGAGCATATACTACTCCGTCTTTTTCGTAGTAATTCCGATAATTTCCTGACGTTGCAAGAGATAAATTATTCAATTCCAAAATGGAAAGGATTTTTCGCTCATTCTTGGCTACCAGGGGATCATCAATCCCGATCGACCAGCTTTCGTTTTTAAGGTTTTTGCCCCTGGCTCGTAATTCACCTCCAATTTCCACCAGGTAATTGGTGACTCCTTTTGCCTCTACAAACTCAGCAACCAGGTCAATGGCATAGCCTTTTGCAATGGCGCTAAAATCCAGGTACATGCCAGGTTGCTTGGCGACGAAAGAGGTGTTGAACAAAATTCGATCAAATCCTGTCAATCGCAGCAAAGAATCGATCTGCGTTGAATCCGGAACATCGATTGATTTATCAGGGCCAAATCCCCATATGTTGACCAAAGGCCCCACTGTTGGATCAAAAGCCCCTGCAGTAGCCTCATGAATTTCCCTGCTTTTTTCCAAAACGGGATAAAACATCTCGCTTTCATAAACCAACGAGTCCAGTCGGTTAAATGTGGAGATTTCCGAATCCGGGATATAGGTGGACAAAGATTGGTTAAATGCTTTCAGCACAGAATCAATGCCATAGCTGATAGGAAGGGACTCTTTGGAAATCACCTTTACCGTGTACGGAATGGTGCCCATGGTTTGGCCGGTAAATTCCTGTTGGGTTGGCTCGTCCGAATTCGACAGCCGTATGAAATAGACAAATGCAATGGCAAAAAGCAGAACTCCGATGACCCGGATGGCGCGTGAAGGCATGTCCCGAAAATTTACGCAATATTACGTCATCGACATATTCTAAAATCCAATCCCTCTATATTTGTTTTTCAGCAATGAGAGAAGATTATTTAACGGGTGAAGGTGACGACTTGTCATCATCGGAGAAAGAGTTTGAGAAAGCACTGCGGCCGCTTAGTTTCGAAGACTTTAGTGGGCAGCAAAAGGTGGTTGACAACCTCAAAATCTTTGTAGGGGCGGCAAAAATGCGTGGTGAACCCCTCGATCATGTACTATTGCACGGCCCTCCTGGCCTGGGAAAAACTACCCTCTCTCACATCATTGCCAATGAATTAGGCTCAAATATCAAGATCACCAGTGGGCCAGTGCTGGATAAACCTGGAGAATTAGCTGGCTTGCTTACCAATCTGGAAGATCACGATGTGCTGTTCATTGATGAGATCCACCGATTGAATCCCATCGTGGAAGAATACCTGTATTCAGCGATGGAAGATTACAAGATCGACATCATGCTTGATTCCGGTCCAAATGCCCGTACGGTGCAAATTGGATTGAATCCATTCACATTAATAGGAGCTACTACTCGCTCCGGATTATTAACTGCTCCTCTAAGAGCACGATTCGGGATCAACGCCCGGTTGGAATACTACGATGCGAAGCTCTTGACGCGTATAGTGGGCAGATCCGCAGATATTTTGGGGGCAGCCATCGATGAAGAAGCCGCATACGAAATAGCCAGACGAAGCCGAGGTACCCCAAGGATAGCAAACAACCTTCTTAGAAGAACCCGGGATTTTGCTCAGGTAAAAGGAGATGGGTCTATCACGCTCGACATTGCAAAAATGGCGTTGAATGCCCTGGATGTAGACGATCATGGCTTGGATGAAATGGATAATCGTATCCTTGCCACCATCATCACGAAATTCAAAGGGGGACCGGTAGGGCTTTCTACCATTGCTACCGCTTGTGGTGAAGAAGCGGAAACCATCGAGGAAGTTTATGAGCCGTTCTTGATCATGGAAGGCTTCATCAAGAGAACTGCTCGTGGACGTCAGGCGACCGAATTGGCCTATCAGCATTTGGGTGAGATTCCCCCGCAAAAAATGGGCACGTTGTTTTGAACATTGACAAGCACACCGCTTTAGTCAAATCCATTGCCAAAGACCTCCAATTTGATTTTTGTGGTATCTCAAAAGCGGCCTTTTTAGAAGAAGAGGCCTCAAAACTCGAAACCTGGCTCAAAAGAGGTTATCAAGGTCAGATGGGCTATCTGGAAAACCATTTCGAAAAGCGCCTTGATCCAACCAGGCTGGTACCCGGAGCTAAATCTGTGGTTTCATTGATCTATAATTATTATCCGGACAAGATACACGAGTCCAACGGGCCCAAGATTGCCAAGTACGCGTATGGCCAGGATTACCATCATGTAATCAAACAAAAGCTCCACGACTTTTTAGACAAGCTACAGGAGCAAATTGGAGCGATCTCCGGTCGGGCTTTTGTGGATTCGGCGCCAGTTCATGAGCGAGCCTGGGCAGCTAAAGCTGGCTTAGGTTGGGTGGGGAAAAACACCTTATTGCTCAATCGTGAGATGGGAAGTTTTTTCTTCTTAGCGGAACTAATTATTGATTTGGAACTAGTGCCTGATGGACCGATGAAAGACTATTGTGGTACTTGTTCCCGATGCATAGATGCCTGTCCCACTGATGCAATTCCCGAGCCATATGTGGTTGATGGAAGCAAGTGCATTTCCTATCTCACAATTGAATTAAAGGAATCTATTCCTGAAGCATTCAAGGGAAAAATGGAAGGATGGGCGTTTGGATGCGACATCTGTCAGGATGTTTGTCCCTGGAATCGCTTCTCAAAACCTAATGCCGAGCCAGCTTTTCAACCACAGGGGTGGGAAGGTTTTCAAGAGCAAGATTGGATGGAACTCACCGAAGAGACCTTTCGCAAGGTCTTTAAAAAATCAGCAGTGAAGCGAACAAAGTTTGCTGGGCTTCAAAGAAATCTTCAGTTTATAAGGTCGAAATAGACAGGTAGACTAATTTCGCTGCACCCAGAAATGAGTTGTAACGATCAAAAACATGTCTGCTAACAACTCTGATCAAGCTATTTTACTCATCCACTGTCCCGATAAGATCGGACTGATCACTGTCATTACGCAATTCATTGGGCAGAATGCTGGAAACATTGTGGATTTGGACGAACACGTCGATGCACATAATGAAATGTTTTTCTGTCGAATTTGTTGGGAACTTGAAGGGTTTTTGATCCCAAGGGAAGCCATCGGTCGAGCGTTCGAAGAATCCATTGGCTCGAAATACCAAATGACCTGGAAGTTGCATTTTTCTGATCAGGTACCGAAAATGGCTTTGATGGTTTCAAAAAGCACGCATTGTCTTTACGATATCTTGAGCCGACAAATATCCCCCGATTGGGAATTTGAGATTTCTTGTATCATCAGCAATCACCGGTCTTCCGAACATATTGCTCAACAATTTGGCATACCCTTTCATCATTTTGAGGTCAATCGATCGAATAAGGAAGAAGTGGAGGAACAGCAAAAAACGCTGTTTGATCAATATGAGGTAGACTTTGTCGTATTGGCCAGGTACATGCAGATTTTATCTGCTGATTTTATTAAGAAATATCCTAATCAAATCATTAACATCCACCATTCATTCCTGCCTGCTTTTCCCGGTGCCAAGCCTTATCATCAGGCATTTGAAAGAGGGGTGAAGATCATTGGAGCGACCAGTCATTATGTGACGGAAGATCTGGATGCGGGACCAATTATTGAACAAGATGTTGTCAAGATCTCGCATAAGGATTCAGTCGCGGATTTAATTCGCAAAGGGCAAGACCTTGAAAAAATTGTGCTTTCTCGGGCCATTTGGGCCCATATCAACAGGAAGGTATTGTGTCTCGATAACAAGACGGTGGTTTTTGACTAAGCATCAATGATTCACTTCTCCTAAAAATGCCTTGTCAATGGACCAGTCTTTGGCCAGGTTGATCATGGCTGTGGTTTCCATTTCGGTCACATAGCCTTTCTTATGGTTATCTTCCCAAACATCGAGCAGGTGCTCCAGACGCTCGGACTCCTCCATTTTGATGAACGCCTTATGCAGAAATTCCCGTGCCCGATCAAAAGCAGACAGATAGTCCCGGGCAATGAAGTCCAGGGCCCAGTCCAACTCGTCTTCGGCATCTAATTTTCTCACACTTTCATCGAGCAATTCCTTTTCGTCATGGTCAAGGCCATGGTAATGGAAGATGAGTGATTTGAGTAAGATGAGCGCTTTCTTCTTTTCTGTTTCCATCTACATCTGGTGCTGATCTTTAAAATTATGCGTTTCAGGGTTCATCAAGAAACAATTTTAAGGTGATTTCATCGGCATTCATCATACCAAGGGAAGTCAAGCGAAAAATATCCCCCTGTGCTTCCATCAATCCTGTATTGATCCAGGATTTTAATTGAGATCCGAATTTCTCTAAAAAATCTACGCCGGCAAGTGTTGAAATTTCTTTTGGATTGATTCCGAAGCCAGTTCTGATCCGAGTAAGCATGTACTCATTGGCTTGTTGTGTGGGACTAAGGTCCTCGGCTTCCAACGGTAATTCCTTTTTTTCTAAGGAGCGTATATATGAAGTGTTGTTTCTGATGGCAAATGACCGGGTGTGGCCATCGTATGAATGCGCACCGGGACCTATACCCAGATAGGGTTTTTGCAACCAATAAGCACTGTTGTGTCTGGAATATCTACCTGGAAGGCAAAAATTGGACACTTCATAATGCTCGTAACCGGCTTGTGACAAAGTATTGATGGCATGAGCGTATTGGTCGGCGTTGGCCGATTCGGTAACTTCCTTGAGTTTCCCAGCAGATTTCCATTTCCCAAATACCGTTTCTGATTCCACGGTGAGCCCATATAAAGAAAGGTGTGGGATGTCCAACTCCAGCATGATGTCCAGGTCTCTTTCCCATTTTTCCATGCTATTTGGGGGAATGGCATAGATCAAGTCGCAAGTCAGGTTGCCAAATCCATGTTGCTTGGCCAGTTCTACAGATCGAATGGCTTCCCGACTATCATGTGCACGGTTCAAAAACTTCAACCGATCGTCATCAAAAGTTTGTATCCCAATGCTCAACCGATTGACTCCTGAAGTGCGCCATGCGGCTAAGATCTCCTTATTGATGTCATCAGGATTGGCTTCAAGGGTGATTTCAACATCAGCAGACACTTCAAACAATTCGTGAACCCGATCCAAAAGCTGTTGAAGCAAAGTAGCAGGGATCATGGAAGGGGTACCCCCTCCAAAGTAGATTGTCTCAATCTGTTTTGTGCCCAAAAAGTCTTTCCGCAAACGCAATTCGTGATCCATGGCCCATACCATGGCTTCCATAGGCTTTAAGTTTGTACTAAAATGGAAATCACAATAGTGACAAGCCTGTTTACAGAAAGGGACGTGAAAATAAATGCCTGCCAATGAGGTTTTTTTGCAAACATACGGCTGTTTGCTTTCTGCTTTGGCTGATGGCGTCTTTCATTGTGTTGATTCCCTCACAGGCACAACAAGTAATTGAAGTGGCCACCGGTTCAGGTGATCCCGGGTACTTTCCGAATAACAGGAATTCTGAACATGTCATCCGGGAGATACTATTACAATACATCAAGGATGGCTATCCCTTTGCGACATTTGACACAACCCGTACGATTCAGGACACACTCTCACTGACGCTATATAAAGGCAGTGCCTACCAGTGGCAGTTTCCAGAACCATGGACGACTCAATCATTTGAACCCTATTTGGCCAAATTAGGAAATGAAGGCTATCCCTTTGCGACAGTTGCTTTTGACTCCTTAGCTATAGACGGAGCAGAAGTAGTGGCCATTCCACGTCTGCTTACCGGCCCAAAGATTGTTTTTGACACCTTGTCACTTTCGGGAACTGACAAGGTCAGTGTTCGCTATGTGCATGCCTTGCTGGGCTTTAAACCAGGCGACCTCTATCAGGAAAGGAAGTATGAATCCATCACCCAGCGATTGAACGTCCAGTCATTGGTGAAACTTTCCGAGCCTCCGGATGTGGGATTCTCTAATGGTAAGGCCATTGTTTACCTCAAAACCAAATCCATAAAAAGTGATCAGGTAGAAGGAATTTTCGGATTCCTTCCAAAAGCAGAAGGAGGTTCTACAGTAACGGGCTATCTGAAATTAGACCTCAACAATTTGTTTCAATCAGGAAAGTCCTTGTTTCTGGACTGGAACCGATTCTCTCCGGAATCACAAAGCCTCGATCTGAGATATGGGCATCCTTTTTTGTTAGGCTCCCGTGTTTCTGTGGCTTTCAACCTGTCCATACTTCGACAAGACAGCCTCTTTATCAAGCGCAGGTTCGGGCTCGATTTGCAGGTTCCCATTGCTTCTTCCTTACAGGTTGGTTTGCGTCTACAAACTTCCGCAAGTGATATACAGGCAAGTGAACCTGATATTTCTAATGGCCTGGATTACCGATTGACCGAATACCGACCTTTTCTTCGATGGGGTAATATCCGAGAAGTAGCTGCCTATGGACGTACTTTTGGGCTCGATTTTTCCGTAGGGGTAGCGGATAAAAAATTCAGGAGAAACACGCTGTTCCCTGAAGCCATTTACGATACCCTTCAATTTCGAACCACTAATGTACAAGTGGATTTCATGTCGCAGTTTCAGCTACCAGTCTTTAAACAAGGAGCGGTGTATTCAAAATTTGAGATCGTCCTGCTACAAGGAAATCAATTGGTTAGAAATGAATTTTATCGGGTTGGTGGATTGAGGAGCCTTCGTGGCTTCAATGAGAATGATTTTTTTGTTTCAGGCCTGTTCAAGTGGCAATTCGAATATCGACAATACGTCGCGCAACAATCTTATTTACTGGCATTTTATGATGTGGCTGCTATTGATCAATTTGATTCCAGTTTTAAGGAAGCCATTTTCTTAAATGCTTTCGGCGGTGGAATAGCTTTGGATACTAACAATGGTAACTTTCGTCTTATTTTTGCACTCGGAAGTAGCAAAGCATCACCTATAGATTTTAGAAACACCAAGATCCATTTTGGCTACTCCATCAGATTCTAATGATCAGAACACTCATCTGCACGTTCATCTGTCTATTGTCATGGGTCGTCTGGGCACAGCAGGATACCTTATTGGTGCAGGACTTATCCAGTGCCTGGCTCCGTTATGAAGACAGTAATTTGGTGCAGGCCTTTAGTAATGATGACATCACAGTCGGGGGCTTTTTTCTGCTTTCTGAAAGCGTAGATGAACAATTGTTGTCAGTATGTGGTGATGAGGTGGATATTTGGGTCAATAGCCGATTGTATCAAAGCAGAATAGACAGTTGTCACGTTTATAACCTGCAGGATCTGAAGTCATTTTTCCGAAGTGACACGTTGTACTTCACCCTGTCCTCTCCAAATTTTCAAAGTATCCAGGCTACATTATTGCAAGTGGAAGAGTCCGTGGAGGCACGATATCAGTTGCCCGTAAAACGAGAAGGCCGATTACAAGACGGTATCTGGTTATCATTCTTTGTTTTATTGCTGTTTTTTGGGGCTGTCCTAAAATCCCTGCATGAACCAACTTTTCGACAATTAGTCACGGCCAGGTTTTGGAGTAACAAACTTGAGGCGGACGCCACAGCGACCTTAACACTTCCGCATATTTTATTGATTGTACTTGCGGCATTGCTCATTAGTTTTCAACAGGTCTCCAGTTTTTATCGCGAAGATTTTAATCAGGCCTCTATGCTCTTTTTGAAGCATTCCAGCTTTCTCCTTTTGTTCATGGGCTTAAAAATATTGGTGATCCGGACCATCGCCCGACTTTTCAGGTTTTATCGCTTTGACGGGGCACAGTTACGCGAGTATCTGTTTTTTCTCAATTCCCTGCTTTTGTTGATGTTGCTGGTAGAGTGGTGCGCTTTTTGGTTTTTCGATTACCATTTCCAAAGTCCATTATTTGGCTCAGTATTTTGCATCATTATCAGCCTTTTATTTTTGATTTGGTTATTTATTAGATTTCCTAGGTCACTCTCAAATCGAAATCTTCATATTATTTCCTACCTTTGCGCTACCGAAATACTCCCGACTTTCGTTCTGGCCAGTTGGCTGTTGAATTGAGGAAAAAGAAAACAAGGAATAGGCATGAGTGAAGACGTTCTTTTTGCGAATAAAGAAAGATTAAAGACCGTACAGAGCATATTAGTATCACAACCTGAACCTTCCAGTGAAAAATCACCATATTTCCCACTGGCAGAGAAATATAATATAAAAATTGATTTTCGCCCGTTCATTCAAATCGATCCGGTGGAGATCAGGGAATTCCGTAAGCAGAAGATCAATATTCTTGATCACTCGGCTGTGATATTAACGAGTAGAAACGCGGTAGACCATTTTTTCCGCCTGGCTACTGAAAGCAAGGTAGAGATACCAACAGACATGAAATATTTCTGTATTTCAGAGCAAACCGCTAACTACCTGCAGAAATATATTGTTATCCGGAAGAGAAAGATTTTCACAGGCGTCAGAACGGCTGCTGATCTGATCGAAGTGTTGAAGAAGCATAAGAATGAGAAGTACTTGTTCCCTTGTTCAAACATTCGTAAGGATGATATCCCGAACTTTCTGAAGTCCAGTGGTTATAATTATAATGAGGCGATCATTTACAAGACAGTAGCAAGTGACCTTTCTGATCTTGCGGATGTTAATTATGATATCATCGCCTTTTTTAGCCCTTCAGGGATCAGTTCATTGTTTGATAATTTCCCTGATTTTAAGCAGAATAATACCCGAATCGCTGCATTTGGACCAACTACGGCCCGGGCAGTAAGAGACGCTGGCTTGATTCTTGATATAGAGGCTCCATTGCCTAACGCGCCTTCCATGACCGGAGCACTGGAGGTCTACATCAAGAAAGCAAATGGCTTGAGCTGAAACTTTTAGTGTCGTTTTCGGGTAATGGTTATAGCCTTCTAAAATGTAATAGGAGAAGATGAGATACTTGTTCCTTTTAGGTTTCCTAACCCTGTCCCTGATCGTAAGAGCTCAGAACGATCCCTTTTTCAGTCATTATATGTTCAATCGGTCGTATTACAATCCGGCCGCATTAGGTGTAGAACCTGTCGCGAGCGTGACTTTTCAAATGAGGTCGCAATGGGTAGGCTATACGTCTTCATTTGATGGGTCTGGTGGAGCGCCCAACACACAACTCCTGTCCTTGGTGGCTCCGGTAAAATCCAACTACCTGTCTGGAGTAGGCCTGCATGTTTTGAATGATAACCTTGGACCAGTCAATAATTTACAGATCCAAATTCCATTGTCATATCAGCTCAATCTGAAAAGAGGTACACTGGATATTGGTATCATGCCTGGTTTTTTCTCCCAGACACAAAATTTTGATGAGTTACGATTTGTGGATCCTACAGATGTACTCAATGTAGGAAGTAAGGAAACGCAGCTCAATCCCAATCTGGCCGCCGGGATTTTTTACAACTCCTATAAAAAATTCTTTGTTGGCGTTTCTGCAACCAATCTTTTAGAGCCTAGTTTCGATTTTGGATTGGATAGTTTAGAGAATGAGTTGGCACGTACGGTCAACGCCATGGCTGGATTCGATTTCCAAATCAATTCAGATCTGGTCGTTCGTCCATCTACTCTGGTGAGATACGACCTCAATACGTTTACATTCGACCTCAGTGTTTTAGCGGAATACAAGAACCTGGCCTGGGGAGGTCTCTCGTATAGAAGAGACGAGTCTGTTATTTTTATGGTGGGTTACAGCTTTCTTTCGAACAACGAATTGAAGGTTGGATATGCCTTGGATTATGTGCTGGATGAACAGGAGGCAAAGCAGCCTACATCCCATGAATTTATGATAAAGTACAATTTACCGAATTTTATCTTTGGTGGACGGAAGGCAATCAAAACGCCTAGATTCTCCCATTGACGTTTTTCAAATACCGATCCAGCCGATTAATTATCAGTTAAATTTGCGCCCATAGAGATTAAGATTATATATTTAAGCTCTTTAAGGCACAATAATTTTTGTTAAAGTTTGTTTATTTTACATACTTGCGAGTCAATAAGGTGTTATGAGTATTATGCGTGTTTATAAGTTATCTACTTTAAGCATTGTCTGTGCGTCTATTTTTCTCCAAAGCTGTGGCCTCTTCGGCATCGGCGGCGGCGGCGGTAGATCAGACAATGGAGAATTGCTAGGTGCCGCTGATCGACAGGGTTGGGAGATGACCCGTCCATTCGGTATGGTATCCGTACCCTCAGGAACTTTCCATATGGGACAAGCTGATGAGGACGTAGCTGCGACCCAAATCAATTTCAACAAACAAGTCACTATTTCCGCATTCTTCATGGATGCGACGGAAATAACCAATAATGAGTATCGGCAATTCACTGAAGACCTTTCCGAAGGGTCGGAAGTGGATCTTCCTGCTGGTTTTTCTATTGCTGACTTGATGCCTGATACTACGGTTTGGAGAAGAGATTTTACCCATCACATGGGAGATCCTTTAGTATCTTATTACTGGTCTCATCCAGCATTTGATGATTATCCGGTAGTAGGTGTAGACTGGAATGCTGCAAAGTATTTCTGTACCTGGAGAACTAAATATCTGAATAACTGGAGACAAGAAGTCGGACTTCCTGTTATGCCTAATTTCAGATTGCCTTCAGAAGCAGAATGGGAATATGCATCAAGAGGTGGTCGGGATATGGCCAAATATCCCTGGGGTAACCCCTACGTGAGAAACGCACGAGGTTGTTTGCTAGCAAACTTCAAGCCTGGTCGTGGAAACTACTTCGATGATGGTTTTGCTTACACTTCTCCTGTAGGAACATTTTTTGCAAATGACTATGGTCTGTACGACATGTCCGGAAACGTAGCTGAGTGGTGTGAGGATGCTTACAACCCGGCTTCAGTTCCTTTGGTATGGGATATGAACCCTACTTACAATGACGAGACTGTGGACAATAAGGTAGTTCGAGGCGGTTCATGGAAGGACATTGCTTACTTCCTTGAGACAGGTACCAGGACTTTCGAACATAAGGATACTACGAGAGCTTCTCTCGGTTTCCGATGTGCGATGACTTACCTTGGTCGATCTGCTGGAACTGAATTTTAATTTTTACTTGGAATAATTTACTAACCTAAATACGATAATAATGAGTGGTAGAAAAGGCGGATTTACAGAGCTTCTGTTTTCCACAATTATGCCTAAGGTTTATGGCATCGGTGCCGCAATTGTAATTGTTGGAGCGATGTTCAAAATCCTTCACTTGCCTGGTGCTGGTGAAATGCTTGGAATAGGATTGACGACAGAGGCGGTTATTTTCCTTCTTAGTGCATTTGAGCCTAAGCATAAGGAGCCAGATTGGGCGAAGGTTTATCCTGAGCTTGCTGATGATTATGATGGCCCGTCTAAAAGAAAAGCAGTAGCTGCTCCAGTAAATACCGGTGCTTCAGCTCAAATGGATAAAATGCTTGCAGACGCAAAAGTTGGTCCTGATTTGATCAAGAGTCTGGGTGACGGAATGAAGAATCTGGCAGATTCGGCAAAGAAAATGTCGAATTTGAGTGACGCGGCTGTAGCAACCAACGAATACGCTGGTAATGTGAAGTCTGCTTCCAAATCACTTTCGGAAATGAATAAATCTTACGCATCTACAATGACTGCTATGACTGCTATGGCAGACGCGACTAAAGATGCTAAAGAATATCATGGTCAAGTTCAGAATGTAACTAAGAGCCTTGGCGCTTTGAATGCCCTGTATGAAATGGAATTGAAAGATTCACAGAATCATACCAAAGCACTAAGCAAGTTCTATTCTAACCTGACAACTGCATTGGAGGGAATGGCAGAGACTGGGAAAGAAACTGCGGAATTCCAAAAAGAATTGAACAAGTTGACTACCAACGTCGCATCACTCAACAAAGTGTACGGTAACATGCTTACCGCGATGAAAGGTTAAGACTTTATAAAAATCTAACTTCCAAATAAGTTATGGCAGGAGGAAAGGAAACCCCACGTCAGAAAATGATTGGTATGATGTACCTGGTGCTAACAGCTCTGTTGGCCCTGAACGTCAGTACCACAGTAATTGAAAAGTTTATTTTCATCAATGAGTCTCTTGAAAGAGCCAATGGTGAAACAAAGGAGCGTATCGAGACGACCATCAAACAAATGACCGCCAATGTTACCGACAAAGGCAACCGTGAGAAAGATGTTGTTGTTCTTGAAGCAGCTCATGAACTGCGCAAGCAATCTCAGGTGCTATTTGATTCCATGGAGGCATACAAGGAAGCTTTCATTGAGATCACTGGTGGATATCTGGAAGGCCACGATGGTGACCGAATCCATTTGGCAGGTAAAACTGACTATGATAAGGTTGGTAACTACATGATGCCAATCGAAGAAAATGGAAAAGGCCATGGTGAGCGTTTCGAGAAGTTACTAGATGATCAGGTTGACTACATCAAGGACTTGTTGAAGAAAAACGGAGCTACGCCTGAGCAGCTTGCCAGATATAACTACATCACGCTTGATGCAAGCGAAGATGAAGTTTACAAAAATGATCCGAATCAGGAAGGAAAAGGGTTCTCGCAATTGGCGTTCGAATCTTCACCTACTCCTGCAGGTCTTGCAACTGTGAGTGAGTTCCAGGCGCAAATGCTCAACATGGAAACCGCGGCGCTTGATTTCCTGGTTAGCCGTGTAGGTTTAGGAGATTTGAGTTTCGATAATATCGTTCCAATGGTAAATCCTGAATCCAAGTATGTTGCGGCAGGTACTAAATATGAGGCAAAAATGTTTGTAGCGGCTTCTGCATCTGGTGCTAAGCCTGAAATGAAATACAATGGAACAGCCATCCAGGTAAGTGATGATGGTCAGGGACAAGTATCATTCACAGCAACTCCTGGACAGTATAACAGTGAAGGAATTGCCAGAAAGACGTTTAAGGCAGAGATCATCTACGGTGAAGATCAAAAATTCGAAACTGATATCGAGTACTTCGTGATCAAGCCAGTAATTGATATTCAGTCTCAGTCTGTGAATGCGCTTTACCTGAATTGTGGAAATAAGTTGAATGTAAAAGTTCAGGCCCTGGGTAATGCTTACAATCCAAAATTTAGCGTGACTGGGGGAGATCATATTGCTGGTGCGGAGAAAGGGCAAGTCACAGTTATTCCTAAAAGATTAGGAAAAGTTACTTTAAGTGTTGCAAGTGGCGGGAACCCTATCGGTAGCAGAGAGTTTGGTGTACGTGGAATACCTGCACCGAATTTAGTTTCTGGAACGGATAGAGGAGAAGTAGATCTGAAACAAGGAATTAGTGCAAAAACGCAAAGACTGTTTTTAAGAGCAGTGGCTGATAAAAGTTTTGCAGAATTTTTGCCAGATGACGCGCAGTTTCAGGTTGCTCAAGCCGAAGTTACTTTGGTGAGTGGCGGTATTGGAAGAAAAGTCGTCAGAGGTGGCGGTAGAATTGATTTGAGACAAATTGCCGCGCAAGCTCGAAAAGGTGATCAATTGGTCATCGAAATCAAAAAAGTACAAAGAAAGAATTTCAGAGGAGAAGTAGAGGATTTTCCGATTAGCAAATCTGCATCCTTTATCAGTATTCCTTTGAAGTGATCTTTGGTGTAATAGGATAGGTATGAAAAAATTTGTTAGTGTTATTTTAATGTGCTTGATCGTGGCTCCCGTGTTAGTAGTCGCGCAAGAGGCGCCCCAAAGTGTGCCTTTAATCAAGCCGGATGTTCCTCAGAGTTACAGTCTTTTTAAGAAGACGGTATGGAGAAGAATGAACCTGCAGGAAAAGCAGAATAAGCCATTCAACTCTAAAAATGGTGAGATTTCGAGACTGTTGATTCAGGCTGTAGATGAAGGATTGCTAAGACCATACGGATCAGACTCTTGCATCAATTTTATGCCTGACATCCAGTTTACTTCGAACATTTCTGTTGAAAGAGACGAGAATCCATTCATCAGTGGTGGTGATGGTTTCAGCACTTTCGACGATTCGTCTGCTGAGGAAACTGAAACTGTAGATGATGGCCCTAAAAGAGATGATATTCCACCGGAATTCTTTTCTATACTTTATTTAAAGGAAGAAGTAGTGTTCGACAGGAATCGCTCTCGAATGTATAATTATATCCAAACTGTGAGTTTATATCTACCTGCAAGTGCTGGTACTGACTGGAACCCAGGCGGATTCGAAAAGCTAGCAGGACACTTTAGATATGAAGATATTGTAGAGCTTTTCAAAACGCACTACGCTGATAAAGCCATTTGGTACAATGTACAGAATCAGGCTAGTCATTTGAATTTTGCGGACGCTTTCGAATTAAGGCTGTTTTCAGCACCGATTACGAAAATTTCCAACGCTGAAGACATTGACATTCGTCAGCAATATGGCGACCTGATACAGCAAGATCCAATGAATGCGATGATTATCCAACAGCAATATGAATACGAGCTGATGGAGTATGAGTCGGAACTTTGGGAGTACTAATTTTTAAACTCCTTTTTGAAATCAACTGATTTGCCGTGAAATCAATATTTGCTTTACTTTTTGTCTTGTGTTCCTTCTGCGTATTGGCTCAGGAGGAATCTACCCTTACTGACAGCAGAGACGGGAAAACTTACAAAATCGTCACCTATGATATCCCACTTGTTGGTGGAGTATCTGTAAAACGTACGTGGATGATTGAGAATTTGAATTATGAAACGGAATCTTCCTTTTGCTATTCGAATGAGCCTGCGTATTGTGAAGTTTATGGCCGTCTCTATACGTTTGATGCTGCTTTGGAAGCTTGCCCTGAAGGGTGGAGATTACCTACTATCAAGGACTGGTCCTTTTTAGCATCAAAGTTTGGTGGTATGGATAACGCTTCTCCGGCATTAAGAGAAGGAGGGGAAAGTGGAATGAATCTGAAGTTAGGTGGATTTGGAGACCCGGGAGAAGTCTACAATAACGTAGGACGAAGTGGTAACTATTGGGATTCGGAAAACCGATCTTCCAATACTGCTGGTTTGATTACTATCGAAGATACTCCTGACGTGTTTCACGGGACCATTGGAAACTATCACCGAAATAGTGTTCGGTGCATAAAAGAATACTAAGAAGTTTTTACTTCTTAAAAGCGGATTTCAAGAGTTGTGCTTTGCTGGGACCTACGGCAGCGCTCAATTGCTCGAAATCCGCTTTTTTCATTTTCTCCACACTGCCAAATTCCCTAAATAACAATTCACGGGTGTTTTGGCCTATACCTTTGATTTCATCTAATTCCGACTTTAAGCTTGTCTTAGAACGTTTCTGGCGGTGGAAGGTAATCGCAAATCGGTGCGCCTCGTCTCTGGCATGTTGCAATAACTTTAATGCTTCGGATTTCTTACTAATGTGTAAAGGAATGGGATCGTTGGGTACATAGATTTCTTCCAGCCTTTTCGCAATACCACAAATAGGGATTTCTCCATAAACACCCAGGTCTTTCAAGGCCTTTACAGCAGCACCCAATTGACCTTTTCCACCGTCAATCACCACCAGTTTTGGGAAAGGTAGTCCTTCATTTAGAAGTTTAGAATATCGACGCGTGACGATCTCATACATCGATGAAAAATCGTCCGGTCCTACAACCGTTTTAATGTTGAATTTTCGATAATCTTTTTTAGAAGGCTTGCCATTTTTGAAGCAGACCATGGAAGCTACGGGATGTGTTCCCTGAATGTTTGAGTTATCAAAACATTCGATGTGGTAGGGCATCTCCGTAAGCTGCAATTCTTTCTTGAGCTCAATCAACGCATGATTAGGCTTGTTTTTGATGTTTTCTGCTTGTGCCTGCTTTTCCCGTTTGGACATAAAAGCATTCTTCAGAGAAAGATCAATCAGCTTTTTCTTGTCACCAATTTTTGGAACGATCATACTGACTTCCGGCCAGTCTTCTAATTCTATATTGGTAAGCACTTCTTTATTCGAGCTTTGATATTTGTCACGAAGTGCCAGCATAGAATACTGTAAAATGTCTTCAGGTGAGTTATTAAGATTGTTTTTGACTTCTACTGTCTCAGAGATTTTGATAGTACCCTCTTCGATCATCATGTAATTGATGTAAGATTTGGGTTCATCATGGAGGATGGTGAAGACATCCAGATTAGTAAATTTCTGTTGGACAATGAGCGATTTGACCTGGAACTTCTCTAAATATTCCAACTTGACCTTAAAGGATTGAGCCAATTCAAAATTGAGTTCAGTAGCAGCTTCCTGCATCTGGCCAAGAAACGATTTCCGGATAGGGCTGATGTTGCCTTTCAGAATTTCTTTAGCCTGAGCAATCTCAACCATGTATTCGTGTTCTTGCTGTAGGCCTTCGCATGGCCCCAAACAATTACCAATATGGTACTCCAGACAAACTTTGAATTTCCCTTTAGCAATATTGGTTTCGGACAGATTGAAATTGCAAGTACGAATCTTATATAGCTTGCGGATCAGGTCCAAAACATTGTTCATGGCCTTCACACTGGTATAAGGACCAAAATACTGGCCTTTGCTGCGATCTATTCGACGGGTAGAATAGATCCTGGGAAATCGTTCGTTAGTTATGCAAATGCTAGGAAAGCTTTTGTCATCCTTAAGCAGGATATTGTATTTCGGCTGATTTTCTTTAATCAGACTATTCTCCAGGAGTAAGGCGTCAAACTCAGAGTTAACTACTGTTACCTGGATATAATGGATTTCCTGAACTAAGCGATAGGTCTTACGATTGTGATCGTTTTTTGTAAAATAGCTGGATACGCGCTTCTTGAGATTCTTGGCTTTGCCAACGTAAATAATTCCTTCTTCATCGAAGAATCGGTAGACGCCAGGATCGTCAGGAAGTAGGTTATATTGCGTCCTTTCTAGTTTCTGAGTGTTCATTTACTCACTAAAATTCATCCGCATTCACAGCAGGTAGAGCAAGTGAATCTGATGCTGCATCGTTTTCATACAGGCTGCAATCCAATTCAACAGAAAGAGGTTGCAGTGGTTTTTCAAATACTCCTTTTTCGTAAGGCAGTGATTTGTCCTCATATACCTGCAACATGAATTTTTCATAAATAGGTCGGGCTGTTCTCGCTCCCTGACCCTGAGCCCAGTGTTTAAAGTGAATACTGCGGTTATCTCCACCGACCCAGGCACCAGCTACCAGGTCATGTGTCACGCCAATGAACCAGCCATCAGAGGCATTTTGTGTGGTTCCGGTTTTGGCGCCAAAGTCATTTTCGTAGGTTATTCGCCAATCCAATGCACGAGCACTGCCCCCTTCTTCTTCTACAGCTCCCTTGAGCATGTGTAGCATCAGATAAGCTGTTTCCTCGTTAAGGGCTTCCTTGGGCTCTGGTACGAATTGCTGTAGCACATTGCCATTCTGGTCTTCAATCCTTGAAATGTAAAATGGCTTCGTGTAATTCCCTTTGTTTGCGAATGTGCTATAAGCGCCAAGCATTTCATATAATGAGACTTCACCTGCAGCACCTAGACACAATACCGGAACCGGAGCCAATGGACTTTCAATACCTAAGTACCTTGCGTATCGCACAACCGTTTCCGGGCCTATGTTTTTCATGATAAAGGCGGTGGCACTATTCACGGAGGCGGCCATGGCGCGCCGAACGGTCATTTTTTCACCGGTGAAAATGTTATTGGCATTGTCTGGTGTCCAGGTTGGTGGATCCTGACCGGGCAATGAGAAGGTTACGGCAGCATCTACTACAGGATAACATGGAGAGTAGCCATTGTCAATGGCAGCAGTGTAGACGATGGGTTTGAAGGTGGATCCCGGTTGTCTTTTCCCACGCTGTACATGGTCGTATTTGAAGAATTTATGATTGATGCCACCTACCCACGCTTTGATATGTCCGGTTTTGGGTTCCATGGCCATGAATCCAGCCTGAAGGAAGTGCTTGTAATAGTACATGGAATCATACGTACTGAACAGAGTGTCTATTTCACCGTCCCAGCTGAAGACCCGCATTTTCCGCTTCTCATGGATGTAGAAATCAATGGAATCCTGTTGATCACCGTATTTTTTGGCCAGGCGTTTATAATGCGGGGAGTATCGTTCCAATTGACCCTGGATAAAGTCTTCTATCACTTCACCATCCTGATCTATCCAGGGCATGTCTCCTTCCAGGTGTTCGATGAAATAGGCTTGTAAAGTATCCATGGATTGTTCCATGGCTGCTTCCGCATAGGCCTGCAAACGACTATCTAGGGTTGTGTAGATCTTGAGTCCGTCATCATAAAGGTCATAACCATTTTCTTTGGTCCATGATAAAAGGAAATTCCTGATGACGGACCGGAAATAGGTAGCTAATCCCTCATTTTGGTTATCCACCTTATAACTCAATCCAAATGGTTCAGCATCTAAACTATCAAAGGTGTTTCGGTCAATAATGTTGTATCGATAAAGATTGTAAAGTACCTCTGTACGTTTGGCCTTGGCATTGTCCGGATTGTAAACAGGATTGTAACGCGTAGGTGCATTGATGGAACCGACCAATACCGCAGCTTCCTTGTAAGAGAGTTGTGATGGCAACTTATTGAAGAATGTCTTTGCTGCTACTTTGATGCCGAAGGAGTTGGAGCCAAACGGTACCGTATTAAGGTACATCGCCAGAATTTCTTCCTTCGTGTACGCCTGTTCCAGTTTTACAGCGATGATGTATTCTTTCAATTTCGTAACAACAGATCCTGCTACTCGAATACTGTAAAGAGACCCTCTGTTGGCAGTAGAGGTTTTGTAAAGGTTTTCTGCCAACTGCATGGTCAAAGTACTTCCACCACCTTTAAATTGGCCTGTTAATACCCCGGAAGCGGCACGCAACAAGGAGATTAGATCAATACCCGAATGTTCTTTGAAGCGAACATCTTCCGTTACCATCAACGTGTTGATGAGCTCTGAGGAAAGCTCGTCATAGGTGACAGGAGTACGGTTGGTTCGAAAATATTTACCTAAAGAAACGCCATCTGCACTAAATAATTCAGAAGAGAGGTCAGGATCTGGCTTCTCCAGCGCTTCCAAACTAGGCAGGCCGCCAAATAAACCAAAGGCATCGTTTTGAACCATCAGGAATGTCGTTGCTATTCCTCCAAAGAACAGGATAAACAAAGCCCAAATGACAAAAATGGTTCTCTTAGTACGTTTCGTTAGTGCCATTATTGATAGTTTTTATCAAAGAAATTCAGGTAAGACTTCAAGTCTTTGGACTCGTAAAGAATATTGAAATTGTCTTTGGTGATGACCAATTCATAGAAGATCTCGTCCTTATATTTTTCCCTCAAGTTAGATTTCTCACTGAATATCTTAAGGAAGGCCTTGCCAGAGGATTTCCCAGGAAGCTCATTAACCAAAACCATCGAATATTTTTCATCGAGAACCAGATTTGCGCTGGTCAGTTTCATGTTCTGATCCGTTATAATTTGCTGAATTTCATCCGGTAAAGTCTCGGATAACTCGGGGTTTGAGTAAACAAAGATGAAGTAGTGACTCTGGTCAAAGCTTTTGATATACTTACCTTTCGAACTACTGAATAGATTGATTTGATGATCTTCCGCCGCTTTTGCCAATTCCTGGGCATAGTCGCCAATGTCACTGTCCGGATGGTCTACGATGAATTTGTTGAGTTCGAACTGATATTGATAGATGTTTTCAGTTCGACCAATATTCAGAATTTTGAGTAGAATCAAATTGTCGTGGTAGTCACTTTCTTCATAGGCCTGAAGGGTGCTATCAATAATTGAAATGGAAGTCTTGTGATCACCTTCGTAGAACAGATCATAGGCAGATGCATAAGCCCTTTGCACCGCCTGATTCTTGGCCAGGTTCTCTTCTCTGTATCTTGGGTTGAAGATCAATTTTGCATAGATTGATTCCGGAAACTCTCTAAGCAGTTGGTTGGCGCGATCTGATGATTTGGTAGAATCCAGAGGTTTATAGAGTAAGTACAATTGGTAAAGTACCTCTGGTTTGTATGTAGTCGTATCAAAACGCGTGATCAGCTTTTCAAACGTTTCAACAGCGTTTTCTTTTTCTACCAGCTGAAAGTTATATATGTTCCCTGCCTGGTAATATGCCTCTTCGATCTCTCCGAGCAATTTGACTTTTTCTTCTGGTTTAAAAGGAATTCCTGACATGAACTTTTCTTTCATGGCTTCAGGATCAATTTCTGCTACTTCTTTCTCTTTACTATCCTCGCTCTCTCCGGTTTCAATGGCCTGTTCTGCAGAGGCTATTTCATTCTCTGCAGGGATTTTGTTGCGCCTTCTCCAGTTGTCTTCTAATGTGCGTTGACCCCATTTGCGGATAAATTCCGAGCGACCCCTGCTAACCGATGTATTATTGTAGAAATACCAAACCCCTTCAGTTTTCGTGCTGATGGTCCCGGCTTCCGACGGGTCATTGAAATTATTGGTTCGAGTTTGTTGTCTTCGTTCTTCTTTTTTACGTCGTTTCTTCTCCTCACTCTGTCGGTCAATCTCCTTGGCAATGATCTCATCCAGCATCAGGTCTAATTCGTCGCTGTTCATTTCAGAAAGCGTTAACAAGCTATCATTGACTCGGATGGTGCTGATGTGTTTGACGAACTCTTCCAGGATTTTTTGCCGTTCGGCGATGGATGCATAGGCCTCTTCGTCTTGAGGCATTGTAGCGACGGTGGAGTCGTAATAGAGTTTTGCCTGCTCATAGTTGGCCAGACTGTCATAGTAGATCTTGCTCAACTGCCAGTAAGAATAGGATTTCTGACGATTGTTGTTGATGCTACTTGCCACCGAAGATTTGTAGTTTTTGATGGCCTCGTTGAGGTTCCCCTGCTTCAACTCGAAAGCCCCCATTTCGTAGTAGATCTTGTCCTTGTATTCCAGGTTTTTAGGATCTCTCAACAGCTTCTTGAAATACTTTTCAACCTTTCTGCGCTCACTGTTCCGGTTGAGCTCAGTCACCTGGGCCATATTCAGCTTGGTGTAAAAGGCCAATTCGTACTCTGGCCCTGATTTGAGTGTGTTTTTGTAGTACCGATACGCTTCAGCATCAAATCCAAGCTCCTGATAGATTTGACCTATGATGAAATTGATCCGACCTCTTTCCTTTCCATTTGGCATCAAGGCTTCTGCCAGAACCAGATTGGCGACGGTTTTATCATTGTCTTTTCTTTTCTGATAGAGATAAGCCCGGTTCAAATAAAGCTTTCTTAAGTTCTCGCCATTGAGTTTCTCCTTGTTCAAAAAGTCAGAAACACCTTCAGCGTTGTAAAACTCCTGTGCTTCAACGAATGTCCTAAGCAATTCGACCAGGGCAGCATGTCTTTCGTTCTTGTTATCGCTTTTGACGTTGACGTATTTAAATACCCTTACCGCCTCGGCAAATTCAGATCCATAGAGCCGGGCTTTCCCCACCAGATTATAAGAATCAAATTCCCAACGGGATTCTGGATGCCGCTGAATGCTGATGGAAGCTTTTTTGATACAATCCTCTAGGGCAGTTTCCTGTGATTGGGAAAATATAGTGTCGTATTGCGGGTAAATCGGTAACGTCCGGTTGTAGTTCCATTGATAGTTTTCGGCAAGTGCCGTCTCTACTTCCAAAATACGCTGTTTCGCATAGAAATAGGCATTATAGCGAGCTGTTACGTTATTATAGGTCGCGCGGATGGGACCCTGGGCATAGGCTGGAACGAGCACCGCCAACAACAATAGAGTTAGGTAGCTTTTCACGAGAAATTGGTCTGTGTGCCTATACAACGAAATTTCGGACATGATAATATGTCGTAAAAATAAACAGTGTGGAATCAACCCAGATTATTCCATACGATAATTACTTTGGCCCGGTCAAAATAATTGACTTTCAGAGATGAAATAAGCGTAATTCAGGTGATTTAGGTCGCATCGCTTACCGCTAATAAGGGGAGTAGTTTACTTGCAGTCTGTGAAATTATAAGGATCGCAAATTTGGGTTGGATATATTTGCAAGCTCAAAAAATAATTTAGGATTGGGGACTAAGCGCACATTGTCAGGTTGGCTGACCAACAGGTACTTGTTGATCATCCGGGATGAGGAAAACTTCCAGGAAAAGCGAACGATCAGTTTCAACTATGCCCGTGTGATCCTTTTGATCGCGAGCTTATTTTTGATTTCCCTGTTGCTATCCATTTATCTGGTTTCGCAGGTGCTGGAAGCCTGGTTGGACCCTCGACATGCACAAATGATTGCCAACCGGCAGTTGATGGAACTGACCTTAAGGTTGGATTCTTTGCAACATGAGACAGAGGCTAAGGGCAGGTATATCGAAAATTTGAGATTGATCTTTGAGGGACAAGACAGCATCTATGCTGCATTATCGGACCGAAGTGCATCAGTCAATGCTGACCCGCAATTATTGATCGAGCCCGCATTGCAAGAGGTTGATTCACAATTCAGAGCAGAATATGGCGAGACAGACCTGGACATATTGCAGTTCACCTCTTACGAAAGCAATGAACTTTCTGATGTCTATCTCTTCTCACCCATTGAAGGGATCAAGGTGGACGGCTTTCGTCCGAAAGATGGGCATTATGGGATAGATATCGCGGCCATGGAGAATGAAGTCGTGAAAAGTGTGGCTGAAGGGATTGTCATTTTTTCTACCTGGACGCTAGATAACGGATACGTAATGGGCATACAACACAACCGAGGTAACCTCATTTCAGTGTACAAACACAATTCGGAATTATTGAAAAACGTTGGTAGCTTTGTCGCTGGAGGCGAGATTATTGCAATTGTTGGCAACACCGGGGAGCTGACTACAGGTCCTCATTTACATTTTGAGCTTTGGCACAGGGGCAATGCACTCGATCCTGAAAACTACTTCTCCTTTTAAGTTAGACAGCAAACTCATTAATTCATGTTCAATAAGCAGGAACAGAAGGACACACAAGAGCTAAGTAAGTCCACCAATATGATTGGGAAGGGCACCGTCATTCAAGGGAACATCGAAACCTTTGGAGACTTAAGAATTGATGGAAAATTAGTCGGTGATCTGAAGACCAAATCCAAGGCCGTCTTTGGCCAGTCTTCCGTTGTTGAAGGCAATGTAGTGGCGCAGAATGCTGAAGTGGAAGGCCACGTAACCGGTACCGTCGAAGTGACGGATGTATTGATCCTGAAAGCTACAGCCGTGATAGATGGTGACATTGTTACCGATAAATTGATCGTGGAGTCAGGTGCACTGTTCAACGGAGGTTGTAAGATGGGTGTGAAGTCCAGAGAGATCAAAATTGGAAAAAAAGAACAAGCCACCCTCCTCCAGGCCCAAAGCTGATCCTGATTTCGATCCACGAAGGCTTTCTTCAGTGGCATTCGAGGTGGTCATATTCAATGTAGTGGTCATTTGGGGCGGCTACAAGCTCGATCAATATTTAGCGAATAAAATCCCATGGGTCATCATTGTGGCAGTTTTATTCAGTGTTGCTGGAACGATCTACTATCTCTTTAAAAAATTGAACCCGTGAAGAAGTACCTTTTCACCTCTCTTGGAATCTCATTGGTTTTGGTAGCAGTCTATTTCTGGAATGGATTTGGACTGATCGAATTGCACAGCCATTTTCCTTACATGGTGCTCTTCTTTTTTTTACAGTCCTTACTGATCTCATGGCTGCTTTCTTTAGCTGAAAAGGATCGTCCCAGACTGCCACTTTATGCCATCGGGGCAGTGTCTTTGAGGTTTCTTACGGCCATTTTCTATCTATTGATCTTGATTCTGCTCAAGGTTGAAGATTTACGGCCGTTGATCATCCAATTCATGGTGGTCTATTTGTTATACATGGTATTTGAATTGAGTATTGTATTGGCTAACTTGCGGCCGAATTCCCAGGGGAACAAAGAGAAATGAAAAAAATCCTATTAAAAGATTCTTTTAAGCTGTTGAAAACCAACCTTTTAGTGCTTGTTCTCCTTTTTGCCGTTTCTGGCAATACCTGGGCAGCAAGCGGTGATTCAGAAGAAGGCTTCAATCCCGGTGAAATGATTGATCACCATATTAAGGATTCCCATGTTTGGGAAATCGCACATGGTATCGAAGTTCACCTTCCCGTGATCCTGTATAACCATGGAAGCCTGGACGTTTTCTCTTCTTCTAATTTCTTCGATGATCATCACAATCCTGTGCCTTATAATGGCTATGTGATGGATCACGGCCACATTACTGCCCAAGACGGTTCACACCCAATCGATTTTTCGATCACCAAGAATGTATTGTTCATATTCATTGATGCAGCCATCATGTTATTGCTCTTTTTTGCAGTAGCAAGAGGGTATAAAAAGAATGAAGGCAAAGCTCCAAAAGGCATTCAGTCGTTTTTTGAGCCGATCATCATTTTCGTAAGAGATGAGATTGTAAAGCCAAACATTGGTGAGAAAAAGTACGAACGATACCTACCGTATATGTTGACCCTGTTTTTCTTCATCTGGTTTGGTAACCTGTTGGGGCTTTTACCAGGCGCAGCAAATATGACCGGAAACATTGCGGTAACCATGGTTCTGGCAGTAGGAACATTCTTGCTGACTAACCTAAGTGGGAACAAGCATTACTGGGGACACATCTTCAATACGCCGGGTGTACCGATGGCATTGAAGCCGATCATTGTTCCTGTTGAGATCATCGGTATGTTCACCAAGCCGATCTCCCTGATGGTGCGACTTTTTGTGGCGATCACAGCGGGACACATCGTGATCCTGAGTTTAATGAGTTTGACATTTATCTTCCACTCTTACGCAGTAGGGATTGGAAGTACACTAGTGGTGACGATCATCACTTTTATAGAAATATTGGTTGCTACCATCCAGGCCTATGTATTCACGATGTTCTCATCGATGTACATTGGAATGGCAGTAGATGACCATCATTAATTAAGAATTGTTCAATTATTCAATTTTATAGATCATGTTGATTTCTTTAATTATGAGTGCTGGACTTGCCGTGATGGGTGCAGGTATCGGTGCAGGTTTGGTAGCAATAGGCGCTGGACTAGGTATCGGTAAAATCGGTGGTTCTGCCATGGAAGCAATGGCTCGTCAGCCAGAAGCTGCAGGTAGAGTACAGACTGCTATGCTTATCATCGCTGCACTTATCGAGGTAATTGCGCTGTTTGGTGTGGTTGTGTGTTTCTTGATCTCACTGAATCCAGTAGCTTAAATGAAAAAAGGAGGATTGTAGACATTAGGTCTCAACCTCCTTTAATCTTGTCAACGATCTGAAAAAAAACTTATGGATCTTTTAACCCCCGACATTGGACTTTTATTCTGGCAAATAGTTGTATTTACACTTGTCTTCATCATTCTGGCGGCTTTCGTTTGGAAACCAGTTGCCGGAGCGCTGAAAGCCAGAGAGCTTACCATTTCAGATGCTTTGGAAGCGGCTGAGAAGGCAAAGAATGAAATGGCTCAAATCAAAGCAGACAATGAGTACTTGCTCAAAGAAGCTAGAATTGAGCGAGATGAGATCTTGAAAAAGGCGAATGAAGTAGCCAACCAGATCAAAGAAGATGCGAAGAACGAAACAGCTGCGATCGCTGAAAAGATGATCACAGATGCCAAAGCAAGCATCGACTCTGAAAAGAAAAATGCACTAGCTGAGGTGAAGAGCCTTGTATCTACACTTTCACTTGAAATTGCTGAAAAAGTCCTCAGAGAGAACCTTTCTGACGACAAATCACAACAAGCGTTGGTGACAAAATTCTTGTCTGAAGTAAAAACGAACTGATAGCTAATGTCATCCAAAAGAATAGCGGTCAGGTATGCCACTCCTTTATTGGAACTTGCTGAGGAGCAGTCCATTCTAGATAAGGTGAGTGCAGACATCAAAGGATTTTTGGCCCTGTATGAAGGAAGCCGGGATTTCCAGTTGATGCTAGCCAGCCCAATCATACCTCATCTGAAGAAAGCCAGCATCCTGGCAAATTTGTTCAAAGGAAAGATTGAGCCTTTGACCGATCGCTTTTTCCAGACCGTCGCAAAGAAGAACAGAGAAAATCTTCTCGGTGAAATTGCAGAGGAATTCATAAGACTCTATAATGAGCATAAAGGAATCCAGGAAGCAGTAGTTACAACTCCTTTTGCATTGGATGCTTCTTTGAGAAAGTCTTTCGAGAAAATGGTGAAAGACATCTCCGGCAAGGAGCCTTTATTGAAAGAAAAAGTAGATCCTTCACTGATTGGTGGCTATACCATTCAGATGGGCGACCGAAAACTGGACGATAGCGTGAGTGGACAACTCAGATCCTTGAAATTGAAATTTAGCAACGAAAAAAATTAAAAGCCCCCGGCGATAAATACACAGAATTATGGCAGAAGTTAGACCTGACGAAGTATCAGCAATATTGAGGGAGCAACTCTCAGGCCACAAAACAGAAGCAGAACTCGAAGAAGTAGGAACAGTGCTGCAAGTAGGTGATGGTGTTGCTCGTATTTACGGACTTTCAAAAGCACAAGCTGGAGAACTTCTTGAGTTCGAAAACGGATTGAATGCATTGGTACTGAACCTCGAAGAGGACAATGTAGGAGCTGTACTACTGGGTGATTCCAGCGATGTAAAAGAGGGGGACAGTGTGAAAAGAACTGGCCGAATTGGTTCGGTGAAAGTAGGTGATGGCATGTGCGGCCGTGTGGTTGATACCCTGGCTAACCCTATCGATGGTAAAGGTGATTTCGAAGGCGAACTTTATGAAATGCCTATCGAAAGAAAAGCCCCGGGCGTAATCTACCGGGAGCCAGTATCTGAGCCGTTGCAAACAGGTATCAAAGCGATTGACTCCATGATCCCTGTAGGAAGAGGTCAAAGAGAGCTGATCATTGGTGACCGTCAGACAGGTAAAACTGCCGTGGCGATTGATACCATCATCAACCAAAAAGAATTTTACGACAGAGGCGAGCCTGTATACTGTATCTACGTTGCTGTAGGACAGAAGGCAAGTACGGTTGCGGGTATTGTTTCTACGCTTGAGAAAGCCGGAGCTCTTCCTTACACGGTAATTGTTGCCGCTTCCGCTTCAGATCCTGCTCCAATGCAATTCTTTGCTCCATTTACCGGAGCTGCTATCGGAGAGTACTTCCGAGATACAGGACGTCCTGCTTTGGTAGTATATGATGACTTGTCTAAGCAGGCGGTTTCTTACCGTGAGGTATCTCTTCTGCTAAGAAGACCTCCGGGACGTGAGGCTTACCCTGGTGACGTATTCTACTTGCACTCGCGTTTGTTGGAGCGTGCTGCGAAAGTGATCAACAATGATGAGATCGCTGCACAGATGAATGACCTTCCTGAAAGCCTGAAAGACAAAGTGAAAGGTGGAGGATCATTGACAGCCCTTCCGATCATTGAAACACAAGCGGGTGACGTATCTGCTTATATTCCTACAAACGTGATCTCCATTACGGATGGTCAGATCTTCCTGGAAACGAACTTGTTTAACTCAGGTATCCGACCAGCGATCAACGTAGGTATCTCTGTATCACGTGTAGGAGGTAGCGCGCAGATCAAATCCATGAAGAAAGTAGCTGGTACTTTGAAACTGGATCAGGCACAATTCCGCGAATTGGAAGCTTTTGCCAAGTTCGGTTCTGACCTGGATGCAGCGACGCAGCGTACCATCGATAGGGGTAGAAGAAACCAGGAAATCCTGAAGCAGCCTCAATACTCTCCATCTCCAGTAGAGCAACAAGTAGCAATCATCTACGTGTCTACAAAAGGATTCCTGGATAAAGTACCTGAGAACAAAGTGAAAGAATTCGAAAATGAATTTATCTCTACTTTGACTACTCAGCATCCTGAGACTTTGGAAATGTTGAAAGACAAAAAGAAGTTCGGAGATGCATACGGAAAATTAGAAGAGATCGCCAAAGACTTGGCTTCTCGATATAACTGATAAGGCTTACGCGGAATGGCGAATCTTAAGGAAGTAAAAGGAAGAATTCAATCTGTAACCTCGACACAGCAGATCACCAAAGCCATGAAAATGGTAGCGGCTGCAAAATTGAGGAGAGCACAGGATCGTATCCTACAGATGCGACCTTACTCTCAGCGATTGTCGACGATCATTCAAAATGTTTCTAAGGCTTCCGAAAACGACGATATTCCTAATCCATATGGAGAGGAAAGATCAGTCAACAATGTATTGTTCGTAGTAGTGACTTCTGATCGGGGACTATGCGGCGCGTTCAACAGTAATGTGTTCAAGTACACTCGTTCAATCATTAGCGAGAAATACAGCTACTTGGAGCGTTCAGGGAACATTCACGTAATGCCTATTGGAAAGCGATCTCACGATTACTTTACCAAACGCAAGTTCAAGGTAGTTGGAGATTACCACGGCCTTTTTGGAGACCTGTCTTTCGAGAATGCTCGTGAGGCGGCACAGCATGCCATGGATGGCTTTTTGGGTGAAAAGTATGATCGTGTCATCCTTATCTTCAATGAGTTCAAAAACGTGGCAACTCAGATTCTGAGAAGTGAGCAATTGCTGCCGATTTTGCCTCCTGAACCGGAAGTAGAAAAGGTAGAAGCGAAACCTGCGAAAGAAGGAGAGAAAAAGAAACTGAAGCCAGTGGTGGATTATCTTTTTGAGCCTTCAAAAGAAGTGATCTTCGAAGAGATCATTCCGAATTCTTTAAAAGTGCAGTTCTATAAGGCCGTGTTGGAGTCCAATGCTTCTGAGCATGGTGCACGAATGACGGCCATGGATCAGGCAACGGATAACGCAGGTGAGCTTTTGAAAGAATTGAAGCTGACTTACAACCGAACACGACAAGCAGCGATTACCAAGGAGATCCTGGAAATTGTTGGTGGTGCAGAGGCACTAAGTCAAGGAAGCTAACATTACCTGGGCAGCCAGGTGATCAAGTTCATACAATATATCAGATGGCTCTCGTTGGGAATACCGACGGGAGCCATTTGTGTTTTAGGTCTGGTGGCCAGTGAGCTGAAAGTTGTCATTCCGAGCCCAGTCTACCCTGCACTTTTTGCGGCCGTTTGGTTCATCTACCTTTTCGATCATTGGTGGGACATCAGAAGAAAAAAGCCCATTACTGAAAGGAGAAAATTCCATCATCAGTACAATTTGCTATTGATCCTATTGATGGTCCTATGTGTCATCATCGGTGTTTATGCGTTGACCGAGCTTTACCCCCCAGGTTTAAGAATTATAATCATCACAAGGGGCTTGACGCTCTCAATTGCATGTGGCATTTATTTAATCGCTTCACAATGGTTAGGTAAGCAATGGCTGAAAGAAGTTTGTGTGGCAGTGAATTATGCCCTAGGTATCATGTTGGTGCCGTTGACCCTAGCCGGAGATCAGACACTCTGGATCATAACCCTGCAAATTTTCTTGCTTGCGCTGGTAAACCTGTTGACTTTTTCTGTTTTTGAAAT
Organism: Cytophagales bacterium; assembly: GCA_033344775.1. NCBI lineage: Bacteria > Pseudomonadati > Bacteroidota > Cytophagia > Cytophagales > Cytophagales bacterium. The sequence continues at coordinate 2,518,440 of JAWPMT010000005.1, read as the reverse complement.
AGAGGAAGACAATGCCGAGGGTTTCCATTCGATCGCTACTCAGCTGGGAACAAGAACTTGTGCAATGATTACCAGTTTGGTTTTATTGGTTCTTTGGACTTCATTGCTTTTGGTAAAGTTGCCGATCGCCATCGAAGTATTCATGGCGATAGGAGGATTGACGTATGCCGTCATGTATGCTTTCCCTCATTTCTTTGCTAATAGAGAGCGTTTCCGCATTTTTGGTGATGCTATCTTTCTGATGGCAGCTCTTTTTCTACTGCTTTGAATAATTTCAATTTCCTTGCCCCTGTATATGATCAACTGGCACAATTGGTTTTTGGGCAAACGTTACATAAGGCAAGCATTCAATTTTTGGATGATATTCCTTCCAATTCGAAAGTCTTGATATTAGGTGGGGGAACTGGTAAGATATTACCACACCTAAAAGAGTGCCGTGTCGTGTATGTAGAAAAGTCAGGTAAGATGCTTGACCGTGCTTCGAAAAAGTCTGCTATGGACAGTGTAGAATTCGTTAACGTCGATTTCTTAGATTGGAAAATCAACCAGCAGTTTGACTTGGTAATTTGCCCGTTTTTTCTGGATGTATTTACATCAAAGAACCTCAGTCTGGTGGTTGAAAAAATTGCTGCTTTGACTGCTGAAGGAGGTACATTGATCATCACAGACTTTCAGGATACCGGCAGACCTTATCATCAAATGATGCTTCTGGTGATGCATGTATTTTTCCGCATCTTTTCCAACTTGGAAAGTAGAAAACTAGGTGATATTGAAAACGCGGTGCTTCGTAGCGGCTATGAAATGATTTCAAGGAGAACCTTTCACAAGGAATTGGTATTTTCCGCAGTTTATCAGCGTCAATAGTCATTGTAGGAGTTAGCTACTGTTTATGGAAATTTGACTGGTCTTGCGTTATTATTTTTCATACTTTAGTGAAAACGGTATATCGCTATGGCAAAGAAATTAGGGATACTTATGATCCGAGGATCAGGTTCTCCGGGTTTTGATGATCAGGAAATGTTCATCGAGCGCCTTTTCAAGCAACTTCGTAAAGAAGGAAAAGCTCCTGAAAATGAAATCGCCTGGAGATTTATCAATTGGTACGAACCCCTGGAAACGGAACAACAAACGCTGATCAGCAGATTGGAAGGCAGTAGTTTGAAAGTCAGGAGCATGTTTTTACGAAAATTTCTATTGAGTAATACCAGTGATTTGATCAACTACGGTGGTCGACCTAATGAGTCAAGTACAGCTTATGAGGAAATACACCAAATAGTTACCAGCGATATACGGCTTCTGCAAAACGAGTTAGTTCCTGACGCGCCCTTGATCATTCTGGCTTCTTCATTTGGCACGAAAGTGATCAATGATCACATCTGGGACAGGCAACAATTTTCGATCAAAAACCCGGGAGTCCCTGACCCATTAGGTCAGACCGCTTTTGAAAGAATGGAAACTGTGGTCGGTCTCTTCACATTCGGAAGCAACCTGGCGATTTTCGGAGCGTCAGTGCCCATCGATGACCTCCGGCCTATCCAGTTTCCGGATGCTAATTTGCCGATCGCCTGGAAGCCATTGAGTAAATGGATCAATATTTATGATAAAAATGATCCGCTCGGTTATCCAGTTACTTTCATCAATCAACATTATGCTGATGGCAGAGTAACAGATGTACAGTGCAACGTTGGTAATATTTTTACCTTCTGGAACATTGCCTCACATTTTTATTTCTGGAAATCAAAGAAGGTGGGTCGCCGAGTCTGCAAGTTCACTTCCAAGGTTTTGGATGCGATTTAATTAGTCCACCTTTTCAAAGGAGGTGCCTGAAAGGTGGGGGATTTCAAACGAAATTCTACGCAGCCTCTTTCACCTGATCCGCAGCCACAACTACTGCAAGACAGTTCAATTGATGGTATTGCTCGCTCAGTATTTCTGAGTATTTACGTGAGAAATAAGGGCCATTCACATAAGCCAGGCCACCAGCTACCTTTTTTCTTTCTGTATCGCTGATTAACGCTTTGATAGCAGTTTCCTGTTCGGTATCCTGTGGGACGATCGCAATGTAGAAACGGTTGTCTTCTTCGTGCTTATCCAGGTAGCCGTTGATCAAGCCCAATAATTCTTCAACAATCAGTTCTTCTTCCTTAGAAACGTCGCCATCGATTTTGATCAGAGATTGCATGATATCAGCAAGCTGAGAAACCTGCTGGTCAGGAGGAGACAAGGTCAAATACTCTTCTACATCTTTTCGTAATCGATCAAAGGATGAAAATTGATCAGACTCTTCCAAATGACTTATTTTATTGGGATCAAAGTTTACTTTCCAGTCGTCCGCAAAAGATTGCAGGATCTCTTTCTCTTTTTGATCCAGCTGATTATCAACCAGGGCAAGCCTTCCTAGGATGGTCAGGACATTATCGGCATTGGAAGGTCGAAATAATGATTTGGCCAGATCTCCCGCTTCTTCACTCTCCAGTTTCAAAGCCTCTTTGATGCGTTGCCAGAAAGACTTCTTTTGTTCTCCGGCTACCCAAAGGCCAGAACCAATTAGTACAAGAATGATTTCTACAATTAACCAGATGCCAAAGTTGATGGCAATAAAAATAGTTGAGAAGGATTGGATCATGAATGTCAGATTAGTCACAATACTAATCGCTCTTGCCACCAGGGAAATACTCTGGGCGACCGGTTTTTCATGTTTTCGTTTCCAAACTTTGTTGGTTCCCAGATAGGCGATCACTAAAGTCGCAATCAAGGGTATATAGGGGAGTATCTTCGATAGAAATTCCATGATGAATAAGAATGCTAGTGTGTATTTAAAGCTGTGGAGACAAACATAGGGTAAATCAGTGATTTATGATAGCATGTAAAATTTTCCTTCGTTTGTTATCATATTTTCAACAAGAATTAATTGAAGTTGTGGAATTCGAAAAGTTCTGGCTAGTTTTAGCATCTCTATGCTTAACCGACTCTTCCACCTAACCGCTAATCAAACAACACTCAGGCAGGAAACCATTGCAGGGCTGACGACATTTTCAACATTGGCATACATCATTTTCGTCAATCCGGCAGTACTGTCCAAGACTGGAATGGACTTTGAAAGCGCGTTGATCGCCACCTGTCTGGCCGGAGCTATTGGTTCGCTGCTCTCAGGGCTGCTGTCCAATTATCCGTTTGCACAAGCCCCAGGTATGGGTTTGAATGCTTTTTTCGTTTATACAGTGGTATTTCAAGCCGGATATACCTGGCAGGGAGGTTTAGCCATTGTATTCATATCGGGTGTCATTTTCATCCTTTTGACATTAACTGGTATTCGGTCAGGCATTCTCAATAGTTTTCCAAAATGTGTATTGCAGGCCATTCCAGTGGGTATTGGCTTATTCATTACTTTGATTGGCTTAAATAATGCTGGCATCATTACCTTCAATCAGGGGCCGATCATCGATATCATCCTGTCCACAGATGTATTTGATCCACAGGCGATGATCAATAGTGTCAACAATGCACCTCCTCAGATCATTCAGTTGGGGGATGTGAGTTCACCCGAGGTGTTGTTGTCAATTGTTGGACTGGTGCTGATGTCCGTTTTGGTATCCCGAAATATGAACGGAGCCATTTTAATTAGCATAATCGTCATAACAGTTCTAAGCTTAATATTTGGGATCACACAATTACCGGAGAAACTAGCTGCCACAGATCTTTCTTTGAAACCAACTTTTTTTCAGCTGGATTTTGGAGCAGCACTTAAGACTGGGGGTGGAGCTTCCACCTTTTCAATCATCCTGGAATTTGTCACGATTCTGTTGGCCTTTACCATGGTTGATTTTTTTGATACCCTGGGAACACTTTACGGTACCGCAGAGAAAGGAGGGTTTTTGAACAAAGAAGGGAAATTGCCACGCATGAAACAGGCACTATTAGCGGATGCCATTGCCACTACTTCAGGAGCCTTATTGGGAACAGCGACTACCACTACGTACATTGAAAGTGGTTCCGGGATAGCTGCAGGAGGTAAAACCGGGCTTACTGCGGTAATTGTAGCGCTCTTGTTTTTGAGTTGCATCTTTCTGGCACCTCTCGCAGGCGTCATTCCTACCAGTGCGACGGCACCTGCCCTGATCATGGTAGGCGTGTTTATGATGGGCTCTATCAAGAAGATCAATCTGGAGGACATGAAAGAAGCGATCCCAGCCTTCCTGACCATTGTCTTGATCCCGCTGACCTATAGCATTGCCAGCGGCATAGGAGCTGGTCTTATATTCTACACAATCATTTGTCTTTTTACAGGCAAGGCGCGGGAATTGAATCCGATTTTGATCATCATTGCGCTCCTTTTCATTATCAAGTTCGCCGTGGTTTAGGTCCAACCCATGAAAAATAGTTGTTTCATATTGCTGCTCACCGTTTGGGTGTGCGCTTGTTCGAAAAAGACGGAAGAAAAGCCAAATTACTTGCATCAAAGGTCGGAGCTAATCAAAGAGAATGAATCGCTTCGCTTCGACGCAGATATCGTCTTGAATGCACAAGAGAAAGCACTTGATGAAAAGCTGGTTACCCTTCGGAAGGAGATGACGGCTGATTATTTAAAAACTTCATTTTTTCCACCGTCAGAACCCTTTTTCAAGTCAAAAGAACACATTGAAGAAACGACCCTTTTTCAACTCTTTCGAAAGATGCCGAAAGGAGGTATCCAGCACTTACATAGTTCAGCTGGAATTGATTTTCGGTGGTTGATCAATCGTGCACAACAAGAACCAGATTGCTACATTTATTGGGGCCCGAAACATCCAAATCACATCAAAGGTCAACTGCATTTTTATAAAGAGACTGCTGTTAAGGAAGGGTTTTTACCAGCAAGTGAGGTGTTGGCTAAGGCGTCCAACAGACAAGAATTGTTGGAATTGTTGATTCTGGATCAGGAGACTGTGAGTGACTCAACCGATATCTGGGCTGAGTTTGAAAATGTATTTAACAGAATCAATGGCTTCTTTCATTATCAGCCACTATTCAAAGATTACCTACGGTCTGCGGTAGATACGCTATTGGCGGATGGTGTACAACATACGGAAATTCGGATGATCTTTTTTGGAGGACTTTATGACCTGGAGCATAGTAAGGGATCAGGTTTTTATGATGCCGATGCGATGGCATCTCTGCTTCAGGAGTTGATCGATGAAGTGAAGGCCGTTCACCCTGAGTTCTCCATGAAATTCATTTATACACATTTACGGTTCATGAAGAAAGAGGATGTTTTCAAGGAGCTGGTGAATGCGTACGAGCTTCGAAAGAAATACCCAGACCTCATTCGGGGCTTTGACCTGGTGGCCAATGAAGATGATGGCAATTCGACGCTCCACTTTCTGGAGAACTGGGAGAAGATGGATTCGTTGGAGCAAGTTTATGGAGTGGACATGCCTTTGTACTTGCACGATGGGGAGAGTGACTGGGCAAGTGTGCAAAACCTCTATGATGCTTATCTGCTGAGAAGTAAGAGAATTGGACATGGGTTCAATCTTATGCATTTCCCAGCATTGATCAATGACATCAAGTCAGCGGATATTTGTATTGAAGTAAGTCCATTGAGCAATCAGATCCTGGGTTACATCGATGATTTAAGATTGCATCCAGCTAGCTACATGCTGAAAAATGGCGTTCAGATTTCTATCAACTCGGATGATCCTGGCATATTTAATTACAATGGACTGAGCTATGATTACTGGACCATTTTCCTGGCCTGGGAAATGGACCTAAAAGCCCTTAAGAAATTATCCATGAATGCATTAACCTACAGTGCCTTGTCTGAAGAAGAAAAGAAAGTAGCCTTCACTCATTGGCAAAAGCAGTGGGATACATTTATCGAAGAAGGAAATAGAATATTAGATTAATTCCACTTGAGTGGGTCAGTTTAATCGATGGTAGAAGCATTAAAATATTAAGCCTTATACTCCCCTCTTGAGAGGGGCAGGGAGGTGTGTTAACACCAAAATCATGAAGAAAATACTAACCTTTTTTATTCCTATTATCCTCATTACTGCCTGTTCACAGCCTAAGGGAGCGCCGGCTCCTATCAAAATCAAGGTAGTAGTCGTGACTATGTTCGAACAAGGAGAAGATGAAGGGGATAATCCTGGCGAATTTCAGTTCTGGGTAGAGCGATTTCCACTCGCAGAAACACTACCCTTTCCATCGGGATATCGAAACCTGAGATACAATGCTAAAAAAGGAGTATTAGGAATGGTTACAGGAATCGGAACGGCAAAAAGTGCCGCATCCATCATGGCTTTAGGAAGTGATTCAAGATTTGATTTGACGGAAGCCTATTGGCTGGTCGCGGGCATTTCAGGGGTCGACCCGAATGATGCTTCGGTTGGTTCTGCGGCCTGGGCTGAATGGTTGATTGATGGAGATCTTTCTCATGAAATTGACGCTAGAGAAGTGCCGGAAGATTGGCCGACAGGCTACATACCTTTGCGATTAGCTGAACCCTATGAACAACCTGTACCTGCGAATAATGAAGGAGCGATCTATCACCTCAACCCAGAATTGACCGATTGGGCTTATGAGTTGACCAGGGGTCTGGACCTGGGAGATAATGAAGTCATTCAAAACTTTAGGGCGCTGTATAAAGGCTATCCTAATGCGCAAAAACCTCCGTTCGTGATGAAAGGAGCTCAACTCGCGGCAATGACTTACTGGCATGGCGAAAAGTTGACGCAATGGGCAAATGATTGGGTGAATTACTGGAGTGAAGGCCAGGCCAATTTTGTGACTTCCGCCATGGAAGATACAGGCACTTTACAATCTTTAACCTTCCTGTCAAATGCAGGAAAGGTAAACCTGGATCGCGTGATGGTCTTACGAACTGCCAGCAATTACACCATGCAATATCCCAGTATCACAGCTGCTGAAAGCCTCAGTGGCGAAAAACTCAGCAATCAAGGTTACACCGCCTATATCCCATCTCTCAATTCTGCCTATCTGGTAGGCAGCACAGTCGTCAATGAGATTGTGGAGAATTGGGAGGAGTTTCAAAATAAGTATTAGCAATAAATCCCACTTTAGTCAAAGGGGGTGCCTGAAAGCCCGCCTGCCGGACGAGGCCGGGGGATTTAAGAAACCAGGCGCTTGGCTCCAGCCAAGCGCCCGATATTATTTCCGCTCCTGCCGAATCATGGCCTTTTCAATCAAAAAGGCGTATAAAAGAACTGCTCTAGTACAACCTTGCCATTTTTCACTTCATAAACCGCTACCTCATCCATAGCAACCGCTTCAGGCGCTCCTTTAAATCGGACTTTGGTCTTCCAGGTACAGCTAAAGTGATTGCCAGCAACAATAGGATCGGAGATTTCTCCACCGATCATTTCTTCCACCATACCATGCCACTGTTCGGCTTTCTTTTTCAGTCCGTCAAATCCTTTTTCAACTTCCCAGCCACCTTCTTTGGTGGGCTCTACGCTGATAATCTCAGGCGAAAAAAGTTCCTGATGAATTTGCTCAAATTTTCCTTCTCTTGACAGGCTAACGAGCTTTTCTGCGATTTCTTCAGTAGTCATGGTCATTACTTGTGTTTCCATCTTTTATTGAATTTTCAACAAAGAAATCAGCAGTAGTGACAGCCCTATGTCACTGAGAAATGGATGCTCCTAAATTTTTACTTTTCAGTTAAGGAAATGTGATGCTTCCTTAGGAATTGCCTGAAAACATGAAATTACTGAAGGAATTCCATATTGTTTCAGACGATCCTACGTTGATTCTCGTACGATAGATTTTCCACTTAAACCAAGCTATGAGAAAGAACCTCAAAAATTACTTTTTATTCATACCTATCATCTTCGCTCAGATTCTTTCGGCGCAGGATCGAGACGCATTTCAACCAGACAGTATTTACAAAGCAAATAAGGTGAAACATTGCCAGGTACTAGGGTCTAATGGCTATCATTATTCTAATACCTATTTTGATACAGAGGGCAGGATCGTTCGACTGGTGAAGTCTGACAATCAGGACCTCAATCAATTTGATAAATATTAGACCGAAATAAATACGTATTTTCTCTTTTCTGCAGAGGGGAAGCTGATCAATATGATTGATAGTGTGAAGACGCGAATGCCCACGAAAGAAGAAAGCGAATCCATGATGAAAACGGGCCCAATTGCTACGAGATTTCTCGATAAACTAAGACAATTCCCTCCATTGGAGATAAACACGTATGAATTGATCTATGAAAGTGATGAATTGGTCCTATTCAAAAAATTTGGTCCCAAAGAAGTGCTGCTATTTGTAGATAGCATTTCTGAAAGCGGGAACCTACACAAGAAGTATCCGTACATAGATCAAATTTTAAATCGGTTCGAATTCACAAGTTACAGCCTTGCAGGCTACCCTCGTACTCCTTTGATACAGGAGACAGATGGAGCCTATTGGTATGAAAGTCAGTATGAATTCACCTATGAATATGAGGAAAACGCATTGAGGCTAGTAACTGGAAAACGACACGATGGCGAGACTGCTGAAACCAAGTACTTCTACGATGAGAATGGTCTGGTGACCGGACGGCAGACTGGACTTTACGGTACTGACCAGTTTTTTGAAGAGTTCTATACTTATGAATATTATGATTGAAAAATAAAAACCCAGGCTTTCCAACCTGGGCTTACTTTTGTCATCCTGATCTTCTCGCAAGTCACCCTGAGCCCGCGGGCTTGTCGAAGGGTTAACTATCAGACGAATCAGTTGAAAGTTCTACCTCATCCAAATTAATGAACTCGATCAGCTGATCATCATTCAACGTGATCCCGATCAAAGAATCCTTGGCAATTTTTCCAGCCAGTATCTCCTTGGACAACTCATTTAGAATTTCCCGTTGGAGCAGCCTTTTCAAGGGACGAGCTCCAAACTGCGGATCAAAGCCTGCCTTGCCAATATGTGCCAATGCCTTGTCATCTGCTTCGATCTTGATGCCATTTTCAGCCAAACGTTTCTGGATCAATTTGAATTGGATGCCCACAATTTTCAAAAGATCTTCCGTACTCAAAGGTTGGAACATGATCGTTTCATCGATCCGGTTCAGAAACTCGGGCCTTACTGACTGTTTCAACAGATCGAATACGGCATTTTTAGTATCCTCAACCACTTCGTCCTTGTTCCAATCCTCCATCTTATTGAAGTTCTCCTGGATCACGTGCGAACCGATATTGGTGGTCATGATGATGATCGTATTCTTGAAATTGGCCAGACGTCCCTTATTATCCGTCAGGCGACCATCATCCAGTACCTGCAACAGGATATTGAAAACGTCCGGATGTGCCTTCTCAATCTCATCCAACAAAATAACACTGTAAGGCTTTCTTCGAACTGCTTCGGTTAATTGTCCGCCCTCATCATAACCGACATAACCAGGAGGCGCTCCAATTAATCGGCTGACAGCATGTCTTTCCTGATACTCGGACATATCAATACGAACCATGGCATTCTCATCATTGAAGAGGTAATCTGCCAGGGCCTTGGCCAACTCCGTTTTTCCTACACCAGTTGTGCCCAGGAAGATAAAGGATCCAATCGGTCGTTTAGGATCATGTAATCCAGCACGACTTCTGCGTACCGCATCCGAAACTGCTACGATTGCCTCTTTTTGTCCGGCGACACGTTTGCCAAGTTCATCCTCCAATTGCAGGAGTTTCTCACGATCACTTTGCAACATTTTGGAAACAGGTACTCCTGTCCACTTCGCCACGACTTCCGCGATATCCTCGCTATCGACCACTTCTTTCAGCAATGAATCTGATCCCTGGATCTCGTCCAGTTGCTTTTTGAAATCCTCGAGTTTTTTCTCGGCATCTACAATCTTACCATACCGAATCTCCGCTACGCGGCCGAAATCGCCGGCTTTTTCTAACTGCTCCGCTTCCAGCTTATATGCCTCGATATTTTCTTTTTCCTGACGAAGCCCCTGGATCACGCTTTTCTCATTTTCCCACTTGGCTTTCAATTCACTGCGCGAGCTTTCAAATTCCGCAATCTCTTTGCTTAGTTCGGCTTCTTTCGTTTTATCCTTCTCTCGTCGGATGGCTTCCCGCTCGATCTCCAGCTGCATGATCTTTCGATTCAGTTCGTCCAGTTCTTCCGGTAAAGAATCAATTTCAATCCTCAACTTGGAAGCCGCCTCATCCATCAGGTCAATTGCCTTATCCGGCAGGAAACGATCGGCGATATATCTGTTGGATAGCTCTACTGCTGAAATTACCGCATCATCCTTGATCTGTACTCCGTGGTGGATCTCATATTTATCCTTGATCCCTCGCAAGATCGAAATTGCGTCTTGTACGCCAGGTTCATCGATGGTCACTGACTGAAAACGACGCTCAAGTGCTTTGTCTTTTTCAATGTACTTCTGATACTCATTGAGTGTTGTTGCACCAATGGCATGTAGTTCACCTCGTGCCAGGGCAGGTTTTAGCAGGTTAGCCGCATCCATGGCGCCATCACCTCCGCTACCTGCCCCGATCAACGTGTGAATCTCATCTATAAATAAGATTATCTCACCCTCGCTCTCCGTTACCTCTTTGATCACCGATTTGAGGCGTTCTTCAAATTCGCCTTTGAATTTGGCTCCGGCGACCAACAATCCCATGTCGAGTGAAATAATCGTCTTGGTCTTGAGGTTTTCAGGTACATCTCCGTCCACGATCCGTTGGGCCATTCCTTCTACGATGGCCGTCTTGCCCACTCCGGGTTCCCCAAGCAGCATAGGGTTATTCTTTGTCCGGCGGGCCAGGATCTGTAGCACTCTCCTGATCTCCTCATCACGGCCTATGACCGGGTCAATTTTCCCCACCTTGGCCAGTTCATTTAAATTCTTTGAATATCGCTCCAGCGAACGATATTTCGATTCTGCATTTTGATCTGTGACTGTATCTCCACCTCGCAATTCCTTTATGGCCTGGATCAATATTTTTTCTTCAAATCCGGCATCCTTCAATAACTGAGCGATTTGATCTGCTCCTGCCAACAGGCCGAGGAAAATATGCTCAACAGCCACAAACTCATCTCCGAATTCCTTCAGGTATTGTTCAGCTTTCTGAAGTGCGGCATGTGCCTGATTGGATAAGAATGGCTGCCCTCCTGAAACTTTTGGAAAGTTGGAAACAATCTCCGCGAGTTTTGTGTCCATTGTGGCTTTCGTTGCTCCGGTCTTTTTGAAAATAAAAGCAATCAGGTTTTCATCGGATTGCAGGATCGCCTGCAGGATGTGCCCCGTTTCAATGACTTGTTGTCCATTACCGGCAGCAATTTCCGTTGCCTTTTGCAAGGCCTCCTGTGACTTTATGGTGTAATGGTTAAAATTCATCGCTTTTAGTATTTGATTGGCCAATGATCAAAACGTGTTCCAAGGTGAATTTTATGTAAAAACAAGACATATTGTCTTTATTTTTTGTTAGGAGCGAAGAAATTAAGACATAATGGCAGTGGATGTCTGATCTGAATGATAGGAATGCTCAAGTATGCTGTTGATCGCAATTGGTATATTTGATTGACCAAGAATGCTTAATTGCCGTTCAAAGCAATTAATGATCATGTTTACACCCTTAACGAATAAATTGCCCGCTTTAACTCAACCACATGTCGGATCAATCTAATCGAAGAAAGTTTGTCAAAGACCTGGGCTTAGGTTCAGTTGCAGGCCTTACTGGTCTTGCTGCATGTGCGCCAGAGAAAAAGGAAACTTTGGACGTTCCCAACATCAATTTCAATAAAACCTACCGCTGGAAAATGACCACTACCTGGCCACCGAATTTTCCGGTGGTCGGTGAAGGCTGCCAGATGATGGCAGAGTGGGTTCGTATAATGTCGGGAGGTCGTCTGGACATTACGGTTTACGGAGGGGGAGAATTGATCCCAGCTCTGGAAGGGTTTGACGCAGTGAGTAATGGTGCGGTGGAAATGAACCACGGAGCAGCGTATTATTGGGCAGGAAAATTGCCAGCAGCTCAGTTCTTTGCGGCAGTACCCTTCGGGATGAATGCCCAACAAATGGGGTCCTGGATCTTATCCGGTGGCGGTCAGGAATTATGGGAAGAATTATACGATCCCTTCGATTTGCTTCCGATCCTTTGTGGGAATACCGGTGTTCAAATGGGTGGTTGGTTCAACAAGGAAATCCAAACCATCGATGACTTGAAGGGCTTGAAAATGAGAATACCTGGCCTTGGAGGAAAGGTACTGGCCAAATCTGGCGGTACTCCATTACTGGTTTCTGGAGGGGAGATTTATACCAACCTCGAAAGAGGAGTCATTGATGCGACAGAATGGATAGGCCCGCTACACGACTATAAAATGGGCTTCCACAAGGTCGCAAAATACTACTATTATCCAGGTTGGCACGAACCCGGTCCGGTACTGGAAATGATGATCAATAAACCCAAGTTTAAGGCATTGCCTGAAGATTTACAGGAAATATTGAGAACAGCATGTATCAGATTGAGCCGTTGGATGATGGCAGAGTTTGATGCCCGAAATGGAGAATATTTAGCCAAGCTACAGGAGGAAGGAGTGACCCTAAAAGTATTCCCAAAAGAAGTACTTGAAGTGCTCAAGAAAAATACGGATGAGGTCATTGCAGATCTCTGTGAGAAAGACCCCAAGAGTAGAAAGGTTTACGAAGCATTTTCTGCTTTTAAGGAAAATGTTGGTAGCTGGATGGATGTCAGTGAAAAGGTATTCTTCGAATATTTGAATTGATCTAATGAAGCGCTTATTCAAGACTTTTGCCGAGAAATGGCCAGAATATTTGCTGGAAATTTTGGTGATTACTTTGGGTATTCTGGGCGCTTACGTACTGAACAACTGGAACGAAACCAGAAAGTCTAATCGCGCTACCATGCAAGCGTTGGAAAATGTCATGCGTGACCTAAGGCAAGACTCGGTTGAGTTTCAATTGCATGAACAAAATTCTAACCAACTGGCCCTAAACCTGACCAGGACGATTGAAAACGTACTCGAAGGAGGATCTGATGATTCACTCGAATTTTATTATAACCGTAGTAAGGGATTTTACTTTGGGGTAGTGCACAACAGCGCCTTTAAATCCATGAATCAGCTAGGCTTGATGCCTAATGTTCGGGATGGACGGCTAAAACTGAGCCTGATGAGGTATTTCGATTTTACTCAGGAATTCGTGATTGAATATCGAGAATTTGAGTATAAACGACAACAATCAAGTGTGCACCTCATTGTAACGGACCCTGCAATTGATATGAATACTACGACGATTGAAGACTTACAACTTGATTACCAAAAAGTGAGGGAGATTCTGCAACAGCCCACCAATTTGAAAAGATTGTACGATTACCGCGGTGTTCAGCGCTTTTTGGTTGAAAGAGCCAAGAGCTACAGAAAAGCGAATGCTGACTTATTGACCGATCTAAGATCCTATTTGAACGACTAAAACAAGAACCAATTACGAATTAATTCAATGAAAAACGTAAAAATGATGATCGGGCTATTGACCCTGTTTGTGCTTTCTGGACAGTTAATGGCCCAGCCATTAATCATGCAACCGTCCATCAGCCCCGATGGACAATTGATTGCTTTTTCCTATCAAGGAGATCTTTGGACCGTAGGCGTAAATGGAGGTAGGGCCAGTCGCCTTACGATCCATGAAGGCTATGATGGAAACCCAAGATGGTCGAATGATGGGAATCAGATCTATTTCCAGAGTGACCGTTTCGGGAACAACGACATTTTCTTGATGAGTGCCGGAGGCGGTATTCCTACACGGTTAACCTTTCACAGCGGCAATGACGACCTGATGAGCATACAGGAAAATGGCAATGCCTTGTTCGGCACCCGGAGAATTTATGCTCAGGTCGAACGATCCAGGGAAATTTATGAAGTTTCGGCAAGTGGTGGAACACCCACGAGATATATGGATGCCATGGGTTTTGATGCGGTGGTGTCTCCCGATGGAAGTAAAGTCGCTTTTGTGAGAGGAACTTGTAGGATTGCCCGGGAAGCCTACCGTGGACCTGCCAACCGTGATGTATGGGTTTGGGACCGAAATGCAGATTCTTATCAGCAACTGACGACTTTCGATGGGAATGACTTCAGCCCATTATGGCTGAATGACAATGAATTGTTGTTCCTTTCTGCTCGATCAGGACGCTATAATGTACACCGTGCCAACCTATCAGGTGAAATCAGTCAGCTAACACAATTATCTGATAATGGTATCAATTCAATCAGCTTGAGCACCACAGCTCAGAAGGTGATTTATCAAGCCATGGATCAAGTAGCTGCATATGATCTGAGTTCAGGACAAACCCAAAGCATTTCCATTCAGGTAGCATCTGATGCCAGATATGATCAGGTTTCTGATAAAACCATCTCCAATCGTGTATCTGAGTTTGCGATTTCCCCAAATGGCAAATACATGGCTTATGTACATCGAGGTGAAATCTTTTTAACAAGAAACGATAAGGAAGATAGCCGCAGCGTCCGAATCACGAATAATCCTGCAAATGATCGGTCTGTGAAATGGCTAAATGATGAAAAGCTTATTTTCACTTCAGATCGCAATGGACAGTACGATTTGTTCATGGCTGAGTCTTCGGATGAAGAGGAAAAAGACCTTTTCAAAACGTTTAGGAGAACTGTAAAACAAATAGACAAAACTTCTGAAGAAGAATTTGCTCCAATATTGTCACCCGATAAATCAAAGCTTGCTTACAGACAAGGTCGAGGCAAACTGATCGTGGCTGATATTTCTGAAGAAGGAAAGCTATCCAATAAGAAAACGTTAGTAGAAGGCTGGGCCACACCAAATGGTGTCGCATGGTCACCCGATAGCAAGTGGCTTGCCTATGGTTTGTCAGACCTGTACTTCAATCAGGAGATCTACATTCACAAAGCTGACGATTCAGAAGAGCCGATCAATGTGAGCATGCACCCTAAAGGTGACGGGAATCCTGTCTGGAGTCCTGATGGCTCGAAATTGGGCTTCATTTCTTCTCGTAACAATGGTGACCAGGACGTTTGGTTTGCCTGGTTGAAAAAGTCGGACTGGGAGAAGGCGCGTGAAAACTGGAAACGTGAAGAGAAAGAAGGGTCGGATGACAAAAAGAAGGATGAAGAATCTGAAGTAGTCATCGAGATCGATCCAAAGATTTATCAAAGATTGGAGCAAGTCACGGCTTATTCCGGCAATGAAGGTGATATGGTCTTTGATAAGTCTGGCAACTGGATTTACTATTCACTCAATGGGAGTGGCCGTACCAATGCTTCGGTAGAGCGGAATCTGTATAAGATCAAGTGGGATGGTACGAAAAAGAAGGAAGTCTACGGAGGAGGAAAATCTCCACGGAGAATACGATTAGACGAGAAGCAAGAATCAGTGCTGTTTCTGACCACCGGAGGCAAGGTAGTTACTATGAAAACCAAGGACGATAAGGCGAGCAACTTGACGGTTTCTAGTAAGATATCAATTGATCACGTTGCGGAGCGGGAACAAATTTTCGAAGAGGCCTGGAGAGGTTTAAATGCAGGTTTTTATGATCCTAATTTCCATGGACAGGATTGGGAAGCCTTGAAAAAGAAATATAAACCTGTGGCTTTGAAAGCCAGCACTACTGAAGATTTCGGATATTTCTACAACAACTTGTTAGGCCAGCTCAATTCCAGTCATATGGGCCTCAGAAGTAACAATGAGTTGAAGGAAACGCAACGTGAAAGAACCGGACAGCTCGGGATCGAGGGAAAGAACGTCAAAAAAGGATTTGAAGTAACCCGTGTATTGTCAGGAAGCCCAGCCGATAAAGAGGAGAGTAAACTCAATGTTGGTGATGTGATCCAGACCATCAATCAGGAACCTGTTACAGCAAGTACCAATGTTTATGAATTGTTGAAAGCGTCTTCAGACAATCCGGTACTGCTTGAGGTTGATCGAAACAAGAAGGTGGAAGATGTAGTCATTTGGCCAGTCCGTTCTTTGAATTCCGAATTGTATGATGATTGGGTAGAGGAAAGAAGAAGACTGACTGATCAATATTCTAATGGCCGACTGGGCTATTTGCATATTCGAGGCATGAATTGGACCAGTTTTGAGCGTTTTGAGCGTGAGCTAACAGCTGCAGGTCAGGGCAAAGAAGGCATTGTGATCGATGTACGTTACAATGGTGGAGGCTGGACCACCGACTACTTAATGGCGGTTCTCAATGTGGAGCAACATGCGTATACGGTTCCAAGGGGAGCTGCTAAAGACCTGCAAGCGGAAAATAAGAATTTTGCAGAGACCTATCCTTTCTCTGAAAGATTACCCTTAGCAAGCTGGACTAAGCCTTCCGTGGCTTTGTGCAACGAGAGTAGCTATTCTAATGCGGAGATTTTCTCCCATGCATACAAGCACTTGGGTATTGGAAAATTAGTAGGAAAAGCGACTTTCGGTGCAGTGATTTCTACTGGGGGAATGGGATTGATTGATGGCTCATTTGTAAGAATGCCTTTCCGTGCCTGGTATGTGAAAGCAACCGGGGAAAACATGGAGCATGGCCCTGCCGTACCACACATTGAATTAGAAAACCCACCAGCATATAAAGCCAAAAAAGAGGATCCACAATTACAAAAAGCAGTGGAGACTTTGTTGGGAGATTTATAAGAAGGAGTACGTCATACCGGTTTCTTTAGTCTTAATTTTAAAAAAGGCTAAAGAATACCGGTATCTCTTTTATAATTTTTTGTTCTTACATTCTCAATACTTCGGCACCGTCGAATCAATCTCATCTGACCATGCGAGGATACCACCTACCAGATTGTACAGGTTGTCATATCCATGATTCTGCTCCAGGAATCGGATCACGTCCGCACTTCGCTTACCACTTCGGCATTGCACAATCACTTGTTTGTCTTTTGAGAACTTGTCGACATTTTCAGGAACAGAACCCATAGGGATCAATTCCCCATTGATATTCGCGAACTCAAATTCATTGGGCTCTCGCACATCGACCAATTGGAAATCTGCCCCATCGTCGATCAATTGTTTCAGTTCTTTAACAGTTAGTTCTTTCATCTTATTGAAATATTATCTTTTATTTCTTTATGTCAATTCAAGGTGCTCTCGAAGTGATTCAATGCATTCATCGACTACCAGTTCATATAAATATTCATGGTTGGCGTCGCTTTGCACGGCATCTAATGCTTCGTAATACCTGGCCCTGCTTTCTGTTGAACCCTTAATATTAGCTCTGGTATAACCATGCCGCATAAGGATTAAGTTCATCACCAACCTGGCAGTTCTTCCATTTCCATCAATAAATGGATGAATGCTTACCAGGCGCTCGTGCATCTCCGCTGCCATGATCACAGGGTGTAGCCTTTTACGATGGAATTGATAGAATTGGAAATAGTCAAGCATCATGGGTTCCAGTCGGTGTGGCTGCGGCAATTCATTGGTACTTCCGGATATTCGAACGGGTACCTTTCGGTAAACCCCAGCATTCTCAGTATCAATTCCTTTTAGGATCAGCCGATGGATATCAAGGATATTCCTTTTATTCAAATTAAGTTTAGCCAGCACCAAATCCGCTACATAATCGATGGCTTCTGCATGATTTACGGCCTCCAGATGTTCCTGCATGGATTTGTCACCGATCGTCAATCCTTTATTGATGATTAAGTCTGTCTCTCTGAGTGAAAGGGTATTTCCTTCGATTCGATTGCTTTCAAAAGTGTATTGAATATCGAAGTATTCACGAAGGCGTTTCAAATGAGAAGGTCCCAGTGGATGCTTGCTTTGCCACTTTGCTTTTAACTCATCAATTTGAATCAATTTGCTTTGAATACGAGGTGAAATTTTGGGAAATTCCAAAACGGCTTTGCTCGACAAATATTCAACTCTTTCTTCGGCTACCATCATCGCTTCGATAGCGATGGGTTCATATTGAACAACTTTCACAATTTTCTCCGCCAACCAGTGTACACGTAATTCTTGTGGATCTGTGTTGAGCCCGCTGGCCAGCGCGGTGAGTTGCTGATCTGTAGGTAATCGGGAACCTTTCTCAAAACGGCTTAGTAGGGTTTGGTCTATAAGGGTTTTGGCAGCAAGCTCTTTGAGTTTTAGTCCTTGTTGCTCTCGATACGCCTTTATCTTCTCGCCAAACATGACAATAAAACTATTGACATTTTCTGTCAATTTGCCTAAATGACTTCTTTTCTCTCGGTATTTGTCAGGTTACTTTATTCAAAAGCGATAAGCGGCTTTCCGCAGATCTTTAACAGAGTTAAATTTTTTAGGTGGGTTAAGGTAGCCTCCGAGGAATTTGTAGATCTTCAAACGGACTTCCTGGGCTTTTTTGGAGTCAATTCGATCGAAGGAATGACCTCCGGGAATATCTTGATAGATTTCATACTCGAATTTTTTGCCTTCTGCTTTTAGTGACTTGATCAAATGTTCGACTTCCAACACATTTACGTCCGCATCATTTGTATTGGTATGAATAAGGAGTGGTGTTTCTAATTTGTGTGCTTGCCATGCTGGTGAGCGTTTTTTGTATTCTTCCACATCTGCATAAGCGGACTTTCCGATGTGATAATCCACAGAATACAAATCGCGGTAGCCTTGCGTCTTATAACCCATCCTCGCAATCAAATCACTAACTGGAACACCAGCATAAGCCACTTTATAGTCTTTCGGATGATCGAAGATGTTCATCAGTGTGATAAGACCACCATGGCTCCATCCGAAGATGCCGATCCTACTTTCATCTACAATGTCATAGTTTTCGACCATATAATTCCTTGAAGCATAGACATCCTCGACTTCTAGTCCACCATAATCAATGGACTGATAGAACCCGCGACCATAGCCGGTGCTACCACGGTATTCTGCAGCCACGACAATGTATTGTTGCGCCATCAATTCACGGATGATGTGTGTGTAGTACGTGTTGAAGTTGCTATGAACACCTCCGTGAGGGAGTACCAATAGTGGGTACTTTTTTGACGGATCTATTCCTTTTGGTATAAAAACATAGGACTGGAAACGAAATGGATTCCCATAGCCTTGCCTCGTTTTATTCTTTTCAACACGATCTGCTTTGGGAGGCCCAGTTAGGTATACTTTATCGATATATGCTACATCTCCAACCTTATCGTACCAAAGTACATCGTCTAGTTGTTTTCGGACAATGTCAAAACTGTGTCGTAGATTGGCAACCTGGTTTCGCAGCTGTTCGATTTCTCCCTGTACTTCTTGAGCAATGGACAGATGACAAATCATTACCAGCAGGATCAATAGTTTAAGATGCTTCATGGTCATTGATTAGGTGAATTGGCCTTAGTGCCTACAATATTGACTAACGACCTCTCTCAAGTTAGGTAGTAATGTTTGTATCGGAGCTAGTTATATGTTGGAGCCCAATATATTTTTTTGACCGGGAATCAAGGTCAGAAAATAGCAGTCACCTGGGGGAATTGGATCAGTATGAAAAGGAAAATAAGTTGGATAATCACAAAAGGGATGATGCCTTTATAGATGTCCGTGGTTTTGACTTCTGGTGGTGCTAACCCTTTTAGGTAGAATAAAGCGAATCCAAAAGGTGGGGTAAGGAATGACGTTTGAAGATTAATGGCTAATAAGATACCGATCCAAACCAGATCTACACCTAAAGCAACGAAAACCGGAGCTACAATAGGCACGATAATGAAGATGATTTCGATAAAGTCAATGAAAAATCCAGCGACGAAGACCAGCAACATGACCACTAATAGGAACTGCGAGGATGAAAAGTTGGAGCTCTCGATGATGGAAAGAAAATAGCGGTCTCCTTCCAATCCACGGAAGACCAAAGAGAAAGCTGTCGCTCCAACCAGGATCATGAACACCATTGAGGTGATTTTGGTCGTTTCCTGGCTTACCTCTTTTAGGATTTTAATATTGAGTTTCTTGTTGATCAGTGTGAGAATGATGGCTCCAAAAGCTCCTACGCCCGCTGCTTCCGTTGGAGAGGCGATGCCCGCGAAAATGGAACCCAGCACGGCCAGGACCAGAAGAAACGGAAACAAAAATGTCTTTACCATTTCGAAGTTGAGGCCTTGTTTTCTAAAAGCAGCCAATTCTTCGGCAGGCACGATGGGGACTTCCTGCGGTCTTACTTTGGCGTAGACCAACACATAGAAGATGTATATGAAAACAAGAGAAACGCCTGGTATGACTGCTGCAAGAAAGAGGTCTCCAACCGAGACATTCAATACGCTACCTAAGAGGACCAATACCACCGAAGGAGGAATGATTTGGCCTAAGGTTCCAGAGGAAGCAATGACTCCCGTTGCAATGCCTTTTCCATAGCCTTTTTTTAGCATCGTGGGCAGGCTGATCAATCCCATGGTTACTACGGTTGCTCCAACAATTCCTGTGGAGGCAGCTAACAAACCTCCCACCAGAATGACAGCTATAGCCAGACCGCCTCTGAAGCGACCGAATATCAAACTCATGGTTTCCAGCAGCCGTTCGGCAAGTCCGGATTTCTCCAGCATCATGCCCATAAATACGAATAGCGGGACCGCCAACAATACGAAATTGTTCATGATACCGTAAACTCGGAGCGCTAGCAGATAGAAAAACTGAATGTCAAAGATCCAAAGTCCGGCCAAAATAGAAATGCCACCTAAAGTGAAAGCCACCGGATAACCGAATAACATCGACAGAAAAATGACCGCAAACAGTAGTATAGGAAGGTACTCTAGCATTACTTCTGGGTTAGGGTCAGGGTGGAGGTGAGTAAGGTGGAGATGCCTTGCAAGCCAAGTAATAGAAAACTGATTGGAATGCAGCTTTTAATGATATATCGGGCAGGAAGGCCTCCGGGGTCGGGACTCGTTTCGCCAATGTTCAGCGAATTGAGAGCGAATTCAAGGCTTTCAATGAAACCGACAACACAAAAAGGTAATAGCAGAATAAGTGTTCCAAGCAGGTTAACCACAGCTTTTCCCTTCTCTGAAAATTTTTGATAAAACAGATCGACACGAACATGCTGATCGTTTTTAAAAGTCCATCCGGCACCGAGCAAGAACAGCGCGGCAAAAAGATGCCATTCCAATTCAAAGACCGCAGGGCTGGAAAACTGGAATACATACCTTAAAAAAACATCGACGACAATTAGTAAGACCAGTATCAGAGCCATCCAGGAAATGGTCTGGCCAATGAGGTCATTGAAGCGATTGATGATTTGGCTGATGAACTTCATGAATGCGGCTAAAGTTAACTAATGCCGTGGATTACAAAGGTTAAGATCTTTTCAGCGGTACTTTACTACTAACTTTGCACCTATGAGTAAGGACATACGTCTGCTTTCGTTACCCTCCATTACGGAATATGTTTTGTCAGTTGGAGAAAAAGCTTTTAGAGCCAAACAGATCTGGGAATGGCTGTGGGTGAAATCTGCCCATTCTTTTGATGATATGTCTAACCTGTCGAAGGGTTTCCGAGAAAAACTGAAAGAAGACTTTGTGATCAATGGATTGGAAGTTGCCAATTCTCAATTGTCCTCAGATGGTACGATCAAGTCTGCCTTCAAATTGCACGATGAAGAGTTGATTGAGGGAGTCTTAATACCAGCAGATGATCGGATGACGGCTTGCGTATCTTCACAGGTGGGTTGCTCACTTTCCTGTAAGTTTTGCGCAACCGGGTACATGGACCGGAAGAGAAACCTTGATCCTGGAGAGATTTATGATCAGGTGGTGGCGATTGATCAGCAAGCCAAAACCAATTATGATCAGCCGCTTTCCAACATCGTGTTCATGGGAATGGGCGAGCCTCTGTTGAACTATAAGAATATGCTTCAGGGTATTGATCGAATTACAGCGGAGGATGGACTCAACATGTCTCCGAAGCGGATCACTGTTTCAACAGCAGGTATTGCCAAGATGATTACCAAATTGGCGCAAGATCAGGTGAAGTTTAATCTGGCTTTGTCGCTACATGCAGCCAATGATCATAAGCGCAATCAGATCATGCCGATCAATGAGTCCAATACACTGGAAGCGCTAAAAGATGCCTTGTTGACTTTCTATCGTACCACTGGAAATAAGATCACGTTTGAGTACATCGTATTCAATAATTTCAATGATGAAATCAGTGATGCCCGGGAACTATGGCAGTTTGCAAAGCAAATTCCATCTAAGATCAACATCATTGAATACAATCCGATTTCGGAAGCAGACTTCCTGAACGCCAAAGGAGATAAGATTGATCAGTTTGCAGACTTTCTGAGAAACAAAGGATTGATTGTGAATGTCCGAAGAAGCCGGGGGAAAGACATTGATGCCGCTTGCGGCCAGCTAGCCAATAAATCAAAAGCTTCCTGAAAAATTTGAGGTCACCTTGATGTTCATGTCAGATTGAGCCTGTCGAAATCTCATGCCCCTCAGTGTTACTCGGAGAGAACGTCGAGGAAACTACTTCTTACTCGCATTAAACAATTGCTGCTTTTCTTCCTTCGAAAGACTCTCGTAACCAGATTGTGAGATCTTGTCCAGAATCGCATCTATTTGCTCTTGACTGGCTTCTCCTGAACTTTTAGCAGCAGATTTTCTGACCGGACGGCTTTTGACTGTTTTCGCTTTTTCGCTACGGTGCGTCACTTTGATGTTGGAAGGTTTCTTGAAGAAACTCTGAATAAAGTCCGTGAATCGGATCACCCATCCACCAATATCATTGCCATTTTGCAATTGCTTCACATACAAATAGCCAATAAAAGCACCTCCGAGGTGAGCAATATTTCCGCCAGCATTCGTACCAACCGATCCAAGGAAGGAAAGGAAAATGGTTACTGCTGCGATGTATTTGATTTTGACAGGACCTAGAAACAACAAGTAAAAAGTGTAGTTCGGCGACAGAGTGGCAGCAGCCACAGTAACCGCATAAACGGCTGCAGATGCACCTACCATGCCTTTTACGCTGGGAGCAGATTCAACATAGAAAGGAATCACATTATACACGAAGAGATAAGCCAATCCTCCTGCAAGTACACCCATTACGTAGATACTGATCACTTTTTGATTGCCCAGATATTCGAGGATCAATCTTGAAAACCAGTAAAAAATCAGCATATTGAACAGGATGTGGAAAATTCCTCCAAGACTATGTGCGAACCCGTAGGTGAAGAGCGTCCACGGACGCATCAGGAAGTCAGTCAGAATCGGCGGAATAGAGAACTGATTATATACTACCTCAAAAAAGCCCTGTGCTCCACCCAACCGGGAAAAGACCAATAAAATTGCCAGAAACAAGTAGACAATGACATTGATTATGATCAGCTGGGCCGGAGAGTTATTTGGCTTGTTCCAGGCGTTTTTAAAATCGTCGAGAATGCTATTTGTCATGGGTTAATAAAATCGATTACTCTGGGAGCTCCAGTATCTTATCAAAATGTATGCGATCGCTGCACCACCTAAGTGAGCAAGGTGCGCAATATTATCTCCGGGAACCCGGTTGAGTTCGGCCCAAACCTCATATATGATCAATGCCGAAACGACATACTTTACTTTTATCGGAAATAGGAAATAAATGTAAACCAGAGAATTGGGGAATAGTAGCAGTAAGGCCATTAATATACCATAAATAGCGCCTGAAGCACCGACCATAGGTACATTGATGTAAGCTGATGATACTTGATCTACAAAGATTCTCGCTTGATTTTGTAGTGACTGATCATCGGGGTTTTCAAAGTAATCATCTGAAAACCGATCCAACTGCTGGTTAGCCGCATTGGCATAATCAAGTACAAAAATTCTGAATTTCTCAGGATTTGGATCTGCATAAAATTCATCTCGTTGATCTACAATTTGACCTTTTTCAATAAAGTCTGCCGTTCCAAAAAGGACACCCCCACCGATACCGCAAGCCAAATAGAAAATCAGAAAACGCTTTGAACCCCAGACATTTTCCAGCATCGGACCAGCAAAAAACAGAATTAGCATGTTGCCGAAGATGTGCCGAAACCCACCATGCAACCACATGTAAGTAAAAATCTGATAAGGCTGGAAATAATCCGAAAATACTACCCTTAAAGCAAAGAAATGATCAAGAGATATTCCTGTAATGCTTTGGAGTAATGCTATTCCTATATTGATGATCAACAAATTCTTGACCATCGGTGTGATTCTAAACATGCGCTATTCCTTAAAAAAGCTTGAGATCCTGTCCAATCCCAAAACTACGAAAATTGAATTTCCATTAGGTGTATAGTTGGGCTGTTCGCACGCGAAAAGTCGGTCGATCAGCTCATCGGTCTCCTTTTGGTTCAGGATTTTTCCTTTCCGCATAGAAGTTCGCACAGCAAGAGATCTTGCCAGGTTCTCATGATGCTCGAGCTGCAATTCTTCTTTGTTCTGCTTGAACTGTTCTAACAATCCTTCCAATACTTCCTTTTCATTTTGCCCCGACAGATCAGCCGGGACTCCATTGATGACCAGACTACTTTGCCCGAATTCATCAATATCAAACCCTAAAGCCCTGATTTCTTCCGATAATTCTTTGATCAAAGCAAAATCAGAGGGACTTAAATCAACTTGCTGTGGGAATAAACACGATTGAGATGCGCCTTTGTTTCCTTTCAGCTCCGATAAATATTTTTCGTAAAGAATCCGTTCATGAGCTGCACATTGATCAATGATGACCATGCCCGACTTTACTTGCCGGATGAGGTACTGACCATGTAGCTGTAAGGATTGGTTCCATTTCTCACTCGATTCCAGTTCGAGTCGACCTGTACTCAGATCACTTTTCAGGGTAACGATCTCGGCTTGAGGCCATTCCTGTTCTGCTTTTCTCAGCACAGCCAGGTCTTCCTGTTTGGCGACCTGATACAAGTCTTGCCAGTTTTCAATGCTTTTGTTGCTGGCTCCGGTATCGATCGATTTAAAATTGCTGTAATCCCGGTCCTTAGGGGTTATTTGTGTTGCTGACCGATCCAGATTAGTAGT
Source organism: Cytophagales bacterium (assembly GCA_033344775.1). Taxonomy (NCBI): domain Bacteria; kingdom Pseudomonadati; phylum Bacteroidota; class Cytophagia; order Cytophagales; species Cytophagales bacterium. Next base: position 2,493,467 of record JAWPMT010000005.1, on the reverse strand, counting down.
GGCATAATTAAAATTAACATCTGCACTGAAATCCAGACTCGGAGCTACATTAAACTGAGAGAGTGCTTGTCTTACTGCCGATTGAATGATCCCATACAACAAGCGGTCATCCTGAAACTTTACCTCCGTTTTAGTCGGATGTACATTGATATCGACATTGGCCGTGTCCATTTCCAGAAACAGGACATAAAAAGGATGAAATCCTTCCGGCAACAAACTTTCGAATGCAGTATTAACTGCGTGATTCAGGTAATTATTCTTGATGAAACGATGATTCACGAAAAAGAACTGATCACCTCGTGTTTTCTTAGCAAATTCCGGTTTGCCTACATAACCTCGAATCTGTAGGTCAGACGTATCCTCCTGACAAGGGATCAATTGATTCTGATAATTCTTGCCAAATAATTGCACAATGCGCTTACTTAATTTCCCAGGTTCCAGCTGATGCACCTCTTTGTCATTATGGTACATGTTGAAGCTGATACCAGGATTGGCCAGTGCCACCCGATTGAATTCGTCTAGGATATGGCGAAGTTCTACGGGATTGGACTTGAGAAAATTCCTCCGCGCCGGAACATTATAAAATAGATTTTTCACACAGAGAGAAGTCCCCTCATTGGTAAAAACCGGCTCATTCTTCTTGATTTCTGAGCCATGGATAACGATTTCAGTACCTAATTCAGCTCCGCGCTTACGTGTCTTCAACTCGACTTGTGCCACCGCAGCAATGGAAGCCAATGCTTCACCGCGAAAACCCATGGTACGAATAGAAAACAAATCTTCTGATCGCCGGATCTTCGATGTAGCATGTCGTTCAAAACTCATGCGTGCATCGGAAGTACTCATGCCAACTCCATTGTCCAATACCCGGATCAATGACTTGCCCGATTCTCTTAAAATCAGGGAAATCTCAGTTGCCTCGGCATCAATACTATTTTCTAATAATTCTTTGACAACAGAGGCGGGGCGCTGAACAACTTCTCCAGCGGCAATTTGATTAGCAATACTTTCTGGTAGTAATCTGACTATGTCCTCCATTCAGATCAGCGGCGCTTAAACTTCCTAAAGCGAAAAAAGAAATAGATGGGGATACCTATGACGAATATATAAGCAACATCATTGCCCCAGTAAAGCCATCCAACAACTAGCAGTGACAAGATTGCAGCAATAGCTAGTTGAAGGACATTGGTACTCGGCATAGGTGCCGATCTTTTGGAAAATGAGATGTTTCCGGGACGGTAATCATCCGAGCCACTTCTCAATTCATTCCGGATCCGGGAGGTCCTTTCCTCCAATTCTTCCTTGATCGGATCGTAATGTCTGGGCTCGATGTGAAATTGCTTATTTCTTGGAAGTCTGATGAGTGAAGGCAGTCTCATGGCATGAATTGTTGTTGCTTACTTCTATTTTTACTGTTTTTTAGGCGCAAAGTTTTCGTGTTATGTCGAATTTAATGATATTTCGGCACAGAGATTTGTGTTTTTTCAAAATGCAGTCGTTACTCAACCAGTAAGAGATAGAAAACAGATCGCGCAGTGGCGCGTACCTATGAGCTTTCCAAAATTCCTCTTCTTTTGTATTTCGGTATTCCTATTTGCGTCGGCAAACGGTGCAAAACTCGAGGATATTTTCCTGGCGGGCAACCCGACTTCATACCTCAGCGATGCTTCCAGCAGAATTTGGCTGGATGCGACGAGCGATACTTCTTTGGTCAGACGAATCCCTTCTGAATACAAAGGTATTGTATTGAACAGCAATGGACTCAATCAGTTGAAGGATGTGAACCAGAAAGATTTCATTGTGGCGATCAGGTTGGGCGATCAATTAGACCTGCCGACTTATAATTTGCCGGGCCTAGCAACGCTGGCCACCATTACGGACCATCAAATATTAAGGCAATACCTCGAAAAGTACATTCAGCTTTTGTCCAGGGCAGGAGCCGATTATGTGCTTTTGCCGGACCTGACAAAATTCACAGACCCACAGGTGGATGTGCTCCGAAAATTGATAAGGATTGATAGCTCCTTTTTCCTGAGTGAAGACAGATTGCAAACCCTGGAGAAAGTAGGGAAGAAACAACTTCGACTGATCCTGGAACAGGATGGCATTGCTCTCATCAAACCAGAGGAGCTTCCCAGGCTTGCTAAATCATTGCGTAAGGTTCAGAAAAATCCAATGGCGCTTTCGACGTTGATCGCTAGTCGTGAGCGTCCTGATCATGTTATAATTCCTACCAAGCTGATCACGGCCATTTACCAGAATGCAGTAGTACATCTTTCGGCAGAAAAAAGTGTACTTCCGATACAGACCCGGGAAATTGCTTTGTTGACCAACAACCCACACGGACCATTAACATCTGAGTTGACCAAATATTTCGAGGTAAGAGATATCATTAGTCAACCTCCAAAGTATGGGCAAACCATTATTGTGGATGCAAGGACGAGCGCAGAAGCGTTTATGCCGTTCATTGAGCAATATCAGGAAGACCACAAGATCATTGCTTTGGTTTCCTCAAAAACTCCCACATTCGTTGACGCAGATGAGTTTCTCTACTTCGAAGAAAGCTTGCCATTGTATGACGAATTGATTCCCCAGATGTTATTTGGGGCAATTGGTGTGCTCGGAAGGAATTCAGGCGTGGCTACGCCTTTCGCGCATTTGCCATCTCAGATCATTCCTTCATTCGGAAAATTAAGATTTGCTGCTCCTGAATGGGAAGGGATGTCTTCGGATTCATTGGCACTTATTCAACAGCTGGCACAAGAAATGATCATTGAGCATGCGGCACCAGGTTGTCAGGTCACCGTACTCAAAGGAGGTTCTATCGTTTATGACAAGTCTTTCGGCTATTTGACTTATGATAGTTTGATTGCCGTACATAAGAACATCATTTACGACGTGGCGTCGGTAACTAAGGTCCTGGGAACACTATTGTGCGTCATGAGTCTGGAAGAGAAAGCAATGATCAACCTCGATGATTCGATCGGCGTTTACCTGCCGCAATATGTGAATTCCAACAAAGGACATATCACCTTGAAACAATTGTTGTCGCATCAGAGTGGTTTACGATCTTATGAGCCAATGTGGAAGCGGACCTTGAAGGGAGACTTTTTGGAGCCATTTAGTTATTATACCGCACAGGATGAAGAGGATGATCGCCGTTCTTACGGTTATCCTATCCATCCGGTCATGATGGACTCGATTCGAAGCTGGCTGATTCAATCACCTTTACTAGACAAAAAAGGAGAGTACCGATACAGCGATCTTGGCTTCATGATTTTGCAACAGGTAGTAGAATCTGTGACCCGAATGTCGATGGAGCGGTACTTATTTGAAAACTTCTATTATCCGATGGGACTCCATTACACAGTTTTCAACCCGCTGGAGAAGGGCTTTGAGATTTTTGAGATCGCACCAACCGAATTTGATAAATATTATCGGGATGAACTCGTCTGGGGTACCGTACACGATCGGAATGCGGCAATCAGCGGAGGAGTGGCCGGACATGCCGGTTTGTTTTCTTCATCGAAAGAGTTAGCGATCCTGATGCACATGGTGCTCAATGACGGCTATTATGGTGGTCGCCAATATTTGCAACCCGCTACGATCAATCGCTTCAATCAACGGTACTTCAAAGGGAACAGAAGAGCGCTTGGTTGGGATAAGCTTTCAGAATCTGTAGGCAATGTATCGGCACAAGTAAGTGAAGCAAGCTTTGGCCACACAGGGTTTACGGGGACAATGGTTTGGGCTGATCCTGCCAATGATCTGGTATTTACCTTCGTTTCCAACAGAATTTATCCCGAAGCAGAAAACCGCCGATTGATCACCAGAGACATTCGCAATCGTATTCAGGATGTCGTGTATCGATCGCTTGTTGAAGAATAATTAAAATTCCGCGAACATTTTTTTTGGACAAGGCGTTTAAGAATTACGATTATGAAAATCGGCATAGTTTGTTATCCAACCTACGGTGGAAGTGGTGTCGTTGCTACTGAGCTTGGAAAGTCCTTGGCCAAAGAGGGTCATCAGGTGCATTTCATTACTTATTCACAGCCTACACGCCTGGATTTTTTCAATGAGAACTTGTTTTACCACGAGGTTTCAACGAAAAATTATCCCCTGTTTGAGTATGCACCTTATGAACTAGCATTGGCCAGCAAAATGGTAGAAGTAGTTCAGTATGAAAAACTGGATGTACTTCATGTACATTATGCCATTCCACATGCTTCTGCTGCATTCATGGCTAAGCAGATCCTGAAAACAAAAGGGATAGAGATTCCGGTGATCACGACCTTGCACGGGACTGACATTACGCTCGTAGGCAAGGACAAGACTTACGAGCCGGTTGTTACTTTTTCGATCAACGCTTCAGATGCCGTTACGGCAGTGTCCGAGGACTTAAAAAAAGATACCTACGAACATTTTGAAGTAACGAATGATATTCAGGTCATCCCTAATTTTATTGACTTGAGTCGTTTCAAGAAGCAGAAAAAAGATCATTTCAAAACAGCCATTTGCCCCAATGGTGAAAAATTGCTGGTGCATACCTCGAATTTTCGTAAAGTAAAGCGAGTAGAGGATGTGATTGCAGTTTTTGGAAAAGTCAGAAGTGTAGTGCCGGCCAAGCTTTTGTTGGTTGGTGATGGGCCTGAACGTTCTAGTATGGAGGAGCTCTGCAGAGAGCTTGGTCATTGTGAAGACATCCGATTTTTAGGGAAACTGGAAGCTGTAGAAGAAGTGCTTTCTGTAAGTGATCTCTTCATTATGCCTTCAGAGAAAGAAAGTTTTGGTTTGGCTGCATTGGAAGCCATGTCATGTGAAGTGCCGATCATCTCGTCGAATGCGGGAGGATTACCCGAACTGAACATCAATGGACAATCTGGCTTTGTGAGTGAAATCGGTGATACCGAGGACATGGCCAAAAATGCCATCCATATCCTGGACGATAGAAACTTACAGAAGTTCAAGGAAGGAGCACTTGCTCGTGCTAAAGATTTCGAAGTGGATAAAATTCTTCCACTCTATGAAACTCTTTACGAAAAAACTCAATTAAGAACTCAAGTATCCGTTAGTAGTATTTAATTTCGCGGTTAAACTAGCTTAGAACCGCTTTTCATTCGAACTTAAGTATGGAACCTAAAGCAAAACCTTCTAACACGGGAAGCAAAAAGTTATTCCAAAATCCTGTTTTGGAAATATTGACCAGAACTCATATTTCCATCACAATCGTCATATTTACGGTCTTGCCAGCTGCCATTATCTATTATGGCTTGCATGCAGGATATACCAATTCAAGTAACATTGTGTGGTTATTCTTGATCGGTCTGGTTTCCTTCACACTCGTGGAGTATGTCATGCATCGATTCTTATTCCATATCAGTCCTACTACGCCAGGCAGAGAAAAGTTTGCAAGGCTTGTTCATGGAGCACACCACGAGTTCCCAAAAGATAAAGACAGGATTTCTATGCCTCCACTGCCAATGATCTTATTGATTGGCTTCTTCTTCGGCGTATTCCGTTTAATGCTGGGCACCTATGTGTATGGATTTATTCCTGGTTTTTTCGTAGGCTATTTGTTGTATACGTCTATTCATTACGCGATCCATGCGTATCAACCACCTAAGAATTTCTTGAAAGTTCTTTGGGTGCATCACGGAATTCATCACTACAAGGATCCTGAAAACGCATTTGGTGTTTCTTCTCCTTTCTGGGATTTCCTGTTCAGGACATTACCCAAAAAGTAAGTAATTACCAGGGCTTTTTCTCTTCCTGCATAGTCGGGGTTTTCGTCTCTTTTGTCTTCCGTACCTCTGGAGCTTTCGGCTCTATGGTTCGTCTGTAAAGGAAGTCTCTTAACGCATAGTACGAGCCAGAGACGAGTGTAGCAAAAATGGGTCTTCGGCCAGGCATATTCCAAAAATAATTAAACCCGAATTATTCAATAAAATATTTGAGAGGATCGAATCAAATATCCGTTGAATAAGGAGGTGAAAGTTCTTAGCACAAGAATTTATATCAAGGTCAGGTTAAAGATAATCTTATTGTTGGGTTAGTGCCTTTGCTGAACTAATTTACCCATGATGGGTTTGTCTATTGAAGGACCCTGAGTTAAAAAAAGTTTTAGCAATACAATCAAGGTAAAAGCATGATTGGTTATCGATTTACGGAATTTATTCCCGAGAAGAGTAAGGAGCAGTCTACCTTCGATAATTTATTAAATATTTTTCTGCAGTTGATGGTCATCACTTCTGGTGATGTGAGTGAAGCCCTGAGTTGGCTGACGAACCTCGACAAGCAATACAATATTTCAAACAGTGAATATGGCATTGGTGATTTCATCGATGATTTGAAGTCAAAAGGATATGTTACCGATGATAACGAAAAAGGATCTTTCAAGATCACTGCCAAAAGCGAACAGGAAATCCGAAAGAGCGCTCTCGAAGAGATTTTTGGAAAGTTAAAGAAGTCTGGACGTGGCAATCACCGATCCGATCTCGCAGGTAGAGGCGATGAACTGTCCACGGATTTCAGAGAATTCCAATTTGGGGATTCTCCAGAACAGATTGAATTGACGGAGAGCATTAAAAACGCCCAGATCAATCATGGGTTTGGCAACTTTATGTTGACAGAGAATGATCTGGAGATACGGGAACGTGAATTCAAAACACAGACATCCACGGTGCTGATGATCGACATCAGCCACTCCATGATCCTTTACGGAGAGGATAGAATCACACCTGCGAAGAAAGTGGCCATGGCCTTAGCGGAACTGGTGAAGAAAAAGTATCCTAAAGACACCCTGGATGTAATTGTCTTTGGCAATGATGCCTGGCAGATTGAGATCAAGGACCTGCCATACTTGCAAGTAGGGCCTTATCATACCAATACGGTTGCTGGATTGGAATTGGCCATGGATTTGCTTCGCCGAAGAAAAAACAAGAACAAACAGATCTTTATGATCACCGATGGTAAGCCCACTTGCCTTAAACAGGGGATCAAATATTACAAAAATAGCTTTGGGCTAGACCCTAAGATCCTGAACAAGACGTTGAATCTGGCGGCACAATGCCGACGATTGAAGATTCCAATCACTACGTTCATGATCGCGTCTGACCCTTATTTGAAGGAGTTTGTCCAGGAGTTTACGCAAGTAAACAACGGCAATGCCTACTATAGCAGCCTCAAAGGGCTGGGTGATCTCATATTTGAAGATTACCGCAGAAACAGAAGAAAGAACTTATAATCCTAAGAGAAATATGCAATATCAGCAGATCCCAGCTGAACAGTTGAAGGAGATCACTACGCTCGGTGCATTGAAAGCCACCGGATATGAACCACAATCCATCAAAGAGGAATTAAGGAACAACCTTATCAAAAACCTTAAATCAGGAGTGAATGTCTTTGAAGGGATTTGGGGATATGAGGATACCGTAATTCCGGACATTGAGCGAGCCATTTTGGCCAAACACAACATCAATTTCCTTGGATTGAGAGGTCAGGCCAAGACGCGAATTGCCAGGACCTTGACAAAATTGCTAGACATCTACATTCCGATTGTTGCAGCTTCGGATTTGAATGATGATCCTTTTCAACCCTTGTCCAGGTATGCTATCGACCTGATTGCCGAAAAAGGAGATGAAACGCCAATCGCCTGGGTACATCAAGACGAAAGATATACCGAAAAACTAGCGACACCCGACGTGACAATTGCAGACCTCATTGGTGATGTGGATCCGATCAAAGCAGCGAGCTTAAAGTTGCCTTATTCGGATGAACGCGTGATCCATTACGGGTTGATCCCAAGATCACATCGGGCAATATTTGTGATCAATGAGCTTCCTGACCTTCAAGCAAGGATTCAGGTGGCATTGTTCAATATCCTTCAGGAAGGCGATATCCAGATTCGTGGGTTCAAGTTGAGATTGCCATTGGATGTTCAATTTGTATTCACAGCCAACCCAGAAGACTATACCAACCGCGGAAGCATTGTAACACCTTTGAAAGATCGGATTGATAGCCAGATCATCACGCATTACCCTAAATCGATTGAGATCGGAAGAAGGATTACCGAGCAGGAAGCCAATCTTGAGCCTGAGCAGAAAGAATCGGTTGACGTATTCGAGTTGTCGAAGGACCTGATTGAGCAAATCGCTTTTGAAGCCCGAGACAGTGAATATGTAGATGCCAAGAGTGGCGTATCAGCCCGTTTGACGATCTCTGCCTACGAAAACCTGATCAGTGGGGCGGAAAGAAGGAGTCTTGTACATGGCGAAAGCAAAGTTTTTGTGCGTGTTTCTGACCTACTTAATGTGGCACCGGCGATTACTGGAAAAGTGGAGTTGGTATACGAAGGTGAACAAGAAGGACCCGGAATTGTGGCGAACAATCTGATTGGCAAAGCCATTCGAACCCAATTTGTGGACTATTTCCCGGATCCTGAGGAAATCAGAAAGCAGAAACTGAAGAATCCGTACGAAGAGATCACCAACTGGTTCGGCAAGGGCAACATGGTGGACTTGCTGTTTGAATACAGTCAGAAAGAATACGAAAAGGAACTAAATGCCGTACCTGGTCTTGGAGCATTGGTGGATCGCTATATCCAAAGTAAGCATGAGGCTTTCCGATATTTCATGATGGAGTTTGCTTTATACGGATTAGCCGAATACAGTCAGTTGAGCAAGCATACCCTCGAAAAAGGCATGCAATTCAAGGATCTGCTGAGCAGCATGTTCACCATGCCCGATCCTGATGATGACGAGGATTTCGTTTAACCGCCTTGGCGGTTGCCCTGATAAAATTCTTAGTGAAGGTATTTTCGTCAGGGTGAGATTGATCCAGGGCACGATCAAAACCAAGTGCCCGTTTTAGATTTGTTGCGTCATCGGTTTACCGGATTGTTATGGAGTTGGGCGAACTCAAAAGACTTGTATGGGGAGGGGAGTCTCAGACGGTTGAATTCAAAAGGAAGATCAATCACCCGGAGAAAGTGATTCGTGAGGTAGTAGCTTTTGCCAATTCTGACGGAGGACATCTTTTGGTGGGTGTGGACGATAATGGCAATATTCCGGGTTTGAAGTTTCCAGATGAAGAAGAATTCGTCATGACCAAAGCCATTGAAGAGCTTTGCCGGCCCAAGGTCGAATTTACGTTGGAGAGGATTCAGTTGAAAGATGGTCGAAGTGTGCTTCATTATGAGATTCCTCCGAGTGCTATCAAACCACATTTCGCTTTTCTGGAAAAACGTCATCGATTTGGCAAAGCCTTTGTTCGAGTAGAGGATCGTTCGGTTCAGGCAAGTCGTGAGGTTCGGCAACTACTTAAACAGGAAAGTAAGAACTCCGAAACCAGTTTTGAATATGGGATTCATGAAAAGGCCTTACTCAACTATCTGGGAAATCATGATCACATCACTTTACCAGAGTTTTGTGAGGTCACCAAGCTCACCACCAAACAGGCGTCGGATGTGGTGATTCGGTTGGCCATGAATCATGTCATTCGGATCATTCCTCGTGAGCAGGAAGATTGGTATGTTTTCGCTGAATAATTCGTCCTACACATAGGAACAATTCGACTAAAAAGTCATAATATTGATAAACCACATGACCCTACCTTGTCACGGGTATGATGTGACAAATTTTGTGTCAATTTTTAACCTGTCGAATCAACCTGTCGATGGAGTTTGGAAAGACGTAATTTTTAAGTTGGCAAGGCAGGGTTAGTCAATAACTTACACTAAAGTCTATATGCCGCGAGCCCGAAAAGAGAAGAAAATCTTTGTATTAGATACTTCCGTCATCCTTTACTCCCATGACTCCATTCTCAACTTTGCTGAACATGATATCGGAATTCCGATCACAGTACTGGAAGAGCTAGATCAGTTTAAAAAGGGAAACGATACCAAGAATTTTGAGGCACGGGAATTTACAAGGCTTTTAGACAAGTTGGCGGAAGGCCAAATGCTTCAGGATTGGATTCCATTGAATGGGAAGACAAAAGGGAAGTTCAAAGTATTGATGGAGTCCAATAGTTCGGTTGATGCCAGGAAAGTATTCAATGACGCTAAAAATGACCATCGGATCTTAAATGCCGCACTGGCACTAAAAGATGAATTGGGGACCAAGCGACAAGTCATTCTCGTTTCTAAAGACATCAATCTGCGCTTGAAAGCCAAATCCCTGGACTTGCAGGCAGAGGACTATGAAACGGGCAAGATCAAAAATGTCAGTACCCTGCACACGGGCAAGACGGAGATCACAGACATAGAGAGTGAGCACATCGATCAGCTATTCAAAGAAAATAGCATTGATAAGAAGAAGATCTTCGGACGTAAAAAAGGGATTGCCAACGAGTTTTATATCCTCAGAAGTGATAAGAACTCCGTTTTGGCTAAATACAATGCAACCGAGAAAACAGTCGATAAAGTAGATAAGGTTTCTGTTTATGGCATCAAGCCTAAGAATGCAGAACAGACTTTTGCCATCGATGCCATGTTGAATCCTGAGGTCCGGTTAGTTAGCATCAATGGGGTGGCAGGAACAGGGAAAACCTTGATTGCCCTGGCTTCGGCTTTGGAGCAACGACGAAATTTCAAACAGATCTACCTGGCACGGCCGATCGTTCCATTAAGCAATAAAGACATAGGTTACTTGCCTGGTGACATCAAGTCCAAGCTTAATCCTTACATGGAGCCGCTTTGGGATAACCTGAAGTTCATTCAAAATCAATTTCCGGATAGTGACAAAGAGCATAAGCGGATCACGGACATGGTTAATCAGGAGAAGCTGGTGATCACGCCATTGGCGTACATCCGTGGACGTAGTTTGTCCAATATTTTCTTCATTGTGGATGAGGCACAGAACCTTACGCCTCATGAGATTAAAACGATCATTACCCGAGCAGGAGAAAACACCAAGATCATATTTACTGGAGATATTTATCAGATCGATACACCGTATCTGGATTCACAATCCAATGGGTTGTCTTATTTGATTGATCGGATTCAGGATCAGCCTATTTTCGCACACGTGACACTGGAGAAAGGGGAGCGATCAGATCTGGCTAATCTGGCCAATGAATTGCTTTAAGAATAGGGGTCTTGTCAGATTGAGCCTGTCGAAATCAACAAGAGCCGTGCTCTTGCTTACAAGGTGTGACTTAACACGGGATCTGCCCGACAAGCATGATGTTTCGAAGAATCAATAATTATTTCTCTCTCCAATTTTTTTATTGCAATGGTTGAAGTCCATTTAAGAAGATTAAGGCGGGCTGATACCTCTGAACTGGCCAAGTTGGCCAACAACCGGAATGTTTGGGATAATGTAAGGGATTATTTCCCCCATCCTTATTCAGAAAAGGATGCAGAATTCTTTATCAGCAGTAAGGTCTCAGAAGATCCGCAGATCACCTTTGCCATAGAATTTGAGGGAAGGTTTGCTGGAATAGTGGGGCTCGAACCACAACAGGATGTGTATGCACATACTTGCGAGATCGGCTATTGGATTGGTGAAGCATATTGGGGTAAAGGCATTGCCACACAGGCCGTTAATCTAGCAACAACCTATGCTTTTGAAACCTTAGGGCTCCTTAAGGTATATGCAGGCGTTTTTGAATTCAACAAAGGATCTATGAGGGTATTGGAAAAAGCAGGCTATCTCCAGGAAGCGATCCTCAAATCATCAGTGCAGAAGAATAACATGATCGTGGATGAAGTACGGTATTGTATCTTCAGGAAGTAGTAAATTTAACTACGCAATAAAACAACGTAGGTGAAGGAGCATATCCAAAAGTCATTACAGCTAATTTGTATCGCACTTTTGCTGGCAAACTGTGCCGATGACAATGACTTGAAATGTCTTCCATCCGAGGACGAATTCAGTTACTTTACTAAAGTTTACTTCACAGGAAACAACATTGATTCATTAGATCGATGGAATGACGCGAAGGTCTGCGAGCGTTATGAATTGCCAATTCCCAGAACCCCCCTGGATGTCTATGAAGTGACATTTACTGAGTCAACAGACTGTCCTTGTATTTTCATCAATGATGTTCAGCCAGCGTACTGCGAGATTGAATATGAAGTAATACCAGGCACCTATAACCTTGACAATCACAAATGGGATATCTTGTATGTGTTTGAGGGAGATATCATCTATCACCCTCCTTGTGGGTACATGGATTTTCCAGCGGCATATAGATCTGTGGGCCAGCTTAATACAGAAGGTGATTTTGTAATTGCTGGCACCATTGGCGGAAATAGCTATGTGAATTTTTTCAGTGACCTGAATAGAGACAGTCAAACCATGGAATATGTGGGTTGGGGTGGATTCCAGGCCGAAGGGCAAGCAAATGGTGCGGCTTATACGCGCAATATAGGAGCCGTGTTCTGGGTGGGCGATCGCATTTCTCATTATTACTTTGACAATAACCTGATGTATCTGATCAATGCAGATTCGACAGGTGGAATAGTTTTTCAAGTTCAGGAGGTACTGTGATAAATATTCATAGTGATCTTCAGCAAGGCTAAGGGTACATTTAGAGCGACTATTTTCCTTTAAAAGCATTCCTGGCCGGGTTTTGGTGATTATTCACTAACATAGACCCATGATTCGCATTTCGACCTACCTAACTGCGTTCCTGTTGACAGGAATTGTTATCGCTCAAGACTTTTCTATATTCCAATACCGATCCGTCGGTCCTCTGAGAGGTGGACGCGTTACCGCTGTGGGTGGTACCGTCGCTGAGCCAGGCACATTCTATCAAGGGGCTACAGGTGGTGGTGTCTGGAAGACCACAGATTATGGCCTTTCCTGGAAGAATGTCTCGGACGGATTTTTTGCTACCCCTTCCATTGGTGACATTGCGGTGGATCAGAAAGACCCGAATATCGTTTATGTCGGCACTGGTTCCGATGGTCTGCGAAGCAATGTGATCACGGGTAAAGGCATGTACAAATCTGTGGATGCAGGCGAGTCCTGGGAATTCATTGGATTGAAAAACACGGGGCATATTGGAGCCGTGGAGATACATCCTTCAGATAACAATACCGTATTTGTAGCGGCGATAGGAAATGCGTTTGCTCCGAATCCTGAAAGAGGTGTTTTTCGAACAAAAGACGGTGGAAAAACCTGGGAAAAAGTGCTTTTCATTTCAGATAGAGTAGGTTTCTCCGATATTGAATTCTTGCCTGGAAATCCGAATGTGATCTTTGCTACAGCCTGGAAAGCGGAACGTAAACCCTGGACCATCATCAGTGGCGGTACACAACAAGAAGGTGGGATTTATAAATCGCTGGATGGCGGAGATACCTGGGAAAAGATCACCAAAGGTCTACCTGAAGGCCTGGTCGGCAAGATTGATCTGGGTGTAAGTGCAGCCGACTCCAAAATATTGTATGCCTTGGTGGAGGCACCTGGCGAGGAAGGTGGAATGTACAAGTCTGAAAATCAAGGCAAATCATTCAAGCAAGTTTCTAATGATCGAGGCATCAGGACACGTCCTTTCTACTATACAAATGTAGAAGTCGACCCCAAAAACCCGGATGTGCTTTATGTCATGGCAACGGGCTATTTCAAGTCTACAGATGGTGGCAAAGAATGGAAGCGCATGCGACCGCCACACGGAGATAACCACGACATGTGGATCAATCCAGAAAATCCTGACCTATTCATTCAGGCCAATGACGGTGGAGCTAATGTTACCTTTAACGGAGGCGAAACCTGGACTACTCAGTTCAATCAGCCTACGGCAGAACTCTATCAAGTCGAGGTAGACGATCAATATCCTTACTGGTTATATGGAGGCCAGCAAGATAATTCTACCACGGTTGCGGTTCCTAGCCGTGCTCCAGGAGCCATACAAGCACCTGAAACCGGATGGATCATCAATACAGGCGGCTGCGAGACTGGGCCCGCAGTTCCTAAGCCTGGAAATCACAACATTGTTTATGCGAACTGTAAAGGGCGCTTTGATGTGTTTGATAAGCGAACAGGGACGGAAAGAAATTATGATGTGGGTGCTGCCAACATGTATGGCCAGAACCCCAATGAATTGAAATACAGATTTCAACGAGTATCACCCATTCATGTGTCTCCGCACAATCCGGATGTGGTGTACCATACCTCTCAGTTTGTGCACAAAACCACCGATGATGGCAAAACCTGGGAGACCATTTCTCCGGATTTGACGGCTTTTGATCCTGACAAGCAAGTGATTTCAGGGTCACCAATCACCAGAGATATCACGGGTGAGGAATTTTACAGTACCATCTATGCGATCCGTGAGTCTCCGGTTCAGGAAGGTGTGATTTGGGTCGGAGCCAATGACGGCCCGGTCCATGTGACCAGAGACGGTGGTGATAACTGGCAAAAAGTTACTCCGAAGCGTTTGCCAGAAGGCGGTCGTGTTGATGCTGTGGAGCCTTCTCCACATCGAGCAGAAAAAGCTTACATCGCCGTATTGCGCTATCAACTTGGTGACTGGAAGCCATACATCTGGAAAACCGCAGATTATGGTAAATCATGGACGTTGCTTACCAATGGTACGAATGGTATTCCTGCGGATTACCCAACTCGTGTAGTGCGTGAGGATCCGGATAGAGAGGGGGTGCTTTATGCCGGAACTGAATTCGGGATGTTCATTTCTATGGATGATGGAGCTAACTGGAAGCCGTTCCAACAAAATTTACCTGTCACTCCGATCACGGATATCAAAGTTTTCCGAAAGGACCTGGCCATTTCAACCATGGGACGTGGTTTTTATGTGCTGGACAACCTAAGTAGCCTTCACGATAGCAACTATGAAACGGTAGCTGCTTCAGCTTATTTGTTTAAGCCAAGAGATACTTATCGCTATAAGTTCCCGAAAATGCGAACAGGGGCTTATCCTCGTCCGGCTGTTAATCTTGATTACTATCTGCCGGATAGTCTGACCACTCCATTGAGGTTAGATATCATTAATGAGGCAAACGAGGTAATTAAGACCATTGTCAGTGGGAAGTCGCTGGATAAAGAAGAAGTGGAAAATATGCGTTTGAGTGAGGTCATCTACGTTTCTGAGGAGAAATTGGCAACAGGAGCGGGTTTCCACCGATTCAATTGGGACATGACCAACGCGGGCCCTTGGCACAATAATGCCAACCGAAGATATCGATCGGGACCAAGAGCCAAGCCAGGTAATTATAAGGTAAAGCTTACCGTAGGAGATACGGAATTAGAACAGTCTTTTATCCTGTCTGCTGATCCCCGATCTGCAGAAGCAGGCATTTCAGAATCGGATATTGCGGCGCATGAGTCCTTTGCCCTTCAAATAGCTGCTTTATTGGGTGATGCTCGTCGTGCAAGTCAGGAGGTATCTAAAAGAATGAAATCCAATGATCTGGATGGAGATAAAAAGGCGCGCCTAAAGGAAATCAAGGAGATACTGGAAACTGCCAAAGGCACTTACATGAAGCCAAAACTGATCGATCAGATCAGCTATCTCTATGGCACGGTCTCAGGAAGTGCTGATTTCATGCCCGGAAAGGATGCCTATGATCGCTATAAAGAGCTATTGAATCAATACAATGATGTCAAAGATGCGTTAGATGATTAATCAATAGTCATTCGTAAAACTGATAAAATCGATCTCCAGATCGTTTCATTAATTAATCCGTAAGTAGGTCAACTTTATAACTGATTAACTTAAGGGCTTTGGATCATTGTGGGTATGTACCTGAGCAAGCAGTTTTTAAATTGATCCGTGATAGGTGCTGTTAGACGTATTTTTCGTGAAACAGGACTTTTGTAGATCTTCGAAAATGCGTAGAATGTTTGTTGGTATAACTGAGGGGCCGGTTTTTGGTTTGACAGACTGACTGACCACAAAATAAAAAACCCTGAAGCACGAAGCTTCAGGGCATACAACCAGCATAGACAAATTCTGCGTGCGCAGAAATCTTCGTGCAATTTACATGCTAAACGTCATTTTAGCATCATGCAATAACTTAATAATTTTTAACAGCACATTGCGCTACTGTTAAATAACTTTTAAAAAAGGCATAACAAAACGGTGATTCAAACACCAGCAACTCAGCATCTTAACTCTGAGTTGGAATTTCTTCGCTGCTCTACCAGCAACCTTATGATACAAAGGTGGGGTAGGTTCATTTTACAAAACTGCCATTAAGCTTAACAGAACTGCCAATTCAATTTTTGGCAGAAATCGTAATATATTTAGATGACATTGTATTATTTAAAGAAATATGAGTTTCTGTGAGCTGTTTAGCTGATTTCACTTTCACATTTCGAGGATGAGGCAGGATTATAAAGTCCTGATCCAGGATTATTTCCGCTGGAATTGTAAAAAATCGCTCTTCTACCAACACAATAATTTGGAAATAAGATCAACTTATTTTGGAGATCTGTTTACTATGGAAACAGTCATTTCTTACTGAGATTTTAAGAACTACCCGTATTTTAGCTACATGAACCCACAACAAAGGAAGCAATTGGGGATATTTCTGGGAATCATCCTGATGATTCTCACCTCATGGCATATCTGGACCACCTTTGGTACCGGTAAAACCAATTGGTATTTTCTGGTAATGTTGTGTGGTATGGGCTTGATGTTGTTCTACACCATTTTTTCAAGACCCAAAAAGCGAGATTAGCTAGAAAACAAGGTTCTGGAGGCGATACTTCGGCCCAAAGTCAACTCATCCGCATATTCCAATTCTCCACCGACAGGGATTCCCCGTGCAATGGTAGTCACCTTAATATCTGTCAGCTCGTTGAGTTTTTTGGTGATGTAAAAAGCAGTCGTATCGCCTTCCATGGTACTGCTCAATGCAAGGATCACTTCTTTCACATCATCGTCACCACTGGTAATGCGTCTGATCAGTGATTCGATCCGGATCTCTTCAGGACCAATCCCGTCCATCGGAGAAATACGACCTCCAAGGACATGGAACATGCCATTGTACTGTCCCGTGTTTTTTACTGCCATCACATCAGGTGTATCTTCCACCACACAAATGACCGAACGATCGGTGGCGACGTTGTTGCAGGTGCAATCGGTCGTATCGGCGATGATATGACAAGTGCTGCAATACTTGATATTTTCCCGAAGATCTGTCAATGCGGTGCTGAGAGAGCTGGTAAATCCTTCGTCTTGTTTCAGGAGGTGCAGGGCCAATCGAAGCGCAGTTTTCCTGCCAATGCCAGGTAATTTGGCAATTTCTTCTACTGCTTTTTCTACGACTTTGGACGGGTAGTCCATAAACGATTATACAATAGCCGCTTTAATGCCTGCATCGGAAATTGCTTCTCGCTTAGGCTTCAATTCTTCGTAGGTTCCACGCTTCACAGCACACTTGCCTTTAAAATGAATAAGGTAGGTGCACTGTTCGGCCTGCTGTGGATCGTGCTTGCATACTTTAATCAATGTCTCAATGACATGCTCGAATGTATTGAAATCATCATTGTACACGATGAGATCTCGCTGTTTCTCATCGTCAACAACTTCCTTGATCTCTATCTCTTCCTCAACATCAAATTCAAATCGCATTGTACCGTGATTTCCTGCAAAGTTACTTGAACTAATTATTTTAGAGCCAAATACCGGAAAGTATGACTCCATTTTTAGTTGCACTGGTCGTTGGTGGCTACTTTTTAGTCCTGATTCTTATCTCTTGGTGGACTTCAAGATCAGCAACTTCCGAAACATTTTACACTGCCAATCGATCTTCTCCCTGGTACCTTGTGGCCTTTGGGATGATTGGGGCCACTTTGTCGGGAGTCACTTTTATCTCCGTTCCTGGTGAAGTAGGCAATTCCAATTTCCACTATTTCCAGATGGTATTGGGGTATATCCTGGGCTATTCTGTCATTGCCCTGGTGCTGTTGCCGCTGTATTATAAACACAATCTGGTTTCCATCTATCAATATTTACTGACCCGATTTGGAGAGCGAGCACACAAAACCGGTGCCTTTTTCTTTTTGATTAGCCGGGTCATCGGAGCGTCGTTTAGATTATTCCTGGTGGCTGGTGTATTGCAAATCGCCTTTTTCGATGCATTTGGTTTACCCTTCTGGGTGGCAGTAGCGTCAGCCATTTTATTGATCTGGGTCTATACCTGGAAAGGTGGTATCAAAACCATCGTTTGGACAGATACACTACAGACCTTTTTCATGCTTTTTTCGGTTGGGTTCAGTATTTATCTGATCAAAAGTGAAATGGGCTTTTCTTTCGGGGATCTTATTTCTTCCATTCAGTCCGATCCGCGAAGCACTGCCTTTGACTGGCGATGGAAGCCGGGCACCAATTTCTTCAAGCAATTCATTTCCGGGGCATTTATTGCCATTGTCATGACAGGACTGGACCAGGACATGATGCAGAAAAACCTTACTTGTCGCTCGCTGAAGGATGCTCAAAAAAATGTATTCTGGTTCACAGGAGTTTTGGTGATTGTCAAAGTACTGTTTCTGGTTTTGGGTGTAATGCTGTATCAGTATGCTGATTTTCAAAGCATCCCATTGCCTGACCGAACGGATAATTTATTTCCAGTGATCGCCATTCAACATTTTCCGCTGGCTGGGGCAATTTTATTCCTATTAGGTATTACTGCAGCCGCTTATTCTAGCGCAGATTCTGCCTTAACTGCCTTAACCACTTCCTTCTGCGTTGACTTTCTGGGATTTGAACCCAAAAATTTCGGCGAGCAGCAAAAGACTCGAATTGCTGTTCATTTCGGCTTTTCCGTATTACTGTTTTTGGTGGTGATCGTTTTTAATGCAATCAATGATCGAAGTGTGATCAGTGCCGTGTTTACAGTTGCTGGATATACTTACGGCCCGCTCCTGGGATTATTCTCGTTTGGCATTTTCACGAAAACACAAGTCCGCGATGGAATGATCCCATTAGTATGTGTGCTGTCACCATTGCTTTCCTATGTTTTGCAGAGCAATTCAGCCAATTGGTTTGGTGGTTATACCATCGGATTTGAAATCTTGCTGTTCAATGGATTGTTCACTTTTATTGGGCTTTGGCTGCTGCGAAAACGTTGACGTTACACCTCCAATTTTAAGAGGAGTTTCCGGTTCACTAAACTGAACTTCTTAAAAAGTCGGGCGACCTCTTTTGAATACATCAATTGTGGTACTTTTGCGCCTTTATTGGCAGCATGAGTCAGAAGAAAATAAAAACCGCCCTCATTTCAGTTTATCATAAGGATAACCTGGAACCCATCATTTCCAGGTTGAATGAGCTGGGCGTCAGTATTTTATCTACCGGAGGGACCCAGGATTTCATCCAGCAGCAAGGTGTGGAAGTCACCGCTGTAGAAGATGTCACGGAGTACCCGAGCATTTTTGGAGGCCGGGTAAAAACCCTGCACCCAAAAGTATTTGGAGGTATCCTTCATCGCAGGGACAATGAAGCGGACCTAACAGAAAAGAAAAAATTCGAAATTCCATCCATCGATTT
This sequence comes from Cytophagales bacterium, assembly GCA_033344775.1. Lineage (NCBI taxonomy): Bacteria > Pseudomonadati > Bacteroidota > Cytophagia > Cytophagales > Cytophagales bacterium. The sequence goes on along the minus strand of JAWPMT010000005.1, from coordinate 2,474,006 downwards.
GGTGATTGTCGATCTGTATCCTTTTGAAGAAACAGTCGCTTCAGGAGCAGATGAACAAGCCATCATCGAGAAAATTGATATCGGAGGAATTTCCTTGATCCGCGCTGCGGCCAAGAATTTTAAAGACGTCTTGATCGTAAGTTCCAGAAACCAATATGGAGATCTGCTGGAGCTGCTGCAGGATGAGAATGGTGAAACCTCCCTGACGGACCGTAAACGATTCGCTGCTCATGCCTTTGAGGTGTCTTCACATTACGATTCGGCCATTTTTGGCTATATGAATGCCGATGAAGAAGTTCCAGCATTCAAAACCAGTGTTCAGGGCAAGAAGCAATTGCGATATGGGGAGAACCCTCATCAGCAAGGCGCTTTCTATGGCGATCTCGATGCTTTCTTTGACAAACTGCATGGCAAAGAGATTTCCTACAATAACCTCGTAGATATTGAGGCTGCGGTTCAGCTGATCACCGAATTTGGTCAGGAAACTGCTTTTGGAATTTTAAAGCATAACAATGCTTGTGGGATTGCTTTAGGTAACACCGTAAAAGAAGCGTATCAAAGAGCTTTTGCGGCGGATACGACCTCTGCCTTCGGTGGAGTGTTGATCACGAATCAGGAAATCGACAAAGAATGTGCAGAAGAAATGCATTCCTTGTTTTTCGAAATTGCCATTGCACCCAGTTTCTCGGAGGAGGCATTGGAAGTTTTGAAGCAGAAAAAGAATCGAATTCTGTTGATCCAAAAACAGCAATGGACACCTCAGGTACAGCATCGTACGTTGCTCAATGGAGTGATCGTTCAGCAGCATGACTGGAAGTCGGATGAAACAGCTGATCTCAAAGAGGTGACCAAAGTGACGCCAACTGCTGATGAGGTAGCTGACTTGCTTTTTGCTTCCAAGGTCTGTAAGCACACCAAATCCAATACCATCGTATTGGCGAAGGGTGGACAGTTGCTGGCAAGTGGTGTTGGGCAAACTTCAAGAGTAGATGCCCTGGAACAAGCCATAGAGAAGGCTGGGAAGTTCGGATTCGACCTGAAAGGTGCGGTAATGGCTTCAGATGCTTTCTTCCCGTTCCCGGATTGTGTGGAGATCGCTCACAAAGCAGGTATTCAGGCAGTGATCCAGCCAGGTGGTTCAATTAAAGATCAATTGTCGATTGATTACTGCGATGAAAATGGCTTAGCCATGGTCTTCACAGGCCATCGACACTTTAAACATTAAAATAGATCATTTTTGATCAGAATGAGGCTTGGCTGACTGGCCGGGTTTTAAAAACAAATTATTAACTTCGGCATCAAATTTTGACGGCATTTTATGGCGCTTTTCGACTTTTTCTCAAGTGATATAGCAATAGATCTGGGTACGGCCAACACCCTGATCATCCAAAAGGATAAGGTAGTGGTTGATGAGCCGTCAATCATTGCGATAGATAAGAACACCAATAAGGTTCTGGCGATTGGTAGACAGGCGATGCAAATGCATGAAAAAACGCATGAAAACATCAAGACCATTCGCCCATTGAAAGATGGTGTAATTGCGGATTTCCATGCTGCAGAGCATATGATCAGGGGACTGATCAAAATGATCGATGGAACAAGTAAAAGAATGTTCCCAGCTTCACATCGAATGGTGATCTGTATTCCTTCTGGGATTACGGAAGTGGAAAAACGGGCGGTTCGTGACTCAGCGGAACACGCTGGGGCGAAGGAAGTCTACATGATTCACGAGCCCATCGCTGCGGCGATCGGAATTGGAATTAATATTGACCAACCCATCGGTTCCATGATTGTGGATATCGGAGGGGGAACCACAGAGATTGCCGTGATTGCTTTATCCGGGATTGTTTGTGACCAATCGATTCGAGTGGCAGGAGATTCTTTCAATAAAGACATTCTGGACTACATGCGCCGACAACACAACCTGCTGATCGGTGAGCGTACTGCAGAAAGAGTGAAAATTGAAGTCGGTTCAGCAATGACCGAATTGGATGAAGCACCGGATGATTTTGAGATCAGAGGACGTGACCTGATGACGGGAATTCCGAAAGTGATCAAGATCTCTTATTCTGAGATTGCCTTTGCCATTGACAAGTCGGTTTCCAAGATCGAAGAAGCAGTACTGAAAGCACTTGAAATCTCACCACCGGAATTGTCTGCAGATATTTACGATAACGGTATTTACCTGACAGGTGGAGGAGCATTGCTCCGTGGATTAGACAAACGATTGGCCTTGAAAACCAAGTTGCCTATCCACATTGCCGAAGATCCATTGAGAGCCGTAGTACGCGGTACGGGAAGTGCCCTGAAAAGCGTTGCAGACTTTAAAGCCGTGTTGATGACTTAAATGAACAGTCTTTTCAACTTTTTGATCAAGTACAGAGTAGCAGCAGTCTTTTTTCTGTTGCAGGTGCTCTGCCTCTTGATGATAATCTCTACCAATCGATTTTACAGCGCTTCTTTTTTCAACACGAGTAACTTTCTAAGTGGCTCGGTGAATCAATTCTCTGAGAATAGTACTAATTATTTTCAGCTGGATGATATCAATAATCAGCTGGCTCAGGAAAATGCACAATTGAGGCGTTTGTTGGCGGATCTCAATTATGAAAAGACCATTCCACCGATGATTGCTTCCAATTTCGAAGTTGTGCCTGCCAAAGTGGTCAACAAGACTTACCAGCGCAGCGCGAACTTCCTGACACTGGCCCTGGGTACCAATGAAGGTGTGAAACAGGGCATGGGAGTCGTTGGTGAACAAGGAGTGGTTGGACGAGTAAAGTCAGTTTCAAAAAACTTTACAACGGTAGTATCTATCCTCAATCCTAAAGTAATGATCAGTAGCCAGGTCAAGCGAACGGGTACTTTGTGCCGCGTACAGTGGGAGACCAATGATCCGCTGATGATCAATGTAAAAGACATTCCGAGGCACATTCCGATTTTCGAGGGGGATACCATCGAGACATCTAGCTACAATGGTGTGTTTCCTCCCGGGGTTTTAGTAGGGGTGATTGAAAGCCTTGAACTGACACAGGAATCGCCATTTTACAACGCTACTGCGCGATTGAGTGTGGATTTTTCTTCCCTCAATTATGCCCATGTGATCATCAATCAGACGATTGCAGAAAAAGACAGCATTGAATCCATCATATTGGAGGAGTTATGAGGGGGATTGGTAGAGAACAAGTCATTTATTTTCTGGTGTACGTGGTTTTACAACTACCCGTGCTCCACCGGTTTGTTTTGTTCAATGCAGCGTTCACGTTTTTTTACATCAGCTTCTTGCTGGTACTTCCGTTAGCTATGGGCCGATTATCGGTGCTGTTTATTGCTTTTGGAACAGGATTATTAGTAGATATTTTTTCCAATACGCCGGGAATTCATGCGTCAGCCTGTCTTTTATTGGCCGTACTTCAAAAGCCCTGGCTGACAATGGTTGTTGGGGCCCCGGAAGAAGATGCTCGGGTGAGTATCCACAATTTTGGGTTGCGATCCATGACCATCTATGCTTTGCCGCTGATATTTATCCATCACTTTCAGGTATTCTTGATCGAGCATGGTTCCTTTAGTGCATTTGGACTGTTATTGAAGCGTGCTGTACTAAGTGCTTTGTTAACGGGTATCATATTTCTTTCAAGTAACGCCTTATTATCCTCCAAAACCAGAAGGCTATGAATGAACGAGGGCTGGCTATTCGGGGCATAATCATTTTAATCATTTTGATTCTGGTCGTTAGGTTGTTTTCGATTCAAGTAGGGAATGAGGAATACAAACTGGCCGCACAAAATAACATCATGCAAAAACGGATTGAATATCCGTATAGAGGCCTGATTCACGATAGAAATGGTGAACTGATCGCTTACAATGCACCCATCTATAATTTGATTATGGTTCCGAGGGATTTCGATAAGAAAGACTCCCTCAAAGTAATTCAAATGCTAGGCCTGGAGGAAGGAGAATTTAAGAGTCAGTATGAGAAGTGTGTAGATTTTTCTTATTCCAAGCCTTCCCCGTTTGAGGAAGAGATTCCACCTGAACAATTTGCGCAGATTCAGGATGAACTCAGTTCGATTAAAGGATTGAGTATTGAAACCAGAATCAATCGTGCCTACGCCATCCAGACGCTTGGAAATACACTAGGATACGTTGGTGAAATCAGTGCCGCCAGGTTAGCGGCAGATACCGCTGATTACTATCGTGGTGGTGATTACATAGGCATATCAGGATTGGAAAGGGAATATGAGCATGTCTTGCGTGGTAAGCGTGGTGTCAGTTATAAGATGGTCAATGTACGAGGTATCGTAGAAGGAGATTTCAGTGAAGGACAATTCGATACGATTCCGGAGCCTGGGCAGGACCTGGAAATTACCATTGATCTGGAGCTACAACAATATGCAGAATATTTGATGGCAGGAAAGGTTGGAAGTGTCGTAGCCATTGAACCTTCCTCTGGAGAAATACTAGCATTTGTTTCCAGTCCTAATTACGACCCTTCCCTGTTGACAGGCCGGGATTTTTCTAAGAATTTCGTGAGCATTAAACAGGATTCTCTAAATCCATTATTCAATCGGCCTGTGCAAGCGATGTATCCTCCAGGGTCGATGTTCAAGACCGTTCAGTCGCTTATTGCTTTGCAAGAAAAAGCAACCTATCCCAAAGAACAGATTTATTCAGACAATACACTGATCGGAGATTTGGCACCAACAGGTTATTATGACATACCAAAGGCCATTCAATTCTCCTCCAACAATTACTTCTACAAAGTATTTCGACGTTTAATTCAACGTGGGGAGCATGAAAGTGCTTTCATTGATTCAAGAATAGGACTTGAGAGTTGGGGTGAATATGTGAAGAAGTTTGGTTTGGGAGTGCGGTTGGGACTGGATTTACCAGGAGAGGTATCAGGTTCAGTTCCCAATATTGATGTTTACGATCGTATTTATGGGAGAAATCGCTGGAAGTTTTCCAATATCTATTCCTTAAGTATCGGTCAGGGCGAGTTGTTGGTGACACCCATTCAAATGGCTAATCTTGGAGCGATTTTGGCGAATCGTGGCTATTATTATACCCCACACTTTATTAAAAAAATTGGTGCTGATTCTCTTGTTGTAGCCGAGCGAAATGAACTAGGGATCGAAGCACAACATTACGAGCCAGTCATTACCGGGATGGAGCGTGTGATACAGGCTGGTTCTGGTATTAGGGCATTTATCTCAGACATTGCCATATGTGGTAAGACGAGTACCGTTCAAAACGCTGGTGAGGATCACTCAGGTTTCATGGGCTTTGCACCTAAAGAAAATCCTCAAATCGCAATTGCCGTGTACGTCGAAAATGCAGGGCAGGGAGGAAGAGCTGCTGCAGGAACTGCCAGCTTACTGATTGAAAAGCATGTGCGTGGAGAAATAACCCGACCCTGGTTGGAAGATTTTATTTTAAAAGGAGAATTCATTTTCTGATGCGGGGAGAAAAGCTTCAACGGAGGATTGATTGGCTGACCTTGGCGCTGTATGCCGTTCTGGTCATCGGAGGGTGGTTCAGTATCTATGCAGCCGATTATGATGCATCAACCAGTGGAAGTATTTTTAACCTCCAACAAAATGCGGGAAAGCAGTTCATTTGGATACTGACCTCCATCGTGTTGATCGCCGGAATATTCCTGTTGGATGGAAAATTGTTTGAGACGTTTTCCTGGGTGATTTATGGGGGGATCATTGCATTGTTATTATTGGTGCTGTTTTTTGGTCGTGAGGTAGCGGGATCCCGGTCGTGGTTTGAGATAGGAAGTTTTAGGTTGCAACCTTCAGAATTTGCCAAGTTTGCCAGTATTCTGGCATTAGCCAAATTCCTGTCCACAGCCCCGAACCTAAAGCAATTGCCTAATCTGATCAAAGCGGCAGCAATCTTCTTGTTTCCGGCGGCGTTGATTGTATTGCAGGGTGATGCGGGTACAGCCATGGTTTTTGGAAGCCTGGTTTTGGTGCTTTATCGCGAAGGCATGTCTTACTGGTTCTTGGTTGCTCCGGTATTGTTCATCATCATTTTTTTGTTGACATTGCTGGTTGCAAAAACCGCATTATTAATTGCCATCACGGTCCTTGCATTGTTGGGTATCGCTTTTTTTGTAAGGAACATCCGACGGGTTTTCCTGATCGTAGGAGTTGCTGTCATTTTCGTAGGAACTGTGTTTAGTGTAGACTTTGTGTTGAATGAGGTGCTCAAGCCACACCAGCAGCGACGGGTTCAATTACTGGTCAATCCTGACCTTGATCCGCTGGGCGTGGGCTGGAATACGACCCAATCCAAAATTGCCATTGGGTCCGGAGGAGTCACGGGTAAAGGCTTTCTGAAAGGAACGCAAACCAAATTTGACTTTGTGCCGGCACAATCCACAGACTTTATTTTTTGTACCATAGGTGAGGAACAAGGCTGGTTTGGGACCACCTTTATATTGGTGATGTTCGGCCTGCTGCTCATGCGAATCCTGGCCATCGCCGACCGCCAAAAAGGTGGGTTTGCCAGGATTTATGGCTATGGAGTGGCTTGTATCATTTTCTTTCACATGACTGTGAATATCGCAATGACCATCGGCTTGTTTCCCGTGGCCGGAATACCACTTCCCTTTCTCAGTTATGGAGGTTCCAGTCTCTGGTCCTTTACCATTTTACTCTTCATTCTAGTTAAGCTGGATGCGCAACGAATGCAGGTATTGCAGCGATTTTAATAAGAATTACTATCGATCAATAAAAAATCATGTTACTCTTCCTGCATGCAGGGGTTTTAACATCGATCCGTTATAATTTTGCCCACTTTATTTGAAAATGAGCAATATGGAATCCGGGAATAAAGAATCTCTCAATTTTATTGAGCAAATGATTGAAGCAGACCTTAAAAGTGGCAAGCATCAATCCATTCAAACCCGTTTTCCCCCAGAACCTAACGGGTACCTGCACATTGGCCATGCCAAGTCCATTGTCCTGAATTTTGGACTGGCAGAACGCTTCAATGGTAAATGCAACTTGCGTTTTGATGACACTAACCCTGAAAAAGAGGATACAGAATACGTCGAGGCGATCAAAGACGATGTAAAGTGGTTAGGATTCCAATGGGACCGTGAGCTTTATGCTTCTGATTATTTCAATCATTTATACGCGTTTGCCAAGATCTTGATCAAATCAGGCAAAGCTTATGTCGATGAATTGTCTGCGGAAGAATTCAATGAGCTGAAAGGGACACCTACGCAGCCAGGAAAAGAAAGCCCTTTCCGCAATCGACCGGTAGAAGAGAGCCTGGCGAAGTTTGAAGAAATGAAGCTGGGCATGCATCCCGAAGGAGCAATGGTCCTGCGAGCCAAAATTGATCTGGCGTCTCCAAATATGCACATGCGTGATCCTATTCTTTATCGGATCAAACACATGGAGCATCATCGGACAGGTGACGAGTGGGTCATTTATCCTACTTATGACTTTGCTCATGGGCAGTCGGACAGTATGGAAAAAGTCACACATTCCTTGTGTACGCTGGAGTTTGAGGAGCACCGACCACTCTATAACTGGTTAATCGAAAACCTTGAAATATTTCCTTCAGAGCAAACCGAATTTGCCCGTCTCAACCTGAGCTATACGATTGTCAGTAAACGGAACTTGAGAAGGTTGATCGAAGAAGGTAAAGTGAGTGGCTGGGATGATCCGAGAATGCCTACCATCTCAGGAATCAGAAGAAGAGGATATACAGCAGAGGCCGTCAAGAAATTCATCCATACGGTTGGCGTTGCCAGACGAGATGGTCTGAATGATATCGCCTTATTGGAACATGCGGTAAGAGAAGACCTTAATAAAAAAGCAAATCGCGCTTTTGGTATTTTGAATCCTGTCAAGCTGATCATTACCAACTGGGAAGAAGGTAAAACCGAAGAACTGACTGCTATCAACAACCCGGAAGACGAAGCTGCCGGAACACGTCCGATGATGTTCGGGAGAGAGATCTATATCGATCGCGGAGACTTTAAAGAAGATCCTCCAAGCCCCAAGAAATGGTATCGTTTGGGCCCTGATCGGGAAGTAAGGCTGAAATATGCGTACATCATCAAGTGTACCGGATTCAAGAAAAACGATGCTGGTGAGATCGAGGAAATTTATGCGGAGTATGATCCGGAGACCAGAAGTGGTCAGGATACCAGCGGTAAGAAGGTAAAGGGGACGTTAGGTTGGGTATCTGCCGAGCATGGCCTGAATGCCGAAATCCGTTTGTACGATCGCCTCTTCAAAACCGAAAACCTTGGAGACATTGAAGATGATTTCATGAACCACCTCAATGAAGAATCATTGGTCATCAATAACAAAGCGATGGTAGAAGGTTCCTTGGGTACAGCTGAAGTCGGGTCCGTCGTACAGTTTGAGCGCATCGGCTATTTCCGGGTAGATGAAGACACCACCGAAGGCAACCTCGTTTTTAATAAGACCGTTGGTTTGAGGGGTTGATTCTTTTTTAGAAATTAAGTCAATCACTTCAAGAGAGATGCTTAATATTTTGAAATCGATTACCTCCTTTCAGATGTTGGATTTTCCATTTCACAGTCAATAATTCTTTAACTTGAGGAAAAAGCAAGTTTTATGAGTTTTGCTGAATTACAGTTACAGCTTCATCAAGCAATTGATTCCATTCAGGATCAGGAAAAATTAGCTACGATATACAACTTGATTCGCGGTTCAAAGGGACCTTTCTAACCAATGAAACTTGATGACTATGTAAAGGAAATTGATGAGTCTAGAGAACAACTTAAAAAAGGACAATTCACTATGATGGAGGATTTGGAGAAGGAATCTGAAAATTGGTGAAGAAACGAAAAATTCTCTGGTCAGATAAAGCCAAAAACTTCTTAAAGCATCATCACGGCTACATTAAAATAGATTCTCCAACAGCAGCAAAAGCTGTAAAATCTGAGATCATTCGAGAGGTAAAGCGTCTTGCTAATTTTCCTGAAAGATTTCAGTTAGATGAATTCTATCCAAATAACCCAGAACATTCGGAGATTTTTTAGGTGGAGTTCTCGCATTATTTATCAATTGAATGAAACAACTATTGAAATTTTGAATGTCTTGCATACCAGTCAGGAACCAGATATTCAACAGGATTAAAGTAGTTTAGCCCCTTACCAACCGACACTACCTTGACCCTCGACTTCCTTGCCGAATACAACCTGACACAAAGCGATTGGCTTTGGCTGGCTTTCTGTGCCATGTGCGTAGGGATGGCCAAAACAGGCTTGAGTGGATTGGGAATGCTCATTGTCCCGATCATGGCATCAGTATTGGGAGCTAAAGCTTCAACCGGATTTTTGCTTCCTATGTTGATCATGGGCGACATCTTCGGTGTGATCTATTATCATCGACATGCGGAAATGAAGTACATCCTTCGACTGGCACCCAGTACGATCATTGGTGTACTTACTGCCCTGGCTGTAGGTGAATGGGTCAGTGAAGGTCAATTTCAGCAATTATTATCCATTGTGATTCTTGGGAGTATGCTGATCATGATCTTTCGAAAGAAATCTGCTACTGACCTTACAGAAAGTATGTGGATGACCCATTTGATGGGCTTTCTGGGAGGATTTACCACGATGATCGGAAATGCAGCCGGACCCGTCATGTCCATTTATTTCTTGTCCCGGAATCTACCTAAAAACAGCTTCATTGGTACATCAGCATGGTTTTTTCTACTGGTCAATGTTTTCAAAGTTCCTTTTCATATTGGCGTTTGGGAAACCATCTCGATGGAGTCTTTTTCCTTCAATTTATTGCTGTTTCCGGCAATTGTCCTTGGTGTTTTTATTGGATTCAGTATCGTGAAGCGCATCCCGGAAAAGGCCTATCGGATTTTTATTCTGGTCAGTATTGGACTGGCGGCATTGAAGTTGTTTTTCTAGTTTATGAAAATTCAGGCTTATTTAAGCCAAGGATTTTTTTAATTAAAGAAGTCATTCCTATAGGGGAATCTATGCTTTGATTAAGCTTTCTACGTTGGAGATCATAGACTCCCTAACGGGAGTGACCTTGGCAAATTATTTCTAACAATTATTAACAACTCATTCATCATTTTTAAGAATAAACAGCGTTGTGAAAGCGTGATTACAACTATTCATGGCGTCAACAAAAAGCTTGACTTACCTTTGCGCACTTTGTTAAGGAATTAGTGAATATATCTGCATACATATCAAGCTCTTTTTTATGGATTGCACTGCTTTTGGCATGGGCCTGTACGCCTATTGAGGACTGCCAATTGGACCCCAACTCCACACAGGTTTACATCAGCTTCAATCATGATTCGGCTTCTACCTTCAGTTTCGATTCTGTCAAAAACGACCTGGTAACTACGATATATTATGACGCAGATACATCCTTTACCTTGATCCCTGTGCCACTTGCAGCTGCTGCTAATGATATACGTTACGAGTTCTTCACGGACTCAACGGACTACTTCATGGAGATTCAATACCGTACGCAAGCCAATGTCTACGGCGAGGATTGTGACGCTTCACTCCATTACTTTAGCATAAAGGTCATTACACACAATTTTGACTCTGTGGCCATCAACAACGATTTTCTGGACCGACGAATTCCCGACAACATTGAAGTATATTTCTAGCATATTGTTGTTGATCACTTGCATGTTTTCCTTCGGACAGAACATTCCACAGGACACGGCCGCAGTAGATCCTACACCTTGGAAGCCCTCTTTCGTTCGGATCGGATATGACATTTCTCGCCCTGGTATTTCGTTGTTTTCCCCAGGTCGATTTTCACAGGAAGGCAGTATCGAGATAGATTTCAAGGATCTTTTTCTCGTCTCCGAGTTTGGATATGAAGAATCCAGTCAATCGACGCCAGGCTATAGTAATAGTGGATTCTACTACAGAGTCGGTGTGGATGCCAATATGATCCGGTACGATCAGAGTAAAAATGTGATCACGTTCGGTCTGCGATACGCCTCGGCGAATTTTCAACACGAATTCAATACAACTTTCACTGACGATTTCGGAACACGGGACATCAATGAAAAGGAGACTGGCGTGACAGCTAGCTGGTTTGAAGTCCTTATGGGGATGAAAGTGAGGGTCTGGCGTCAGTTGTTCATGGGGTATGGCTTTCGGTTAAAATTTGCCAACTCCGTGAAAGAAGATGGAGCCATCTTACCATTTGAGATGCCAGGCTATGGTCGCGTGTTCAACGATGGCCGTGAAAAGCGGGGTTTGGTTTTAGGATTCCATTATGCCTTTTACTGGACGATCAAATTGCGTGATAAACCTGTTCCGGTACGGAAATTCAAACCCAGAAAACAATTCAACTCTCCACCCGCTGGAAATAGCAATAATCTCGGAAATTCTTTGAGAGGGATTAGGAATTAGTTGTCGATTTCGACAAGCTCAATCTGACAACTCTACTCTTGATTGGTAATAGAATGCTGTGCCTAATTGCCGAAAAGCCTTTTTTCAAATAAACCGTACTTCCTTCACAACCTGAGAGCCTAACTTTTTCTCAAAAAGCTCAAGTACCTTCTCCTTGGCCATGTTCAACTCTTGCTTCAATGGGGCGGAACTGAGCTTCACCACCAACACCCCGTCTTTGATGAAAATATTGGTGGTACGGTTGGCGATGGGCTCTCCCATGATCTCATTCCAGGAGTGGATCAGTTTCTTTTCATTGAACTGCTGTTCCAGTTTCTCATTTTTCTTGAGGTACTGACCAAAGGCTTGTTTGAAACTTTGTGTAGAGTCTTGGGACATTAGGAGACTTGTTTTCCGTGGCTAATTTCAAAAAAATTCACCTTGGAATGGTCTGAAAATTGATTTTTAATTTGGTCCGGGTGTGCATCGGTCAGGATCACCTGTCCAAATCTTTCTTCGTCATGGAGTAAATCCAAAAGTCGAATGATCCGCTGACTGTCCAGTTTATCGAAGATGTCGTCCATCATTAAGATGGGTTTATCTGATCGCTGTGCATGGATAAAGTCATACTGTGCAAGCCGCAATGCCACGATGAACGTTTTTTGCTGTCCCTGAGAACCAATCTTTTTAACCGAGTGGTCATTGAGCAGGAAATCCACATCATCACGGTGGCAACCCAGAAGCGTGCGTTGCATGATGATGTCCTTTTTACGATTAGCACGATACTTTGATTCAAAACCTTCCTCAAGCACCTGAGAGAGGTAATGGACTTTGGTGGCTTCATGTTCGGTACCGATGACCTGATAGCTTTCTGCGAAAAAAGGTTCAAACTGCTGCACCAGATCTTGTCTGCGGGTTGCAATGGCAATAGACAAAGGAATCATCTCCGCATCGTACACATCCAGCAATGTTTGCAGTGAACTTTCAGTCATTTGGTCGCTTTGCTTCAAAGTAGCATTCCGCTGTTTGAGTAACCGCTGATAGTTCAACAATTGTCCAAGAAACTTGTGGTCGAACTGCGATAAAGTGCCGTCCATAAATTTTCTGCGTACCTCACTGCCTTCCCGTAGGATGGATGTGTCATAGGGAGTTGTCAGTACCATGGGGATCCGTCCGATATGTTCACTGATCCGCTCCGGTTCTGCTTTATTCACTTTGATCAGCTTTTTCTTTCGTTGCTCCTGATAACAGATCACATCGAAAGGATCGTCCAGGCCTTCAAACCATCCCTGAATGGCGAAATAATGATGATCGTGGAGGATATTTTGCCCATCGGTGCCGAGAAAAGCACTTTTGGTAAAGGCCAGGTAATGCAATGCATCAAGTACATTAGTTTTCCCTGCGCCATTTAAGCCAGCCAGACAATTGAACCTGTCGTGAAACTCGAAAGTTTCGTGTTCGTAGTTCTTGAACTGTTCCAGCCTTAATTTGCTTATTCGCATGCTTTACGGTTGCTCCGTCGGAGCGTCATTCACCACCGGGATATCTATAATTTTGAGAGGCAGTCATTTTGGGCTAATTTCGCATCGCCCGCCACAAATCTGGCTCGACAAATCTAATATCATTAGTAAAAAGAAATAGAAAAGCGCATGGCTACAAAGGCAAAAGCAGCGACCTCCAAAAAGAAAAAAGTGGAGTTTTCCAATGAGACATACATGACATGGTATGAATCCATGATGTTGATGCGGAAGTTTGAAGAAAAAGCCGGTCAGCTGTATGGACAGCAAAAGATCAAAGGTTTTTGTCATTTGTACATCGGTCAGGAGGCATGTGCCGCCGGTGCCGTATCTGCATTGGAGGAAGGAGATAAATACATCACTGCCTATCGGGACCATGCCCATCCATTGGCATTAGGGACCAATCCAGGAGCCATCATGGCAGAGCTATTCGGTAAAGCCACTGGTGTATCCAAAGGTAAAGGTGGATCCATGCACATGTTTGATAAGGAAAGAGGATTTGCCGGAGGTCACGGGATCGTCGGTGGACAAATTCCTTTGGGAGCAGGTCTTGGTTTTGCGGAAATGTACCTCAACACAGGTAAAGTTTCTATTTGCTACATGGGAGACGGAGCTGTGAGACAAGGTGCTTTCCACGAAGCGCTGAACATGGCGATGACCTTGAAAATCCCTACCATTTTCGTGATCGAAAACAATGGCTATGCGATGGGAACTTCCGTCCAGCGTACTTCTAACGTAACCGAGTTGTACCGATTGGCCGATGCTTACGAAATGCCTTCGCAGCCGGTAGATGGCATGAACGTAGAAGCGATTCACCTTGCGGTGGCAGAAGCGGCGGATCGCGCTCGAAAAGGTGATGGCCCAACTTTACTTGAATTCAGAACCTATCGTTACAAGGGACACTCCATGTCTGATCCTGCAAAGTACAGAACCAAGGAAGAGGTAGAATCCTACAAAAATCAGGATCCTATCGAGCAGGTTAAAGCAACCATCCTTAAGAAAAAGATTGCCACGGAAGAAGATTTGAAGGAGATTGATGCTAAAATCAAGGTTCAGGTGAAAGAAGCTGTGGACTTTGCTGAGCAATCTCCATTCCCTGATGCATCGGAGGCTTATAAGGATGTTTATGTGGATGATAATTATCCTTACATCACAGATTAAACTGAAATCAATAATTATTTTATCTTTGCGTCCGCAAAATTTGGATCGGTAAGATGGCGAAGACCAAAAAAGAAGAGAATAGTTCTGGGGTAGACTTGTTGGAAAACCCAGATGCACTGGCTGGTAAAGCAGAAGAATTTTTCAATAGTAAGAAGAATCAGAACCTGTTATTTGGAGTTCTGGGTCTGGCGATATTGATCGTAGGTGGATTGACATTCTTCCGATTTCAGCAGGGTAACAAGAATGCTGAAGCACAACGAGAGATGTTTCAGGCCATTTATTATTTCGAGCAGGATAGCCTGGGTAGAGGATTGAACGGAGACGGAAACAACTACGGTTTTCTGGATATCATCAACCGCTACAGTGGTACAAAAGCGGCGAACCTCGCTTCTTTCTATGCTGGAGCATCTTATTTGAAATTAGGCCAGTGGGAAAATGCAATCCGTAGCCTGGAAGACTTTAGCAGCGATGATTACTTGTTGCAGGCCCGTGCTTACTCATTGATCGGTGACGCTTATATGGAGTTGGATGACTTTGATAAAGCCATCGGTGCCTACAATGATGCTGCAGGATATAAACCGAATAAGGAATTCACACCCGTCTATCTACAAAAGTTGGCGATTGCTTTGGAAGAAAGTGGAGACGTAACTGCAGCCGCAGCCGCGTATGATCGAATTCTAAATGATTTTGCGAAATCACGTATGGAGCAAGAAGCACTCAAACACAGCGCAAGGCTTAAGGGCCTAGCCGTAGAGTAGATTCAACCTTAATATTTAAAATATTTACGGGATAAGGTTGAAAAGCCTTGTCCCTTTTTTGTTTATGGCAAGTTCAGAAAAAAACCTAAGCGACTTTTCTTCCACAGGGACTACCGAGGCCGGTCAATTCCGATATGGCATCGTGGTATCCGAATGGAATGAAGAAATCACAGAAGCCCTATATGCCGGTGCGATCCAAACCCTGAAAGGTGTGGGGGTGTCCAAAGACAATATCGTGCGCGTAAACGTGCCTGGAAGTTTTGAATTGAGCCTGGGCGCTCAGAAGGTGGCTCAAAAAGAAGACATAGATGCGGTAATCTGCATTGGTGTTGTGATCAAAGGAGAAACCCCGCATTTCGATTTTATTTGTGATGCTGTAGCCAATGGTATTACGAATGTGGGTTTGAAGTATGACAAGCCGGTCATATTTGGGGTATTGACCACCAATGATAAAAAACAAGCCTTGGAGCGTTCTGGCGGTCGTCATGGTAACAAAGGAGATGAAGCTGCAATCACAGCGGTGAAAATGTTGGCCATATAAAACAACCCATCGATAAGCAATCCTGTGCTTACCCCGGCACTTCCTAAATCACTTAATAAGCAATGAAAGTTCTGAAGTTTGGCGGTACCAGTGTGGGTTCCGCATCACGTATGAAAGGTGTAGCAGCGTTGGTTACTGCTACAGAGGGGCCTAAGGTAGTGGTCCTAAGTGCAGTTTCTGGTACCACGAATGCACTCGTAGAAATAAGTGCGCTACATCAGGGAGGGGAAAAGGATACGGCACTTGAGAAATCCAAAACCCTTCGACTTAAGTACGGTCCGCTGATTGATGAACTGCTTGAAAAAACGGCCCTGAGGGAACGCGCGAATACGGTAGTAGACAAATACTTTGCAGAGCTGGATCGATTACTGGATCAACCTTTCAGGCCACAAATTGAAAAGATCACGGTGGTATTTGGTGAGTTGATCTCCACCAATCTGTTCTCCCTTTATTTAGAAGAACAAGGGGTTAGCATGAAATTGTTGTCCGCGGTAGATTTCATGTATTTGAATGAAGCCAATGATCCCGACATGGAGGTGATCAAGCCGAGGCTTGCCGCCCAGTTAGAACAATATGAAGGAGTCACTACTTTCGTGACACAAGGATTCATCTGTCGCAATGCCGAAGGTGGAACAGATAACCTAAAGCGAGGAGGGAGTGATTATTCGGCTACCTTGATAGGGGCCGCTTTGCAGGCTGAGGAGGTCCAGATCTGGACGGATATCGATGGGATGCACAACAACGACCCTCGGGTGGTTGATAAGACCAGGCCCATTTCCAGACTATCATTTGATGAAGCAGGGGAGCTGGCCTATTTCGGTGCCAAGATCCTGCATCCGACCTGTATCATTCCTGCGCACCAGCACGATGTGCCCGTGAGAATAAAGAACACGATGGAACCAGACGCGGAAGGCACACTCATTAATTCTCACAAAGATCCACAGGGAGTTAAAGCCATTGCAGCCAAGAGCAATATCACGGCCATCAAGATCAAGTCCACCCGGATGATCATGGCCTATGGTTTCCTGAGAAAAGTATTCGAGGTTTTTGAAACACACAAGACTTCCATTGATATGATCACCACCTCGGAAATTGCGGTTTCATTGACGATCGATGACGATACCCATTTGTCCCAAATCGTGGAAGAGATCAAACCCTTTGGTTTAGTAGAAGTAGATACGGATCAAACGATCATCTGTGTGGTGGGAGATCTCATTGCTGAGAGCAAGGGTACCGGTGCCAGGATATTCAATTCTTTGAGTGAGGTTCCCATTCGGATGATTTCCTTCGGTGGATCAAAAAATAACGTTTCTGTACTGGTAGATACGCAATACAAGAAGCAGTCCCTGAAATTGTTGAACGAAAGCTTATTTGATTTTTAACAGGATCTCTAGTACGGAGGAATGGCGTTTTGCCGCTATGCAAATTGCTCAATCATCTCTGCTTAGTGTGTTAACAAAGAAATGGCTTGTACTTCTGTTGATGTGATTGTCTAATCAGGCAAATGCAAAGAAGATCAACCAAACGAGCAAGAAGATCGGTAATAAGATCGGGATAGAAAACCGAATGATGTAACCGAAGAAAGAAGGCATTTTAATACCAACTTGCTCTGCAATTGACTTGACCATGAAGTTAGGGCCGTTGCCAATGTAGGTCATGGCGCCAAAGAAAACTGCTGCCACTGATATGGCTTGCAGATTCAGGATAGAATTTGGAAATCCTCCGGAGGCGTATTCGACCACTTCTGGCAGTACCGTAATGCTTGCTCCTGTGGAAGCCATAGCTGCCGTTAGGAAGTTAATATAAGTTGGTGCATTGTCCAGGAACCCTGAAAGTAGTCCTGTTCCCCAGTAAAGGGTATTGTGAGAGATCAGCGCTGCTCCTTCAGGAGATTGGGCATAATTGCTTACCAATTCCAGAGCGGGCATCATGGTGCCAAATATGCCAATGAAGATAAAGGCTACTTCTCGTATTGGCTCAAAATTGAAATCATTGCCACTCAAAGCCTGTTTGTCAGCAAACTTATAAGCTAAGAAAGCACTGGTAAACATGATGATCTCTCTAATAAAAGAGAATTTCACGCCATCGTATTCAATTCCTGGCACCCACTCAAAAACATTGGGGTCGAGGAAAACAGAGCCAACTACCACGGACAACCACCAGAAATTTCTTGTACCACGAATGGCCACTTTGTTGGTGGGTTCCGATACATCTTCGCCGAAACTATAATCGGACTTGTTTCTTTTGTCGTACAGGAAGAAAAGCACCAACAAGACCACCACTGCGAATGCCCAGGGCACCACATTGTGACTTAAGGTCCAGAAAAATGGAACACCTTTTAAGAACCCTAGAAACAGCGGAGGATCTCCGATGGGAGTGAGGCAACCGCCGATATTACTCACTAAAAAGATGAAAAAGATGATGTGATAGGCTTTGATCCGATTTTTATTCAATCGGATAAATGGACGGATCAGTAACATTGAAGCCCCTGTCGTTCCGATGATATTTGCGATTACAGCCCCGATGGCCAACAAGATGACGTTCGTACCTGGTGCTGCCTTTTTGTCGACGATAATCATGATCCCACCTGAGGCAATGTACAATCCGGAAAGCAATGCAATGAACTGAACATATTCCGCCAGGGCATGAATAGGGCTATGTGAATTATGTAAACCAAATAAATAGTACCCTATTACGATTGCTGCCAGAACCAACGCAACTATTGGATAGTTCTTATGCCAGAAGTGTTCGTAAAAAAGCGGACCTGTGGCGATCATCAAGAGCAGCAAAACGAAAGGGAAGACACTCCATGCCGCAGGCCCATGATGTTCGGAAGATCCGGAATCGCTGCTGGCTACAAGCTCCACGGCTTCCCCAGGACTCAATTCTTCCACAGGGAAAGATTGAGCGGAAAATCCGATCAACATCACCAGAAATACAAAGACAATGCGGTAATTAAGGGTCATATTGGTCAGTCGCAGCTCTTTCTACCTCACTAAATTACACTTAGAGCCTAGAAAAGCAAATTCCTTAGAAAGATATAAAAATAGTCTGAGTTCAGCGAGCTGTTAAAACACTAGTTGATTTACCATCGGCTAACGGTCAATTGGCCTAACGCAAGCAAAACGATGTTAACAGCGTTTCAGGATGCTTTCACTTTTTGCAAATAAGAGCGATGATTCTTCCAGGCTTGTTAAAAATCCCTAAAAATCAGCAGGTTCCGATGCGAATTCATTCGATTGAGCTACTCTATGACGAGGCATGACTTACTTTTGAAGATCGGATGAAAATGGAGGAAAAGTTAGTTTTCGATGTGGGTAACACCCGGATCAAAGGAGGGCGATTTCATGGTTCGAAACTTGTGGATATCTTTTATGTAGAGAGTGCAGAATCTCTGGTCGAATTGATCGGTTCCAGTGAATCTCCAGCGATTGTCAGTTCAGTTGTCATGACATCTGATATTTTTGAGACGCTGCCTGCAAAAAAAAGACCCCTGTTTCTTGATCGCCAAACAACTTTGCCTATTCAACTCAATTATGATACGCCTGAAACCCTGGGTATGGATCGGTTAGCAGCAGCTGTTGGAGGTTACACCGAATTTCCGGGCGAGCGTGTACTCATCATGGACCTTGGAACCTGTAACACTTACGATATCATTGATCATCAGGGAACTTTCCATGGAGGAATCATTTCTCCAGGTTACAATATGCGTATGCGCTCGATGCACGAAATGACGGGACGTTTACCGGACATTTCCATGGATCAATTTTCCAGCACCAACTTTCCGGGTAAAAGCACCCGTGAATGCATGTATCTGGGTGCAAGAGAGGGAATGGCCATGGAAATCAATGGTTTTATTGACCAATTCAAAAAAGAATTTGACCTCTCGCGCGTTATTGTAACCGGTGGAAGTGCATCCAGCTTTGAATCCTTTATAAAACCACCCATCTTTGTGCGCCCTGAAATCGTACTGGTGGGATTGCATAGAATTTTAGATGATCATGAGGCGGATTAATATCCTAATATTTTTACTGTTTGTATGGAGTGTGGCGGCAAATGCGCAGACGGTGGTGTCACCCTACAGCAGCAATGGGCTTGGTGAGCTTTCGTTCTCAGGCATGCCTCAAAACCTGGGGATGGGTGAGATTGGTATTTCCACACCGACGTTCTGGCACATCAATAATGTAAACCCCGCGTTGGCAGTGTTCAATACGCTAACCGCTTTTCAGGTGGGTTTTCAGGGGGATATTAGAAGTTTTACGACACAGAATAACACCCAATCTGATGGTACAGCGGGTCTAAGATTCCTGAACATTTCTTTTCCGGTCATTTCGGGTAAGTGGACTTCTGCCGTAGCCGTATTGCCTTACAGCACAGTGAATTATGATTTTTTCTCCAGACAGACCATTGACGGTACTGATCTCGAATCGATCAACGCCTTTGCCGGAGAAGGAGGTTTAAGTCGACTGGATTGGACTAATGGAGTTGCAATAACCAAGAATTTCTCCATAGGTCTTAAAAGCAGTTTTGTTTTCGGATCGGTCCGAAATCGGCTTCAAAGTATCGTTGAAGGAGACAATTCTCCGTTTACGATTAATTACAATAACGAAATAGCCTATCAGGACTTTGCTTTTCAGTTTGGAGGATTTTACCGGGTGCAGATCTCGGAAACTCGAGCTGTGAACTTTGGACTGACCTATGACTTGTCTACTACGTTAGACGGAACACGCGATGAACTTTTCACACGTGAAACAGCGGGAACTTTGATTCAGCGTCAGGAAATCAGGGTAGACCAAAGTGAAACATTTGAATTGCCGACGGTAATTGGGTTGGGTATTTCTTATCAAATCTTAAATAAATGGACCATTGGTGCTGATATTACCAGAGGGTCTGGCGGAGAATATAGCTCTAATCCGAATTTCAGGGATGATTTGAAGATAGCTGTTGGAGCAGAATTTGTTCCGGATTATGTCAACGTTAGAAGTTACTGGAATCGGATCTTTTATCGAGCGGGTTTTACTTACAAAGAACTTCCCTATATCGTCAATGATACAGATCTCAACGATATAGGCTTTACTTTTGGTGCGACATTTCCCATCAATGCCGTATCTACCATCGATTCCGCCTTCAAACTTGGTTGGCGAGGAACGACGGACAATGATCTGGTGAGAGAAAATTACTTCCAAATTGTTCTCGGAGCGACGATAAATGACCGATGGTTCATTAAGAGGCGCTATGACTAGGAGAATTTAAAGAAAGCAATGGTTATATTTGTGACTTGCACTTATTGCAAGTCGTTGAGAAAAGCAATCGATATGAAAAACATCAAAAAAGGTTTTGTCTTCGCCGTACTAGCTACAGCGGTGTTCTTTGCCCAAGCTCAACCCGGATGGAACTGGGGTCAGGACGTTGATAAAGCGAAGGAGCAAAATGCCCTTTATACTGACCTGTTTAAGGCAGGAAAATTTGAGGAAGCGATCGTTCCTCTGGAGTGGTTGTATGAGAATACACCCGATCTTCATGTATCTATCTATCAGCAAGGGGAAAAAATCTACAGCAATCTTGCTTCCAAAGAAGCAGATGCTACCAAGAAAGAAGAATATGTACAAAGAGGATTGGAGATATTCGATCAGCGCGTTGAGTATTTCCAGAAAGAGGCCTTCGTAACCAATCGAAAAGCCATTTTCGCCTACAAATTTTACAATAAGACCAAAGAAAAATATCCTTACCTGTACGAGCTGTTCACTAAAGCTGTGGACATGAACGGTGAAAAGACCAACGCTGGTAATCTCGTTGCTTACATGAATGTGGTCTACAAATTCCGATTTGCAAAAGGAGATGTAAGTGATGAGAAAGTAATTGAGATTTATTCTATCATTTCCGACCATTTAGCTGCTCAAAGAGCAAAAGTTTCGGATGATAAAAAAGCTCGTTACGACAAGTATCAGGATCAGGTAGATAAACTGCTTACTGCTACTGTAGAAGTGAATTGTGAATTCGTTGAAACGGTACTCGGACCTAAGCTGGAGGCTACCGGTGATGTGAAGTGGGCCAAGAAAATTTTCCAATTGCTGCTCAACAATAAGTGTACAGATAGCCCGCTGGCAATCAAATCAGCGACCATCATCAACGAAAGTGAGCCTGATTATGGTGTATGTCTCTTCATCGCTAAGAAAGCGACTGCCAATGAAGATTATGCTCAGGCATTCGAATACTTCAATAAAGCGATTGATCTGACAGATGATAACATCAAGAAAGCAGACGTTCATATCGATATGGCGAAAATCTACAATGTGCAGGATCGCAAGATTGATGCACGAAGCAGCGCGAGAAGAGCATTGGCTTTCGATCCTTCTAAGAAAGAAGCCAATCGTTTGATCGGTACGCTTTACATGAAGAGTTTCGAAGAGTGTAAAGGGGGACAAAGCAAAGTGCAGGACAGAGCGGTTTACATCGCTGCTTACAATGAATTTAAAAGAGCAGGTGAAGCCAAATTGATGGAAGCTGCTCAGGCACAATTCCCTTCCATTGAGGAGATCTTCAATGAAAACTATGAAGAAGGTAAGCAAGTCACTGTGGGATGTTGGATCAATACAGACGTGACAATTGAAAGAAGACCTGCAAACTAATTTGCTCTCTATAAAAAGCATTGCGGCCATAGGATATTCCTGTGGCCGTTTTTTTATGCTCTGCGTACTAGTTGCGATGGTAGCCTGTGAGACCAAGGACCTGAAGCAAGCTGAGTCGTACGAAGGGCCTATTCGGGTCATTGTGGATGAAAATACCATGATGACTGATTCCGGAAAGGCGGTGATCCGTATCCGTTCGGCCAAAAAGATCACCTTTAAAAGTGGAGATGAAAATTGGCCTGAAGGGTTGAATCTTGAGATTTACCGCAAGGATGGAAAAACAAAGCAATCGACTTTTCGTTCCGATGTGGCTGAGTACAGCAGTGAGGAAGATATCTATCGTGGCATCGGGAATGTGGTAGTACAGAACTTCGATACCAAAGATGAACTCAATACCGAGGAATTGTTTTGGGATCCCAACAAAGAGATTTTCTACACCGAGAAGTTTGTAACCATCGTTTCGGATGGAGAGATCCATACAGGGAATGGATTGACGGCTGACCAAAACTTTGATAGCTACACCATACACGAGCCTTCAGGTACCCTGACCATTGAGGATGACCCACAATAACTGTTAATGAAAGGATCCGAAAGTATTTTCTTTTTTATGGCATGGGGTTTTTTTGTGATCGGTACGCACCAGGCGCTGATCTATTCCATATCTGAGGCCTATGGAATTTTTGTGTTCTCGCTGGGATTACTTTTTGCCTATGCGTTCAAGAAGGGACGCAGGAAACTTAAGGAGGAGGAAGAAGAAAAAGCCCGAAAGAAATCAAAAAAGAAGCCATCAAAAAAGAAGCGATGACCCTTTGTAACTATATTAGATACGTGGAAGCTATTTTTTCTTCACGCCTATGATTTGGGAAGGGATATTAATTTGCCTGTTTTTCTCTGCTTTTTTCTCCGGGATGGAAATAGCTTTTGTTTCTTCCGACAAGATCACTCTTGAGTTGATCCATCAAAAAGGAGGAAGAGTAGGATGGATTCTTGGCATTTTTCATCGCAATCGTGCACACTTTCTGGCCACTACATTGGTGGGCAATAATATCGCTTTGGTTGCGTATGGAGGCTTGGCGAACATTTTGCTTAAAACCCACTTCCCGTTAGAGCCGCTACTCTTGTCAATACCTCTCTATGCGATCATCTCTACCATTTTGGTTTTAATAACGGCAGAGTTTCTTCCTAAGAGTTTATTCATGCTCAACCCTAGTTTCATGTTGCGTTTGCTTGCCATTCCCATGGGACTGATCTATTTGTTGCTTTGGATTGTTGTTTGGCCTGTGGTGCAGATTTCCAAAATCATCATCACTCAGATATTCAAATTGGAATATTCTGAGGATAAACCCGTTTATGGCATCACAGATCTCAATAACTACATCAGAACAAATATCATATCGACTCCTGAAGAGGAGCATGAGATCGACACCAAGATCTTCAACAATGCCTTGGAATTCAAAGAGGTAAAGGTCCGGGAGTGTATGATCCCCAGGACAGAGATCATAGCGGTAGATATTGATGACGACATTCAAGAACTGAAACAGGCGTTTATTGAAAGTGGACATTCTAAGATTGTGGTGTACAAAGAATCCATTGATGACGTAATTGGCTACTGTCACTCACTTGAGCTCTTTAAGAAACCTTCCACCATTAAAAAAATCCTCACATCGATCATTATTGTGCCAGAAACCACTCCGGCAAATGAACTATTGGTACAATTCATCAATGAGCACAAAAGCCTGGCTCTGGTGGTCGATGAGTTTGGGGGGACTTCCGGGATTGTCAGCATGGAAGATGTCATCGAAGAAATTTTTGGAGAGATCCGCGATGAACATGATGATGAAGAATTGCTGGAAAACAAGATTTCCGATACAGAATACCTGCTAAGTGCCCGTCACGAGATCGATTACCTGAATGAGACTTATGCTCTCGATCTTCCAGAAGGTGAATTTGACACGTTAGGAGGGTTGATCCTGCATGTTTACGAGGACATTCCCGACCTCAACGAGGTGATTACGCATGAGAATTTCGAGTTTGTGATCGTTTCTGTGCAGGATAATCGCATCGATCATGTACGATTATCCCTGATCGATCTGGAAGAAAATTCAAAGTAGTTGATAATTAGCCCTTTATCTTTTGATAAAGTCATGGGCGTTTGCCCCCGACTCCTTATTTTTGCCGTCTTAAAAATTTTTCAAGAACGGACAAATGGCGTTGATTAATACTTTAAGGAACCGCATGGGCAAGATCGTGATTGTCTTCATCGCATTTTCGATGGGAGCTTTCATCTTGACTGATTTGCTGCAATCAAATTCAGTGTTGCTAGGCGGTGCCTCCACAGAAATCGGAGAAATGGCCTCCTCCGAAGTATCTTATGAAGAATTTCAGGCCGAAGTTGAAAGACTTTCTTACAACTACCTTATCCAATTCGGAACCAACCCCAATGCGCAGGCAATCGATCAAATACGACAGCAAGCCTGGCAGGAACTGATCATCAAAAAAGTATTCGGTCCTCAATTCGATCAACTAGGGATCGAAGTGACTGATGATGAGATGATCGAAATGGTTCAGGGTAAAAACATTCACCCAGACGTACAGAGAAATTTCTCAGACCCTCAGACTGGTTTGTTCAACAAAGAACAATTGATGACGTTCTTGCAGCAGATCAGTTCTGCTCCTGTAGAAAATCAGCGTCCCTGGAAAAACTTCGAAGCGAGTCTTCGTCCTTCCCGAGAGTTGACCAAGTACGAGAATTTGTTGGCGAAAACAACTTATGCGAATAAGTACGAGTCAAAGGGGAACTATGTAACCAATAATTCCACTGCTTCGATTGACTTCCTCTACGTTCCATTCTTTTCCGTAGCAGATTCATCTGTTGATGTAACTGAAAGCGAATTGCAGGATTACCTGGATAGTCATGCGGATGAGTACCAGTCAGAAGAAAGCAAGAACATAGACTACATCGTGTTTGAAGTTAAGCCTTCCGCAGAAGATAGTGCAGTGGTTCGTCAGGAAGTAAACGACCTGAGAGAAGAATTACTGACCAGCGAAAATGATTCTTTGTTCGCTTCGATCAACTCTGAAGGATTCGCTCCTTACAATACATACAATGCTGGTACTCTTCCTCCGGAGATGCAAGGTGCCGAGGTTGGTGATGTGACTGAGCCTATCGTTTCAGGTAACACCTATACCATCTACAAGTTGTCGGATAAAGTAGCGGGTGATGAGGAATTCGTGAAGGTAAGCCACATTTTGTTCAAATGGACTGATGAGTCCGATGAAGCAAAAGCCGAGGCGAGAAGACAAGGAAATCAAATCCTAAGAGACATCAAAAACGGAACTAATTTCGAAGAAATGGCCAGAGTTCACGGAACAGACGGTACCCGAACGCGAGGTGGGGATCTGGGTTGGTTTGGAGAGAATTCCAGCTTTGTTCAGGAATTCAAAGATGCATGTTTCAACTTCAGAGGCACAGGATTATTACCATCGCTGGTGGAAACAAGCTTTGGTTTTCACATCATCAAGGTCACTGAGCCTAAGACCAATGAGTCTTTCAAAGTGGCGAAAATCGAACGTGAGCTTTTCGTAAGTGACGAAACACAAAATTCCATTTATCGAAATGCAGATCAGTTTGCATTGGAGAGCAAAAACCTGGATGATTTTGTTACAAATGCGACTGATAAAGGTTACGAGATCCAGAAAGCGACTAAAATTGGTCAAAATGATCAGCGTCTAGGCAGCATCAACGAAGCTAGAAACGTGATCTTCTGGTTGTACAACAAAGCCGATGATGGTGATGTATCTGAAGTATTTGAGACGGACGATAAATACATCATCGCTATAGCGACCAGCACACAGGAAAAAGGAACTGCTAACCTGGATGATGTTCGAAATGAGATCACTAAGAAGGTAAGAGATCAGAAGAAAGCGAATCAGCTTATTGCTAAGCTCGCTTCACTAAGTGGAAGCTCTTTGGAAGAATTACAAGAGCAATATGGAGACGATGCTCGTGTGAACTCTGCTGATATCAACCTGAGCAGCACATCCATTGCTAATGTGGGCTATGCACCGAATGCAGTAGGATTGGCGTTCGCATTGGAATCTGGTGAGCAAACAGCTCCATTCAAAGTGGATAATGGTGTGATGATCGTTTCTTTGAGCGATAAGAACATGGCCGCTGATTTGGATAACTATGATGCTTATCAATTATCTGTTTTGAACAACAGAAGGTCATTCAAGCGAAGAGAAGCACCTGTAATTGATCAAAATATCTACGATGTAGCGATTGATTTTGCGGATATCGTAGATGAGCGTTACAAGTTCTTTTAAGAACGAGTAAGTACATAAACTATCAAAGGGCCGCCTCAAAGGGCGGCTTCTTTTGTTTTAAACAAAAAGACCGAAATACCTTGAAGCTACTTGTAAAAACCCTATTTGGCCTGGAGGATATCCTCGCGGAAGAATTGAAGGAATTAGGCGCGGAAAACATCAAACCGATCAAAAGGGCGGTGGCTTGTGAAGGGAATTTACCTTTTTTATACACAGCCAATTACAATCTGAGAACGGCACTTAGGATATTGATTCCGATCCATACTTTCCATGCGAAAAGTGAGAAGGAGCTTTATGAACAGGTGAGAACATTCGACTGGTCCGATGTACTTAATACACATCAGACCTTTGCAATCGATAACAGTGTCTTCTCTGATTTCTTCAAGCATTCGAAATTTGCGACGCTTGTCATGAAGGATGCGATTGCGGATCAGTTCCGGGATAAGACGGGCAGAAGGCCATCGGTTGACCCTAAGAGTCCGGATGTGCAGTTTGATCTGCATGGGTGGAAAGATCGGTTTACGATTTCCATGGACAGCTCGGGAGAGTCCTTAAATCAGCGAGGCTATCGGGGAAGAGGTCATGCGGCCCCTTTGAATGAAGTGCTGGCCGCAGGGATGCTCCAATTAGCAGGCTGGGACAAATCCAAGCCCCTGGTTGATCCGATGTGTGGAACCGGAACACTCCTGATTGAAGCAGCCATGAAGGCTTGTAATATTCCTCCGCAGATTTTAAGGCGAAATTTTGGTTTCCGTAACTGGCAGGATTTCAATCCGACGATCTGGAATCGGGTCAAAAATGAATCCGATGCGAAGGTGCGGAAATCACCACTGGACATCAGTGGCGGAGATATTGATCCCAGGGCTGTGGCCATGGCCAAGTCTTCTTTGAGAAGCCTGGATTTGCGAACTCAGGTGAAGGTTCGAGAAGTCGCTTTTGAAAATCATAAACCCTTATGGGATTCTGGCATGCTGATCACTAACCCACCTTATGGCGAACGGATCGGAGAAGGGGATATGATCGACTTCTACAAACAGATGAGTGATTTGTTTAAGCAGAACTATCAGGGATTTGAAGCCTGGGTACTCAGCTCGAACATCCAGGCACTCAAAAGCATCCGATTGGCCCCTTCAAGGAAAATCCCACTATTCAATGGTGCGTTGGAATGTAAATTCCAGCAGTACAAATTGTACGCGGGTTCAAAGGAGGAGGAATAGAAGATCTTTCAATCTGGGCTTACCAAACTTAGCTTGCCAAAGTGAGCCTTTCAAATTGAGCTCGTTGGAATGAGCCTGTCACACTGGCCTTGTCGAAGTATAGGCTTACTCCAAAATCCGCAACTTGGCAAAAGAAAGCAGCAACGTTTTCTCACCTGCCTGATCAAAGTTGACCTTGGCTTTTCGGTTAGAACCCTGCTCATCGATCAGGGCCACTACCCCAAATCCGAACTTCGGATGCTCGACCTTCATGCCCACAGCGAGCTTGGAGGTATCGCTGGCTTTGAAGTCCGAACTCGGCTTGTGATGCACCGCATTTGCAAATCGCTTATCGGTGTTCTGCCGCTTCATGTTGCTCACGAAATTTTTCGTGACATAATTCATAGAAGGTGAAATCGGATCCGAGTTGGAGAATTTACGATTGACTTTGATGAACTCAGGGCTGATCTCTTCAAGGAACCGGCTCGGTTCACAGTTTTTAAGACGACCAAAACGATAGCGGTTCAGGGCATAACTCAGGAATAATTTTTGCTTCGCCCTGGTAATAGCTACGTAGAATAATCTTCGCTCTTCTTCCAGGTCAGCCCGGCTTTGCAACATCATTTGAGAAGGAAACAGCTCTTCCTCTAACCCAACGATGAACGTATAATTGAACTCTAGCCCTTTGGCCATGTGGATGGTCATTAGCGTGACGGCATCCTCAGTGCTTTTGTTACGATCTTCATCCGTCAGCAAGGCTACATCCTGAAGGAACGCACTGATAGAAGTATCTTCTCTTGATGGATCGTCAGTAAATTCTTTGATCGCATTCAGGAGTTCCTGAACGTTTTCGTACCGACTGAGTCCTTCTACGGTCTTGTCTTCATACAAATCACGTAAGATTCCCGAATTCTTCGCGACCAATGCTGCGGTATCGTAGGCATCCTTTTTCTCAGCAGTCAATCTAAAGCTTTTGATCAGCACGGTAAAGTCCTGTACTTGCTGCCCGCCACGGCCACCGATGAATTTGGTGGCGTTTTCCATGACATCCCACAAGGGCATATCATGGTCATTAGCCGCTACAATAAGTTTTTCTACGGTGCCTGGACCAATCCCTCGTTTAGGAAGGTTGATGACCCTGCGCATCGCTTGTTCATCATTGGCATTGATCATGAAACGCAGATATGCCAGGATGTCTTTGATCTCTTTACGCTGATAGAAAGACAGCCCACCTACCACGCGGTATTTCAGGTTGTTTCTGCGTAGGGCTTCCTCAATGGCTCTAGACTGGCTGTTGGTGCGGTACAGGACCACAAAGTCATTGTTAGGTGCCTGACTTTGCATCTTCGTTTCGAAAATCGCACTGGCCACCAACTTCCCTTCTTCGTTATCAGAAGTCGCCTTGATCAGTTCGATGAGCTCGCCCTCTTCGTTAGAGGTCCAAACCTCTTTCTTCAGCTGCGCACTGTTCTTATGGATGACCGAATTGGCAGCCTTCACGATGGTCTGGGTAGACCGGTAATTTTGCTCCAGCTTAATGGTTCTCAAGTCAGGATAGTCCCGTTCGAAATTCAGGATGTTCTGGATGTCAGCACCACGGAAGGCATAGATACTTTGTGCATCATCACCCACTACACAAATATTTTGTCGTACCGCTGCTAATCGGCGTGCGATCATGTACTGTGAAATATTGGTGTCCTGAAACTCGTCGATCAGGAAGTATTTGAAGCGCTGCTGATAGGTATTCAATGCTTCCGGATGTTCCTGAAAGAGTACGTTGGTGTTGAACAGCAGATCATCAAAATCCATCGCGCCGGCCTTGAAGCAGCGCATGACATAAGCCTTGTAGATCCGCCCCATTTCCGGACGCATGTTGGCCAGGTCATCCTCATAGTAGATCGGATTCTGAGTATACTCCTGCCAGGAAACCAATCGGTTTTTCGCGCCTGAGATACGGTTATAAACCACGTTGGGTTTGTACAACTTGTCATCTAGCGCAAACTCTTTGACGATCTGTTTGATCAGTGTTTTCGAGTCGTCGGTATCATAAATGGTGAAGTTGCTCTGATAGCCCAATCTATGGGCTTCCGCTCGCAGCAATCTGGAGAATACGGAGTGAAAAGTACCCATCCAAAGATTGCGGGCATCCGTACCCACTACCGTACCGATCCGGTGTTGCATTTCTTTGGCCGCCTTGTTGGTAAAGGTCAGTGCCATGATGGAAAATGGATCTACTTTATGCTCCCGGATCAAATGCGCAATTCTATAGGTGAGTACCCTCGTTTTGCCCGAACCAGCACCAGCGATGATCATGCATGGACCTTCGGTGTTTACCACTCCTTCGTATTGAGGAGGATTTAATCCTTCTAAATAGTTCGCCACAGATTCACTTCCCATTGAACAAAATTACTAGGTAATTTCTACTTTAAAGATTAGAAAATCAATTGGTTTTGCCCTATCTCTGGAAGGAGCTCATTTTGATTTTCGACCTTACCCTTTAGAGGAATGAAGCGCAGCGAAAGGGATTAAAAGGAAATCTGAATTAAGTAATTTATGTGGATCAATCTCCGTCAAAAGAGCCCTTCTTTATAAGTTTGATATATGGGTATCAAACGTTTCATCACGGCTTGCTGGAAGGCGGAACAATCCTCGGAAGCCGTAAAGCTTGACGGGATTGAAATAGGTGACCGATCCTACCGAGCGCTGGAAGAATGTGAGTGCGATTTAGATGAACTATATCCAGGTCAGTATTTAGAGACAGGAGAGGAATTGTCCTTTGAAGAGATCCTGGGTGGTGGTTCTTATGTGTTTTTGAAAAAAATCGATCAGAAGACATGCCATCAGGCCTATTGCCATGTCCTGGCCTGGATAAAAGTGTTGCGGGATTTATACCCTCAGGGGTACGAAGCTGAGTGGAAAACCTCGCCGGATGATCATCCTGAGGATATCGCTTTTGCCCAATCATTGGATGAGCAACTTCAGAAGGCGAATAGCCTATGTGAAAATTTTCTTTCGACGTATGAATCCATCGAACAATGGATGATGAGATATCACCCTAAAATGGATGAACAGGTAGACACGTGTATAGGTTGGTCTCATGCTGTCATAAGATTTGCAAAAGCAGTTCGTGACAAAGTGTTGGAATCGAATGGTGAGATAGAAATTGAATTTGTTACGGGGTAAGTGGTTACGACCTCTTATGTTCAATTATTGACTCCATTTGCTGCCGCTGTTGTAAAAAATCTCCCGAAAGCAGATGAAAATGATTTTGTTTGCCAGGAATTTCGAGATGTTCCGTAGAAAACGGAGATTTTGGAATTAGCAATTAACCTGGTTTTTTATGTATCGATCTTTACTAGCAGTGGCATGCCTTGCCATTTGCTTTGTTGCACAAGCTCAAAACGACAAATTAGCGGTTCAGGCGGAAGCCCTCGCCAAGAAAAATATCATTGTTGATGGACATGTCGACTTGCCTTTCCGCATGGTGGTCAAAGGATTCATGGTCAAAAAGGAAATTGAAGATGTTTCTGTTGAAACTACCGGCAATTTCGACCATCCCAAGGCCAAAAGAGGAGGGCTGGATGCGCCGTTCATGTCCATTTATATTCCTTCACGCTATCAACAAACTGGTGGAGCCAAAGCTTTTGCGGATTCCTTGATTGATATGGTAAGCCAGCTACCGGATGAGTTCCCGGAACTCTTTGCCTTGGCTAATTCGCCGCAGGACATAGAAGCAAACTTCAAAAAAGGTTTGATCTCCTTGCCCATGGGCATGGAAAATGGCGCACCAATAGAAGATGACCTGGCCAATGTTGAATATTTCTTCAATCGTGGAATCCGGTACGTCACCCTTACCCACGCTACTGATAACCAGATCTGTGATTCTTCTTATGACGAATCGGACGATAAATGGGATGGCCTAAGTCCCTTTGGAGAGGAAGTGGTAAAAGAGATGAATCGGCTTGGCATGCTGGTAGATATCTCTCACGTATCGGATAAAGCATTTTATGATGTGATGAAAATCGTGAAAGCACCTGTGATCGCATCACACTCGTCAGCAAGGAAATTTACTCCAGGTTTTGAGCGTAACATGGACGATGATATGATCAAGTTGCTTGGTGAGAACGATGGGGTGATCCACATCAATTTTGGCTCAAGTTTCTTATCAAAAGAATATCAAGACAATATCTCGGAAATCCGTGAACATCTTGTGAATTACCGGGCAGAGAAAGGATTGTCACAAGACGATGAAGCGTATCAGGAATATGCGGAATCGTACATGAAGGCCAACAAGCAGTTTGAGGATGTCGAAAAAGTAGCAGATCACATTGACCATGTGGTAAGCCTGGTGGGTATTGATCATGTGGGATTTGGTTCGGATTATGATGGTGTAGGTGATAGCTTACCTACAGGCCTTAAGGATGTATCGACTTTCCCTAATTTGATCCGTGAATTGCTGGAAAGAGGTTACTCGAAAAAAGACATTGCCAAGATATGCTATAAGAATACGTTCCGGGTATGGAACAAAGTGCAGAAGGTAGCGGCTGATTGGGAGGGGTGACATCCGTTTCCTACCTTGCCGGTAGGCAGGCGAGAGCCTCAACGTACTCTGTATCTACATTTTGGCTGTAGAGCCTGTTTGGAGAGCACATGCAATTGATTTCTACGAAACACAGAAATTCCTAAGCACAATGAGGCACTAGAAATGTGCTTGTCTAAAACAAAATCCTTCCCTGATCAGAGACTTCTATATTGATGTCCGGATATTGGTTATTGAAGGTTTCCACGATGAAGTCGTAAGGCACATCAGTAAAGTGGCCGTAATCCTCTACGTATTCCATGTATTGCAGATCGTCGCGATTGTAGGGTTGCAGCATGGAATCTTCTGAGCCATCAAAATACAGGGCGTCCACATTGTATTTGTCGCAAAGGGTTTTGTTGAAGGCAGTTGAGGCTTTTAGCCACTTTCCATCGACATGTACTTCTGCAATGCCATGAGGAGCGATGTAATGGGTTCCCAATTTAGCAGTTAGTCCTTCGGCCGCGATATGATTGATGACTTTGGCCAGCCTCAATCTGGCTGGAATTCCCAAAGCCCTGAGTCCTGCGATGAACAAACTGGACTTATCAATGCAATGTCCTTCTGGGTTGGAGGCGATGAAACTTGCTTTGTATTTCTCCTTACTCATGTAAATGACAAAAGGATTGTATCGCCACTGATCTCTTACCTTAAGAAAAAGCTTGCCAATTTTCTCATGGATGGGCAGTTCTTTCAGGTCCTGGACCAGTGATTGAATGCCTTCGTCGGAATAATCGAAATAATAAGTTTCCTGTAGGTAATCGTTCATTGTTTCAAAACACTTTAGAAACTACAAGTATTCCATTAAGAGGTAGGATCTACTTCTTTTTCTTTTTGAGCGATCGGATGAAATCACGCCATGCGAATGGATTCAGCAAGGGATTGGCTACAGGTTGGAAGCGATTGGCAATGGCTTGCTGTTGCTGTTGCATGAAAAACCGGTGGTTCATGTTGGCACTTGCGGGTAATTCCCAATAGGCTTCTCGCAACACATCGCTGTTGAGCAAGCGCTGAAGGTTGTCATAATCACGCTGATCAGGTAACTCCACTGCCAGCACTGCTGCTTTGAAAACGGCTTCTGAAGGATAAGGGAATACTTCTAGTTCATCCAGATAGGTGATGTCTTCTTCGAGTGTCACGATGACCCTGATGCTATTGTCTTCGCGGTGTTCCGGAACCACGTACGAGGCTCGCTTGTAACCCACGGAACTAAATACCAGGCTGTCGCCTTCTAATACTGGCAGAGAGAAAAATCCATATACATTGGTGGTCGTTCCACGCCCTCCAAGTGGGGTGTAAACGTGAACACCAGGAATAACCTCGGTACTGTCCATTCCAAAAACGACACCCGTCAACTGGACCACATTAGGCCGTTGTTCTTCCTGAGCCAATGCCAGGAACCCCATGAGAAGGAATGGGATCAATATGAATTTTCGGAATGACAATTCTCGACTATCTTTTATTACTCTACGATTTTCTACGCGAAGTAGATCAAAAATAATGCAATCGGCTCGCATATATTTCTTAAAAAACCTTAAACGGTCCTTATTGGTTGAAAATTGGCGAATTAAATTCCTAAATGTACCTCGGTCGTGACGTGCTTATCTTTACTTTGTCATTCATTAAAATGAGACTCAAGAACTTCAGCCTTACACTTGGTGCGCAGATTTTCAAAGCCTTCTCTGATGAAGCCAGGGTTCGGATTTTGCACCTGCTGTACAATGCCGGAGAGTTGAGTATCTCCGATCTTGAATTGATGCTTGATTTCACCCAGACGAAAACGTCAAGGCACATTACCTATCTTAAGAATTCCGGTTTGCTGAATGCTCGAAAGAAAGATCAATGGGTCTTGTATAGTATCAAGGAGGAAGTTTCCGACCTGGTGGCCCGAATTTTTGAGTTTCTGCATAAGGATGTAGTGCTCCAAAAAGACCTGGAATTGCATCAAACCATGAAGGCCAATCGAGAGTTGTCCATTAACAAAATAGCTTCTAAAGATTATCGTTCTTAATGCCTGTAAAAACTATTTTCTTCGACCTGGATCATACCCTTTGGGATTATGATACCAATGCGCGCGAGACGCTTTTCGAAATTTACGATGACTTCCGATTGGATCGAGGTTTCTCCTCGGCGGAGGAATTCTTTCAGACCTATCTGGTCCACAACGAAAAATTGTGGCACCTCTATAACCATGGAAAAATCGGCCGGGATGATATCCGGGAACGGCGATTTTACCAGGTGATTTCTGACGTTGGCCTGGACGATAAAAAAATGGCAGAACAAATGTCCGATCAATTCATGGAAGTTTGTCCGCACAAGACTGCTGTGATGCCGGGCACATATGAGATCATGGAGCACTTGAAGCCTGTTTATCAGATGGGGATCATTACTAATGGCTTTTCCGATACACAAGCAATCAAGATGGCAAAAACGGGCCTGGATAAATATTTTGAGATCATGGTTACATCGGAATCTGCGAAGGCCCGGAAGCCCAGTGCGGAAATCTTTAATACGGCCCTGACAGAAGCACGTGCACAAGCAGCGCATGTTGTGATGATCGGTGATAACCGAGCTACAGATATCGGAGGTGCTTTGACCTTGGGGTGGAAAACGATCTGGTACACGAAGGAGGAAGAGGAAGCGCCGGAGAATTGCTGGAAAGTGAAGCACCTGGAAGAGATCGCTCAGGTGATGGAAGAGCTTTAACATGAAGTCGTCACTCCAGGATTACCTGATAGCGTAGCTTATTTTTCCGCGTATTACAGTATAATCGTAGTGGAATCTCCTTCGCCTTCGTTGGTGTCTCACCAACGAAAAACATAAGTAGTCCTTTTTCTTGACGGTGAGGGCGCGATCAAGGGCATAGGTCAGTTCAGAAAAACGTCGTGATCTTTTTCAAAAACGTCTCGTTCATTTCGAAAAACATAGTGATCTTTTCAAAAAAGATGGCAGTCTTTTTTGAAAGGCCTTTCTAGCCTCTGTCGGTGTTATCACCGATGGATAATTTGCATTCTTTGACTTTTTGGTGAAAACACCAAAAAGGGCATTGCTTGATACTTTGAAGCTATCGCCTTCATTGGTGTCTCACCGACGAAAAACATAAGCAGTACTCATTTCTTGATAGTGAGGACACCATCAAGTGCACCTATTTTAGTTGCTAGAACCACGCTCGATGGAAAAGTGGGGAAGATCGACGATACGTCTTGCCTCAATAGTTCTCAAGGAGGCCATTTTGGTACCACAATTAAATTTTATTGCATTCAGTTAAGGGACTCCTCAGATATATTGCTCTCCCAAAAAGCCAATCATGGAACATCTCTGAAAATCCTGTTGTTGCTAAGTCAATTGACTAATTTTGCAGCCTGAAAATTGCAAATCATTAAACCTCAACATTGATATGCCCAAAGGAATCTACAAGGTACCTTCACCGACAAACGAACCGGTATTGAGCTATGCCCCTGGCTCTCCGGAAAAAGCAGCACTGGAACAAGCATTGAAAGATGCTCGTGCGCAGGAAATCAACGTGCCCATGTACATTGGTGGCGAGGAGATCCACACGGATACCAAAGTCCGAATGAGCCCCCCTCACGATCATCAGCATACCTTAGGGCACTTTAGCGAAGGAGATGCTTCTCACGTGCAAAAGGCAGTAGATGCGGCAATGGATGCCAAAGAAGCCTGGGCAAACCTGGGCTGGGAGCACCGCGCCAGTATTTTCCTGAAAGCCGCTGATTTGATTGCTGGCCCATATAGAGCAAGGATCAACGCAGCGACCATGTTGACTCAATCGAAAAATGCGTTCCAGGCAGAGATTGATGCCGCTTGTGAATTCATCGACTTTTTGAGGTTCAACGTGCATTTCATGCAGGAGCTTTACGCCATCCAGCCTGAGTCTGCACCTGGCATCTGGAATCGATTGGAATACCGCCCACTTGAAGGATTCGTTTTCGCCATTACTCCCTTCAACTTTACGGCGATTGCTGGTAACCTATCTGCAGCTCCTGCCTTGATGGGCAACACCGTGGTTTGGAAGCCTGCATACACCCAGGTGTATTCTGCTCAGGTGATCATGGAAGTTTTCAAGGAAGCAGGTCTTCCTGATGGTGTGATTAATCTGGTATTGGTTGATGGCCCGGTCGCAGGTGATGTGATCTTCAATCACGCTGATTTTGGAGGCCTGCACTTTACAGGAAGTACAGCTGTATTCAAACACCTGTGGAAAACCATCGGAACCAACATCGATGCGTACAAATCCTATCCAAGGATCGTTGGAGAAACTGGCGGAAAAGATTTCGTAGTAGCGCATCCTTCAGCAAAAGCCAAAGAAGTAGCAACTGGATTGGCCCGTGGTGCTTTCGAGTACCAGGGGCAAAAATGTAGCGCGGCTTCTCGTGCATACATTCCTGGCAACATCTGGGAAGATGTGAAGAAATACCTGGTAGCAGACATTGCTTCCTTCAAAGTTGGTGGAACGGAGGACTTCTCGAACTTCGTGAATGCGGTCATTGATGAGCGTGCCTTCAAAAAAATCACTGGATACATCGATCAGGCGAAAAATGATCCAAATGTAGAAATCATCGCTGGTGGAGATTACGATGGTAGCAAAGGTTACTTCGTGAACCCAACCGTAATCGTAGCGAAAGACGCAAAATACCGAACCATGTGTGAAGAGATCTTTGGGCCGGTATTGACCATCCATGTGTATGAGCCAGATCAATTCGAAGAGATCCTGAAAGTGGTAGATGATACCTCTCCATATGCATTGACAGGTTCTATTTTCTCTCAGGACCGATACGCAGCAGAATATGCTACAAAGGCATTGAGCAATGCAGCTGGTAACTTCTACATCAATGACAAGCCTACGGGTGCAGTAGTAGGACAACAGCCATTTGGAGGGGCCCGAGGTTCTGGAACCAATGACAAAGCAGGTGCGATGATGAACTTGTTACGTTGGACCAGTGCAAGAACGATCAAAGAAACATTCGTTCCTCCTACGGATTATCGTTATCCGTTTTTGGGTGAGTAGTCAATACTTATGTTCAAATAATACATCTAAATCCCGGCCTCCAGCCGGGATTTTATTTTTGGTCACGTCAAAGTCACATTGAGCCTGTCGAAATGGACATTATACGAAAAGTAATTCAGCTTCAACAGGATTAATAATTGGGAAAGATCGTCAAAAGAGATACCGGATATTTTTCGGTTTCTTTCGGAACTTAAACCGAGAAATTATGGTACGACGATCTTAGTTAGCGGGGCTTTTTTGTAATTGATAATTATTTCCTGCCATATTCTCATTTCCGGGAAACCCCTTCCAATCCAGCGTGTCTATAAGGCATGCAAAACTTACTTTTCCTCCGGTGCTGGGTATTGATCGCTCTTTGCCTGAACAGCTTTACACTAAGTGCCCAGCAAGACACGACAAAACAAACATTTGATTACATCGGCAATTTCGGCAGTTATGGCAATGACCAATGGGCGCTGGTGATCCAGGACGACAAGCGAGGATTCATTGATCGGACTGGTCAGGTAGTAGTTGCTCCACAATACGACCGCATCTATCATTTCGATAGTCACGGCCGGTCCTTAGCCCTGGTCATCAAGGATGATCTCTATGGGTTCATCGACCGGCTGGGAAAGGTGTTGGTCGAGCCTGAATTTGAGCGAATCCATGCTTTTGGGAATAAGCGGAAAAACTGGGCCATGGTAGAGAAAAACGGCTTGTTGGGTTTCATTGACCGAACAGGGAAATTGATGGTACCCGTGCAATATGATCAGATCGGTTCCTACGGACAATATGGCCTGAATTGGGCCCTGGTCTCCCGAAATGGATTGTATGGGTTCATCGACGCGACGGGCGAGGAGGTGGTTCCTTTGAGATATGATCGGATATTCCATTTCGATCAGTCAGGCGTGAGTTGGGCCAAAGTACAGCGAAATGGCCTCTATGGTTACATTGACAAAACCGGGACTGAAGTAGTTACCCCGGAATACACACAAATTGCATCCTTTGGCAGGTATACCCGCCACCTGGCGAGGGTGGAAAAAAATGGACTGGTAGGGTTCATCGATCGTACAGGGAAGGAAGTGACACCTACGAAATATCACCGCATCGAATCTTTTGGCGGGAAGCATCGGTACTGGGCCATGGTGGAGAAAGACGGGCGCTATGGCTTCATTGACAAAACCGGAAAAGAAGTGATTGCACCAAAATACGATCAGATCTCAGCTTTTAACAAGAACGACAAAGAATGGGCAGAAATCAGGATTGGAGATCGTGTAGGCTATATGGACCTGTTGGGTAATGAAGTGGTTTCACCTGCCTTACTTGATCGCGGGGATCATTACGAAGAACTGAGTTCCTTTTTCTCCTCCGGAGGGGATCACCTTGGAACTCATGGGCCTGTGAAAAATTACTTGATCAGTCCATTTACCGCAGGCTATGCTATCGTGAAACACAAAAAATCTTTTCTTCTAGGAGTCGTGGATAAATCCTTCAAAGTCGTGGTACCTGTGAACAAAGACAAGATCATGATCGATGGTGAAGGAAAGATCCACGTGTGGTAATTGAACGCTGGTTTTTCTGAAAATCCTTTTTTCTTTGAGCCATATTAGCGCTTAACAACTATGAAACGCCTTTCAAGAATCTTATTTCTTGCCGTTGGTTTATTCGGTTTTTTCAACATTCAAGCCCAGGAAGTAGCGGGTGCAATTAAGGATGGATCAGGGGCCTCTATTCCGTTCGTACATGTATGGTACAAAGGCACGACTATTGGAACTTATTCGAATCGAGATGGGACATTCCAACTGACTCAAAATGCTTCAGATACACTGGTGTTTAGCTCGATTGGTTACGAAAGGCGCGAACTTCCTGTTGTCCGGATTAGCAGTGACCAGGAAATCGTACTTCAGGAACAATTGATCGAACTAAATACGGTGACCGCCACTGCCAGCCGACTATCACGAAAGAAAGAAATGGGATTCAAAAGATCAGCTTTTTGGTCTCAGATGTACACCGCCTTTCGTGAGGACTATTCACAGAAGTTTAGAATTGAGATGGGTGAATCGGCTAAAAAAGGATTCATTGAAGCGATTCATTTCAAAATCACGGAAACGTCCAATGAATTACCCTTGGTTTGTGAATTGTATTTTACGGCAGGTGAGGAAGAAAAAATGCTTCATGCCAAGCCGCTTCACCTATTAATTACACAAGAAGAAATAAAGCAACAAAGCGTGAGCTTACTAGCACATGACATTACCTGTCCCGCGAAAGCGCCTTTGTACGCTTATTTGACTTTTCTGGGATACGAAGAAAATGGAAAACTGAAGGGAGGATCGGTTGAACTCAAACTTTCCGGTAATAAAACCAATGAGCCCAAAACTTTTATCAGAAGATCATTGGACGATCCCTGGACTAAAAATGTCGACTTTTTTAAAGAAGGCCCCCTGTATGGGAATCTCAATATATGGGTGAACCTAACCCACAAGTCCTTGAAGCATTTACGAACTGGGATATTGCGGCGGAGAATAGTCAATTACCAGTTTCGCTCAATCTGGTTGGCATGGAGATGTTCGGTTTGATTCCCTATCAAGCCCTTGAGATTTATGATTTGAAGGGTAGACTCGTCATGAAAAAGAAGTTTAGCCAAGCACAATTAGGATCTCCAGAGGTAGATGTTTCTAAACTAAAAGCCGCAGCCTATTTTCTGAGAATAGTAGGTACCCAGCAAACAAGATTTTTCAGATTCGTGAAAGAATAACATTCTGTTATAAATCAAGCTTATCGAAGTTTAAAACTGTATCGAAACTCCAATGTAAGGAGAAACATACTCGGTAGCTTCTATGGAACCATCTGCGGTTGGGGTAAAGGCCCAATAGTAATCGGTACCAACTACCAGCCAATTGTTCATGTGATAGGCAAATCGAACTTTCGCAATGGATCGCTCATCGAGTTTGAAGGCATCGCTCAGATCGGCCAGGCCTCCTTTAAGGTACAAAGCATGAATAGAAAACTTGTTGGCCAGTCGGTCCACGGTCGCATTCAGTTGGATCACTGCTGGTGCTGTTTCACTGACATTGTCGGGAATGAGCAAGCTTCCGCCTAATCGGACTTTCTGTAAGATATGTCCGGTTAGGCTACCATAAATTCCTGATTTTTTTTCTGCCCCGACGGTTGAGAATATCCGGGTATCTTTATTCAATTCATAATTAAAGTCGAAAAACTGAGGGATAAAATGCTGTGAATAA
This sequence comes from Cytophagales bacterium, assembly GCA_033344775.1. Classification (NCBI taxonomy): domain Bacteria; kingdom Pseudomonadati; phylum Bacteroidota; class Cytophagia; order Cytophagales; species Cytophagales bacterium. The sequence continues at coordinate 2,433,672 of JAWPMT010000005.1, read as the reverse complement.
CTCAAACGCTCGATTCGAATATCCGTATGGAACAGGTCGGCAATAAAATTGAGTCGGAAATTCATTCCATAACTCCAACCACTGCCATCAGCATAGTTTCTCAAAATAAGCCTGTCATCGGTTTGGGCTAATACCGAGAGGGAATCTGACAAGCCACCTTTTAAAAGACTGAGCTTAGAGTAGGTAAAAAAAGCATCGACCTGAATGAATGGAATTTTCCAGACCGTAAATCCTGCATCAATGCCAAAGGCACTGATTCCATCTTCTGTCAATGCATATGATGTAGACGTGCTATCTGTAGATGCAATACTTGTTTGATCTTTGTCACTTGCAAATGTGGCACCAATTTCAAAGGTCCTAATGATTGGAATGCCAGTAGTGGCCAGTGGCCGGGCATAAGGTCGGATCACCAATAAGTTTTGAGAAGCGGGATCAAAATCAGAGTACATGGCCTCTATTCCTCCCAGTCCACGCCAATTGAAATCCAGGTGTAAGCCCAATTTTCGTTTCTCAAGACTGGTACTGTTGGTGTAGTTGTTCACCAGGCCACCAAATCCAATGCTGATGCCATCCAATTGGCCCACACGGAAGTAAACCGGATCTCGTTTTTGGACGCCATATCTTAAATAAGTAATGAGTCGAGCAGCACCTACACCATCTTCAAAAATATCTGTTCGTACCTTCTGATCATCCAGACCGTACAGGATTGGTACATTGAGTCCCACACCGACTTTCCCGATTGAGAATTCCGGATTGAGGATCATTCCTACATAGTTTTGACCGTCAATTTGGGTGAAGGTCAATCCCGCATTTACCTGACTGGGCGAACTATTGGGCAGACCACTCCTGAAGTCGCCCATGGGCGCTACTTTCTTCTTTTCTTTTGGCTTAATTGGTGTTTCTTCCTCGGCCGAAGGATCTTCAACTATCGTTTCTTCTTCTAGCGGGATACCTTCTGTTGTTTCTTCAACCGCCGGTTCCAGATCTTCAACTTCAGGCGCTTTTTCTTCTATTGGGGTCTCTATCACCGGTTCTTGTGGTTCGCCTTTGGACTGACCATCTACCTTTTCGGGAGTAGTAGATTGCTCCAACGAATCTGTGGCAATTTCCGTTTCCGAGAGTGCTTCTTGTTGGAAGCTGTCAGTGGGTTGGGTTTGTAAACTATCCTTAGGTTGCGTTTGTAGGCTGTCGGAGAGGGTAACACTTTCTTGCTGCAAAGAGTCCTGAGGTACGGTAGTGCTATCCGCAGATACATTCAGGTTTTCTGCGGGGTTTTGTGTGGTGTCAGCAGGTGTGACATCTGTTGGAATACTACCTGATTTCTGGAGTTTCTTGAGCTCTTTGAGGCGTTGTTTTTCAGCCTTCTTTTTGGCTTTGAGGGCTTCTTTGGAGTTTTCCCAGAGATAGGAATAATCCGAATAATTATCAGGCTGCTGTGCCAACGCAGGCAGACTGACCATGAATAAGAAAAGGATAGTAAAAACCCGGATCATGCTCAAAACTTAATATTCTCAAAATAATTTAAAAAATTATCTGCAAAATACAATCGAATCCATGTTTCCACTAGCCTTTTCGGTGAGCGGTTTAAAAGAATCGTTGATTGATCAGAATACCGATGCAAATAATTCTTGCATTTCTTTCCACGAAGCTGCATCTGCTTCCTCATTATATGCAAGAGGTAAATTGAACTTTTCTCCGTTGGCATCTGCTTCTTTGCTAGTAAAGCTATGCACAGCCCCTGGATAGGAGACGTATTTCATGTCTGTACCAAAGCTTTCATAAGCTTGTTTGAAAGCGACAATGGATTCTTCTGAAATGAATGGGTCATCCGCGCCATTGCAAACCAAAATTTTTGCCTTTAAGGTTTCGGCATTGGGTTGAAATGCCATTCCTAAACTGCTGTGAAATGCTGCGACTGCATCCAGGTCATATCCAGCATTGGCCATGTTGATCGCTACGGCACCTCCGAAACAATAGCCGATAGCCGCAATTTTATCAGGATCCACATTGGGATGATCCTGTAATGTTTTCAATGCAGCTTCGAATTTTGCCCTTGATTGATCCAGGTTTTGGAAGACCATGCCAGAGAACTTTCCGGCATCTTGAGGATGTTCAGCGACTTTGCCGTCTCCATACATATCGATGGCCAGTGCGACATACCCAAGGTCCGCGAGCATATCTGCTCTTTTTCGTGCGTAATCATTGTGACCCCACCATTCGTGGATGACGAGAATCCCTGGAACTTTAGCACCAGCTGCCGCATTTGTGGCAAAATAGCCTTTCATGTCGATGGTATCCGCCGAGTAGGTGATTTCCCCTTTCGGCACTTCTACTGCTGGCGTGGTAGCTTCTGCTGTTGATTGCTGCTCTTCGGATTTCGGTGTACTACAGGCCGATAATAGCATCAGGCAAATTGCAATGAGATAGGTCGGGTTTCGTTTCATGACGCACTTTTTTTCATAAAACTAAAACAATCTCCGGTCATGACGTTTTTAATTCATGTCGCGTTGATGACGAGATAATTAGCCAAGATTCTACATCTTGTCACATCATTTCCAAACATGAAGAAACTACCTCTCCTTTTACTCTTTTTTAGTTGTTCGCTGATTGCCGGGGCCCAGAAGAAGGTTGATAAATACGGGATTGAAGATCTGAAGAAACTGCCAACTGCTCCGGATTATACTGATTTGGCCATGTGGGCCGGACACCCAGATCAGCAAGATGCGGCGGATCTTGTGCCGGGGAAGGCGGGTGAGCTCAAGGATGGTCAGGCTGACGCGCGAGTTGATGTGTTTTTTGTGCATCCTACCATTTACACAGGTAAGCAGGCACCTGAAAACCCGTGGAACGCAGACCTCAATGACCAAAAGCTCAATAAGAGAATAGATGAGTCGACCATCAAAAATCAGGCATCAGTATTCAATGGATCTGCCAGGGTCTATGCACCCAGGTATCGCCAGGCGCACTACAACGTGTTTTTGACGAAAGACCTTATTCTGAAGCAAAAAGCGCTGGACCATGCTTATGAGGATGTGAAAAAGGCATTTGAACATTATTTGGAAAATTGGAATCAGGGGAGGAATTTGATCATCGCTTCACATAGTCAGGGCACGCTGCATGCTGCACGATTGATTAAGGATTATATAGAAAACAAACCTCTCCAGGAGCAATTGATAGCTGCCTATATTATTGGGATGCCCTTGCAGTGGGATCTGTTTGACAAAATTTCACCTTGTGCGAATGCGGACGATACAGGGTGTTGGGTTACCTGGAATACCTATGCGAAAGACTATTATCCAGCAAGTTTTCGAACCACCTATCACAATGCCTTAAATGTCAATCCCCTCAATTGGAAAGTGGACGAAACCTATGCGCCGGCATCTAAAAACCAGGGTGGCGTACTAAGGAATTATAGGAAGATCCACTCAGAGTTGAATGATGCGCAAAATCATCAGGGGATATTGTGGATCAGCAAGCCGAAGTTTTTTGGCAATTTCCTGATGAACTGGAAAAGATACCATGTGGTCGACTACAACTTATTCTATATGAATATCCGTGAGAATGTAGCCCTACGAGTAGAAAGGTTTCAGGAAGCTAATCGATAATCGGGATCTCCACGATCATGCTGTTGTCTTCGAAATGCAATTCGAGGGTAAAGTCTCCGAGTTCATGACCTTCTTTTTGGGCGAAATCATTGAACAATCCCTCGATGGTTCTTGGAGAAGGTCTTACCAGCGGATGCATGAGCAAGGGGATCATAAGTCGTTGTTCCATTTTCAGTTCCTTCACTTCAAAACCCACGGGGATTTCTGCCATGCCTCCATCAATGGCTATTCCGATAAACTGCTGGACTTCATCATTGTCCAGTGAGCTATTCTGATAGGTAATCACGGCAAAAGTTCCGGGAACATCTCCCGATTCCAGGAGTTCCCGATTTTCAATCCATATCTGTTCGAGATCAGGATGCTTATAGAAACCCTTGAATGATTTACCGACGATATTTCTTTTTTGCGGGCCGACTTTTACGACTTCTCTGGGCTTAAAACCTCCCAGCAAATAGTAGCTGGTAAACCCCAAGGTCACCAATAACACGATGATCAGTGATAGATAAAAGATCTTTTGCTGCTTCAGGTTTGCCATACGCTTGATTTCTGTGAATGCAATTTAATGGGTTGCTGATTACCTGGCTTACAAATTGCCTTCCAGTAGATATTTTTCAATCACTTTTGGGAAGTGTTCATATTCCAATTCATGGATGCGACCAGCCAGTGAGTCTGGGTCATCGATACTTGTTACGGCTGTTTTGGCCTGAAAAAGAACTTTGCCTTCATCATATTTTTCATTGACCAAATGAATAGTAATGCCGGACTCGGTAGCTCCACTCGCAACTACGGCTTCGTGGACATGACCGCCATACATGCCCTTGCCACCGAATGCCGGTAACAAAGAAGGGTGGATGTTGATGATCTTTTGATCGAACCCTTTAATTAATGATGCTGGAATGAGCCAAAGAAAACCTGCCAGTACGATGCAATTAATACCCTCTTCTTTCAATTGACGAACAAACGCATCGGATTTAAATTCCTCTCGTGTAAATGTGGTGCTTGGAATTCCCATCCTTTTCGCCCTTTCGTGGACAAATGCACTAGCCCGATTGGAGTAGATTTTCGCAATTTCAATTTGGTGGTTATCTGAAAAATAGTCAGCCAGGTTTTGGGCATTGGTACCACTACCCGATGCGAAAACAGCGATTTTATGCATGTAGATCAATGAAACAGTAAACTAAGTAAACCAGAGAATACAATGGTGTCGCAAAATAAATGTAATCGACGAAACTGCTTCCTTGTATCGGCGCGGATCAACATATAAATGAACCAAATGAATAGGGGCGTTAATCCCAGAAAGTAGAACCTTAGGATGACATTTTGATAGGTAATCAACAGATAGACTAACAAGGCACTGCCGGAAATAACCACCAGATAGATCAGAAACTTCGCTCCTCGGATGCCCCAGATCACGGGGACAGTCTGAACGCCAAAAGCTTCATCTCCTTTCACATCTTCAATATCTTTTAATACTTCTCTGATGAGTACCATGAGGAAAGCGAACAAAGCGTAGATAAAAGCAATTTTATGGGCACTCTTAAAGAACACGAGTACGATCATAATGGACAGACCGCTAAGTAAGGAAATAGAAACGTTACCGATGAGGGGTAATCTTCGGAGGTAGTTGGAATAGTACCAAAGTAGTGAGGATGAAAAAACGTGCAATAACCCGACCAGAGGATCTACCCAAAAGCCCAGTAAAATGCCTAGAATACTGACCGATCCGTGCGCCAGTATGGCAGGCCTTCTGCTCAACTCCACACCCACAACGACCCTTTGAGGGCGATTGACCATGTCGATTTTCTGATCGTAATAATCATTGATGATATATCCGGCAGCAGCGATCATGATAGTACTGACCACCAGTAGGAGGAATCGAATGTCAAGGATATTTTGTTGCAATAGAAAGAAGGCAGTGGCCATCTGAGTACCCCCGATGATCAGAAGGTTAGGGATACGACTGGCTTTGAGAAAGCCAAAGACCGTTTTTTGAACTGCTTTCACTTAACTATTCATTGCTCTGCCTACGAATTAAATCGGACATGAGGCGATAAAGTTGCCGCATTTCTTCATTTTTTAGAGATTCCTCATGTTTTTTCAAGGTTTCAAGATCCGATCTTTTTGCAGGACCTGTTTGTGCGGCGACAGGTCCAATGCGTGCGCTTTTTTCAACCACTTCTATTAGTAGCGGGTATAATACCCGGAATTCCAGACCTATATCCTTCAGAAGTGACTCAGCTCCGACCATCAGGCTGTTGGTGAAATTGGAGGCAAATACGGCGGCTAGATGTAGTTGGAGCCTTTTATCAGAATCCAGTTCCCGATAGGTGCCGCCAATGTCAAATGCGAGGGCCTGAAGCTCTTGTAAGGATTCGAGTTGTTGTGCTTCTATGAAAATCGGAACGTCGCTAAAATCAATTTCCCGCGTTTTTGAGAATGTCTGCAGAGGATAAAAGACACCTCCATTTTGTACATCATGTGCTTCGAAAATACTAAGGGGCACTGATCCGGCAATGTGGATCACAAGTGTTTCTTCAGGAAATTGATTGACATCCAGTACTTCTTTGATGGCATCATCACTCACACATAGAATGACCAGATCCGAGGCAAACTGGTACGGCTCATCGAGCATGTCAAATTCACAACCGACCTGATCTGCCAGGCGTTTGACACGCGCTTCGGTTCTTCCAAAAATCCCCTGGAGCTTGTAGGTAGTGGAATTGATAATGGCTTTCGAAAGGTGGAAAGCCAAATTGCCACTACCGATGATGCTGACCGTCTTGTAGCTATTCAACGCCTTTGTCCCGCATTTTCATGAATTCCGAATACCGCCGCATGATAGCTATGACAAACCCAAATACCATCAGGAAGGTGCCGATCCAAAGAATGTTGATCCATGGTTTTTCTACAGCCTCCATAATGATCCAATCTTTCTGTGTGGTATTCAATGCGAATGAAAAAGTATTGGTTGTCGGGTTGATGGAAAGGATCGTGAACTTTGATGCAATGTCATTGATCACATCCGGGATTCTACCTGCCATCCGGTTCTGAATCAAGTATATGGGTTCTGCTCTATATGTTTCAAACTCTCCCTGTATTTCCAGGAATGCCTTTACCGCCAGATCCCCCGGTGCAATGTCGAAACCTGCGATTGATTTCATGGGCTCTATTCCGGTAAACTGAGCGGCATAATCATTCACAAAGAAGGTCTGCCCCATCTGCAATTCGACCGTATCCGTTTTGCTCCAGGTCAGTTCTTGTTCTGGGTCGGGGTAGACACGCACGTGCGTATACAGATCTGCTGTTGAGGTACGATTGATGTCTGGCGAATACACCGTACCCATTTTTTTGTTTTGCTGTACCCGAGGGAACAAGGTAAACACTTTGCCATCCGCTTTTTGATACACTACCTCAAAATAGCTGTTCTCTCCATTGATCAGGTTCAACGTGTCTCCACGTGCAATGCTGTCTCCCTCGATAGAAATGAAAGGATCAATGACCTGTACTTTCAGCGGATGGTTGGTATTCACGAGGTAGTCAATGTCTACAAATCCATGCTCTCTGGTTTTCTTTCGCAACCCCCGATAAGTCAGAGAGTAGTCTCCCATTTGTCGAGGTTCGTTGAGAAATAACAGCAGGTTATCCTGATTGACTTCATCAGGTAATTCGTTGCTCCAAAGTAGCCCGGTATTGTTCTTGGAAATGATCTTTGAATATCCTGAAGAGAATAAAATACCGATGAGCATCATGGCGATGCCAATGTGTGTTACGGAGCCACCAGCTAATTTCAAATTGGTTCGTTTGAGACCTAATAAGATTTTTCCATTGGCCACGATGGAATATACCGAGCAGACCAATAAGATCAAATAGAAAGGCTCGTACACTTTGGCAATCAAGAAGATGATGGTGGATAGCACCATAGTGATCAGCAATGGGCTTTTGATCTCATTCACAAATGCTGAACGATCCATTTTCTTCCACCAGAAAAATTGTCCGGTACCGGAAAGCAGCGCAATGAAAATGGAGAACCACATTTGGTATTTCGTATAGTAGGCCACTTGATCTACTGGTGGTGCAAGATTCAACTCTATTCCGAACCAACTGGCCACATCATTGTATACAGGAATGGAAGTAGGCACTATCACCTGAAAAGCCATCAGACACAGTACTGTGGCCCCCATGAAAATCCAGAATTCCCGGCTGTACATGGATGTCTCTTCTTCAGTAGCAGGTATCCGTTTCCAAATTTTTACGCAGAGAACAATTGACAAAATAAGGAATGCAAACAGGTAAAGTAGCAATTGTCCCTGAAGTCCCAGATCTGTGAATGAATGCACAGAGGTTTCTCCTAAAATGCCACTACGAGTTAAAAAGGTTGAATAAAGGATCAGGACAAATGTCGCAATCACCATGAGGATGGAAGCTTTCAGCGCTGATTCGTTTTTCTTGTAAGCGATCATCGTGTGGATCGCAGCAACGAGCGTAAGCCAGGGCACGTAGATGGCATTTTCCACCGGATCCCAGTTCCAGTAGCCACCGAAGTTCAGGGTTTCATAAGCCCAGTAAGCACCCATGAGAATACCTACTCCAAGTACCAGTGCAGAAAACTGAGCCCAGGGTAATGCCGGGCGGATCCATTCTTTAAAATTTCCTGTCCACAAACCACCGAGACAATAAGCAAACGGAACAACGGTACTGGCAAATCCGAGGAACAAAGTAGGAGGGTGGATGACCATCCAATAGTTTTGAAGCAAGGGGTTCAAGCCATTGCCGTCTTCCGGTACAAATTCGGGATTCATCGCAAAAACGGGATCCCGGATCACATCACGAAGCAGTAAAAAAGGCGAGCTACCGAGTTTGAGGTCCAGAAAAACGACTCCCATGATCATGGAAGTAAGAAATACCTGCGTCAATGAAACAAAGATCATCACAGGAGCTCTCCATTCTTTGTTGGTTCGGATCAATACCACTCCTAATATGGCTGTCCAAAACATCCAGAGTAAGAATGATCCTTCCTGTCCGTTCCAGAAACTGGAGACCTGATAGTAGATGGGCAAGAACTTGGAGGTGTGGCTCCAGGCGTAATGATACTCGAAATAGTGCTGATTGATGATTAGGAACAGTGTGACCACAATACCGATGACAGCTCCCGTATGCACATAAAACAAAATGGAGCCAAATTGCTTCATGGAATCATCCTGAACACCGCGGATGTACGATATCGTAGCGAGTAATGAGGCGACAAAAGCAACGATCACGAATAAGTGACCGAGATTGCCAATGAAATAGTGGACCATTTATATCAAGCCTTTATCTCTTCTTCCTGGTATTTGGAAGGGCATTTGAGCAAAATCTTGTCAGCAACGAAGATGTCTCCGTTGTACGCACCGACGACCACTACTTGCTCAGACTTGGTGAAGTCTGTCGGCATGGGTTCGGCAAAAATCACTTTCTGCGAGAAATTGTTCTCATCCACCATCATGAACTTAAAAGCCATTTGGTCAGGACTGGTTTCAATTCCTACAATCTCGCCAGCCTGATCTTTTTTCAAGGTACCAACGACATGTATTTTTTTGTCCGCTCCGGAATCGGATAAAGATTTAGCTTCACCAAACGATACATAGTTACTTGCATCTCCAGCCGTAGAAACAATGACGCTTATGGCTACGGCGATAACAACAATGCCTAAAATATGTGACTTTTTCATTGCTCAGAATTTTTGTTCTCCTCCAATTTCTTCAGTTTCTTATCTATACGGAACAAATAAAAAAAGATGCTGATAAGTAGAAGTAATGCGATCATTACCACTACATATATCTTGCCCTCTCCCCGAAATTTATCTGCCATTTCTACAGGTTGGGCAGCAAGACCATATCCCGTCATGATCAGCATGAGGGTAAACAGGAATGATTTAAACTTGTTCATGAAGTGAAAGATTTGTAAGCCGAATTCTTAATGATGCGATCCAAAAGCCCAGAAAAGTCCAACCAATTACTGCCGGATAGAATACCAGACGCAGTTTACTGTCCAGGTCGTATGAATTAAAGCCTGGATTTCCACCACTGCTGGGGTGTAAACTGCTCGTCAGTCTTGGCAGGATGAATAGTAACGGGACCAAAATGCTAAAGGCGAATATGTTAAATACCGCACCGAGTCTTGCTTTTTGCTGATCATCCTGTACGGATCCCCTTAAGATGAATAATGCGAAATAAAGTAGCAACCCGATGGCTGAAGCATTTTGTTGTGGATCACTGCTCCAAAATTCTCCCCAGGTAAATCGAGCCCAAACCATACCAGTAGTAATTCCGATAACTCCGAAAAACAGCCCTACGGTGGCGAGTTCGGAGCTGTACACATCGTATTTCAAATCGTTGGTCCGCAGATATTTTATGGCATAGATCACACTGGTCAAGAACATCAGGGTCATTCCAAACCACATCGGGACGTGAAAGTGTAAGTTCCTGATTCCTTCATTCAAAATGGGAAGTCTGGGTACATCAAACAGAAAGGCACCGATGATCACATATACGAGGATTCCCATCGTCAGCCATTTCCACCAAGTCAACTTCGAGAGTTTTTCCATATCACTTTTTCCAGCTGTAAGGGAACAATAGAAATACAAGCGCAATGATAACAACATCGACAGAGACCAATGTGGTCACATTTCCCTTTATATCAGAAAGACTTGCTCCCATCAATATTTTTCTTGAATTAGTCACTGATAACACCAGAATCGGTATGGCTGCTGGGAAACCCATAACCGCCATCAGGTTTCCCTGGTTGCTCGCTCCAGAAGCAATCGATGACACCATAGTAAACGCACTCGAGAGCCCGATGGTGGCCAGCACCAGGTTAAAAATAAATAATCCCAGGTCCGGAATTTCTCTGGGGAAGTAGATCTGCATCAATAGAAAAGCAAGCAAACACAGCACGCTGGTGTACAATAACTGATAGATCAACTTAGCCGTGATTAGTATTTGAGGGTTCACCAAAAAATAATAATACATAGAGCGATCTTGTTCCTGAAGGAAGGATCGTCCGATGGCAGTGACCATTGTAAATAGTAGGATCATCCAGAACAGCGCATTCCAATTGGAATTGTTGATCAGGCCCTGAAAAGACAAATAAGAGATATAAATGATCGCTGCCAGATAAAGTGGAATAGATAGAAATGGATATTTATTCCGAAAATCCATTTGCAAATCTTTCAGGATCAACTTCCAAATTTGAGTCACTCCGCAAAATTAATCACGGGGGATTTGATTGTTAACTACTGCGTTGTTTTTGTTAATAGCAGGAGTAGTGCTAGCATTGCATCATGAAACAGAAAGATTCGGTTTTGGTTACCGGGGCAGCAGGATTTATCGGATTCCATTTGTGTAGGAAACTGATAAAAGAAGGTTATGCAGTGGTAGGAGTTGACAGTGTCAATGATTACTACGATGTGACCTTGAAACAGGCACGCCTCTCATTGATTCAAGGTGACCCGAATTTTTCTTTCAGGCAAGTCAACATAGCGGACCAACCGGCGATTAATCGTGTATTTGAAGCCAATTCCTTCAATTATGTCGTGAACCTTGCTGCGCAGGCTGGAGTACGGTATTCTTTGGAAAACCCTCATGCCTACATCAATGCCAATATCATCGGATTCGCCAATATTCTGGAAGGTTGTCGGCATTATGGCATCAAACACCTGTTATATGCTTCTTCCAGTAGCGTCTACGGAGCAAATACGATGATGCCTTTTTCAGTCAATCAAAACGTGGATCATCCGATCTCTTTATATGCGGCCACTAAGAAATCGAATGAACTTATGGCGCATTCTTATGCCTCCAACTTTGGCTTGTCGGTGAGTGGTCTTCGTTTTTTTACGGTTTATGGTCCGTGGGGTCGCCCTGACATGGCATTATTCTTATTTACAAAGGCCATCCTCAACGATGAACCGATAGAAGTATTCAATAATGGTAAGATGCAAAGGGACTTTACCTACATTGACGATATCGTAGAGGGTATTTATCGATTGATGATTAATCCTGCCACTCCGAATCCGGATTGGAATTCTGACGAACCGGACCCGTCGACAAGCTTTGCTCCTTACCGATTATACAATATTGGCGGAACGTCTTCTGTCCAATTGATGAGTTTTATCGAAGCGATAGAGCAGTCTATCGGTAAAAAGGCGGTGATTTCCTTTAAACCGATGCAACTTGGAGATGTTCCTGCTACTTTTGCCGATGTATCTTCTTTGGAGGAAGTTACAGGATTTAAACCACGAACGCCTCTAAAGCAAGGTGTCCAAAATTTCGTAGACTGGTACAGGTCTTATTACAAAATATGAACATACTGATTACAGGAGGAGCGGGCTTTATAGGTTCTCACGTCGTTCGCAGATTTGTCAAGGCGTATAAGGACTATCACATCGTCAACATGGATGCATTAACATATGCGGGCAACCTGGCTAACCTGTCGGATATTGATAAGGAATCAAACTATTCTTTCTTCAAAGGAGATATCGTGTCTGAGGCGGATGTTGAAGAGGTGTTTCAGACTTATCTGCCTCAGAAAATCATTCACCTGGCGGCTGAGTCCCATGTAGATAGATCCATTACTGATCCACTTGCCTTTGTAAAAACCAATGTTTTAGGTACGATGAATTTGCTGAATGCCGCCAAAAATCATTGGTCCGGTAACGATCACCTGTTCTATCATATTTCTACAGATGAAGTCTTTGGATCATTGAGCAATGAAGGATTCTTTTTGGAGGATACTAGCTATGATCCGCAATCGCCTTATTCCGCATCCAAAGCTTCATCTGACCATTTTGTCCGGGCTTATGCCAACACTTACAATTTGCCTGTGGTGGTTACTAATTGCTCCAATAATTACGGTCCGAATCAATTTCCGGAGAAATTAATCCCATTAGTGATCAATAATATATTGAATAATAAGCCAATTCCCGTCTATGGAAAAGGCGAAAATATCAGAGATTGGCTTTACGTGGAGGATCATGCCTCGGCGATAGATAAGGTCTTTCATGAGGGGAAAACCGGTGAGACATATAATATCGGCGGATTCAACGAGTGGAAGAATATTGATCTTGTGAAAGTGATATGTAAAGCAATGGATGAACGATTGGGACGAGCAGCAGGAACATCAGAAGCATTGATCACTTTCGTGACAGACCGGGCGGGACATGATCTGAGATATGCCATTGATGCTTCTAAGATTAAGGAAGAATTAGGTTGGGAACCGTCTCTTCAATTTGAACAGGGCATTGTTCATACGATCAACTGGTATCTCGACAATGAAGACTGGATGACGGCTGTTACTTCCGGCGCATATCAACAATACTATTCACAAACTTACCAATAGTCATGAAAGGGATCATCCTAGCTGGTGGATCAGGAACAAGACTACATCCTTTGACCAAGGTTACGAGTAAACAGTTGTTACCTGTTTACGATAAGCCCATGATTTACTACCCGCTTTCCACGTTAATGTTGTCGGGTATTAGAGAGATCCTGATCATTTCTACGCCAAGAGATTTGCCTGTATTTCGGGATCTATTGGGAGACGGGTTGGATTTAGGTTGTTCATTTTCCTATGCGGTTCAGGAAAAACCAGAAGGGCTTGCGCAAGCCTTTATCATAGGAGAGGATTTTATTGGTTCAGATTCCGTAACGCTTATTCTTGGGGACAATATTTTCTATGCTTCAGGTTTAAGCAAGAAACTACAAGCTTGTACCGATCCTGATGGTGCCTACATCTTCGCTTATCATGTTCACGATCCTGAAAGGTACGGTGTGGTTGAGTTTGATGACCAAAACAATGTCATCTCGCTGGAAGAAAAACCAGCCGCTCCCAAATCCAATTTTGCAGTACCTGGACTGTACTTTTATGATAATCAGGTGACTGAAATTGCAAAAAATATTAAACCAAGCCCACGAGGAGAATTGGAAATTACAGATGTCAATCGTAGTTATTTGCTTGCAGGCAAGCTAAAAGTGGCAATTTTGGACCGTGGTACAGCATGGCTGGATACGGGTACATTTAATTCCTTGCTAGAAGCGGGTAATTTTGTGCACGCAATTGAAGCACGTCAGTCATTGAAGATCGGTTGCATTGAGGAAGTTGCTTACAAAATGGGATTCATTGACGAAGAACAAGTATTGAAAATTGCCGCCAATTTGAACAAGAGCGGATATGGTCAATATTTGGAAAATATGGTGAAATGGTCATAGAAAAGACTTCACTGGAAGGTTGCCTGATTATTAGGAATAAGATTTTTGACGATGACCGTGGGTTTTTTCTGGAGTCATTTAATAAGAAACAATTCCTAAAAGAGACGGGAGTGGATTTTGAAGTAAAACAGATCAATTTTGCCAAGTCTCAGAAAAATGTTCTTCGAGGATTGCATTATCAGCTGGATCCGTATGCACAGGCAAAGTTAGTAGGTGTTATCCAGGGCGCTGTATTGGATGTAGTAGTAGATTTAAGAAGAGGCTCGTCTACTTTTGGTCAGAGCTTTTCTTTCATTCTCGACAACCCAAACATCAATATGCTCGTTCCCAGAGGGTTTGCTCACGGGTATAAGGTAGTATCTGATGATACCTTATTTTATTATGGAGTTGATAATTATTATGCGCCTGAATTTGAAAAAGGAATTTCCTACAACGATCCGGCATTAGGGATTGATTGGAAAGGAGATGAAAATATTATATCCGGCAAAGATTTAAAGCATCCTCGATTAGGGGAGGCGGAGATGAATTTTGACAAGATAGAAATACAGTAAATAATAAAATTACAATACATAACCAATGAAAATCGCAGTAGTAGGAACGGGCTACGTTGGTCTTGTGACCGGTACTTGTTTTGCGGAAACAGGGAATCATGTCACTTGTGTAGATATCGATCAGGAAAAAGTAAAGAAGCTTCAGGGTGGGACAGTTACAATATACGAGCCTGGTTTAGAGCCTATTTTTGAGAGAAATCTGAGACAAGGTAGATTAGATTTTACCACTGACCTCAAAGAAGGCATCAAAGGTGCTAAGATTATCTTTCTGGCGTTGCCAACACCTCCTGGTGAGGATGGCTCTGCAGATTTGCAATATGTACTGAAAGTAGCGCAAGATCTTGGACCAATTCTGGAAGAATATACCGTAGTAGTAGACAAAAGCACAGTACCTGTAGGAACCGGGGAAAAGGTGAAAGCTGCTATTTCGCCTAATGCAAAAGTGGATTTTGATGTCGTATCAAACCCTGAATTCTTGAGAGAAGGTGTCGCGGTAGAAGATTTCATGAAGCCCGATAGAGTGGTTCTTGGTGTAGAGTCTGAGCAAGCCAAGGAAGTGATGCAAAAGCTTTATGAGCCATTCGTAAGACAAGGCAATCCAATCATTTTCATGGATGTGAAATCTGCTGAGTTGACCAAATACGCGGCTAACTCTTTTCTGGCAACGAAAATCAGTTTCATGAATGAGATAGCTAATCTATGTGAACTCCTTGGAGCGGATGTTGACATGGTGCGTCGTGGTGTTGGTACGGATGCCAGGATCGGAAAACGCTTCCTTTTCCCAGGTATTGGTTATGGTGGTAGCTGCTTCCCGAAAGACGTTCAGGCATTGGCCAAGTCTGCTTCTGATGCAGAATACGATTTCAAGATTCTGAAATCTGTAATGGATGTAAATGCGGTTCAAAAACAAAAATTGATCCCACAATTACTATCACATTTCGGAGGCGATATCAAAGGTAAAACCATTGCCGTATGGGGATTGGCTTTCAAACCTTACACGGATGATATCCGTGAAGCGCCTTCTTTGGAAAATATCCAAACGCTATTGGATCAGGGAGCAATTGTTCGGACTTATGACCCAGAAGCAATGAGCAATGTCAAAAGGCAACTGGGTGATACTATTTATTTTGCCAAAGATGAGTACGACGCTGTTGACGGAGCCGACGCTTTGATGATCATGACCGAATGGCCGATTTTCAGAACTCCTGAATTTGATAAGTTGGCACAAGTAATGGGTAACAAAGTTATCTTTGACGGAAGAAATCTGTATTCACTGGAGCAAATGGAAGCACTTGGGTTCAATTACGTTAGTGTAGGAAGAGAACAAGTCAAATAATGAAGAAGGTTCTCGTTACTGGAGGGGCTGGTTTCCTGGGAAGTCATTTATGTGATCGTTTCTTAGCTGAAGGTTGTCGTGTGATTGCAATGGACAACTTGATCACAGGAAATATTGAGAACATAGAGCATTTGTTTTCCAACGAACATTTCGAGTTTCATCACCACGATGTTTCGAAATTTGTGCATGTGCCTGGAAATCTTGACTACATCCTTCATTTTGCCTCTCCTGCAAGTCCTATTGACTACCTAAAGATGCCTATACAAACCATGAAAGTGGGGTCATTGGGTACTTTGAACTGTTTAGGTTTGGCGAAGGACAAAGGAGCCAGGGTTTTAATTGCCTCAACATCTGAGGTGTATGGTGACCCTTTGATCCACCCACAAACGGAAGATTACTGGGGAAATGTGAATCCTGTAGGTCCGCGTGGTGTCTATGATGAAGCAAAAAGATTTCAGGAAGCGTTGACCATGGCTTATCATACCTTCCATGGTCTCGAAACCCGGATCGTGCGAATATTCAACACATTCGGGCCTCGAATGAGATTAGATGACGGCAGGGTACTTCCTGCCTTTATTTCCCAGGCCTTGAACGGAGAAGACCTGACTGCTTTTGGTGATGGTTCACAAACTAGATCGTTCACATATGTGGATGACCTGATCGAAGGGATTTACCGATTGTTACACAGCAACTATGTGCAACCAGTGAATATTGGGAATCCGGAAGAAATAACCATTAAAGAATTTGGCCAGGAGATCCTCAGGATTACGGGAAGTTCTTCGAAGATCATTTACCAACCACTACCCAAAGACGATCCGAAGCAAAGGAAGCCCAATATCAGTCGAGCAAGAGAGGTTTTGAATTGGGAACCTCAGTTCACCAGATCAGAAGGATTGGTACCTACACTGGAGTATTTTAAGAAAAAAGTAATGGGTTAACATACGTTGTAGTATGGATAGGATTTTTTGTAGAATCTGTCCATGTCGCAACTATTTTATTCGTCGCTAACCCTATCCGGAATACAACAAGAAATCGTAGCATCTTAAATTGGACGATATCCGTCCAAAGAATGTTCAATCTTCCTGAGGAAAAATTGAAGTCATTTTTAAAGTAAAACGATTCCTTAAGAAGGATTCAGTAAATTCGCGTTTTTAAAGAAATTTTGTCTCTTGGACTTTCGAGAAAACATCATTCCACATAAGCATAAAATAGATCAGGCTGATCGGATTGTAGCTTATAAGTACCAACCTAAATTGATCTGGTTTACAGGTCTATCAGGCTCGGGTAAGTCTACATTGGCCAGCGAACTGGAGGTTGATTTATTTAACAAAGGAGCGCATACTTATATCCTGGATGGGGATAATATCCGTTCTGGACTTAACAATGATCTGGACTTTTCCGATAGTCATAGAAAAGAGAATATTCGCCGTATCGCAGAAGTTTCAAAACTTTTCGTAGATTCGGGTACCGTAGTGCTTACTGCATTCATCTCACCCTTTGAGGAAGATCGTGAAGCGGTTAAGAACCTCGTCGGTGCCGAAAATTTCATAGAAGTCTTTGTGGAATGCCCCCTCGAAGTTTGCGAACAAAGAGATGTAAAAGGACTTTATGCAAAAGCACGTGCGGGATTGATCAAGAATTTCACGGGGATCGATTCACCGTTCGAAGCACCCAAAAATCCAAATATTAAAGTAAATACAGCTGAGCAGACACTGGAAACATGTCTTGTCCAGTTAAACCAGAGCATTCAGCCACAAATATTTAGTCAAGCATGAAAAGCTACAGCCTAACGCATTTGGCAGAACTGGAATCAGAATCCATTTTTGTTCTACGCGAGGTATTTTCTCAATTTGAAAATCCGGCGATTCTATTTTCCGGCGGAAAGGACTCCATTGTTGTAACACATTTGGCGAGAAAAGCATTTTCTCCTGCCAAGATCCCATTTCCGTTGGTTCACATCGATACTGGACACAACTTTCCTGAAACCATTAAATTCAGGGATGATCTGGTTGAAGAACTTGGTGCTAAACTGATTGTAGGATCCGTTCAATCTTCCATTGATCAGGGGTCTGCGGTTGAAGAGAAAGGGAAACATGCCAACAGGAATGCCATTCAAACGGTAACCTTACTTGAAACAATCGAGGACAACAAGTTTGATGCTTGTATCGGAGGTGCACGAAGAGATGAAGAGAAGGCACGTGCCAAGGAAAGATTCTTCTCCCATAGGGATGAGTTTGGGCAGTGGGATCCAAAACACCAGCGACCAGAGCTTTGGAATATCTTCAATGGAAAACATCATGAAGGAGAGCATTTCCGGGTTTTCCCTCTGAGTAACTGGACAGAAATGGACGTTTGGCAATACATCCATCAGGAAAATATTCAAATCCCTTCATTGTATTTTGCTCATGATCGGGAAGTTATCTATCGGAACAATACTTTCTTACCCGTATCCGAGTATATCCAGATTGCGGAGAACGAAACCCCTGAAATTCGTCACATCCGATTCAGAACGCTGGGTGACATTACTATCACCGGTGGCGTAGAGTCTGATGCAGATGACCTGGAGAAGATCATCGAAGAAGTTGCATCGGCCAGGCAAACGGAGCGTGGAAATCGGGAAGACGACAAGCGTTCGGAAACTGCTATGGAGGATCGTAAAAAAGAAGGCTACTTTTAAAATTATCACTGAATAAAATCATGTCAGGATACTTAGATATGGAATTGCTACGCTTTACGACAGCTGGAAGCGTAGATGATGGAAAAAGCACTTTGATAGGGAGATTGTTGTATGATTCCAAGTCAATCTTTGAAGACCAGTTAGATCAGGTAAAAGTGAGTAGTGAGCGCAAAGGCTTGAGTCATACCGATCTGGCTTTGTTGACGGATGGTTTGAAAGATGAGCGAGAGCAGGGGATTACCATCGATGTGGCTTACCGATACTTTGCCACACCCAAAAGAAAATTCATCATCGCCGACACCCCGGGTCACATTCAGTACACCCGAAATATGGTGACTGGTGCATCTACCGCAAATGTTGCTCTTATCCTAATCGATGCGAGAAATGGTGTGGTTGATCAAACCTGCAGGCATTCTATCATTGCCTCATTGCTTCAAATCCCCCATGTGATCGTTTGTATCAATAAAATGGACCTTGTCGACTACAAGGAAGAGGCCTTTGAAAAGATCAAAGCAGATTTCGAGAATTTTGCTTCGAAGCTGGATGTGAAGGATGTTCGGTTCATTCCCATAAGTGCTCTGAATGGTGACAATGTGGTGAATAGAAGTGAGGCGATGAGCTGGTACGAAGGATCAACATTGCTATACACACTGGAGAACATTCATGTAGGAAGCGATCAAAATCACATCGATTGTCGCTTTCCTGTTCAAACAGTCATTCGCCCTAAAAACGATGAATACCATGATTATCGTGGGTACGCAGGACGAATTGCTGGTGGAGTATTTAAACCTGGAGATCAAGTAGAAGTGTTGCCGTCTGGATTTACTTCCAAGATCAAATCCATTGATACCTTTAATGGCCCTTTAGAAGAAGCATTTGCTCCTATGTCCGTGACCATGACATTGGAAGACGATATCGATGTAGGCCGGGGAGATATGATCGTGCGGTCCAATAACAAGCCTCGAATGGAACAGGACATTGAGGTCATGCTCTGCTGGCTGAACCAAAAAGGACCAAGGCCTCGCGCCAAATATCTGCTACGTCACACCAGTTGTGATATGAAGGCAATGGTCAAAGAGATTCGCTATAAGCTTAACATCAATACCTTACATCGAGACGAGGATGATAAGGAGATCACGATGAATGACATTTGTAGGGTCTCACTGAGAAGCACAAAACCTGTTTTGGCCGACGCTTACAAAGTCAATCGACATACAGGAAGCGTGATATTGGTAGATGAAGGTACCAATGAAACGGTTGCTGCCGGAATGATTATTTGATCATGGTAGATATAAATACATTTCTTGACCTAGCGAAGAAGGCCGCGGAGGAAGCGGCAGTCAAGATACTAGAGATCTATAATAGCGATGATTTTGATGTCTCATTAAAGGATGATCAATCCCCGCTGACCAAGGCTGACAAAGCTTCTCACAAAGTGATTTGTGAGATACTTGAACCGCTTGGGCTGCCCGTTTTGAGTGAGGAAGGAAAGGCTATTTCGTATGCTGAGCGCTCTGATTGGCCGTACTTCTGGATGGTGGACCCCATTGATGGAACCAAAGAGTTCATCAAAAGAAATGGAGAGTTTACTGTCAATATCGCTTTGATCAAAAAAGATCAACCGGTTTTAGGAGTCGTCCAGGTACCTGCCACCGGAGATATTTACCATGCGGTATGGAGCATGGGTGCGTTCAAGAATGGAGAGAAAATCCAGGTGAGTAATAAAGACATCTCATCAGTCGGCTTAAAAGTTGTAGCTTCCAGAAGCCACTTAAATGAAGACACAGAAGCTTTCATGGGGTCCCTGAAGGATCCCGAGATCGTTTCAAAAGGAAGTTCATTGAAGTTGTTAATGGTTGCAGAAGGTGAAGCTGATATCTACCCTAGATTTGCGCCAACAATGGAATGGGATACTGCTGCTGCTCAAATAATTGTGGAAGAAGCAGGAGGTAAAGTCCTTCAAAAAAACACGAATCAGTCGGTGGTTTATAATAAAGAAGATTTGCTCAATCCTCATTTTCTAGTAAAAGGGACACGTTAGTTTTCGACTATGGCTCAAGGTACCCTGGCTTGATGCAGCAAGAATTGCTGAGAAATTACGTTATGCAATGAAAGTTATTGATTTCAATTTTCAGTAAGCTTCTTTAAGCAGGATGTCATTTTGATCATGCTTTAATGGGTAATGATTTCCTGTACTAATAAATATCTTTCGACTAAATTTGCGCTCTGATTTTTAAAAGTAGTGATGAATAAAAGTTTCAGGTATTTGAAAATGGCTTTCATATTGGTGGTTGCCAGTATGTTTTGCTTTTCAGTTCATGGGCAGCAAATACCTGATCTTTCAAAGATAAATGTTGATGATCTTTCTGATGCTCAAATCGAAAGCCTGATCTCACGAATCGAAGATAGCGGCTATTCTGAAGCACAACTAGAGATATTGGCAAGAGCCAGAGGGATGTCAGAAGGGGATATTGTCAAACTTCGAAGGCGCATCAATTCGGTTTCGACATCTAAGGGTACTGACGATGATGCAATTGACCGCTTGAGGAAGAACGAGCCGGGGACATTCTCGAGGAACAATGATCCGATAGAGTCATTTGATCCATTCGCTGACATCCTCCTGGAGGATACTACGGCGGTTGATGAATTGCAGGTTTTTGGATTAGAATTTTTCAAAAGAAGTTTTAATGGCTTTGAACCTAGCTTGAACATTGCCCCAAGTCCGGATTACCTCTTAGGGCCTGGCGATCAACTCATCATAGATGTTTGGGGTTCGTCCGAGCAATCTTTTGTGTTGGATGTTAGCCCACAAGGAAGTGTTTTTATTCCCAACATAGGCCCGGTATATATCAATGGATATACCCTGGACAGAGCAGATCGACGGATTAAACAAAGGTTAAAATCCATTTACAGCACTTTGGGTGAAAGCTCATATGCCCAGGTTAGTCTCGGACAGATCAGAACGATTACGGTTAATGTTGTTGGTGAGGTTGTGAATCCCGGAGCTTTTCCAGTCTCATCTTTTGGGAGCGTCCTCAATGTAATGCAGCTAGCAGGAGGTCCAACGGAAAACGGTAGTTTTCGTGATATCAAGGTCATGAGAGGTGGAAAGTTGTTCAAAGAGGTAGACTTGTATGACCTATTGCTTGATGGGACTGGCAGCGGCATCAACCTTCAAGATCAAGATGTATTACTAGTACCTCCTTATGGTAACAGGGTGACCGTTGATGGAGCGGTGAAACGACCTGCTATCTATGAAACTAAGCCCGGTGAATTCCTGTCGGACGTAATCAGATATGCCGGAGGGATGAATGAAAAAGCTTATCAAAGATCTATCTCTATTCGTAGAAACCTCGAGAACATTCGTACGGTGAAAACTGTAGAGTCGAACGATTTCTCGGCTTTTGAGATCAAGTCAGGCGATATGGTGGATGTTGGTGAAATTCAAGGTAGTTTCCAAAAGAGATTCCGAGTAGAAGGAGCGGTCAATCACCCCGGCGAATTCGAGATCAAGGAAGGAATGAAATTGTCCGAAGCGATAGAGCTGGCTGGAGGGTTCAGAGGAGACGCATACCTGGAAAGAGGTATCATTCTTCGTGAGTTGGAAAACTTTGAGCTGAAATCTATTGCTTTTTCTCCGAAAGAACTATTGGCCGGAAACTTCAACCTTGATTTGCAAGAAGAGGATTTGATAAAGCTACAATCCATTTTTGATCTCAGAGAAGCATATACTTTGAGCATACAAGGTGAAGTTCGTGAGCCGGGCCAATACCCTTTCACTGCTGGTATGAGTGTCGAGGATTTGATATATCTCGCTGGCGGTTTTGAAGAGTCAGCAGCAAAATCATTTGTAGAAGTAGCTCGGCGAATTTCTGATTCACAGGTCGATAAGTCCAATGATGTTTCCGAGATTTTCAATTTTGCCATCGACGAGAACTTATTGCTGGATGATGAAGACGCCTCTTTTGAGCTTCAGCCTTTTGATCTGGTTGTGATCAGGCGTTCACCTGTTTATGAAAAACAAACCATTGTGGAGATTGAAGGAGAAGTGACTTATCCTGGTAAATACGCACTTAGAAAGCGAAATGAACGAATATCAGATGTGCTGGAAAGGGCTGGAGGTATGACTTCTTTTGCATATGTATCTGGTGCAACACTAATCAGGCGAACTGAATATTACGTGGATAAAGGAGAAGGTGGTGTTTCTGATGAAACATCAGTTGCTTCAAAAATTCGACGAGAAGATCTCGCAAAGGTATTAGAGAAAGATACTTTAATTGAATCAATAGGTGATGGATTCAAAATGCAAGAGTCCATTGGTATCGAATTGCAAAATATTTTATCCGAACCTGGAGGAGTCTATGATTTGATTTTGAAAGAGGGCGATGTACTCAGCATTCCAAGAGAACTGCAAACAATCCGAGTGCGAGGTGAAGTATTATATCCGAGTACGATCCGATATGAAGAAGGGGCATCTTTCAAATATTTCGTTAGTTCTTCAGGAGGATTCTCAGATCGAGCAAGAAAAGGGAAGGCTTATGTGATCTATGCAAATGGTTCGGCTCGGAAAACCGGACGATTCTTGTGGTTTAAGAATTTTCCGGAGATAAAACCGGGTTCTGAGCTGGTTATTCCGACAAAACCATTTCGAAGAAAGTTGAGTCCTGGAGAAATCATTACTATGGCTACTGGCATCGGAACCATTGCAGTCCTGATTAACAACTTGACAAATTAGACCTTAACTCCGAATCGTAATTTAATGGAAGATAATATCGCAATAATTGGACTTGGATATGTAGGATTGCCTTTAGCAGTCGCTTTTGCTGAAAAATACCGCACCGTAGGTTTCGATATCAATGATACACGGGTTAGGGAATTAAAAAAAGGGCATGACCAAACCCTGGAAATTGAGGATGACCTCTTACAAAAAGTTTTGGTCGAAGATAGACAGCAGAATGGGTTGTATTTGACGACCAATATGCAGGACATTGCTGATTGCAATATATATGTAGTAACAGTTCCTACACCTATCGATCAATACAATAGGCCGAATATTGATCCCCTGATTTCGGCATCTAAATCGGTTGGATCTGTCTTAAAAAAAGGAGATATTGTAATCTTCGAATCTACGGTATACCCAGGAGCCACAGAAGATGATTGTGTCCCCGTATTGGAGCAGGTTTCAGGCCTCGAATATAACGTTGATTTCTTTTGTGGTTATTCACCAGAACGGATTAATCCAGGTGACAAAGAGCATACCGTCACTAAGATTTTGAAGGTGACTTCTGGCTCTAATGAGGAGGTGGCTGATAGGGTTGACAAGCTTTATGGAACCATTATTACTGCAGGGACTTTTAAAGCAAGCTCTATCAAAGTTGCTGAGGCTGCTAAAGTCATTGAGAATTCACAAAGAGACATCAATATTGCCTTTATCAATGAACTGGCAATGATCTTTGATCGAATGGGTATAGATACCTCAGATGTTTTGGAAGCGGCAGGCACGAAATGGAATTTCTTACCCTTTAAGCCTGGTCTTGTTGGTGGTCACTGTATAGGTGTAGATCCTTATTATTTAGCACAAAAAGCAGAGGCAGTAGGATACCATCCTCAAATTTTGCTGGCAGGTAGGAGATTGAATAATTCCATTGGTCCATTTGTGGCCAAGTCGCTAGTGAAATTACTTTTACAGAAAGGCAAAAAAGTAGTAGATGCATCTGTGCTAGTTCTTGGTATCTCATTTAAAGAGAACTGCCCAGATATTAGAAATTCCAGAGTGATTGATATCATTCGTGAATTGGAGGATTTTAATATTAAGGTAGATGTATATGATCCATGGGCTGAGGCCAGTGAGGTTCAAGAAGAGTATGGAGTCACTTTATCCAAGAAAGCACATCTGAATAAGACCAATTACGATGGTTTGATTTTAGCCGTATCTCATGATGAATTTGATGATGAGTTTATAGATGCGATTTCAGGTGATCCTGTAATCTACGATGTGAAGTCAACCTTGTCTAAGGATAAGGTAGATGGAAGATTATAGCACGATTGATAAAATCTAATTATTTTAAGATCTTATGTCAGATATCAACGCTACAGAAAAACCTAGTGAAATTGACCTACTGGAATTGCTGAAGTTGATCTTGGATAAAAGAAAGAAGATCATCATCGTCAATATAATTGTTCTTTTTTTTGGGTTGTTCGTTGCGATTTTTTCCCCTATACAGTGGAAGTCTTCCGGCGTTTTTATACCTCAGTCTTCCGATGGCATTAATCCTTCGAATTTAGGAGGTTTAGCGTCTCTTGCGGGGATCAACCTTTCAATGGGCGGAAGTTCATCTGAAATCCCACCAGCGCTCTATTCTAAAATCGCGAGTTCTGTCGATTTTAGACTCGATCTGCTTGATGTAGTCATTACAGTTCCTGAAAAGGGAGACTTGACTTATGCAGATTATTACGAAAATGTCTATAGACGATCCTTGCTTGAAGCGATTAAATACTACTCCACTGATTTTATCAAATCAACATTAAGAGAGTTAGTCGTTGGAAAGGGTAAGGATGTGGTTGAGACGGAGCATGGATTCATTCAATTGAACAAAACACAATTTGAGCACCTAAAAAGGATTTCGGACCAATTATCAGTAAACTGGGATAAGCAAGAGCAGGTAGTAGGAATCAGTTTTACAATGCCAGCAGCTTTGATGTCAGCACAAATGACTAATCACGCAAAAAACCTTTTGCAAGAACAGATCATTGATTTTAGGATTAGCAAAGCGAAGGAACAACTAACCTTTGTTACTAATCAATTTCAGGAGAAGAAAATTGAGTTTGAAAAAGTTCAGACAAAGCTGGCAGAGTTTAAAGATAAGAACAAGGATATTTCTTCTTCTTTCGTTGAAAATCGCCTAAGGGTTTTAGAATCCGAATATGATTTTGCATCGAATATTTACATTGAACTTGGTAAACAGTTGGAACAGGCCAAAATTCAAGTAAAACAAAATACACCGGTTTTTTCTGAAGTTCAGGCAGTAAATGTACCCTATGAGAGAACCGCTCCTCGTAGGAGTACCATTGTTATCCTATCCGCTATACTTGGATTGATATTAGGTGTGGCTTATGTAATTGTAATGGCCCTGATAGGGAATGTACGCAGTTCCTTACGTGATAGCGTACGAACGAATACACAAATCAATGAAATTAGTGAATAATGAGGAGTAGCTTGAAATTTGGTATTGTAGGTTGCGGAAGAATAGCTCAAAGACATGCATCTCATGTAAAGAACAATGGTATTTTGCACGCGGTGTGTGATAATGTTCCGGAAAAGGCAGATAAGCTGGCAGAGGAATATGAAGCGAAGGCCTACTATGATTTGGATGAAATGCTTAAGCAAGAAGCAGATCAACTGGACATAGTAGCGATCTGTACTCCCAATGGACTGCACGCTGTGCATAGTATTAAGTCACTCAAAGCTGGTGTAAATGTATTGTGTGAAAAGCCAATGGCCATCAATGTTCATGATTGTGGAGAGATGATTAAAGCCGCTGAATCTAGCAATCAAAGACTTTTTGCAATCAAGCAAAATCGATTTAACCCTCCAGTCCATGCGGTGAAAGAATTGATCGAAAGTGGTCAACTTGGCAAAGTACAAAATGTCCATTTGAGTTGCTTTTGGAATCGAAACCCTGCCTATTACGAAAACTCCTGGAAAGGAACAAATGAGCTGGATGGTGGTACACTTTATACGCAATTCAGTCATTTTATAGATTTGTTGTATTGGTTAGTAGGAGATGTCCGAACTGTTCAGGCATTTTCTGAAAATTTCCAACATAAAGATATTATCGAGTTTGAGGATACTGGAGTGGTCATTCTCAAGTTTCATAACGGAGCATTAGGTTCGATCAACTATACTGTGAATAGTTACGGAAAGAACATGGAGGGTTCTCTAACAATATTCGGTGAAAAAGGCACCATCAAGATTGGTGGACAATACCTCAATGAACTTGAGTATCAAAACCTGGAAGGCCAAAAAATAGAAAACTTGCCTGAGGGCAATAAGGCGAACAACTATGGTACTTACCAAGGTTCTATGTCTAATCATGACAAAGTATATGAGAATCTGGTAGATGTAATGCAAAAAGGAGCTGTGATCAACACAAACTCTTTCGAAGGGCTAAAGACCGTTGAAATTATAGACAGTATATATCGTTCAATGAGAAATGAATGATCCGAAAATTTATGAAGCTTCTATAAGAGACGTTGCGTTTGGCGAGAGCGTAACCGTTGTTAAGCCAGTCAACCTCTACGAGTGTGAAATTGGTGAGAAATGCTTCGTGGGCCCTTTTGTAGAAATTCAGAAAGGCGTGAAGATAGGTGCAGGAACCAAAGTACAGTCACACACATTTATTTGTGAACTAGTCAACATTGGAGCAAACTGCTTTATAGGACACGGTGTGATGTTCATCAATGACCTTTTTTCAAAAGGAGGACCAGCAGGTGGTGATCAATCCCTTTGGAAAGAAACCCATATCGGGTCGAACGTCTCTATCGGTTCTAATGCGACGATTCTACCTATTTCTATTTGTGACAATGTAGTAATTGGTGCAGGGGCCGTGGTGACTAAAGACATTGATGAGCCCGGAGTTTATGTGGGAAATCCGGCAAGAAAATTGAAGTAATGGAGATAAAGTTTGTTGATCTAAAAGCGCAATACTACAGCATTAAGGAAGAGGTAGATGAGGCAATTCAATCTATTCTTGAAAACACTTCTTTCATAGGAGGGCCTATCCTTGAGGAATTCAAAAACAATTTTCAAGAAGTTGTAGGAGTAAAGCATTGCATTCCATGTGCCAATGGAACTGACGCCTTATACATCAGCATGCGAATGATGGGTATAGGTCCTGGAGATGAAGTGATCACTACGGCCAGTTCTTGGATATCCACATCAGAGTCAATTACTCAGACGGGAGCCACACCAGTTTTTGTGGACATTGATGAATTCAACACCATTGATGTCACAAAGATTGAAGCGAAGATCACCTCGGCGACCAAAGCAATCATACCCGTACATTTATACGGTCAAATGTGTGATATGCCGGCTATTATGCAGATAGCCAAAAAGCATGGAATTAAGGTTTTGGAGGATTGTGCTCAGAGTCATTTGTCAGCGGTGGACGGGAAAGTAGCAGGGTTGTGGGGAGATATCGCCACATTCAGTTTCTACCCCGGTAAAAATTTAGGAGCCTATGGTGATGCGGGATGCATGGTGACTAATGATGACCAATTAGCTGAAGAATGTAAGAAATTCGCAAATCATGGATCTTTGGTTAAGCACCAACATGAAATAGAAGGGATTAACTCTCGAATGGACACGCTACAGGCTGCAATTCTCAACGTTAAGCTTCCCAGGCTTATAGAGTGGACTGATGCGAGGATCAGAGTCGCAAAGAAGTATACTGAGTTACTAGCTTCGGTTGAGGATATCACTGTCCCTAAAGTACGACCAAATAGTAAGCATAGTTTCCATGTTTATGGAATCAAATCCCCCAAGAGGGATGAATTGAAAGAGTTTTTGAAAAATAAGGGAGTGCCTACTCAAATCCACTACCCCAAAGCCATGCCTTTTATGAAGGCGTACAATCGATTTGGATTCCAACAGAGCGATTTCCCCAATGCTCATGACCTTCAGGAAACAGAGCTCTCCTTACCTATTTATCCTGAAATAACGGACGCAGAGATAGCATATATAGTAGATAGTTTATCTCAGTTCAAAGGATAAGTAATTTATTCTGAATGAACGGAAATACAATTTTCATAGGAGGTACAGGAAGGTCAGGAACTACTCTTCTATCCAGGATTCTCGAAGCCAATGGCCTGGATAGATTTGAATATGAGCTAAGGTTTTTCACGGATCCACACGGGGTGTTAGACCTTAGAAAACGACTAACTGATGATTGGGACCCTTATTGGTCACATGATGCGATATCCAGATTCGTGACTTTCTACAAAAAATTCCTGCAATTCAATTTATATGCTTACCATCGAACACGACTGAATACTTTGCCTAAAACGGAGAACATCAAAATCCTTGATGGTTTTCTAAAGGAACTTAGAGTAATTCCAGAAAAGCGAATGTGGATTGGTAATAGTAATTACCTTTTGCGTCTTCTTTATGCTAAAAAGGTAAGCTCAGTACGTAAGCTATTCCCCAATTTCTATCAATGCCCGACTCTTTCACACAAAGAGTTTGATGAGGCTTTCCGTTCGATGTGGGATAAGCTGACAAGAGAGTATGAGGCACCGTATAACGTAGAACATACGCCTTACAATTTCTTATATCATCAAGGGTTGAAGGCTGTTTTGCCAGGTTCCAAGTTCATTACCTTGGTGCGTAATCCCTTTGATATCATCTCTAGTTACGCGTCAAAAGAATGGGGTAGCCATGACTTGAATGTCAATGCGGATCAGATTATTTCCCTTTTCACAAAATTTTTAGATAGCGAAACTGAAGGCTTAATCATCAAGATGGAAGATATCGTAAACGATGCTGAAGCGATCAACCAGCGGCTTACTGAATATCTTGGAGTTTCGATCAATGTGAATGAGTCCAACCTTGTCTCTCGATCTGCAGCTAATATGAATCGAAGTAAGGAGCAAGTTAAAAATCTGGATAAAGGAAAAGTCAAGATTCTTGGATCCATTGCAGAGAAGCTAGGTTACTAATGCTGAGATGCTAATAACAAGGTTGTTTTTAATTGATGAAGTTATTCCCATCTAATGAGTCAAGGGAAAATACTTTATATAACCTTTTTGAAGGAGAAGCTATTGCCGCTTATCTCCTTTAAGACACTGGCTCAGGTAGTGCCGATACTTTTCCTTCCGGTGATAGCGAATCTTTATGATCCCAAAACAATAGGGGCGATTGCGCTTTTCAACTCTACTTCTATCATTTTATCGGAGATCGGTTCATTAAAGTATGATCTTGCCATTATCGTTTCTAAGCGGATGGGTGAAGCCAAGAAGCTACTTATTCTGAGTTTCTTGCTTACTTTCCTTGGATCCATTCCTCTTCTTGGAAGCTTTTACTTACTACAACATTTCGAAGTAATAGACTTCTTTTTTACCATCAATGGATCAGCAATAATTACATTTTTGGTTTTGTGGGTCAGCACTATCTTGAATCTCCTGGAGAAAAGTGTCTTTTTATACTTTAACCGATTCACAAAAATAATGTGGATGTCAATGGTGACATTTGTACCTGTCATCACCTACAATATACTTGCGGTGTTGTTGGGTTGGTTCGATGCAAGCTTCGAGATTCTTGTACTCGCCAAACTGCTGTCATTTACGTTTGTCTTCATTTGTTTCATTAAAATTCTTCTTTCTGATATTCAGGAGGTCAAAGAAGCAATACGCTTACCTTCATTAAAAGAAGTTGCATGGAACTATAGGAATTATCCCAAGTATATTCTGCCATCTAAGTTCCTGAACGTACTTGCTGTTAGGTCGGCGGATTTTATTGTTGCAGGACTCTTTGGAAACAATGTCTTAGGTCAATTCACACTGGCCAAGCGCGTTGTGATGATACCTGAAACGACTATATCCAAATCTGTATCTGATATTTTCAGAAGACAAGGGTTTGATTCGGACGGAAATCCCGTTATTCGTAAAGTCAAACAATTTTTCTTTAATTACTTAAAGATTCAAATGGTTTTGGCGGTATTCATGTTTGGGATAGCCTATTTGTTGGTGCCGTATGCTGTGGATCTGCTGCTTGATGAAAAGTGGAGTGATGTCGTCTGGATATCACGTGTTCTTATTTTTGGGTATGCAGTAAGTTATATAGTAAACACATTGATCAGTGTTTTTCGAACACTAGGAGAGGAGAAGAAAGAGGTAATTTTTCAAATCTTTTTTGTTTCTGTGTTGATTATCGTTGCTGTTGTTGCCAAATTCATTGAAGCGGATATTGATCTTCTTATTAAAATGATTTCTTTCCATCGGGGGATTAGCTTTGTTTTTGCATTCTTCTTGATGATATGGCTTTTCAAAAAAAAAGATAGATGATTTACTATTTCCCGCGATCATTATCTGAAGACCAGAATATTGCAAGTGCCAAGAGACCACTTGAAGTATTCAATTTTCTAAAAGGCAGGAAAAATGAGCATGACCGTTTTATCCATGGGAACGCAAGAGAGAGATACCAGGCGAATCTTAACTTAATACGTGAATTGCGCAATGGGTTTAGGCCTGATTACATCTACATAGAATCCTTCAATATGCCTTTTTTCCTCCATGAAATTAGAAAGGGCTCCCTGTTTTGGTTGTCTGATATGTGGTTGTTTGTAATGCTAAAAAGGTACAACGTCACTTTCTTTATGTTTTATAGAGATCTATACTGGAGGTTTCCGGGATTTGAAATAAGAGGTTGGAAAGGTGTTCTAAAAAATACGTTTCATAAGATAGAATGGAGCTTTATTGCAAAGTACGTTGACCATATTTTGTTGCCAACGCAAAGCATAGGAGAATATTTACCTCCAAACAAAAAGAAAAGATTGAGCTTAATTCCTTTTCACCCTGGGTTACAGGAATCAACGCTTTCCAAACCTTTCACAAAAAAAGAGCGAGCAGATGATTGCATCAGCCTGCTTTATGTTGGAGGAGTGTTGCCTCCTTTTTATAACCTGGAATTTGCCTTACAATTAGTTAATTCATCACCAAAGTTAAAACTCACCGTATGTTGTAGAGAGTATGAATGGGTAGAGGTGAAAGATACATTTCAAGAGTATAGTTTTGACCAGGTAACAATCGTACATAAGAGTGGACCGGATCTTGAAGATCTTTATGATAGTCATGATGTATTTCTTGACCTTCGCCTAACTGAGGGTTATTATAAACATGCTTTTCCTTACAAATACATAGAAAGTATTTCGTATCATTTACCACTTGTTATTTATAGCGGAGGTTCAGCCGAACAGTTTGTCTCAGAAAATAAGTTTGGTTGGGTTGTAGATGATATCTCCGGGGCTATCGAATTATTTCAAGAGCTAGATGTTCAGGATATCAGTGAACGACAGCAATGGATTTATGAAAATAAAAAACACGTTAGCTGGACAGAACGATTCAAATATTTAGAAACTTTTATGAAATAAATTCAATTTCGTGACCTGGTTCTACATATTATCGGTAATCGTACCTATTCTCAGCTTCTTTCTTTTTAAGTGGTCTTGTGGAAGTATGTCTTTCAATAAGCTGTCTATTGTAAGCTTTATTTATTACTTCTGGTTGATGTTTGTATGTTACGTCGGAGTAACTATGATCGTTATAGGAGCCGATGTATACTTTATTAATAATAAAACCACCTTATTGACACTTCAGGTATTTTATGCCGTATCGTATGTCTTATTGACCTTACCCATTGGGGTGAAAATCGCTTCGATTCTATTTAAGAAGAGTCCAAAGGAACGACTTGATAACTTTTACAGTGAAAAACAGAATTCTGTAAAAAGTTACAACTATAAATTTTGGATATTTTGCCTGGTGATTTCCATCGCTTCCGGGTTATACACTACACTCTATGTGCCTGAAGTGCCTTTTTTCAAAATGTTGACAGGGGCCAGTGAAGAGGATCTTTTAAGGGCTAGATTCACCTCAAAATTTGAATTTACAGGTGTGCCATATATCAAGAACCTGTTATTCCATGTGCTTTCAGTCTTGTGCTCTTTCGTTTTCTTCAATATCTATTTAAGGAATCGAAATAACTTTAACTACCTCTTTTTGACGATAATTAGCATATCATGGGGTATTTATTCAGAAGGCTTTAATGGAGAGAAAGCACCACTTGTCTTTTATTTAATTGCACTGGTGCTGAACTACTACATCATTACTGGTAAAAAAATAGGAGTTATTCAATCCCTTAAAATTGGTTTGATATCATTTTTAGGGGTTATGGTTATGTACTTTTTGGTATCAGGAGAAGTCCATCTATCACTTACCGCTGGATTAATAGGTAGAATAGTTTTTGTTCCCACAATGGGTTTATTTCTCACTTTCCTATATTTCCCAGAACAGATTGCTTTCTTAAATGGCGCGAGTTTCCCCAACTGGATCGTTTCTTCTTTTGGTTTAGAACATCAGCGGTCCGCCAGAGCGATCATGGAGCTAAGGTATGAGGATGGAGTTGATGCAGGTACTGCGGGTGTGATGAATACTTTATTCGTTGGAGAAGCTTATGCCAACTTTGGCCAGTTTGGCTTAATGATCAGTCCATTTTTCGTCGGGTTTATAGTGGGTTTAATCCACAACTGGATAATCAGAAAGCCAGGCAACTACCTTTCCGTTGCTCTGATGGTATATTTTATGATGAATGTACCCATTGTCGGCGGATTCGTGGATTTCGTTTGGAATGTTAGTTGGTTTTTCCTGGGGATATTGATTTTCGCAGGACGCAAGTTGAATTTCTCTTCCCTTCGCCTCCATAGTAATTAAGAATGTTTTGAAGATATTATTAGTTGGCCCATTTATTACAAGTAGAAAGTCCAAAAACTTCGGTGGGATTTCCAGTCATATCACCGAACTCTATGACGAGTTAAAAAAAGAACCTACGAATCAAGTCGATGTGCTTGTTACCGGACTAGAGCAATCCAGTAGTGTTGACAATGAAAGTAGTACGTTTTACGGCTTTGATCTGACATTTGGCAATCTTTTTAAGTTTCTTATCTCCTTTCCAGGGGCTCTATTGAAGTCCAGGTTTATCCATAACGGCTACTTGGGGGTGTTGAAATTTTTTTACTATGCCTTTCGAGTGGCATCAGTTGATTTAAGCAAGTATGACGTCATTCATATACATGGATTACATGGTGCGTTTGCATTATGTTTTGTAGGGCAAAAGTGTAAGGCTAAGAAGATATTGACCATCCATAGTTATCATATGTATGATCCTAAAGTACATGTTAAAAGAAGGTTCATTAACCATCTCAATCATGTAGTAAATGGAATGGATCATGTCATTCATGTTTCGGCGGTCGACCGGGAGAAAGGCCTAAAACTAGGATTGGACTTGCCTCCTGAAAAAGACGGCAGACATATTTACAATGGTATATATGTCCCTGAATCCATCAATACACCTGAGTTCAATAAAAATGTCTGCTATATCGGAGGGCTTGTGTCTAGGAAACGCGTCAATCTCGTAATCGATGCGATAATTGACACGGACATGAACTTGATAATATGTGGGGACGGTTCCGAACTTAGAAGCAAGGTTCAGCAGGCAGCACAGAACAGAAGAAATATTAAATTTCAAGGACAGCTCGATAAGGAACAAATTTATAATCAATTGTCTGACGGGTCAGTTTTGGTTGTACCCAGCATGAGTGAGTCTTTTGGGATTGTATATATTGAAGCATTGATTCATGGAGTCCCAGTCATTGGATATGAACATTCCATCAATGAGTTTAGAGATTTTTTGGATGTAAGCAGTGAAGAAAGCCCACTAATAGTACCTTTT
This sequence comes from Cytophagales bacterium, assembly GCA_033344775.1. Lineage (NCBI taxonomy): Bacteria > Pseudomonadati > Bacteroidota > Cytophagia > Cytophagales > Cytophagales bacterium. Next base: position 2,399,763 of record JAWPMT010000005.1, on the reverse strand, counting down.
TCGCCTACTAATGATAATTCCGAGGACCTCCGGCAGGAGATTTTGGGCATACATGAATATCGGTGGTCTGAAAAAGGTCGAGCGGCAATGGTCACTCTACAATTCAAAGCAATTGAGGCATTCAAATGGGAATCTATAAGAGGTTTGGTATTGGACCTGTATAAAAAAAGCTAACCGTGGAATGTTTAGAAAGCCCTGCAGTCAATTTTGCCAAGACAGAAGGAGAGTTTGCAGGAGATTTTTTTAGGATATCCATATTTTTGCCTTTCGTATGTGCCTACTTTTGAAAGAATTAGATAGTAATGTCAGAGTTAATAGCTTCTTGGGGTTTTAATTGATACAACAAAAAACCAAATGAAAAATTATCATATGGCTAAAGGCTTTGATAACCTCATAGGGGCGCAAAAACTAGAAATCAAGTTTCAAGATTCCTTAAACTTAGAGATAATTCCATGTTAGTTGATATCATCGCGGGTGCCAGACCAAATTTCATGAAGATTGCTCCAATCATTCATGAAATTAATCGAGTAGGAGATAGTAATTTAAAGTACCGTCTGGTGCATACAGGACAGCATTATGATAAGAAAATGTCAGGTGACTTTTTTGAACAACTAAATATCCCTATGCCTGATGTTAATCTTGAATCTGGTTCCGGAACCCAAGCCGAACAAACGGCCAAAATCATGACCAGATACGAAGCCCTGCTGCTAGAAAATCCTTGCGATTTAACCCTGGTTGTTGGCGATGTAACTTCAACCATGGCTTGCTCAATCGCTGCAAAAAAGCTGAACATCAAAGTTGCTCATGTAGAAGCGGGCATTAGATCTTTTGATATAACCATGCCCGAAGAAATCAATCGTATGGTTACAGATAGCATCACTGATTACTTTTTTACAACTTCGGAAACAGCTAATGAAAACCTCAGGAAATCCGGGATCAGCGGAGAGCAGATTTTTTTTGTAGGTAATACCATGATTGATACCCTTGAGGCCAATATGGATCGCCTAGCAATGCCTGAAGTTTGGCGCAATGCCAGTCTTGAGAAAGGTCAATACTTTGTGATGACCATGCATCGTCCTGCGAATGTTGATGAGGAGGAAAAACTCAAGGAGTTCATGAATGCTATTTTATTGAATTCCGGTTCGCATCCAATTGTTTTTCCTATACACCCAAGAACGGCTAAAATATTCAAAAACCTGGGGATTGATGATGCAAGACTGAAACTAGTAGAACCCATGTCTTACCTGGAGTTCAATTATTTGGTAAAGCATGCCCTTGCCGTAATTACTGATTCAGGTGGGATTACTGAAGAGACCACTGTAATGGGTGTCCCATGTTTGACTTTAAGAGACAATACGGAAAGGCCGGAGACCATTGATATTGGCACAAATGAATTGATCGGTACTGATCCGAAAAATATTCCTCCTGCAATGGAGACCCTGTTATCTGGTAGATGGAAAACAGGCAAGATCCCTGAATTGTGGGATGGGAAGGCTGCAAATAGAATTGTTGAGACCTTGCGGCGCTTGAACTAATGAAAATCCTATATTTCTATCAGTATTTTTCTACCCCTAATGGTTCCTGGGGTACAAGGGTTTATGAATTTGCAAAGAATTGGGTGGAAGAAGGCCATGAGGTGACGGTAGTATCGAGTGTGTTTGCGAAATCTGATCTGGAAGCTGAGAAGCTATTGGAAACCCAATATTTTGATGGGATCAAAGTCAAAATTATTAATGTCAGGACCAGTAATAAGGACAGTGTTTTAAAGAGAGTTCTTGGATTCTTAACCTATGCATTCTTCTCTTGTTTTTATGCTGTTACCTTAAAGGCTGATATTGTTATTGCTTCTTCTGGCCCCATAACTGTAGGAATCCCAGGTCTGCTCGCAAGGTGGTTACGTGGAAAGAAATTAATCTTTGAGGCCAGGGACCTTTGGCCTGATGGCGCCATCGAGTTAGGGATTTTGAAAAATAAAACCATAATCGCTCTAACCAGAGCAATGGAAAAGTTTTGCTATAATTCTTCTTCGCTTATTGTGGCACTTTCCCCAGGAATGCGCGACTATATAAAGAATAAACATGGGCATAAAAACGTAATTTCGATAACTAATACAGCTAACCTCGACCTCTTTGATCCAGAGAAAGCGGATGATTCCAATATTGAATTTGCTTCACGTTCCTATTCCATCTATACTGGAAATATTGGCGAGGTTAATAATTCATATTGGCTATACAATACTGCCAAAGTCCTGAAGGATCGAGGTAGGGAGGATGTTAAAATCGTACTGATAGGAGATGGGCAACAGCGTGAAGAGTTGGTCGAACTTGCCAAGGAAAATGAGGTAGGTAATCTGATATTTAAAAGTTTAATGCCTAAAAAGAATCTTGTTCAGTACGTACTAAATGCAAAATTCTCTCTAATCCCTTTAAAGGGATTACCTGTGTTGGATACCTCATCTCCGAATAAGCTCTTTGAATCACTTGCGGCTGGAGTCCCTGTAATTCAAAACACAAATGGTTGGATAAAAGACTTTCTGGAAGAGCACCAACTGGGGTTTACTCTGGATCCCAATAAGCCGGAGGAGTTGGCTGATCTTTTGATCGAATACCACGATTCGGATCTTGATATGGAGTTGCGCAACCGCGCCCGAACAGTGGCGAAAAGTCATTTTGATAAAAACATTTTGTCAGCACAGTATCTTGAGGAAGTCATAAAGGTTTCAGAAAGCTAAAGTCTATTTTCATAGGTCATATGATGAGGTTAATTTTTGCTTGGCAGGATTCTGTTCAGCAATACTGTTTACTGGCTTTTAAAGTGATGTTTACTACAATATGTGAAAATATTAAGCATCCTAGTTTAAGCTTAAAAAACAAAAGCTAAGAGCTTATCATTCAACTGTTTATTTGCTGATTTACTTGCTGGGCTCAAGCTTTTTATAAAATAGTTAATTGCTTAATTTTGCGGGCTCATGGCAAGATTCTCAGAGTCAATCAACTTCCATTTTTCCATTTCGGAGAGAAAGATTTTCTTATTTCTGATCGACCACATTATCGGAGTAGCAGGGATTTACCTCTATTATTTTCTTATTGGGAAAGAAATTGATACTCAGTTTTACATTACTACGGGGATTTTTCTTGGTTTAAGCTCACTTTTGAATGCCGTATTCAAAACTTATGACTTGAAAATCGCCAGCTCTATAGATCGGTTGGATTTGATCTTGTTTGTATCCATCCTGGTATACACAGTTCTCTTCCTGTCTTCATCTATTGTTCCACGCGTTCCTCAGAATGATTTAAAAGCCATATTTCTCGTTCTTTCCCTTCCTCTTTTGGTCACGAGCTGGCGTCTTTTTTATATCAAAGTAATTCATCAGCCTGTACTCCATACCAACGCTATGATCCTTGGAGAATCGGAGTGTATTGACTTTTTGAAGGAGACATTTGATTTCGATTCGCACGGGTACAAAATACTGCATGAAGAGATTTATGATGATAACAAAGAGATTGAAGATTTCAGGACAATTCTTGATAACCTAAAAGCTTCTAGGTTGAATATTGTAATTCTGGCATACAATGAGTACAAGAATATGCCCAATTACGTTTCCAGGATCACAGAATATTGTTCCGTAATAGGCATAGAAGTTTACGGTTATTTACGGTTTTACGAGTCAGTGAACCTTGCCATACCTATCAGAAGACTAGGAAATAACCTTTATCGTTTCTTTCCATTTACCCGAACCAATTACAATCTGGTTTATAAGGGCACACATCGGCTTATTGATATCTTCTCAGCTTTATTTGGCTTACTTTTTCTCTTAATTGTACTTCCATTCATTGCCATTTTAAATATCTTTTTTAATCCTGGCCCACTTTTTTTTGAACAGCTTCGTGTTGGAAAAGGTGGAGAAGAGATTCCGATATTGAAATTACGCTCTATGGTGGTTGATGCTGAGAAGAAATCCGGAGCGATTATGGCGACAAAAAATGATGCTCGGGTAACTCCTTTTGGTAAAATATTGAGAAAGTTTAGATTTGACGAACTGCCTCAATTTTGGACTGTTCTTAAAGGAGATATGAGTTTGATCGGTCCTCGGCCAGAAAGAAAAGTATTTGTAGAACAACTTAAAAAAGAAATGCCTGTTTATGACTTACGCCACATGATCAAGCCAGGCATCACCGGTTGGGCTCAGGTCAAATATAAGTATGGGGAGAACCTGGAAGATAGCTACAGAAAGCTAGAATATGACCTCTATTATATCAAATATCGGTCACTATTCCTTGATATTCGTATCATTTTAGATACTGTAAATACAGTGATTTTTTCAAAAGGTCAATAAATGAGTTGATTATCCGTTCGAGTAATCCATCCTTATACTCAGATTGAAATGAATCCGCTAAACTTCGAGGAATATAAACAGGAAGAAGAAGTCGTTCCCGGAATTCTTGAGAAGGTATTGGGGCGAGCATCAATCAACTATTTCTCTGAGAATGCGAAAAAAGAATATGCCGGCAAAGTAGTGCTTGTTACTGGTGCTGCGGGCTCTATAGGAGCAGAATTGGTGAGGCAACTCCAAGCTTGCAAACCCAAAATTTTGCTCTTGTTGGATCAAGCTGAGAGTGGCTTGTATGACCTTGTGCATGACCTGCATTCGGGAAATGGCCACTTGAAATTTGTTGAGAGTATTGTTTGTAATATCACTAACAAAAAGTCACTAGAGCGAATTTTCGTATCGAATAAGATTGATATTGTATTCCATGCAGCAGCATACAAGCATGTGCCTTTGATGGAAGATCATCCTTTTGAGGCTATCAATACCAATATCTTCGGGACTAAAATTCTCGCCGATCTGTCAGTAGAATTTGGTGTTAGCAAGTTTGTTTTTGTGAGTACGGATAAAGCCGTGAACCCAACCAATATCATGGGAGCGACAAAAAGAGCGGCAGAAATGTACATCCAGTCGTATACGCATATTTCAAAAACGGATTTTATCACTACCCGTTTTGGAAATGTCTTAGGATCCAATGGCTCGGTGATTCCTCTGTTTAGCAAGCAGATTGCCAAAGGAGGTCCGATCACCGTGACACACCCGGAAATTACTCGTTATTTCATGACGATCCCCGAAGCATGTTCATTGGTATTAGAAGCTGGTTCTATCGCCCAAGGTGGAGAGATATTTGTATTCGATATGGGTGGTTCCGTGAAGATCATTGATCTGGCATACAAAATGCTGGCATTGGCCGGCCTTGAGCCAGGGAAGGACATTGAGATCATATTCACAGGATTACGCCCGGGAGAAAAGCTCTACGAAGAATTACTGTCGACCAAGGAGAATACGAAGCCTACGCATCACCCTAAGATCATGGTGGCAGAAGTACAGGAAAATGACCATGAATATGTCAATTACATGTTGCTTTCCATTAAAGAGTCTTTTGATAATGGTGGTGAGATTGATATGATCAGGCAATTGAAGTCACTGATCCCCGAATTCAAGAGCAATGGTTCAAGGTTCAGTTCTCTCGACTAAACAATAATTAGCAAAATCTATTTCTTTGGTCAGCAAACCTTTCGCCATTCAACTAAGTACACAAAAGGAGTGTCTTCAGAAAAGAAAATGAAATTTATGTACAGATCAACAGGATTTTTGTTTGGTCTCTTTTGCATGATCACATGCTTAATGACCCCTGCATATGCGCAGATTGATGCGGATGTTTTCGCTTTGGATGTTGATGCACTATCAGATGTCCAAATCAAGCAGCTCCTCTTCAAGGCTCGTGAAGCAGGTTACACTGAGCAAGATCTTTATTTGCTGGCAAGATCCAGAGGCGTTTCTGAGTCGGAGGTCCTAAAACTAAGTGAAAGGATAGCCGACCTGGACAAACAGAAAATTGATGTCGTCAGAGAAACACCTATCCAAGAAAACGATCCACCGCCTGCTACGAATGAACCCATAGACGAAGGCCTTCCATATTTTGGATATGACCTATTTAGCAGTGCAGGAAATGAGCTATTTTTTGCCAGCATAGAAAACACGGCGCCTCCCTCAGATTATGTATTGGGTCCTACGGACTACATCGTGATCAATGTTTATGGCGAGTCCGAAAAGAGCTATGCAGAGATCATTAATTCTTCTGGTTTTGTAATGTTGCGTAATGTAGGACCTGTTTACCTTTCAGGTCTGACAATGAGGAAAGCACAGGACCGGGTGAAAGTAAGCCTGGGTACTGTATATAAGGACCTGGTAGCTGCTGACCCTAAGACTTTTGTTCAATTGTCATTGGCACAGGTTCGTACCATCAATGTAAACCTGGTTGGGGCCTTGAAAAAGCCGGGATCCTATACGATAAGTGGGCTATCTACCGTCTACAATGCAATCTATGCAGCAGGCGGACCAACGGTAGAAGGAACCTTGAGAGAGGTCAAGGTACTGAGAAAAAACAAGCTGATTGCCACTCTCGATTATTATGACTTTTTGCTCAATGGTTTGACAGATAACAACGTTCGGCTTGACAATGATGATGTGATCATCGTAGGGCCTCACATCAACCGTGTAACCATCAATGGAGCGGTCAAGCGCCCTGGAATCTATGAAATGAAGGATGGTGAGACTTTTGATGACCTATTGAAATACACTGGTGGATTTAATGCCTATGCTTACAAAGAAAGAATCAGCGTCACTCGGAATGGCGCTAAAGAAAAGTTGGTGTCCGACATCCTCATTGAACAATTCAAATTGTTTGAAGTCAAAGCCGGGGATGAGTACGAGATAGGTGAGGTACTGAACAGATACGAAAACCGGGTTACTATCAACGGGTCTGTTTATCGTCCAGGGAATTACGCCATTAGCGAAGGACTTACTTTGAAATCCTTGGTGGAGAGAGCAGAAGGATTGACCGGAGATGCTTTTTTGGGACGTGCCACCCTGCGCCGCCAGAGAGAGAACTTGAAATACGATTTGATCTCGATAGACCTTGGTGGAGTAATGTCGGGAGCGATTGAGGATATTCCTTTAGAGCGTGAAGATGAGATCACCGTATTGTCTATTCACAATCTCGATACCGAAAAGTTTGTAAGGATTTCAGGTGAAGTGAAGCAACCGGGAGTACATCCGTACTCAGATCAAATGACGTTGAATGATTTGGTCTTTTTGGCAAGTGGCTTTCGGGAAAGTGCATCGACTGGTACCATTGAGATTGCACGTAGACCAGCACGACAGTCTGTGGACAATTTGTCGAAGATCTTTACAGTGGGTATTGATTCGGCCCTTAATATTTCAGACAATGAGATTGAACTGATGCCTTTCGACCATGTGATTGTTCGTCGGAACCCTAATTTTTTCCGTGAAAAATCAGTTCAGATTTTTGGGGAGGTTAATTTCCCAGGAACTTATGTCCTTGCTTCTGAAGGGGAAAGGGTTTCGAGTCTTATACAACGTGCCGGAGGCAAGCGCAAGTTGGCCTATTTGGAAGGTGCGACACTACTTCGAAAAACTGAATTCTACGTCAAAGGAGGAGATGAAAGTGCCGATTCAGAACTTGATTTCATCTACGATGATTTTGTTCAGGATGAGAACGTGGAACTTACCACACGGGCCAAACAAGAACGACTCAAGCAATTGGCGAAAAATAATCCCTTTCTAGAGGGTATAGAGATTGAGGAGGTAGAATCAATTGCGCTCAATATGGATGCCATCCTTTTAAAGCCCGGCTCTTCTGCAGACTTGGTGTTGGAAGAAGGAGACATCATTAATATTCCCAAAGAATTAACGACCCTTCGTCTACGAGGCAGGGTATTGTACCCGAATACGGTTCGCTTTGTCGATGGCAAAGGGCTTAAATATTATATAGGGAAAGCGGGAGGTTTTGGCACACGGGCCCTGAAGAAAAGGACTTATGTGGTTTACGCCAACGGAGAAGTATCAAGGACGCGGGGGTTCATGTTTTTTCGACAGTATCCGGTTCCTGAACCGGGAGCTGAGGTCATTGTGCCTGTGAAGCCATTGAAGGTGCCGATCAAACCAAGCGAGTTCATCGGAATTACCAGTGGTCTGGCGACAATTGCTTTACTTATTACCCAAATTGTTCAATAACAATCATGGCATCGGAAAGTAATCAGGAATATCAGGAGCAAGGGATTTCCATCAGGGAAGCGCTCTTGCGATTAGGAAGGTTTATCCAATACCTTTTTTCCAAATGGAAGCCCATCGTGATCGGTTCTATGATCATTACCACGCTTTACGTATCCTATCAGCTGATACGGCCCAGGAAATACACGGCACAGACCACCTTTGTACTAGATGTAAAAGGTGGAGCAGGGTCTGTTTCTTCACTTGCGTCCGTCGTGGGAATCAATCTGGGAAGTTTGTCTGGTTCGGAAAATGAATTGTTTAGTGCGGAGAACATTCTACAGTTGTATGGGTCCTATCGCATGTTGAAAAAAACCTTTCTGAAAGAGGTAGATCTACATGGCGAGCATCAGCGACTGATCACGCACTATGCCAATAATAAAGAACTACTAGAATATTGGCGGTCTGATGAAGAGCTTACTGATTTCAGTTTTGAAGTGCCCGAGGCTGAGATGACCGTGAAGCATGACAGTCTGTTGATGATTGTGGTAGATGATTTTCGCAAGAAGCAATTGCTTGCCGAAAAGATGAGCCGGAAGCTCAGTATCATGAAAGTGCTGGTGGAGGATAAAGATGAGAAATGGGCAAAAACATTCAATGAAGAACTGGTCAGAAATGTCAACAAGTTTTATCTCGAGACCAAGACAAGAAAATCACTCGAAGATCTTATGATTTTGCAGCATCAGGCTGATAGCGTGAAAGGGATTTTGGATGAGGCTTTGAAGTTGTTCACCCTATCTAATCAGAACACACCTTATGCAAACCCCCTAAAGTCTTCCACTGTCCTGGATAATCGCAAGCTACAGGTAGATCTCCAAATCGCATCGGCGGTTTATGAGGAAGTAATGAAGCAGCTGGCCATTGCCAAGATCACCCATCAAAAGAATACCCCATTGATCCAAATTTTGGATCGTCCGATCTTGCCATTGGATCATGATAAATCCAGAAAATTAGTGATCCTCATCAAAGGAGGATTTCTTGGAGGGTTTTTAATGGTAGGCTTGTTCGCCTTCAGGCGGATCTATGAGCTTATCATGAGCGAAGAAGCCTAGTCTCCTATGTCTTTTGTTCTATTCCTTCCGCTGATAGTCCTGTTGATGGGCTTATTGGTTTATTGCCTGGAAAGAACGTTGATCACAGGAAATCAGATTTATTGTCTGCTCTTTATATTACTATACCTGCCTATCTACAAAAACGCGCTCATCTTTTCTTACCAACAAACGGGATCGGTGATTTTGGTCAAAGTATTACAATACTCCAAGGAACTTGTGCTGATCATGGGATTGGCCACTTTCATTGTTACCCGAAAAAACATATTCCATCTGAATTTCAGGATAACCACGCTTGATAAGCTGTTCCTGGTTTTCATTTCGCTAGCATTTCTATTTGTGTTGCTACCCATCGGTGAGGCTACTTTTTTCAATAAAGCCACCTATTTCAAAAATATGTTTCTGATGGGGCTCATGTATTTTATGGGTAGAAATGTAAGAATATCCGATTCACTTTTGATAAAAGGGCTCCAGCTCCTCTTATGCATGGGAGCCATTGCATGTTTTGTCGCCATATTAGAAAAAGGCTTTAACACACATCTGCATAGTGTGATCAATATGTCCCAATTCAATTCGCACATCTACGATCGTGAACCCACCGGCCATTATGGATTGTCGTGGACTTTTGAGGCACAAGGCGGTAAAAAAAGATTCGGTTCCATATTTGCCGATCCCTTAGAGTTTTCAGCTACTTGCCTCCTGCTTTTTACTGCATCCATGATGATGTACCGGACTTCAATTATCCGAAGTAATAAGTTGATCTATGCGATTTCGGCAGTGATGGCGGTGATCAGTATTTGGCTTGCTTATTCACGAGCCTCGATGTTGTCATTTGTCTTTATGTTGAGCTACATCGCGATCCTGTTACGATATTATTGGTTGATTTATGTAGGCATAGCAGGAGTAATCGCGATTACCGGATACATCATCTATTTTGCCCCGGATGAAACCAGGTATTTTGTGATTGATACACTGACGTTTGCAAATTCTTCCAGTTTAGGACATTTGCTCGATTGGGCGGCGGCAGTAGAAAGCATCATAGAAAACCCATTTGGCATTGGACTTGCTATGAGTGGAAATGCGTCCGGAGTGGAAGGAGAATTACAGGTAGGCGGTGAGAATCAATACCTTATTTATGGGGTACAATTGGGAGTGATAGGGATGCTGCTATACATCATGATCCTGGCATATGCCATCCGCATGTCAGCGAAAGCCTACCGGAGAGCTAAAAATCCGATAGATAAAATCATTCCTTTTTGTGCTACATGCGTGAAATTCGGACTATTGTTGCCATTATTTACCTCGAATGCTGAAATATACCTTTTCATTGCCCTTATTTCCTGGTGGATGGTTGGTCGAAGCATAACCATTTACGACAATCAACTAACAGCTCAAACAAATGGATAGCAGTTCGACAAAACAACAACCAATTGATACTGAGGGGAAGGATTTGCCACGAATCGCAATTCTGGTATTGAACTGGAATAGCTATACCTACACCCACACGTGTTTGCAGTCTTTGAAGCAGTGTACACAAGGTTTGTTTCAAGTGATTGTGATCGATAATCATTCGAGTGATGGTTCGGTGGATCAACTTGAAAAAGAAAACCCTGAGGTAATTTTCCTTCGAAATCAGGAGAACCTTGGATTTACTGGGGGCAACAATGTCGGAATTGAGTACGCATTAAAGGAAGGCTATGAATTCATCATGTTGCTCAACAACGATACAGAAGTCCAATCCAATTTTCTGGAGCCGCTGCTGAAAGTCCTGGATGAGCATCCGGAAGTTGGGGCTGTGCAACCCAAAATGATGTACAATCATGATCGTAAACTGATCTGGAATGCAGGTGGGATGTTCAGAAAATGGCTTTGTTTACCGGTATCCCTGGGTGCTGAAAAGCAGGATCATCCCAGGTATGATGTTCCGAAACAAGTAGACTGGATCACTGGTTGCTGCATTTTGACCCGTTCAGAGATCGTCAAAAGGGTCGGAGGCCAGGACGAAAGCTTTTTCTATGGATATGATGATGTGGATTGGTCTTTTCGCTTGAAGGAAGACAGTAAGAATTCCCTGTACTATGAACCAGCATCGGTTATTTTTCATGATGCAGGAGTGGCCGGAAGAAACGAACAAGGCAATAAAGAGGGCTTCTTAAAGCCATTCGTTCATTATTTCTACGTACGCAACAACATATTCATATTGAGGCGCTACGCTTCACTGTTATTTTTTCCGACCATCTTTTTGTTCCATGTCGGTAAGTTTTCTGGCTATCTCGTTTATTTCTTATTGCGGCGAAGATTCAGAAAGTTTTCGGCCACCATTGCGGGTGTAAAAGACGGGCTAAGCTTAAATATGCAAGGACCGATTGATCATCTGGGCGCAATAAAAAAATTCAGTTTGCGATGATTGAAGGATTTCCCATGCACATCATAATACTGGAACATTGAGAATACTGGTAGATACGTTTGTATTGACGAGTGCCGAAACGGGCATCAGGACCTATTGTATTGAGCTTTGCGATGGCCTGCAGGAGTTTGAAGATAGTGAACATCAATACATCATCCCCGGATATCAGTTTTTCAAGAAAAATGGTTTTTTTGCCCGAAGATCCAATGTATTCGCGAAAGGGTTTTTCCATCTGTCGTTTCTGATGTGGAAATTGTTCATTCTACCCATCCTGGTATTGACCACAGGTAGTAAAGGAGTACTGTCCCTGGATTATGTGCTTCCGGTTTGGCCAAAATTCAAAGGTTTCGTTGTTTTTCATGATGTCTTTTTTTGGGAGCTTAAATCACATTATAATCCGATTTGGAGGAAATATTTTACAACATTAGCTGAGCAGGGTGTCAAAAAAGATACAGTGGTCATCGCAACTTCAAATTATACTAAAGAGAAACTTCGAAAGTTACTATTCCCTTCAGCCACAATTGCGATTGTTTATCAGAGCCCACATATGGGTCATTTCACAGATGAAGCCCTTGATCCGACTCAAGAGAAACTGAAATATTTTCTACATGTGGGGTATTATGACAAACGTAAAAACCTACCTGTTTTGATCAAGGCTTATGCGAAGTATTTGGAGGAAGCATCGGATCAGCCTAAGGCCAAACTGTTTCTTGCCGGAGGTCGTGCTCCCGCAGCGGACATGGATGATTGGCATACGATAACGGAAATGATTGAGCAAATGGGCTTGAGCGAGTGGGTTGAGCAGTTGGGATTTGTTGCAACTGAAGAGATGGGCAAGCTTTATCGAGATGCCTTTGCCTTTGTTTTTCCTTCTTATGATGAGGGTTTTGGAATACCCATTGTGGAGGCCATGAGAAATGGAATTCCAGTAATTGTCTCTGACATGGGCGCTTCCAAAGAAGTACTGGGGGGGAATGGTCTTGTTTTTCGTTTTGATGACCCACAAAACTTGACGGAACATCTCCTGTCTTTGGAAGATAAAACACTTTATCAGCGATTAGGTGAAGCAAGCTTAAGGCGAAGTAGCGATTTCAGTCGACATAAATTTTGTATGGCAATAGATCAGTTGATTAGTGAAAAAATGCCCTAAGATCCGGGATAATGGTGGATAAGCGCTTTTATGGGAGTTATCAAGGGAATGAATTGACGTAAATGAAGAAGCTGTTAATGACGCATAGCTCCTCGGATCTGTATGGATCGGGGAAAATTTTTTTAAAAACGGCATTACACCTGAAGGAGCAGGGTTATCAACCGTATGTGGTTTTATCTAGTGATGGCCCGATGGTTACAGTCTTGAAGGAAGCAGGTATCGAAGTTTATTTTATTCGCTTGGGTATTTTGAGAAGAAAGTACTTTTCTATTCCAGGGGTGATCAACAGGGCTGTTGTCATGTTGCAAGCGGGAATCAAGATGGCGAGATTGGTAAAGCAGAAAGAAGTAGACCTACTCTTTACGCAATCCAGTGGCGCTATCGTATGTGCGCTGGTGCAGTTTTTGACTCGTAAACCTCATGTTTGGCACGTTCTTGAGATTACGCTAAAGCCCGTTTTCTTAGTAAAATTCACCGCGTTTTTACTGTCGAAATATAGCGATACAGTGATGGTAGCTTCCAAGGAAGTAGCCAATCACTGGGCTAAGTATGCGCCAAATGCAAATATTCAGGTGATCTACAATGGAGTTGATGGTGCCACTTTGAACAGTTCAATTGAGCTCAAAAGGACTGAGCAAAAGGAAAACCTACATATCGGCATGATCGGTCGGGTACACTTTTGGAAAGGTCAAGACTACTTTCTGGATATTGCGGCGGAATTACTCAAAAAGAACAAGCATTTGACATTCTATATGGCAGGAGACGCATTTCCGGGGTATGAGTATTTATATGACGACATCAAGCAACAGAAGGATCGACTAGGCATCAATGAACATGTCGTAGATCTTGGTTTTGTAGATGACCCTCGAAAGTTTTTTGATCAGATCGATATTTTCGTCCTACCTTCAATCCAACCAGATCCATTTCCCACGACGTTATTGGAGGCAATGGTACTCGAAAAGCCCGTGGTGGGTACCAATCATGGTGGAGCAAGGGAGATGATCCTGGATGAAGAAACGGGCTACCTTATTCCTTGGGATGATGCGAAACAAGCAGCATCAAAAATCCAGCATTTGATAGATTCGGAAGCACTCAGAAAACAATTTGGGTCTGCAGGTAGTTCTCGCGTTAAAACCCTTTTTACGGAAGAAAATTACAATAAAGGAGTAGTGGGTTTAGTGGAAGAATTGATCGGATAAGAGATCCAATTTCAAATCTGCCAATTACTGATTCTTCGCCGTTCTACTCCCCAAGAATTTATTTTTCAGTTGTACCGCCGTATTGTAATGCTTCGCCATAAATTTCTTAGTGGAGCTTGCATCCTCCTTAGGGAACCAGTCCGTTGTGCGAGGGGCTTCAATGTTCATGGCATGTTGCGTGTAAGCATACGTTGCAATTGAGGTACGGTAGTTGCCTTCCGGGAAACTGGTCATGTCGTATCCATGCAGGGTAAAACCTCTGGTTTGTTGGATGATCATGCGGTTAAACGGGACTTCCAGTTCGGCGCACTCTTCAGACCTCAAATCACGTAATTTCAAATGACCACCGTATGCTGATTTCCAGTCCTTGTTGAGATAGAGCAGCAGATTGAGGTTGCGGTACCACTTTTTGTTGAGTGGGTGGTAATTGAAATCCAGGTGCATGTCCAGAAAGCTATTTTTCTTCCCTTGATGCAAGCCACCGCCAAAGTTTTTCGGATCTACAAAAATGGTTTCATTGGTCACAAAACTCAGGAAATCATTCATGCGATCTGAACGTAGTTCCTCCTGCAAGGTGAGGAACTCCGGGCCAATTTCTTTGTAGTTCGATTTCTCGAACTTGTTGTTGGCAAAAACATAGTCGCGGCTTTTGTTTTCCAACTCGGGAATACTGGCATAAGCTTTCTCCAATAATTCCCTGTCACAGAAATCATCGATCACCAGATACGGAAAAGGCTTGGCGAGTAAATATTTTTCGCGAAGTTCGAGTTTATTTTGCTCTAGAAAGTCGAAGTTGATCATTTCAGATGCCCTATTTTCGGGCACAAAAATAAAGGCTTTTGGGGCTAAAACATGAACATTCAATTAATTGAACAATGAAGGTTGCGATAATTGGTTCGCGTGGATATCCGTATGTCTACAGTGGCTATGAGACGCTGGTCAAGGAACTCGCCGAGCGATTGGTGCACATGGGCGTAGAAGTGCGGGTATATTGTCATCGATCCTTGTTCAAATCAAGACCAAAAACGGTTAATGGGGTAAAGCTTGTTTACGTACCCGCCATTGAGCAAAAGATCTTGAGCCAATTGAGTCATTCCTTCCTTTCTATGCTGCATTGCTGTTTATCGGATGTGGATGTGATATTGGCCGTCAATCCTGCCAATGGCCCCTTTGGTATGCTAGCCAGGTTGTTCAGGAAGAAAACAGCGATCAATCTAGATGGGCTGGAGTGGCAACGTCCCAAATGGAAAGGACTTGGTTCAAAGTACTTTTTCTGGGCATCAGGGTTTGCTACTAAATGGTACGATCGGCTGATCAACGATTCTGAGGAAATGCGTAAAATCTACCTGGAGATTTTCAAGAAAGATTCCACAGTTATTGCTTATGGTGCTAATATTCGACAGTCTACAGACGCTGCATTAATCCAAAAGTGGGGTTTGGAACCTGCAGGCTATTACCTGATTGTTGGTCGACTCATTCCGGACAACAATGCGGACATCATTGTAGATGGATTCATGAAGTCTCAGGCTAAAAGAAAATTGGTGATAGTTGGTGATGTGCCTTACAAAGATGAGTACGCGACCAGCATCAAAGCACTGGCAAGTCAGGATGATCGACTGGTTTTTACAGGATATGTGACCGATCCAAATGAATTGGCGGAACTCTATCACCAGGCCTACGGCTACTTTCATGGGCATGAATACGGAGGCACCAATCCCACCATGATCAAAGCCCTGGCCTATGGTAGCGCGATTCTGGCACTGAACACTCGATTCAATCAGGAAATGCTGCAGGAAGGCAAATTCGGATTGTATTTTGAGAAGTCCGGCCAATCTGTACAACAGATCGTTGATTTTGCCGAGAACAATGAGGACAAAATGAAAGAACTAAAAAAGGACTCAAAAGCGGGTGTCACTCCTAAATATCAATGGGATAACGTGGCAGCCGCTTACCTGAAGGTCTTTGAGGAATTGACCGGTCAACGCCAATAAGGTGCAAATGTTTTGCGCATGGCGAGCTTTTGAGTAAGGTATCCTCGGTTCTTTAGCTTCAAAAATGATTGGAATTTCCCATGTAGGCTCTCTGGGATGTCAGCTTTAAAAGAATCTAAAAATGCTGCTATCAACGTAGTTCGCTCATGTAAATAGCGTTCAGGATGTTGTAGATATTCCAGGTGTTTCAATAGTTTGAATTTGAAGTCGCGTTTTTCGGTGCCTGTCGAAAAGGTAAGATTGCTTTGATGTTGACGGTACCTAACCAATGGTTCTCTTAAACCACTTGCATTTCCGAAGGTATAGGCAATCAATGCGATCCATGCATCATGGATATCCGTATCATGCTGGATTCTCTCAAGATAGGACTTGATTTGGTGGTTCATGAGCAGCGTGCAGCCTGTCATAAAGTTGCCGAACAACAAAGTGTCCAGGCAAAATTCATAATTGCCGATGCCAATCTCTGCCCAAAACGAAGAAGATACGGTTTGATTGTTTTGGTCAATGACACATAAGTCCGAAAAAACGACTGCAGGCTTATCTGCTTTCTGGATATTGATCAGTTCATGATAGGTTTTCTCCAGCTTTTGAGGTTCCCAGATATCGTCCTGATCGGCCAATGCTATGTAGGGTGTTTTGGTGGCAAGTATGCCATCAATAAAATTTTTGGTCACCCCTTTATTTTTTTCATTGACATGAAAATGGATCAAATCACTATCAAAGGAGTCGGCAATCTGCTCCGATTCATCGTTTGATCCATCATCAAAGATTAAAATGCTTACCGGAGGCATGGATTGGTCCAGGATACTTTGAATTTGCTCCTTGAGGTACTGTTCTCCGTTGTACGTCGCCATAACTACTGTAATCTCACTCATGATTGGTTCGTTTCGATTGGAGTAGTTTTCTAATGCTGCCATCTTTGAAGATGAAAAGTTGGCAAGAAAAATAGACCAGTGCACAGATAGGGACAGCTGTTAGCGTAACGAAAAACAAGTGATCGTTGATCAATCGAAGGCCCTGTACAATGGGAAAAAACGTAAAACAGATCAAAGACGAATAAGCCACCCTTTTCCACGGGAGTTTCTTTACAATATAATTTGGTGTGAAAGCGACATAGATCACGGTTACCAGGCCTTCAGTGATGAAGGTAGCAATGGCCGTCCCTTTCGCCCCATAATTTGGGGTAAGGAGCAGGTTAATGGCTAGGAATGATACGAGACCAATAATGGCTGCAATGAAAACTTGTGGATTGCGGTCGAGCGGGATCAAAACCAGAAAGGCAAAAAAGTAACCGAATCCAATAAACAGAGGCAATGGGGTCAGGTAGGCGAGCACTTCCACCGACGATAAAAATTCTTCTCCGGAAAAGATTAAGATAAACTCTTCACGTAAGGCAAACAGCCCGAAGCAGATGGGAATGGCCATTAAAATCACGAATCCGAAACCATCTCGAAATGCCTGATTGAGTTCATCGGATTTCTTTTGCTCAATGAGTACGGAGACTTGTGGGATCATAACGGTGCTCATGGCAATGATGATGGGAATGCTGATCTTCGACAGCTTGACCGCCACGACGTAAATGCCTACTTCATATTTGGTGGAGAGCAATCCCAGGATCGCACTATCGCTATAAGAATAAAGACTGGCGATGAGTATGGTACCGAAGATGAAGAAAAGGTGTTGGAGGTGCTTTTTGACATTCAGTATTTTTAATTCTGTGATCAGCCTTACCTTTTTTTCAAGCCCAACCAGATTTAGCAAGTAATTGCCAACAAAGCCAAACGTAAGAATCCAGGCATACATCGCTATGTCTTCTCTGGTTTTGACCAGTAGGAATATAAGTGCGATGCTGACTACTTTAACAGACAAGGATCGCAAAGCGATGAACTTGAACTTTTCCAGCCCACTATAAAACCAGTCGATGTTGAAGAGGCTGGAAAAAACAATAAGGCTACAGATAAGCAGCACTTCTTTGATGGCATATAGGTCAGGAAAGTAGAATGTTGCTGCCAGGTAGATGATAGATAACAGCACCACCATGACCGCATGAAGAGATATGAGCTCAGTGAACAGAAGTGAAAGCTTCTGTTTGTCATGCTGACATTTCGCCACTTCCTTGATCCCATATACGGGAATCCCAAGGGCTGAGATCACTGCAAATGATTGGGCCAGTGATATTCCAAACTGAACGGTTCCTACTCCTTCCGGAGCGAGAATCCGTGAGATATAGGGAAAAGTGACTAAAGGAAATAAAACATTTGAAAGCTTATAAATGACATCATAGAAATAATTGATTTTTACTGAATTTTTGAGCATCCCTGTTCGACTCATATGGAGTCAATCAAAATAGATATGCGGCTTTGATTGTAAAAGAAAGATTCGTTTCTTCTCGGCCATCCGCAAATCTTCCAATATTCAGTTCTTCAATTTCCCATTGATAGTTTAAAGACCTTATCAATAAAATATTGCCGTCTAAGATCAAATTATTGAATTGCCAGTACCCCTGAATTCCGAAGGTATAATCGTTCCAAAATCTTCTAAAATCATCTATATCATCCCAAGCTGCGTGATAAAAGTCCAGTTGATGGCTCAATCTCTCAAAGACAACTCCTACTTTGTTGTTACCTCGGATGTAGGAAATTGTCATGTGATCCATATCGCTTCCTGGCCCGATTGGGGCACCTATTACTTCTCCTCGATTCGTATATCCATGACGGATATTTTTATGTAAGTACCAACTGCGAGCGTCTCTAACAAGGTAGCCAGCTGTTTGAGACAACTCTGTATGTTCATAATTGATCTCAAGGAAATCATCTTTAATTGGGAATATTTTTGAAATTCCGAAAATGTAAGCCCGGGAATGCTGCGGGTGATTCAATACATCTCTTAAATTAAAAGCGGCATCATTCCTACCAAATTCGAAGTAGATTTCGGTCTTCCCCTCGGTCCAAAACCATCTTGCATATCCTGAGATAAGTTGGTCAAAGTTTTGTTCTTCTCTTCCATCATCGTTTTTCCGAAAAAGATTAAATAACACCGGGAAGTAAGATTTAGTCTCTTTTGCAAAGCTGTAGTACAACTGGAATGATCTTGATGCGCCTATAGTAAGGCCTTTGATCCATTTTGGTTGATAAGAAAAGGTTATTGCGTTGAAATACCTTTTATCGTCTTCTTTGGCCACATATAATGGAATATCAATCAGGAAAGTACGAGCAGTGTCCGGTGGGGTGTATCCTGAGTTATTCAACAAACCAACTACTGCATTCGCTTCAAAGTGTCCGATTGGAGTCTTGATGGGCTTTAATGTTTTCAAAAATAGGTGGCTAAATCCTCTGGCATTGTTCGTCATTAACAATGAGTTTCTCTTACCGGGGCCCCACCACAGATTTTCGCTTGAAATACCAGCACCCACAAAATCGTTATAAGTAAACATGGCATGAGACTGGCCTGTAGTAATTTCCTTTTTTTCACCTACTCCGTGTTGTTCAGGATTGTCAATCAAATTCCAGAATCTGTATCTCCTTCTCCATATCACAGGGAAGTGAGTGTCAGGAAATCCATCATATGTTAAGTTTTGCGCCTGATAAATTTCCGGCCTTAGTTGAATAGAGAAAAAACGATGACGTATAGATAGACCCAAAGAAGTTACATTGCTTAGGCCTTTTGCCGGTAAAATGATCCCATTGCTCAAAGGATATGGATGATTGGAGTGGAATTCGAACCATGTAGTTGGACTCTGGAGGTTGAATGAAACCCCAGCTACCTTCAAAGGTGTGTAAACCATTTTATAGGAAGTATCGGCCATTGAACTCTTAAGGGCCGGATATTCTATTGGAAAATTTGTGAAGGAAGTCTTTTCGGTATATTCCCCCATGACTTGTTTTCTTCTGAGTATGTCATTTACGGCTGGGTATCCTACAGGCAATATTTGAGAAAGTGCATCATCGAAACATATTGAAATTATTCCAAGAGTAACTATTACCCTTTTGATGAATAATATTCTACGAAAAATGTTCTGCTTCTGGAGCATCATGAAAATCAGAAATTAATTAGTCGGATTAATAAATTGTCAATAGACCAGCTTTCATCACAGCTTGGAGGGTCGACATTGAGTTGGACGAGGCTGTCATATACTGACAAGTGTGCATTTCTAGCTCTATGTGAGATGTATTTTTCAATATGGTATATGGAAGTTCCATCTTCTGCATCGCTTTTGAAACATCTTCCATTCGAATGATCATCAACTCCAGTGTCGGGATCAACTGAAAATGGATAACTATTGGGGTAAGATTGGGGTCGACAGAAATTAGGTAGACAAGGACTTGTTGAAAAAGTGGTTTGGAAAATAAAGTCGCCCAAATTGGCTTTTCCTTTTTCTTCAGTAAGTTCCAAAAACCAGAAGTCAGGACCATCAATACCGACGCTTTCCCCATCCCAGGCATCGTGAATATAAAGGTCAAATTGAACTACAATAAATTTGTGATCTTCAAGATTGTTGAACTCAAGTTCGAATCCATCATTATTAAAGGGACCTAGTGCTCCTGATCCATTAAAATCATGAGTCACGTAGTTTTCGATCCTATTGGGATTTTCATTGTCAAATTGGTGCTCATAAATAACAATATCATAATTATTTTCATCATTGCATGAGAAGAGCAAAATGAATAGAGCAAATATGGGTATGTAGGCAGATGTACGTTTCACTTGGTAAAATTAATTGTCCTAGTAATCAACTTAGTGAAGGACATTTAAGATTATTGAAGGTCTTATCGATAAAAATTAATTTCTCCAATTTTCATACAATATGTTGAGAAACGCGCTTGGGTTCCTCAAAAGGACTGCTATTTAAGAAATAAACCATTTTCTGAACCTATCTTAAAATAAATATCCAATGCTCAGATTAAAAGAGAGGTTAGAAACATCTCGACCATCGTCAAAAATTCCGATGTTCAATTCTTCTATTTCCCACTGATAATTCAATGATCTTGTAAAGATGAAAGTACCATCGATGAGGATGTTATCAAATTGCCAATAACCATTTACACCAAATGAGTAGTCGATCCAAAAACGGCGAAAATCATTGATATCATCCCAGGCTGAATAATAGAAATCTTGTTGATTAGCCAGACGTTCGAAGAGTATGCCTACTTTATTGAAACCTTTGATATAAGAGATAGAGATGTGGTCCATGTCACTTCCAGGTCCTATCGATGCGCCTAATACTTCTCCTCTATTGGTATACCCCTGTTTGACGTTGGCATGAAGATACCAACTGCCGGCATTTCGAATGATGTAATTAAGGGTTTGGGATAACTCAGTATGTTCATAATTTACTTCAATGGCGTTTTTCTTCAGTTCGAAAATTTTTGAAAATCCAATCACGTAAGCACGCGAATGTTGAGGTGAAATAAGGAAATCACGGAAATTGAATGACGCATCATTTCTTCCAAATTCGAAGTAGATTTCTGCTAAAGCATCTTGCCAATACCAACGGCCGTTGAATGAAAGATATTGATCGATTTGTCTTTCATTCCTATCATCGTCATTCTTCCGGAACAAATTGAAAAGAATCGGAAAATATGATTTGGTTTCTTTCGCAAATTCGTAATACATCTGAAAGCTCCTTGTGCCGCCAAGTGTGAGTCCTTTGATCCATTTTGGCTGGTATGATATAGTGATGGCATTCAAGTACCTTTTTCCCCTTCTTTTCGGAACGTAAAATGGACTATTTCTCAATGTACTCCTTGTAGTATCCGGAGGTGCAAATCCTGATTGTTCGAGAAAACCACTTACGATTGTGGTCTCAAAATGTCCGATAGGTGTTTTGATTGGTTGTAAGGTCTTCAATACCAGATGTTGAAACCCTCGAGCATTGTTGGACATCAACAGCGTATTGCGTTTTCCTGGACCCCACCAAAGGTTCTCGTTAGAAATTCCAATTCCGACGTAGGAATCAAAAGTGATCATTGCATGAGATTGTCCCCAATCAAATATTTGTCGGTTTCCGATTCCGTGTTGTTCGGGTTTGTCGATCCTGTTCCAAAACTGATATCTTCTGCCCCAGATCACATCAAAATGAGACTCTGGGAAGCCATCATATGCTTTGTTTTGAGCTGAATAAAATTCTGGCCTTAACTGTATGGAAAGAAATTTGTGCCTTACAGCGACACCTATTGACGTCACATTACTAAATCCCTTCGCCGGTAGAATAATGCCATTGTTATAAGGATATGGATGATGCGATTGGAATTCAAGTTTGGTGTATGGACTTAGGACACTTACATCAAAACCAGCGACACTTATTGGCGTGTAAGTAAGTTTTTTCAAAGAGTCTGCAAAAGAAGTCCCTGTCAGTGAACTGATTTCCAAAGGGAAGTTTGTGAAAGAGATATTAGGATTGAATGACCCTGTTAGTTGTTCCCGACGAAGTATGTCTTGTACTGCAGGATAGCCAAGAGAAAGTGTTTGGGCCACAGTAGGCAATACATTACATACAATGCCTATAAGGATAAGTAGAAGTTTGGACTTATTGAATAAGGTTTGGTACATACTAAATATTAGTAATTTCTTATCGATTAATGGCTCTGATCAAAAGGTTATCGATGGACCAGCTTTCATCACAACTAGGAGTATCTATATTGTCTTGTTTCCCTTCATCAAAAATGGAAAGAAAAGCGGTTGCACTTTCATGGGGTATGTACCTTTCGATTTTATAAATTGAAGTGGATTCGGGATTTCTAACTTCGAAACACCTGCCATTTGTTGATCCATCACGTTGGAAATCCGGTAAATTCGAAAAGGGGTATTGATTGGGATAAGATTGAAAAACGCAATGTACCGTTCCGCAGGGACTGGTGGAAAAAGTTGTCCGAAATTCATAGTCTGTTACTTTTGTCTCCCTCAGATCATCTTTTAATTGCAAGGTCCAAAAATCCGGACCATCTACGCCAACTTTATTTCCGTCCCATGCATCGTGAATGAGCAGGTCAAATTTTACCAATAAAAAAGTGTGTTCAGGTAGGGTATTTAAAGAAAGGTCAAAACCACTGGCATGAAAACTTCCTAGGACATTTGATCCATTAAATTCTTCTCTGAGGTAATTTGAAATGCCATTGGAGTTTTCCGATTCAAAATCATTTCCGTACACAATAATATCTGAAACCACCTCTTCCCTGCATCCATTAATCAATAAAATAGTCAATAGTAACGCTACAATTTTTCTCAAAAACTTCACCTTTTTTGTATTTTCTTACAACTATTTGCAAAGATCGCGTTTCTATAGAAGAAACTAGAATTTTGTGAAAGGTTGTAAATCTCAAATGACTTTATTTTGGAAATCAGCTGAAAAGCCAGAATGATCCGCCGTAGATACTCCAGATATTTTCCGCTCATTTTTATCATAGCAGATTTGCTTACATTAAATCTGAGCTATACCCTGGCAAGCTTCATCAAGTTTGGTATGCATCTGTATGGTTCGGAGGAGCACGTTCAGTTGCAGGTAGCCCTGAATTTGATCTGGATCCTTATTTTCTATTCAAGTAATTTACATAACCTGAATCGCGATCATCGACTGGCCGATCAGGTGAACAAAATTCTGACCTCCTTAGTCATCAATGTTTCAGTAGTACTTACCCTATGGTTTGTAGTCAACCCTGCTTACTCGAGACAGTTGATCTTCCTTACATTTTTCTTCTTTTCTTCTTCCGCGGTTATTTGGAGGATCGTATGGTTTTATCTGATCCGATTCTATAGGAAAAGAGGTTATAACGTTCGTCATGTGGCAATGGTGGGCTACGAAGGGCTGGCAGAACGAATGATTCGTTTCATCAAATCTAATCCAGGTTTAGGCTATAACTTGGTTGGCATCTTTGATGAGGATCCAAAGTCCACACCTAAACATGTCGGGACCGTAGATGAAGTGGAAAGATACATTCAGGAAAATCCGCTTGATATTCTGTTCTGCAATCTAAATGTGCTTAGCCAGCAAAAATTGCAACACCTCGTCAATGTAGCTGACAGTAATCTGGTGAAGGTTAAGATCATTTCGCAGTTCAGCAAAATGGAACTGGACAATCTTACCCTCCAGCGTTATGGCATCATCCCTGTATTGAATGTTAATGCCATTCCCCTGGACAATTCGATGAATCAGTTTATTAAACGAGCTTTTGATATCGTTTTTTCTGGCATTACCTTACTCTTGATTTGTAGCTGGTTATTTCCGGTTATTGCACTGCTGATACGATTAGAAAGCTCAGGCCCAATCTTTTTCAGGCAGCGAAGACATGGTAAGAATAACCGAACTTTCGATTGCCTTAAGTTCAGGACCATGATCTTAAATACCGAGGCTGATCATAAACAAGCTACAAAAAATGATAGCAGAATTACTAAAATAGGGCGTTTCCTCCGCAAAACAAGCATCGATGAATTACCTCAGTTCATCAACGTCTTTCTCGGAGACATGTCAGTTGTCGGCCCTCGTCCTCATCCCATTAAATTGAATGAAGAATATCAGCCTTCGATTGAGAAATTCTGGCAGCGCCATGCAGTTAAGCCTGGTATTACAGGTTTGGCACAAGCAAAAGGATATCGAGGTGAAACGGACTTCAATGCCATGAACAGTCGGGTTCGGTTGGATCGATTCTATGTTAAGAATTGGTCATTGTTGTTAGATCTGAAGATCATTTTCCTCACTATTTTCGGTTTCATCAAGGGAAGTGAGAATGCCTATTAGTGGTCGTAATCGATTGCTCAACCCAAAAATCCATTATTATCTTATTTTCATCGATAAAATTATATTTCATCTAGAATAATCAATATTTTTGAAAATCCATAGTCACTCGTCCTAACTAATGGATTTTTTAGTCGCCGCTTGTATTTCATTTACTTTGACCTTTATTACGCTTCCTGTCGTAATAAATGTGCTCAATTCCATCGATTTACTGGATATCCCCGATAGGAGAAAGATCCATAAAGTAAGTACCCCTTCACTTGGAGGAATACCTTTCGTATTTTCAGCATTGTTGTCTTTGTTGATCGTGATGCCATTCAGTGATTTGGCTGATATTAAATTTCTGCTGGCAGGAATTATCATCACATTCATTCTCGGAATCAGAGACGACATATCTTCATTGAATGCCAGGCAGAAGCTGGTTGTTCAGTGTTTAGCGGCCTTTCTGGTAGTCCATTTTTTGGGTATCTACATTTCTAGCTTTTACGGGTTTTTAGGCATTCAAACCATTTCGCCCATCATTGGTAAGCTAATCTCTGCACTGCTTATTGTTATTTTGACCAATGCTTTTAATCTGATCGATGGCATTGATGGCCTGGCTGGAGGAACTGCGATCATGGTATTTACTTTTTTAGGAGTATGGTTCAATTATAATGGGATCAACGCTTTCTCATTGTTGTCCATTTCCATGGCGAGTGCAATTTTGGCATTCATGTATTTTAACTGGTATCCCTCCAAAATATTCATGGGGGATACGGGTTCAATGGTACTGGGCTTTACCTTATCCACTACATTGATCAAGTTTATTCAGGTTAATGAAGTGGCGACATGGGCCAGATTTGATGCTTCTGTCGCGATGGCTATCGGTCTGTTTATTTTGCCTATCTACGATACGCTCAGAGTCTTTTTCAAACGTATCTTGCAAGGAAAGTCACCCTTTCAACCGGACAGAAATCATGTACATCATATTTTATTGAATTTTGGGTTGAATCATGGTCAGGCGACTACTATTTTATTGATATTCAGCATCTTCATGTCTGCCATGTCATGGTTGCTGCAGCCCCTGGGTAACAATATTTTGATCATTCTACAATTGGCGACTGTGACTGTTCTCGGAAGTGTCCTTGATTATGTCATTGCTAAACGCCTGAAGAGAAAAGAAAGACAACTAAGCGGGGAGCAATTCACGATCAGTAAGTCTGCCTAATTGAATGCTCGGAAAAAGATATGAAGGGTTTTCACCTTTCGTTTCGCCTTAAGTATCCACAAGTTTAGAATCCCAACTATTTTTGCGGCATGTTTGAAAAAGTAGAGGCACTTAAGAAAGAGCTAGTTGAAGCTGCGGCTAAAAATCAAGAGGAATTAGAAAAGTTCCGTTTGAAGTTTATCAGTCGAAGAGGGGCTTTGTCAGAACTTTTCGGTGAATTCAAATCTGTGCCTGGAGATCAGAAAAAACAATTTGGTGAGGCATTGAACGAACTTAAGAACCTGGCGAAGGATAAATTCCAGGAGTTGGTCAATGGCGTAAATGCACAATCGGATGCAGATACGGAAGGCCAGGTAGATGTGTTTTTACCGCCGCCACCTTTTCAAACAGGTAGCCTTCACCCGTTGAACCTGGTGAAAAACCGCATCATTCAAATTTTCGAACGACAAGGATTCAATGTCGCTGATGGTCCTGAGATTGAGGACGATTGGCACAACTTTACGGCGCTAAATTTCCCGGAAAATCACCCGGCGCGTGAAATGCAGGATACCTATTTCATTGAGAGAAATCCTGATACGCTGTTGAGGACGCATACGTCAAACGTGCAGATCCGAATGATGGAAAATCAAAAGCCTCCGATAAGGGCGATCATGCCGGGTCGGGTGTATCGAAATGAGGCCATCTCAGCAAGAGCTCATTGCTTCTTCCATCAGGTGGAAGGACTCTACGTCGATAAGAAAGTGAGTTTCAAAGATTTGAAACAAACGCTTTACCATTTCTCCAGAGAATTATTCGGTAAGGATACCCAAATTCGATTCCGACCTTCTTATTTCCCCTTTACGGAACCTAGTGCGGAGATCGATATCAGTTGTTTCATATGTAAAGGAACAGGTTGTAAAATCTGCAAACACACTGGTTGGGTAGAGATCGGTGGCTCTGGAATGGTTGATCCGAATGTCTTAGAAAGCTGTGGTATTGACCCGGATGTTTACAGTGGATTTGCCTTTGGTATGGGTATCGAAAGGATCACCATGCTCAAGTATCAGATCGATGATATCCGCCTCTTCTCGGAGAATGACGTGAGGTTCTTACGTCAGTTCCATTAAGCTACGCTTCGAGCGCCTCAGCGTATACTCCAGAGTCTCAGCGTAAATTCGAGGGCCTGAGTGTGAACATAAGCGCCTCAGTGTCAATGAAAGTGGGTCATACTGAGCTTGTCTTGTCGGCAGACAGGCGTGTCGAAGTAACTCACTTTCATGGTTAGAGCAAAGTAAACTTACAACAGCTCTTCGATGATGTTTTCTTCAGTTAGGCCTTCTGCTTCTGCTTTGAAGTTTCTTACAATTCTGTGTCGCAAGATTTGCTTCGCTACCGCCTTGATGTCTTCAATGTCAGGAGAATACTTTCCGCTAAGGATGGCGTTACATTTCGCACCTAGGATCAGGAATTGACTTGCCCTGGGTCCAGCCCCCCATTCAAGGAAGTTTTTAGTAATATCGGGTGCCAATTCTGAGCCTGGACGTGTCTTATGCGTCAATGATACTGCATATTCAAAGACATTATCCGCCACAGGAACCTTTCTGATAAGCTCTTGATGCTTAAGGATTTCTTCTGCGGAGATTACCGAAGAAACTTCTTTGGTGTCATTAGAGGTAGTTTGCTTCACAATTTCTAACTCTGAAGCATAATCAGGATAGTCCAGCTTGATCATCATCATGAATCGGTCCAGCTGTGCTTCAGGTAGCGGATAGGTTCCTTCCTGCTCGATTGGATTTTGTGTGGCCAGCACGAAAAAGGGTTGATCCAGTTTGTATTGCTGTCCAGCGACTGTTACAGAGCGCTCCTGCATGGCTTCCAGCAAGGCAGACTGGGTTTTAGGAGGCGTTCTGTTGATCTCATCTGCAAGAATAATGTTAGCGAAAATTGGTCCTTTCACAAACTTGAAATTCCTTTCCTTATCGAGGGTTTCTGCTCCCAGGATATCAGATGGCATTAAGTCCGGAGTGAACTGGATCCTGCTAAAATTGAGTGAAAGGGAATCTGCAAGTGTGTGTACCAATAAAGTCTTTGCAAGTCCGGGGACGCCTACTAAGAGACCATGTCCGTTACAAAAGATACAGGTGACGAGGCTTTGAACCACTTCTTCCTGTCCGATGATCACTTTAGAAATTTCGGCCTTTAAGTCATTGAAAGCCTTGTACAGCCCATCCGCTGCTTCTACATCTTTACTCATGTGAAATCTTAATTTACAAGGTCGCAGTAATCGTATTCCTGATCGATGCTGATGAAAACATCTCCTCGTGCTTCATCAAACCATTTTGCCAGTTTACGGGCTCGTTTTTCATTGAGCGCTGCTGTTGCGATCTTTTGGTAATCGTCCTGGAGGTTGGCCTGGTGCGGCCGGACTTTCTCTTTATAATAAAGGATACGGTAAGAATAAGTGCCGTCACGCTCCTGAAACTTTAAAGGCTTGGTGATGCTTCCAAGCGCCATGGTGTCTATTGTGAAGAAAATATTGGGATCCAGCTGTTCCACCGATACTTTAGTTGCGCCATCATCCGCCAGGAAATATCCACCACTGGAAGAGGTGAGCTGATCATCGGAGTACTCCTTAGCCGCTTCATCGAATGCAATACTGTCAGCTACGATCACAGTACGCAAACTGTCCAGGAATCGCTCTGCATCGAGCATGTCTTCGCCAGAAGGTTTAGGGATCATTAAGATATGTCGTGATTTGAAGGTGTTACCGCGTTTTTCCTGTAGTTCTATCAGGTGATAGCCAAATTGTGTTTTTACAGGAAGGGAAACTTCTCCTTTTTGAAGGGTCATGGCTGTAGCTTCATACTCAGGAGCCAGATCGCCTCGTTTGTAGAAGGGAAGTTCACCACCGTTTGCCGCAGATCCGGGATCCTCCGAGTATAATCGGGCAAGCTCGGCAAATGATCCTCCTTTGAGCAACTGGCCTTTGATCTCTATTAAGGTGTTGCGTACTTTTTCTTGCTGCTTAGGTCCGGCTTCTGGTTTTTTGACAATCTGACCTACGGTCACTTCCGTCGAGAAATAAGGCAGTGAATCTCTGGGAATATTCTTAAAGAACTTCCGTACCTCAGCAGGAGACACTTTCATGCTGGAAGTTAGCTCTCCTTGCATTTTCTGGATCACCAGTTGTTCTTTCACACTCTCAAAAAGCTCCGCCTCGATCTGAGTAATGGATTTGCCATAGAAATTTTCTATTTCCTCGATACTACCGATTTGCGAAACCATGTAGTCTAATCTACGACTTAGGTTGTCCTGAACTTCTACATCCTCCACGATTACTGAGTCAATCTCCGCCTTTGCAACCATCATTTTGTTCACCACCAGGTTTTCCAGCAATTTACAACGGGCATTACCCTGATTGAACTCTCCGCGGGAGAGGTAGTCGAGGTATGATTTTTCAAGTTCCGATTTCAGAATGATGTAGTTATCCACTTTGGCAATGATCTTGTCGATCACCACACCTTCATCTTGTGCCGAACTCATGAAGGCACCCAGTAGTAGACAACTAGCGAGAATATATTTTAAAGGACTCATTCTTTTTAGCTTCTTCATAAATGGCTTCTTCCAATTCCCTTTTCAGTTCGATTTTTCGTTTATTGACGAGAATACTCTCAATATCATCCCTAATAAATTCTAACGGAGACATCTCATCTGAGATCTTATATTCAAGAATTCTCAGAAAATAAATGAATTCATCGTCCGAAGTTTCATTATAAGTACTGGATTGCAAAAACTGAACTTGATTTTTAACTTCTTTTAAGGGACTAGCGGTAGCTACCTCGTTAAAATTGATCCAAATGTCCTCATCCGTAAATGCACTGTTGGCATATTGGAAACAATAGCTTTTGATATCGTCCAGGCTGGCATTGGGATATCCACGGATATTTCTCCTGAAATTTTCGATACCTGGAGAACCTTTCGGGACTTTGGCGAACAGGCACCTCAGGATGTTCTGTTTCAGTAAAAAATTATCTGATTTTTCCTGATAGTACGCCTCTATCTCACTGTCTGTGATGTCCGGATTCAGATTGGACTGGACATAATTTTTTTCAAATTCGTGAATGATCAGTGAGTACCGATAATCGAGCACTTTGCGGTCAATTTCTTCCTGATCAAATTGCGTTTCCTGAATCGCCCTGGAAATCAATACTTGCTTCTTGACCCAATTCTGTACGTATGTTTCTACCAGCTTGGTGCTGTCTTCCTCACCCAGTCCAATTGGTGTAATGCCATTGAGGTCATCGAGATACAAGATCGCATCATTGGCCTGGGCGATTATGACCTTCTCCGTTTCAACCTTTTGCTGAAAATATTCGCAACTGGTTGCTAATAAAGCGATAAGAATGGCAGTAATCGGGACTTTCAACGAACTAGAGCTTTTTGGTAAGCCTGCAAATATTGTAATTGTTTTCGGTAGTGAATTCAATTTTATCCATAATTCTTTTCACTAACATGAGCCCGAGCCCACCCTTCCTTTTAGAGGAGATGATTTCCTGCATGGATGGTTCTTTATAAGCATTGATGTCGAAGCTCTCCCCTTTGTCGCGGATCACAAAAATGATGTTCTGATTCTTCTTAAACACCATTTCCAGTTCCAGCGATTCGTTCGGGTCACAATTATTGGAATGGATGATCATATTGGCACAAACCTCGTCGATAGCCAGCACGATCTTGTGCGATTCGATTTCCGACAGGCCATACGTATCCAGATGACCCTGTACAAAAACCCGCACAGATTCTAGTTTTTCTTTTTCACAAGGGATAATTATCCTATGCTTCATTCAACTTTGCCGTTGCTGACTCTTTCGAATCACAAATTTCAAACAGTTCATGCAATCCCAGGATCTCAAAAACCTGACTCACCGTTTCTGTAAGCCCGTAAAACACTAATTTGGTTTGCTTCGTTTTCAGCTCCTCCAGATAAGAGATGAAAACCCCCAAACCCGCCGAAGAGATGTACTGCAGTTGCTGCAGATTGATCAGGATACTTTTATCAGACTCCATGGCCTTCACCAATGCATTGTCCAGATTGATAGAAGAACTGGCATCCACTTCGCCAATGACCTCTAATTCAAAAATATCTCCTTCTTCGTTTTCTATTATTTCAACCATTATTCAAACTTCACTATGACTAATGTATAATCATCGTCCAGTCTCTTCTCTTCTGAGAAACTGTACAGATCAGTAATAATTCCTTCTTTGATTTCGGCTGGATTTTTCCCAACGTGTTGCATCAGAGATTGTTGCAATCTCTCTTCACCAAATTGTTCTCCATCCCTGTTTGTCGCTTCGGTGATACCGTCAGTATGAAGCACCAATATGTCTCCAGACTGTAGGGTAAGATCATTTGAATGAACGTATTTATCGTACTCAGAGTTTCTTAGGATTCCCATTCCCATCCCTTTTGAGGAAAGAAACCTGGCACTTTTGTCCTCGTTGCAGTACAATAACGTAGGACAATGCCCTGCTCGTACATATTGAACCTTGCGCGTATCACTTTCTATGACGAAATAACTGGCGGTGATGAAAGAAGATCTTTCCAGGCACTTGCCAACCGCGAGGTTTGCCTTTCGGATCAATTCATCAGGTGGTAGGTTAAATTGGGCCAGGCTGTGAAAGATCCCTTTTACCTGGGCCATGTTAAAGGCTGCAGAAGTACCTTTTCCGGAAACATCGCCGATGATCAGCCCAAATCTGGTCTCACTGAATTTCACCAGGTCATAATAGTCACCCCCCACTTCATCGGCCGCCATGGAGTAAGTAGCAACCTCTAATTGTGGGTTGATGTCCAATTTCTGTGGCAGGAGACTTTTCTGGACATTCTTCGCAATGTTCAGTTGCTCCTTGTAACGCTCATTTTCAATGGCATCCTTGATCAGCAAGGCATTTTCCAGAGAAATACTTGCCTGGCTTACGAAAGTTCGGATGATCTCCACCATCTCACGATTGAAGGCATCGGATACTTCCTGTAACAGGACCAGACAGCCGGCCTGTTCATTTTGCAAGAAAATAGGTAAAGCCAGAATTGAGCGGTATTGATAGCCTTTGATGCCCCCTATGATCTTTTGGTGGCCCAGATTGATGTCTTCCGAACGGAAATTGACGATTTTTTCGACTGACTCTGATTTGATTTGGCTCTTCAGTTCCGCAACCTGCTCCTTGTTGACATTCCGCAGGTAAAATTGTGAATCTCCGTTATTTACTTCCAGCCATGCAGCATCTGCAAAAACGGCACTCATGGAGCTGTCCAATAGAATTTCGTAAGTCTGTAATTCACTTTGTCCGGCGGGAATGGATTGACTCAGTTTCTGGAAGTCCACCGCTTCTTTCAACTTGCGCTCAAATACGGAGGAGGTGGGCAGGTTGAACAAAGTAACCAGTACTGCGATCAGTGCATACAGGAAAATAAAGATCAGAATGGCCACGATAAACACCCGATCCATCAGGTCTATGACCAGCACCTTCAGTTCAGAGAAATACAGCAGGTTGTCCCGAAAATGATACAAATAAATGCCGGACAACAAGATGAAAAGGATGCT
Organism: Cytophagales bacterium; assembly: GCA_033344775.1. Lineage (NCBI taxonomy): Bacteria > Pseudomonadati > Bacteroidota > Cytophagia > Cytophagales > Cytophagales bacterium. The sequence goes on along the minus strand of JAWPMT010000005.1, from coordinate 2,367,332 downwards.
CTTCCACTTCTGTTTGAAATTCAGATAAGCGATCCACTTGAGGTTCAGGGACAGAATGACCGAGAACCCAGTTAAAAATACGAGTGCAACTGTGAAGTTGGTGGTAGAGAAGCCGTATCCGAAAAAGTCAAAGATAAGGGCTCCATACAGGCCATATTCAAAGAAATTCCAGAGTTGAATTAAGTTTTTCGACTTCTGATAGAGGATCAATCTTTTCCAGACGACAAAAGTCGAAATCAGATAGATAATTACGGCACCACTATAGACGTGGTAGAAAAAGTTGATGGTGATCGCATTGCTGGCAATGCTGCTGCCTTTGAAAAGAATAAAAAATCCCTGTATCGTTAGCGAGATCAAGGTGGTGACCAGCCCTGTGACGAATACTTTCCAGAGCAGATCGATGAAGTTGACACTTTCAGCTTTAGTGACCTTATATCGGTAATAGAAGAGAGTTGCCAGAATGAATAAGGTCAGAAATGCCTGGGGCAAAGAAGTGGCCAGATCTTCCTGCATCTTATAGCGTTGCAGTAGAATGGCATAGATATCAAAGAAGGTGAACAGGAGCCAGGAGACAAGTCCAACGAAAAAAGTAATCCTTATTTTGAGCTTCTGAGACATCTTAAACGACGGCAAATTTACGCTTTCCCGCCGATAATGAGGTGTAGTGCCTAAGCTTTAGACTTTTTTAACAAAGCCAAAGTAGAATCCCCTCTCATTTTCATCAAAAGGGGATCCATATAAATTACTTTCTACTGTAATTCGGCGCTTCCCGGGTGATATGGATATCGTGCGGATGACTTTCCACCGATCCGGCATTGGTGATCTTAGAGAATGATGCTTTCTGTAGGTCGGCAATACTGCCCGCTCCACAGTATCCCATACCTGCCTTTAGGCCTCCGACCAATTGATAAAGTACCTCACCGACCAGTCCTTTATAAGGGACTCGGCCCACAATACCTTCGGGGACCAACTTTTTAATGTCATCCTCGGCATCCTGGAAGTAACGATCTTTCGAGCCTTCTTCCATGGCTTCTACTGAGCCCATTCCCCGGTAAGACTTGAACTTACGTCCTTCGTAAAGGATCACTTCTCCTGGCGCTTCTTCAGTTCCAGCCAATAGTGAACCGATCATGACCGTATTGGCTCCTCCGGCGATGGCTTTTACCACATCGCCAGAAAATCGGATACCTCCATCTGCGATTACAGGGACTCCTGATCCAGCAATGGCTCTTGCAGATTCGTATACTGCGGTAAGCTGAGGAACACCAACACCCGCGATGATCCTGGTAGTACAGATGCTACCTGGGCCAACACCTACTTTGATGGCATCTGCTCCGGCATCTACCAGGGCTTTGGCCGCTGCTCCTGTGGCCACATTACCTACGATGAGATCTATGTCTGGAAATTCTTGCTTGATTCTTTTCGCGGTTTCGATCACTCCTTTCGAGTGTCCGTGTGCGGTATCGATGCTTACCAGATCCACGCCCGCTTTGATCAACGCTGCGATCCGGTCTGAGATATCAGGCGTTACCCCTACCGCAGCACCTACACGCAAACGACCATATTCATCTTTACAGGCGTTGGGTCGGTCTTTGTTTTTGAGAATATCCTTATAAGTGATCAGTCCCGTCAATGTTCCCGTTGCATCAACGATGGGGAGTTTTTCGATCTTGTGTTCCTGAAGGATCTCTTCAGCCTCGGCCAAACCAATTTCATTGGTTCCCGTGACAATGTTATCCTTGGTCATGATCTCACTGACAGCTCTTCCCAACTGCTTTTCAAACCGGAGGTCCCGATTAGTGACGATCCCAATGAGTTTCCTGTTGGAGTCCACGACGGGAATACCCCCGATTTTGTTCTCACTCATGATCATTTCCGCATCACGCACGGTGCTGTTTACCGGTAAGGTGATGGGATCGAGGATCATTCCGCTTTGTGATCGCTTCACTTTACGTACCTGTGCTGCCTGATCAGCGATGGTCATGTTTTTGTGAATGATACCTATACCCCCTTCAAGGGCCATGGAGATCGCCAGACTTGCTTCGGTCACCGTGTCCATTGCCGCGGAAACCAGCGGAATGTTCAACTTAATGTTTCTGGTGATGTAGGTGTCTGTTTCCGTATCTCGGGGCAGAACTTCTGAGTATCCTGGGATGAGAAGCACGTCATCGTAAGTGAGGGCTTCTTGTTGAAATTTGGAATCGGGGGATGTCATGGCAAATAATCGCTCTTATTATTTGCCGGGCAAAATTACGGATAAGTCTCCGTAAAAAGAGACTTGTCAATTAAATAAATTCTTATTGTGTGAATTCAAGGAAGGCCACCACAAAAGGCATGGAAAGTAACAGGCTGTCAAACCGGTCTAAAAATCCACCATGACCGGGGATCGCTTTTCCGGAATCTTTGATTTCCATTGTTCTCTTAAAGAGTGACTCTACCAGATCTCCATAAGTGCCTACAATCACAATGATCAGGGCAATGACGAACCATTGCCACAGGGCCAGATCCATGAAGAAAAAAGAAATACCAAAAGCCATAGCAGCGGATAACAGTGCTCCCCCAATGCTACCTTCCCAAGACTTTTTGGGAGAGATACGTTCAAACAGTTTGGTCTTTCCGAACATACTTCCTGCAAAATAAGCACCTGTGTCAGAGGCCCAGATGATCAACAATAAGCCTACCACTACTTCATAACTGTAGGATCCTGAAATGTACACAGCGTGGTTCAATAAGGCGAAAGGGAGTGTTACGTAAACCAAACCCAGGTAATAGAAACCAATGTTTAGAAAAGGTGTTGTGTCTTCTTTCTTATATAGTTTAAATAAGAAGATCAGCGAGGCCAACGGGAAAAGTAGAAAATAGAACTTAGGTCCGGCCAATCTGGCTTCTACGAGAAAAGTAAGGCTAAAGAGGATGGTTCCAACGACCACACCTAATTTACGGAGGGGGATATACTGTTGGCTCCTTAGCAAACGGTAGAATTCCCAAAGGGTCATGAAGCTGATGCCTAGAAAAATTGCGAAATAGAACCACGGTCCCAGCACAAGTGCGGTTATGATCAAAGCGGCGCCAAGAATGGCTGCAATCAGACGTGGGGCAAGGTCGGTGAATTTGCTCAAAACTTGATCTCTTCTTTTATGATCCTGATCGCCTGCAGGGTATGCTCAGGCGGTACGTATATTTCAAAGTGTCCCAGTTGATAGGCAGAGTCTTTTTTATCCATGATCACGGGATTCATTTCACGATCTTCGAGTACCGCCTTCACGATCTCCGCTCGGTAGGCCAGACTATCTTCGTATACTTTTTGCCAGTCACTCATCTGCTGTTGCAGGCTCCTCCTTGAAATAAAGTCTAAATACGATTAATAAAGCACCGCAAATTAATGCGAACAAAGCTAACAGTGCCGTCGGTGGTAATTCCGGCGTACCGGTAATGTCCTGGTTGATGACACCTACACTATAAAGGTATAAGGTGACCAACGTAAAAGCATTGTTGATGAAATGGCCAATCATCGCCAGAGAAAGATGTCCCGACCAATAATAAAGGTATCCGAACAGCACTCCCAGAAGCATCCTCGGGAATACTCCGTAAAATTGAAAATGGAAAGCTCCGAAAAGCAGAGCAGTCAGCCAGATAGCGACATGGTGATTGCCAAACCCTTTGGCGAACATGTTTTGCAGTAGTCCCCGAAAGAGGAACTCCTCACCAATGGCCGGAATCAGTGCAATGACGATAAGGCCAACCAGAAACTGCATGAAACCTGAAAAGTTGGTCAGGTATTCCGTCATTTGCTGGAGCTGTGCTTCTTTGCTTTTGGCCTGAGATTCAAACCAGGACAGAAATTCAGGGAGCTGCAAGTCCTGATTCCATTCCACCACGATGCTGTTGACCACCATGAAACTGAAGGTGATGATGATGGTCATGACTAATGGTTGCCAAATGGGTGAGGGGGTGGAAAAAAAGTCACTCAGCGAATACTTCAGGAACTTTCGCATGAAAATGAGCGGCATGATAAAAAAGGCGCCTAGCGACGTAATGCCTTGTGAAATGAGTAGCGGTAATCGGCTTTCCGGAGATTCGGAGGGATAGGTCAGTGCTTCCTGCCATGCCTCAAGATCAAAACCAAAGAAGGGCAGGATCAATGCATAAGAAATGAGCATGAATCCGAACAGTCCAACCAGGGTATAGGCAGTAAGCACGACCAGCTGAAGCCAGGGCATGAACTTTAGGTCGGCGGCATTACCTAGATCATTTTGCATTTTGAGCTAACTTTACAGCGAAAATAAGGATTCAATTGGTAAAAATAGGAAACATAGAACTGGGCGAATTTCCATTGTTGCTCGCGCCAATGGAAGATGTGAGTGATCCTCCCTTCCGGGCAGTATGCAAAGAAAAGGGTGCGGACCTGATGTTTACTGAGTTTATCTCGTCTGAGGGACTGATCAGACATGCTGATAAGAGTGTGCAAAAACTGGACATTTACGACTATGAGCGTCCGATAGGCATACAGATCTTCGGTGACAAAATTGAATCTATGCGAGAAGCGGCAGCCATTGCTGAAGCAGCCAATCCAGAGATCGTAGATATCAACTACGGATGTCCGGTGAAGAAAGTGGCTTGCAAAGGAGCGGGTGCAGGCATTCTGCTAGATCTGCCGAAGATGCAGAAAATGACGGAAGAGATCGTCAAGCGGGTGAATAAGCCTGTGACCGTAAAAACCCGTCTGGGATGGGATGAAAACACGATCAAGATCAAGGAAGTGGCACAAAGGCTGCAAGATGTAGGTATCCAGGCGTTGAGTATACACGGACGTACACGCAAGCAGATGTACAAAGGGGAGGCCGATTGGTCTCATATCAGGGAAGTAAAAGAAATGCCAGAGATCCATATTCCTATTTTCGGGAATGGCGATATCGATTCTCCCGAAAAGGCAGTCGAGTACAAGAATAAGTATGGTGTTGATGGGATCATGATTGGTCGCGCTTCCATTGGTTATCCCTGGATCTTTAATGAGATCAAACATTACATGGCTACCGGAGAAAAACTGATTGAGCCTGATCTTGAAGAACGTGTTAGGGTTACCAAACAACACCTGGATTTTTCAGTACAATGGAAAGGGGAGCGAAAAGGCATTTTCGAGATGCGTCGCCATTATACCAATTATTTCCGCGGCATTTCACATTTCAAACCTTTCCGAACTCGATTAGTTGAGTCTGATTCCCATCAGGAACTGTTGGAAATCCTGGACGAAATTTCTTACAAGCTGGCTTCACCGGTGCTTGCCTGATCCATGAAAAATTCGCGGTACTTGGCATTGGGGTTATTGATCCTGCTTGCCCTCATATGGGGTTCATCATTCATTCTGATCAAGAAAGGGTTAACCGTACTTGACTCACGTGAAGTGGGCGCATTGAGGATTGTTTCTGCCTTTGTCTTTCTGGCAGTGGTGGGTATTGGCAACCTTAAAAAGGTACAGCGACACGAATGGAAATATCTGCTCATAGTAGGGCTTGCCGGAAGTTTGATCCCGTCGTTCCTCTTTGCTTTCGCGCAAACGAGACTTGATAGTGCCGTAGTAGGTATTCTGAATGCTTTGACACCTCTGTTCACCATCATTATTTCTGTTTTCGTTTATAAAAGGACGCAAGGTCGAAATGCTTTTTTTGGTGTAGTCGCCGGATTTGTGGGTTCGGTGCTTTTGATCATCGCAGGGTCTGGTGGTAGTATTGAAAACATCAACTTCTACGCGTTTTTCATTGTATTGGCTACGGTGTTGTATGGGACCAACCTGAATGTGACCAAAGAACACCTTTCGGGACAGAAAGCTATTGTAATCACGAGTGTATCCATGCTGATGGTGGGGCCTGTTGCTTCGATTTACCTTTTTGGTATGACGGATTTTGCGTACAAACTCCAGCATGTCGATGGGGCGTGGTTGGCCACTTCCTACATATTGATATTAGGCGTGTTTGGTACAGCTCTCGCCATGGTTATTTTCAATCACATTGTCAAACTGACCAATCCACTTTTCACTTCATCGGTAACCTACATCATTCCTATTGTTGCGGTGATCTGGGGCTTATTGGATGGAGAGCAATTGTTGTTGCTGCACTACTTAGGCATGGCCTTTATTATCCTCGGCGTTTACATCGCCAATAGCAGGAAAAGAGCAAGTTCGAAGTAATCTGTCGACGATTTTTCCCATTACTGTGTTCGTTAACAAATCTGAAGATTATGCTTCATCCGTATCCACACTCCCTTCCTTGATCTGTGCTTCCAGCTTTTCGTACCACTCTTCTCCGTACTTTCTGATCAATGGGTCTTTTAGGAATTTGTAGACCGGAACTTTTAGTTCAGCACCGAGATCACAAGCGGGTGAGCAAATGTGCCAACGATCATAATTGATGGCCTCATATTCTCCCAGGTTTTTGATGCGTATCGGGTACAAGTGGCAAGAGATTGGTTTTTGGAAGTCAGTTTTGCCATCTTTCCACGCCTGTTCGATGCTGCACTTCAGGATTTTTTGCTCATCATAAAAGGCAAAGGCGCATTCCTTATTATTAATAGTGGTTGTTGAAAAATCTCCTTCCTCATCCAATTCAAATCCACCTTGGGTATCCAGTACTTCAATGGCTTCCTTATTTAAATAAGGTTTCACCAGGGGAACCACTTCATCGATTTTTTCAAGTTCATCTTCCTCTAGTGGAGCACCCAGGTCTCCCTCGACACAGCAAGCTCCTTTGCACTTGTTCAGGTCACACACAAATGATTCCCCTACTACATCAGAAGCCACTACCGTTTTATCAATGATCTGCATTTCCTATCTTTTCCCGCAAAAGTAATTCTAATGCTCGCTGAGCGTCACTTCTTTGTTATTTATTGGTGATCTTATTACTTTTATCCACCATGAGAAACTTAAGTCTCTTCTTTATTCTGCTGATTTGCTGCGAAGCAAAGTATATTCCGGAAGACGGTATATATTCAGTGGCAGAGACCATGCCTGCCTATGAGCAAGGGATGGCCGCATTCGATGAGTTTGTGAATGAAGAGATTGAAAAGTGGGCTCCCGGCGAAAAGGCTAATGTATTTGTCTCGTTTGTTGTGAAAGCTGACGGTGCCGTATCTGATGTGAAAGTGGTCAAGGGATTTTCTGAAGCTTACGACGAGAAAGCCAAGGAGATCGTTAGCAATTGCCCGGGTAAGTGGACCGCAGGTACAGAAGAAGGACAACCCGTAGACGTGAAGATGGTCTACCCGGTTCGTTTCTAAATCTCCTCTCCAAAAATTTTTCCATAATTTTTTGTTTCTGCGAAACCTTTTGAGGTAGTAGGCCGTTCTGCATGTACGTAAATTATATGTACATACATTTAATACAAATAACATGATTAAGACTTTGATCGTTGCTTTGGGTTTGCTAGTTGCAGTTCCAAATGCAGAAGAGACCTATAATGTAAGTGTTGCGGACAGTAAAGTAACCTGGAAAGCCTATAAAGTAGGTGGAGAGCACGCTGGTACTGTTAACATCCAGAGCGGAACATTGACTACTGATGGCGAAACGTTGACCGGTGGTTCATTCACTTTAAACATGACTTCTATCGCTGTAACTGACCTACAAGGAGAATACAAAGGGAAATTGGAAGGCCACTTGAAGTCACCTGATTTTTTCGCTGTTGAAGAATTTACAACTGCTTCTTTCGTGATTACTAATGTTGCTCCACAAGGAGATCAGCACAAAATCACTGGAACCATGGTGATCAAAAACATTGCTCAAGAAATCTCTTTCATGGCGAATGTGGATGTGAAAAATGGGACCATCTCTGCTACTGCTGACATGAAAATCGATCGTGCCAAATTCAACGTTCGTTATGGATCAGATAGCTTCTTTGACAACCTGGGGGACAAAGTCATCTATGATGAATTCGATTTGTCTGTGAACCTGGTTGCTAATCTGTAAGCACAAAAGACTTTTAATTGAAAACCCCAGCCGATTCGGTTGGGGTTTATTTTTTGTATCAGGCTGATCTTTAAAGTACTGCTGCTCCTTTGAAGATCTTTTCAAAGACTGCTGCATCAGTGAAGTACTCATCAGTATTCTCCGATGATTGTAGTATCCAATTGCCGTCTTGTTGATAAGCCGAAATTTGAATCTCAGGTTGGTTGCTGAAGCTAAAAGTCACATTTAAATCGGGTGTACTCAATCCGGCACCATCGGCGAAGTTTTTACTACTCACAAAACTCAATCCCTGCAAATAGCTCGCGACATTGGCTGAATCTGCTTCAAATGCATTGGTACTCCATCGCGCATCATTCTTGTATAAAGAAAAAGCAGAATCAGGGTAGTTGAATGAAATTTGTGTCAAGGAATCTTGCTTCAACCGCAATAAACTTCCATTCCGAAAATCATTCGCTGATTTTGCGATGCTGATGCCCATGAAGTCATTGGCGATGTAGACATCATTTTCTTCTGCAAGTCGTACATGCGTGTAAAATTGTCGTTGATTTTCCACACCAAAACGCCCGATGATCAGGTCCAATGTGTTTTTATTCCCTTCATAGATCTTCACGCGAGTGCCTGTGCTATCTACAGAGTAATCTTTCCATTTGTTCTCTGTTCGCGCCACGATCCGAGTTGGTTTGATGCCTTCCAGAGAAGTCAGTAAGTTGCTTACCGCGGAAGCTACGGCAGATTTCATGGAGCCATCAGGAAGTGCCACTTGCCAACCTTCACCATCTTTGGTTACTTCAGTGGATTCCGTAGGTGATTCGATGACAACCCTGGTCACGCTGGCCGTATCTATGGATACCAGTTCAGTTCGGAAAGACTTACTTCGGGATTTATCTCCGGTAAATGTCATGATCAGATAAACCACCACCAGCACGGCCAATAGGCCAAGAAGTTTAACGGTATTGTTTTTCATTGCTTTTATAGTTTAGCCTACCTTATAAAGATCAGGTTTTTCTTAAGTTGTTAAAATCCCCCGCCCGTTGGGCACCCTAACGCGGGCCGCCCCCTTGTTAAGGGGGATTTATTCAGAAGCTTATGTCTTTATAAGAGCAATTCAATTTTTTAGTAGTGTTTAAAATCAGGCGAAGTTTCCTTGCGCCCATTTTTGTTTTCTTCGGTTTCTGATCTGCTTTCGAATACCTGCATAGATCAGGATCAGTAGGATAGGAGCAAAAACATTCCCATACTTGAGGAGGTTTTTGGTTCCATCTTCCACTTTATCCAGGGTCCTTGACGTAATCGCTTTGGTACGTAGGGAGATCAAACCCGTGTCATCAGCCAACCAGTCAATCGCATTACTGGCAAAGTTCAAATTATCGGGATTGACGCGTTGTGCTTGCTGGCCTTCCCCATTGATGATGAAATCGCCATTGCCGATCACAACCATAGCGCCATTGCCAGCCCCAATTCCTTCAATGGAAGAAGCCAGGATTTGTTCTTGCATTGGAAAATCAGCTTCTGTCCATTTTCGCTGGATGTCCAGATAGCCTGGAGCGGGTAGCGTTCCGGATTTTGCTGACGTAAATGCCAGCGGGTTGATCCGCAGCGTGGTATCAGAATTGTTGATCGTAAAAGCATTGACAAAAGGCAATAAGACTTGTTCCAGTCCTTCAGTGATCGGATGATCTTCAAAGTTGGAGACCCGAGGCAATAAGGGAACACTGACCTGGCTGTTGATGGTTAGGAAACCTTGACGTTGTTGGACCGTAACCGGAAGACAATTCTGGTCAATGACGAAATCATTGCCGAAGATCAGTCCTTTGCCAGCGACCCAGTTTTTGATGCCAATATTCGGGGCTGGCTGCAAAGCACCTTGTTGCAAATCACCAGCGACACTGGAATAAGAAAGGAAAAGCTTTCCACCCTGATTCAGGTACTGATCCAGCTTAGAGAATTCAATGGGGGCAATGGTGTCTTTTGGGGCTACCCAGATCAATCCGCGATAAAAGGTAGGAATGCTAAAGGTATCGGCGATACTGAACTCTTCCACATCATACAGCACAGAAAGTTGTTCCACGAGTTGAGGAAAAGCGCTCAAACCCGGTGATCCATAACCTGAAATCATGCCGATCTTTGGTTTGTCCTGAATGGCGAGTTTCTTAATGGCCATGGTAAGGTCATATTCAATACCACCATTGGGCTGAACCACCGGAATGGCCTCGGTATTATCGCCGCTTTTTAGCACAACTCCCAGAAAAGCCTGGATCTGCTGTTGTTGATCATTTTCTACGACATTGATCGACAAAGGCGCTACACCACTTTGAATGGCTTCCTGTTTCAGTTCATCACTTTCACTTGGGTTGATGAATTCAAAGATCAGATTGCCGCCAGCGAGATCTTCGTACTCGACCAGTTGATCACGCAAATCATTTTGTACAAATGCCAATTGAGCGGGAAGGTTTTCAGTGAAGTATGCCTTAACAGTAATCACTTCATCCAGGTCTTTTAAAATATCTCTGGTTGCTTTACTTAAGGTATATCGCTGATCTTCTGTGAAATCAATACGGAAGTACATGTTCCTTGAGATCAGGTTCGCCACAACGATGATGGCGACCACTATCAATAGCTGAGTTATTATGGTTGTTTTCTTCATCATTTGACGATTTAGGATTGCCAGTTTCTTTTAGAGAGCATGGTCTGCGCCAGTAGAAGCCCCAGCGAAATGATTGAGCCAAAGAAGATGATATCCCGGCTGTCGATCACGCCACGACTCATCGAATCGTAATGTGCCCTTATACTCAGGTAATTGAATATTTCTCCAGCTACTCCCGAGAATGAAGCACTGATGGCATCAAACAAAAAGTGAAAGAACACCGAAATCAATAATGCCAACAAAAAGGAAACAATCTGATTTTGGGTCAGGCTGCTTGCGAAAAGACCGATGCTGATATAGGAAGCAGACAACAAGATAAGTCCCAGGTATCCGCCAATCACACTACCGTCATCAATATTGCCCAGCTGACTGATCGTGATGTAATAAGGTAAGGTACATGCCAGGGCGATGATGACCAGGATCAAACAGGCCAGGAATTTCCCCATGACAATCTGGCCGTCAGAAACGGCCTTGGTGATCAACAATTCGATCGTGCCTGCCCGGTTCTCTTCCGCGATCATCCGCATGGTAATGGCCGGTATAAAGAAGAACAAGGACCAAAAGGCCACTCCAAAGAAAGTACCTAGACTCGCCTGGTTTCCCACAAATATGTTGGTGGTTACGAGCCAGGTGAAGATGCCACTTAGGCCGAGGAACAATACAATCATCACATATGCGATCAAAGAATCGAAAAAGGATGACAATTCTCTTTTAGTAATTATCCAAGTTTTTTGCATCGCGTTAATTCGTTAGGTCCCTGAATACGTCTTCCAATCGGGTCTCGATCCCGGTCATTTCAGTGAGATACCATTTTTGTGTAACACACAGGTCAAAAATGGCTTTTCTGGAGCTGAGCTCAGGTTTGCTTTGTACCGAAAAGAAGCCTGGCCGGCCTTCAATGGCACTGGCTTTCTCCACGGATGCCAATCCCAACAAGGCCCTGGCAATGTCTCCTTCTCCTTCGATCTGGATCGTCAGGAGTTCTTGCCCCTGAGCTTGTTGTCTTAACGTATCAGAAGTTCCATCAGCAACAATTCGGCCCCGGTTAATGATCAGGATACGGTCGCAAGTAGCTTCAACTTCTGAAAGGATATGTGAGCTAAGGATTACGGTCTTTTGTTTGCCCAACTCCTTGATCAACTTACGGATCTCTACGATTTGGTTAGGGTCTAATCCTGTCGTAGGCTCATCCAGGATCAATACTTCCGGGTCGTGGATCATGGCTTGTGCCAGTCCGACACGTTGCCGATATCCTTTGGAAAGCTCATTGATGTTTTTATGCTTTTCACGATCCAGTCCACATTTCTCAATCATTTCTCCAATTCTTCCGGGGATAGCTGATTTGGCGACACCCTGGATTTCGGCACTGAAACGGAGATAATCAATAATGGACATGTCCACATATAGTGGATTATTTTCAGGTAAGTATCCGATTTTCTTTTTGATGGCTTCCTGATCTGCGTGGATCGACAATTCATCGAGACGGATGTCCCCATCGGTGGGCGCCATGAAACAGGTGATCATTTTCATGGTGGTGCTCTTCCCGGCACCATTTGGCCCCAAAAAACCGACTACCTCGCCGGTTTTGATCTCAAATGAAATGTCGTTGACTGCTTTTTGTTCACCGTACTTTTTGGTGAGGCCTTCTACAACGATAGACATGTTAGATCTGTTAGGATTATGCTGTAAATCAATCGGTTAACCCTCAATGATCAACCGAGCGCAATTATAAAGTTGACACATGGTATTTTCAAGTAGTATGGATTGTTAAAAAGTGTTAATCACCGGTTAATTATTTATTCTCCGTGTTTTTATCCGAACGATCATGCAAATGATAGATTTATTAGAACTCCTGATTTATAATTACCGTTGTAAGAACACGTTGGACAATAGCCTCTATGGATTCGAACTTCTTAAAGAAAATCGCGGCCTCTCATGATCGGCCGAAAGCCCTGCCTGGATCGGAGGAAATTGATTCCTTTTTAGTTCGGTTGCTGCAGTTTCTGTTTCCGGAACTCAACAACATTCGACTGACAAAAGTAGAGGAACTTGAACTGGAATACTCTGAGATCAAGCGGGCATTTGAGCAATTGCTGGAAAAAACTCGTGCTTGTGAGAGTCAACAGGTATTGAGTATTTGCGAATACTTTTTCAAAGATCTGGAATCCGTCTATGACCTATGTCTGGAAGACGCTCAGGCGATATTAGAGGGCGATCCTGCAGCCAATGACCTGAGAGAAGTTATACGGACTTATCCTGGATTTCTGGCCATTGCGATTTACCGTATTGCCCATATCATGACACACATTGATGTGCCCTATCTACCCAGGATATTTACCGAATATGCACATTCAAAGACGGGAATAGACATTCATCCAAAGGCTCAGATAGGCCGTTATTTCTGCATCGATCATGGAACGGGTGTTGTGATCGGTGAAACTACGGTCATCGGCGATCATGTCAAAATCTATCAAGGGGTGACCTTAGGCGCTTTAAGTGTAAATAAAAACATGGCGTCGATCAAACGTCATCCTACCATCAAAGATCAGGTAGTGATCTATGCAGGTGCTACGATCCTTGGTGGTGAAACAGAAATTGGAGAAAATAGCATCATCGGAGGAAGTGTCTGGATAACGGAAAGTGTATTGCCGAACTCAAGAGTTTATCATACATCTGACCACCAATTCATAAAAACATTGTAATGGAAAAATCAAATTCGGCACTTGCTGGAAACATCGGACAACTCATCGGTAACACCCCTCTGGTGAAGATCAATCTTCCGGAGATCCCGGACCATGTAACCGTCTATGGTAAATTGGAAGGGAATAACCCCGGTGGTAGTGTCAAAGATCGGCCGGCTTTCAATATGATCAATGAAGCTTTGGTTCGTGGAGACATCAAGCCAGATTCCAAATTGGTGGAAGCCACCAGTGGTAATACCGGGATCGCGCTGGCCATGGTAGCTTCATCCTTCAACCTGGACATTACGTTGATCATGCCTGAGAATTCCACGCAGGAACGAATTGATACCATGCGGGCTTATGGTGCGAAAGTGATCCTGACCAAAGCAGAAGGTACCATTGAATATTCCCGAACCGTAGCGGATCAAATGGTCGCTGAAGAAGGCTATTTTTCACTCAATCAATTTGCCAATCCCGATAATTACCTGGCCCATTATAAAACGACCGGACCTGAGATCTGGCGCGATACGGAAGGCGGAATTACACACTTTGTGGCCAGTATGGGTACGACAGGTACGATCATGGGAAATTCCATGTTCCTGAAAGAACAGAATGCTGATATTCGGATCGTGGGTGTGCAGCCAGAGGAAGGATCCCAAATTCCTGGCATCAGAAAATGGTCCCCGGAGTTTCTGCCTGCGATCTTTGATGCGAGCAGAGTGGATGAGATCTTGTATGTGAATCGGGATCAGGCCATAGAAATGACACGTCGATTAGCGGCAGAAACTGGCGTTTTTGCCGGTATGAGTAGCGGGGGCGTTCAGCATGCGGTAGTGCAATTGGCACAATCTCTCAAAGCGCCCGCGACCATCGTTTCGATTGTATGTGATCGGGGAGATCGGTATTTGAGTTCGGATTTGTTTAAAGCTTAATCAGAGAACAACTCCCAAAGTTGTTCCCATTCTTCATCCAAGGAACCACTAAAACTGGATTGACCTGCTCGTCGGTACCAATAATCAGCATTCCACTGATCACCTTCTTTTCGGTGTAGGTAAGCGTGTACCCATGCAGCGTCCTGACCACCGAGTTGATCGACCAGATCGTGGGCACCCTGCCAGTCTCCTTCTTTGTCTAGCTTCAAAGCCTGATGACAAATGGCGCGGTTATTCATATCAGGAAAGTTAGTGAGGAATAGCAGACTAGTGGGTTGTTGGTTTCCAATAATCGACTCATTTTTCCAATAATCGATAAATGCGTTCCGGTCATCTATTTCATGGCTATGATAGGGTGTGATCCAACTACCTTCGAATCAGCTAAGACTATAGACCGAAATGAATCCATTTAAAGTAGAAATCGCAACCATCGGGTTCTCTCCATTCAATGAGGCCCTGGAAGCGCTAGACGCTCAGGTAACCCAGTATGAAAATCAAGAAGAAGCTGTTGCTGGCTTGAAATTCAGAAGCAGCAAAGGTTTTGAGATGCCTACTTTGATTATTTGTTGCGCCGGAATGGAGCGCCCGCTTTATGACGAATTGGCGATGTATTGTGCATCGTTATCTCTTCAGGTACCAATAGTGGTCTACGACCAGGCTTTTAGTGCCCTCCGAAGAAGAGACGCGAAGATATTAGGCGCTGCCGCTTACCTTGCTGAACCAATCACTGAGGAAAGAATGGAGCAAAAATTATTCGTCATGATCGACGAGCAGTTGGAGAAAAAGAGTGATGCGGTTGCTACGTATCACGATCGATTGGGGTCTTCGGACTACCGCTTATAATAACACACCGCCCAGGGGCTGCATCATCATAAGGTGTGGCCCCTTTTTAAGACATTGTTGAAGATCTATTTAGGTTGAATTGAGTCATTGCCCGCCAAGTGCGGGCTTTGTTTTTTAAGCTCATTTTTTCAATTCTTCATTAGTAGGGCAAAACATCTGAACAAGGCTGAATGGCTTTTGCCATTGCCACTACCGTACTTATCAATGACTGCTGACCATCAGTAGCTATTAATCTTACGTTTGAAGTTCTTAGGATTTGGCTGAGAATTGCTTTGTGATAAGTGAGCTGCACTGGCTCTGGAGAGCCATCGATAAGGATTCTTATTTATCTGAAGTTGAGTAGCGCTTCTAGCATTGCTCGCAAGAACAATCTTGATATTCCCTTGCAAGCACTTAAACGCCAAAAATTTAAAACCCAAAAACGAATAGGTGCAGATACGTGGTTATTTTAAGTGATATCAAAATATCAGTTTGCATACCATGTTAGCATGATTAAAAATGCACCCACCCCTGTGCCTGGAGTTCCATTACATTTTGGCTTCTGGTCACCATTACTTTGCCTTTTTCCTTTTCATGCATGTAACCAATGGTGTGAATGTCCTCATGATTTTTGATCTTCTCAAAATCCTCTTGCTTTAGGGTGAAAAGTAGCTCATAATCTTCTCCGCCATTCAAAGCACAAGTATTGGGGTCGATGGAAAATTCTGCCGCGGTGGAAAAGGTCTGTTCGCCAATGGGGAGTTTGTCTTCGTAAATTGAAACGCCCAGATCAGACTGTTTACAGAGATGGAAAAGTTCCGATACCAATCCATCAGAAATATCAATCATGGAAGTGGGGACAATGTTCAGCTCCGCCAATTCATGAATGATGTCCATGCGTGCTTTGGGTCGCAACTGCCTGCCTACCACATGGTCATACTTTTCAATCTGTGGCTGCATGTCGGGATTAGCCAGGTATTCTTGTTTTTCTCGTTCGAGCACCTGTAATCCAATATAAGCAGCACCCAGATCACCGCTTACACATACAATGTCTGACTTGGCCGCAGTATTGCGATAAGTGATTTTTTCTGCATTGGTTTCACCTAAAACCGAGACAGAGATCACCAATCCAGTTCGGGAAGCCGTCGTATCTCCACCAACCAGGTCTACCTTATATTCTTCACAGGCACTTTTGATGCCCTTGTAGATCATTTCGATGGCCTCCACCGAGAAGCGATTACTTAACCCGAGATTTACCGTGACTTGTTTAGGAATACCATTCATGGATGCAATGTCAGATACATTCACTGCAATGGCTTTGTAGCCAAGGTGTTGAAGCGGCATGTAAGCCAGGTCAAAGTGAATGCCTTCCAGTAACATGTCAGAAGAAAGCAAAGTCAGCTGCCCTTCGGAGGAAGAAATGACTGCTGCATCGTCCCCAATTCCTTTGACCGTTTGGTCGTTTTCAGGGGTGAATTTTGAACTCAATCGATCGATCAGTCCGAATTCACCCAATTCTCCAATTTCTGTACGTTTTTCTTCCATGTTATTTGATCTCCTGGCAAAGTTCTACCAATACGCCGTTAGTGGATTTGGGATGAATAAAGGCTACTAGTTTATTATCAGCTCCTTTTTTTGGAGCTTCGTTGATCAACTGAAAACCCTCTTCTTGCAATCGCGCCATTTCTTTTTCAATGTCTGCTACTTCAAAAGCGATGTGGTGAATGCCTTCTCCTTTTTTGTTGATGTATTTGGAAATAGGGCCGTCTTCAGCAGTGGATTCCAAAAACTCAATCTTGGTCTCACCCATTTGAAAAAATGATGTGCTGACTCCTTCAGAGGCTACTTCTTCCTGCTTATAATGTGCCCGGTCAAAGAGTTTGGCATACAGATCGTTTACCTCAGCAAGGTTTTTTACAGCAATTCCGATATGTTCGACTTTTATCATTTTTCGCTTTTGTGATTAACTTTGCAAAAATGGGGAAACTTTTCCTTCATCGAATCAATTAACTTTATTCATCATTAAGGAGAACAGCATATGATTAGTGTCACTGAAAAAGCAAAAGACCAGTTGATGGTCCTGAGAAAGGAAGAAGGACATAGCGCACAGCACAACGTACGTGTAGCGGTCAAAGGTGGTGGTTGTTCTGGTTTGATGTATGACCTGGAGTTTGATGATAAGATCAACGATTCAGATGATGTATTTGAGGACAATGGCGTCAAAGTGATCGTTGACAAGAAAAGCCTGCTGTACCTTTTAGGTACTACTTTAGATTTCTCCGATGGTCTCAATGGCAAAGGCTTCCAGTTTGTCAACCCTAATGCCTCCCGAACTTGCGGTTGTGGCGAGAGCTTCTCAGTATAAGCAACTGTCTTTATTTTCTTAAGGATTGATGGCTGACGTAAGTCACTATTTCAGCCATTAAATCTCATTTCTCTCAGTAAAAAACTACCATACCTTGGGTCCATCATAAATCAGGGATTGCCACTTAGCAAGACTGTTCCTGATTTCAACCAAAACCCAGGAAGTCATGGAAGTATTAGAGAAAAAAGCAGTGGGTGCTATGGAGCATCTGCTGGTAGATCGTCCGATAGCACTTCATCGAAAACAGAAAATCGCTGACAAAACAGCTTATCAGGATTTACTCGAGATCAAAACTCAAAAAGCACAGAAAGAAAAGCGAGAGAAACTGCTTTACTTTTTTGTGGGATTGAGCTTGAGTTTGTTTTTAATCATACTTGCTTTTGAGCACAAAGTGCAGGATGATACTCCAATGATTGTCATGGACGGAGGCGAGAATGATATTGAAATGATGGCTGAAATTCCGCTTACGGAACAACCACCTCCGCCACCGCCACCCACGCAAAACATTCCACAGGTCATCACAGAAGTAGCCAACGACACGGAGGTAATCGAAGACTTGAAGGTAGAAATTGATGTGGAAATGACCGAAAACATGGTTGTGGAGGAAGTTGTTTTTGAAGAGGTGGAAATAGAAGAGGAAAAAGTGGACGAAATCTTTGATATCGTAGAAACATTGCCAGAGCCAATTGGAGGATATGCCGCATTCTATCGCTTTCTAGCTGAAAATCTGGATTACCCCAAAGATGCACTGAAGAACAGGGTAGAGGGAAAGGTATTTGTACAGTTTGTGATTGAGAAGGATGGGGGGCTCACCAATTTCAAAGTCTTAAAGGGAATTGGTAGTAGTTGTGATGAAGAAGCCATTCGCGTTTTGACTACAGTACCCAACTGGGAGCCCGGGAAGCAGCGAGGACGTAATGTCCGGGTTTATCGAACGATCCCAATCATCTTCAAGCTAGCCAATTGACAATGATATTCCCCTAGCAAAAAATGATGGACTTAGACAATTTTTTGAAGCGGAGTTTTATGAAGTATCCTACTCCGCTTTCTTCCTGCTTCCTGAAGTTTTTCGCACACTTACCTGTTTCACCGATTTGATCTGATCTTCAATTGCTTTTAAGCTATCGGCGATGTTCTCCAACCCTTCAGCTAATTGTGCGTTTTGGCCGTAACCCTTCTGTTTCTGACGCGTGGCGAACCGTTCCAAAATGAGTTGCCATCTTTCTTGCTCCCCATCCGTCATGATGCCGGTGAGTAAATTGAACCGCAGCAAATTGGCTTCAGCGTTGGAAGTCAGTGTTTGTGCTTCATTTTCATAATGGGATTGGATCACAGTTTCTAATTCATCTTCATTCATCATGGGGAGTAACTTTTCCACGATTTTGTTCATGTCCCGGTACGAGCCCTGAAGCTTGAATGGTGGCTCCGTTCGGTATTCATCGGCCATGGCAGCAGATTCGATGTAGAGTAAGTTCACCTTTAAAACTACATCTCTTACTTTCATCATGTGCTTGAGAACCGCGGCATATTCCTGCAGTTCTTCTGCCGTATGATTCACTTCAAATTTCAGACCTTCACTGGTTCCTGTTTCCGTCATTTTGATCAGGGAATGAACATCGTCAAGGCTTCTTGCCGCCAGTTTGCTCAAAATCGGATTGGAGGTCAGTGAGTTTTCGATGTAACTCAATTTGAATACTTCTTCCGTATCCCCAATTACATCACCCAGATTGTAGACGTCCGCCCGATTAGAGAGCATGTCAGGAATCTGAAATTTCTCACCACTTTCTGTGTATGGGTTTCCGGCCATAACCACACAAACTTTCTTGCCCCGGAAGTCGTAGGTTTTTGTTTTTCCTTTATAAACCCCTTCAATTTTTCGTTGTGCATCGCACATGGAGATGAATTTTTGAAGGAACTCCGGATTGCAATGCTGGATGTCGTCAAGGTAGATCATCACATTATTGCCCATTTCAAAAGACAAGTTCAGTTTTTGGAGTTCTTCCGCAGAGGCAGCATTCGGAGCATCGGCTGGATCTACTGAGGTCACTTCGTGTCCGATGGCAGGCCCATTGATCTTCATGAAAATCACACCCAAACGGCTGGCGATGTATTCCATCAAAGTGGTTTTGCCATATCCCGGAGGGGAGACCAACAGTAACAATCCCATCAGGTCCGTTCTTTTTCCTTCGCCTGCAGTTCCGATCTGTTTAGCCAGGTTAGCACCGATCAAAGGGAAATAAACCTGATCGATCAACTTATTTCTCACAAAAGAAGACAGGACCCTGGGTTTAAAACTTTCCAGTTTTAATTCACTGCGATAGTTCATGGTCAGGTCTTTTTTCAAGCGTTGTAACTCTGAGAATTTCGGTGCTATTTCACGATTATAATCACTTAGTCGTTGACGAAATTCATTCAAATGGAATTCATATTTCCCTTCATTGATTATGGAATGACTTCCTTTGAACCCTTCAAGAGAGGCGGCCAATGAAACGTTGCTGACATAAGAGGAGTTATGGTCCTGAAATAATGCCAGATTGGCTACCTCATAGAGAAGTTCATAAGAGAAGGAGCCTTCTTCTGTCATGAAGGCGTGTACCCAATGGCTGGCCATTCGTAAGCCCAACAAAGGATTGTTTTTAAGTCCACTTAGGGATTGCTTGAATTTTGTTTCTGCTTTTTTACTCTTCAAAGACTTTTGAAAAGCCATGAAGCACTGGTCAGCAGCGGTACTAATGAGAAAATGATCTTTTGTTGAAAGCTCATCGAACAAATACCTGGAAGCTTCAGAAGTGATATTTTCCGGGACATCATCGGGAAGTCCACTGGTACTCATTCCGTATTTGACATCTCCGATTAATCCCTCAAATTCTCTGGAACCAGGGAATACGGATAAAATGATTCCCGCTGATTTGATTTGGTCCAGAAGTGATTTCTGCTCCTTTTCTGGTACGAGCGCTTGCCAGTAGAATTTGGCCAATGCTCGGGCTTGACTGCTGTATTTTAAGGTGCCTGCTGCATTGGATCTTTCTGCGAGTACATCTAATATGAGTTTTGTGTCGTATTCGTGGATGCCTTTGACATACCCCTCATCATAACGAGACGTCATGACACGCTGAATTAATTCCGTTTTGGCTTCGTCATCCAAATTCGTGTAGGTGGGAAGATCGTACTCTTCTAGGTCTTCCAGGCTTGTTGTTCCTTCCAAGCCCTGGAAAATCAGGAAAGCCAGGTATTCTGAGCGATAGACTGATTCGTTTTCAGAGATCAATGTTTGATCCCAGAAGTGGCCAAGACTCAATAGTTGAGGATGCGCAATGGCTTCAAAAAAGTCGGTACCGACCAAATGATAGTGGGGTACTTGTTGTTTCACTACCAAGCTCAGATCCAACGCCAGGTTGTTGGTGAAGAACTTATGGTTGCCCATATTGATCACATTGCCACCATCCGTGAACAAGTCTTGTTGGTCACGAAGTTTGCGTTGAATTTCTTCTCTGATGGTTTTAAGCTGGCTCAGCAAGTCATCAGATTTTACTGTATCTCCGCTTTCCACCAGTTGTTTCGAGATACTTCGTACTTTTTCGACCATCAGGTCAGCGGCAAAGTAGGCGTTGATTTCGTCTTTACTCTTTAAGGTACCCGACTTGTTTCGAATGGCTCCTAAAACACGCTCGGCAGCCTGAAACAGTTGATTCGCCTTCTTGTTTCGCTGTTCTGTGAGATACAGTTTTCTTGCTTCAAAGGCATTGTAAATTTCCTCTCGTTTAGCGCTGATCACCTCCAGAAATTCATCGAATTCTGAGAATTTGCCTTCTAGTTCCTCAATCTGTACAATCAGCTTGGTGAGATACTCTTCACATTTTTCTGGAGTATCACAGATGTCGAGATAATTGGTGACCGATTGCTCCAATAACTTAATGGTGGCAGAAAACTCCGCTTTCCCTTCTGTGGAAAGGAGTGATTTACGCTTATTGACTAGTTTGGCTTTTACCTGATTATAAGAGCTGTAGAGATCAGAGATCAATTCAATGATCCGAGTAGTTTGTGTGGTATCACTGATCTTAAGGTTACTTACCGTATCGATCAATAGGTCTAGCTCTGAGGCAACTTGCTCACCTGCTGATTTCAGTTTGTCGGCTTCAATAACCTTGCTGATTTTCTCGATCTTCTTTTCAAAGTCGTCGACTTTTTCAATGAAAGGAGCCAATGAATGATCCTGCATAAGAAAACGAACGCAAGACTGGGAAATGTTGTCCGATGATTGTGCTAATTCTTCATCAAAGGTCTCCAGTTTGGCCACATCAACGTAACGAAGGTCTTTCGCACTTATAATTTCACCACGGACTTCTCTCACTTCTGTCAACAAATCAACATAATGAATGATATTGCCGAAAGAGGCTTTAGATTTTTTGAGTACGTCGGATTGTTTCTTTGCAAGTTCCGTCACCCTCTTCAGGGAGTTTTCCTTGATCTTCCGGACTTTTTCATACTCATCTACCGCAGATTCTGCTACCTGTCGGATGTCCGCTAGCGGCTTGGCAAGATTGTATTGCTCTTCTTTTGCCAGCCAGTGATAGGAGTCGATGACGTCCGTAGCTTTTTTGATTACATCGATGTACAGATCGGTGTAAATCTCTTCTTTGTTGATCAGGTTGATGATGTCCTGACATTCGGCCATGGCCCGAACCACATCTTTATTTCCGATCTTTTGAAGGAAGGAATCGGTTTTTTCGGCAGCCTGGAAATTGGGACCAGTAAAAGGAGTCTGCCAAATCTGGATCGTATGGTGTTTCTTGGGTTCTTCATCCGCACGGAAAATGCACATTTCGCCATTTTCAAAAATGGTAAACCCGTGGCAGATGATGGGGTTTTCTACCTTTTGGGCAATGATATTATAACTGAGTAAGAGGAAGATTCCCTGTGGTCGATTGTAGAATACGTACAAAAAATCTTCTCCATTAAGGGAAGTGATTTTGCGTTCGAACAGCATGTCCTGTACGTCGTAATCGAACTGTTTGTATTCCCCAGATTGTAAGTAATAGCCATTACTAAAGATCAAACCATGATCATCTGGGAGCAAAATACAAGAGGAACTGATCGCGTCTATTCGTTTTACTTCTTTCAGTTTTTCATTGAACACCAGGTAGCGCTCTTCTTCCTGATAAGGTTTTGCTTTGATCAGGATTAGGCTCCCGATTTCGGAAAAGTGGAATTCTCCATCCGCCAGTGTCTGTTGCTTGTTGGCTACATCTTCGCTATAAATGCCTTCTCCGTCCTGGGTATTGTCTTCAATTTTGACGGTGAGATCACCGCCCACAGTTTCTACAAATACCCGATCCTTGATGGAAATATGTGGATGTTCACCTTCCCGGAAATCTTCTCTTCGTGTCCGGTTCCATTGGAATTCATGTTGTGCCGGGAATTTGTATTCGTGATCACTGCGATTATCAACGTAGACCAGTTCCGAATTTTTCAGTTCCCATTTAAAGGTTTTGATGTCATTGACGTCTTGCCCAATTCTAAAAACCATGTGCATGAATGGGCCGTCGATGGCAAATCGCAGGAATTGGGTGTGTTTATAATATTTGTAGAGCTTCTGGAAGTCATCGAGAAAAATCTGGTCCTTCAACAGGCTTTCGAGGGGTAGTTCGTGAAAGGTTTGATCGTCTCGGAATTCAAAGTAAGCAAATACGTCAGTCGGCTTCAGTTCGCTGCGCAACCCGACCATCACATTGTAGCCAAACAGAAAGTTGTTCCCGATGGCATGCATGTCCCAGGGGATGCAATTGTTAGCGGTAGTGATGCGATCGGTGGCGAGTACCTTGGTCTCTATGGTACCAAAGACACGTTTCCGCTCTTCGTTAAGGTTGGATAAGGTAGTTTTAAGTGCTTTAGTTTTGTTCAGGATGCGATTTCGAAGCAACTCGTAAGTACCACCTTCCAATGCATTTTGTGGGTTTTCATCCGCCATAGGTCTCTTCGTCTTTTTTCAATAGTGTTTTGTAAGATTGAATGACGCCCTGGAAAAGGGTTATTTTCTCAGTAGCGTTAGTAAAGCTGCCTTTACCCATCTCAGATAGGTAAAGACAGCAGATATTTATTAAAGACCCAGTGTGCTGGCTTTTTGATCACTGACACCCAGTGCTTCTGCGATGGTTCCAAGGTGTTTGATCACACCTTTGTCCTCTTCACTTCCAGACTCGTTGGCCAGACGAAGCAGTAATGCTGAAATACTCAACTCTTTAATATCATTCGCGCTTACTCCAAATTGGCTAATAAAACCTTTGAGTTTCTCTTTGAAATTTTGTCCACTCCCGGAATTGAAAAATGTATCTTTCACTTGCGTTAGTGTTTCGCTGTTGCTCATCAATTTGTCAATGGACTTACCTTTGGTGATGGATCCAACGATCTGATCGAAGAACATGGTTTCTCCACCTACAATATCGATGTTGGCTGCTTTTAATGCTTCAGCAATTACTGTAGCTTGAGACGTGGCAATCTCCTTCTGGATGTTGACTTTGGCTAGTTCGATTTGACGATCGGTTTCTAATTTGAGCTTGAACTCTTCATGAGCACGTCCGACTTCATCCAGCACTTGCATGGCTTTGGCTTTCTCTTTGATGCCTTCAGCGTCGGCCATCAGTTTTTCCTTGAGCACGTTGGCTTCAGCCAGGCCTTTCTTCTCTTCCGCATCAGCTTTCAGTGAAATGACCTTGGCTTCGGATTGTCCTTGTTCCAGGCTGATCTTGGCTTTCACCTGACCGAGTTCTTCTTCCGCTTCCGCTTGCGCAATTCCTCTTTGTTTGATGCTTTTGGCCTCTGCTTCGGCTTGAGATTCGATGACCGATGCTTGCGCTTCACCTTCCTTCTCTTTTGCGGCGGCTTTGGCTTCCATCACTTGTGCTTCAGAAAGACCGATGGCTGCAGCTTCAGCTGCTTGTGCTTCCGATAGGGTTTTGATGGCTTGTGCCCGGTGGATGGCGGCACTTTCTTCTGCTTGAGCATCAATCAAGGCTTGCTTAGCCAGGTGCTCAGAGGCTTCTTTTTTCGCTTCTGCATCTTTGATCTGACGAACCAGTGCTTCTTCTGCGTCTTTCTCCGCCAGGGTAATGGCTACTTTCTTGGTTCGTTCGGCTTCTGCATTGGCTTCAATGTCCTTCATGCGCTCCTTCTCTTCGACCACTGTCTTTTCGATAGAAACACGCTCACGAATGACATCCTGAATGTTTTTGCGTTCTTCTTCGACCGCCTTTTCTTTTTCGATCTGAGCGATTTCTACGATTCGTTCCTTCTCAGTAAGCTCCAGTTGCCGGGCCCGATCTACTTTTTCAGTTTCTACGGCATTGGTACGCTCTTTATTCTTCGCGGCGACCAGTACCTCACGAAGTTTATTTTCTTCCGCTACCTGGATTTCTTCTTCTGTAGCTATTCGAGCGCGTTCTGCTTTAAGTTTTTCTTCTTCCTGAATTTTCAAAGTTTCCGCTTCTTCTCTGGCTTGAACTACCTCGATCTCTCGTTTTTGTTTCGCTTCTGCTTCCGCCTGCTGGCGTTCCAGTTCAAGCACAGTTTCTTTGGCTTCTACATCTTGCTTCGTCAGTGTTTTCTCCTTTTCTCGTTCGATGTAGTTGGCTTCCATTTTCTGGTCAGCCGTCAGTTTGATGATCTTTTTGATACCTTCTGCATCAAGGATGTTGCGCTCGTCCAGGTCTGAAATAGGCGTTTGCTCTAGGTAATCAATGGCACAATCGTCAAGAATGTAGCCATTCAGGTCAGTGCCGATCGTTTCAATAATCGCTTGCTTAAAGTCATCTCTACTGTTGTAAAGATCCACAAAATCCAGGCGCTTACCGACGGTTTTTAATGCTTCGGAGAATTTGGCATCAAATAATTGTTCTAATGATTCCTGATGGGAAGCTCGAGCACTACCAATGGATTGCGCGACTTGTTTTACATCTTCGATGGTTTGATTAACCCTGATGAAGAACGTGACTTTGATGTCTGCTCGCATGTTGTCTTTACAGATCAATCCCTCTTTGCCTGTTCTGGAAATCACGATGGTTTTGAGGGTAATATCCATCACTTCCATTTTGTGAATCACTGGCACTACCATGATTCCGGAGAAGTGCACCTTTGTGCCTCCCATTCCTGTGCGAACCAAAGCCTGGCCTTGTAGCGCCTTTCGCCACATTTTGATGATCGCGGAGATAAAGCCAATAAAAATAATGACTCCAACTACCAGTAATACATAAAAGATTGGTCCTGTCATAAGCGTAGTATTTAGATGTTTGGTTTATTAGAATTTTGAAGTTGTGTGTTTTTTAGTCTTTAAGTTGTCGGTAGCTTCTCAATATCAAGCATATGGCTCTACATAGTAGAATTTCTCGGCTTCATTGTGTTCTATGACTAATCCCTGCTCACCTTTGGCTATAGTGGCTCCATTTCTTGTTTTGGCATTGATCAACACAGAAGTTCCACCCACTTTGATTTCGGCCTGGCTCGTGCGATCTTCAGAGATCGGCAATTTTGCGATGCATAGTTGCCCTACAATGTGTTCTACCGCTTCTGTTTCTTGCCGGAGCTTTCTATAAAATTTAGCAATAGGTATAGTCAGGAATTTTGCTGCAAAAAGGCTTCCAATGAATAATGGAATAAATGTGATCAATCCTGGTAGAAAGCTCTCTATTCCGAAAAAGTCATTAACCAGAATGGATGATACCCACAGTGGTAAGGAAAAGAAGGATATAAATATCATCAAGGGCATGTGCCCGATGTTAAAAAAGGACAACACAGATGCCATGCCCTCTAATTCAATCTCAACATCTACGTCGGCATCTACATCCAGATCAACATCTACCGTATCAACATCAATGACGCCTATGATCACAATAAGCCAATAGATGATTACAAAAATCAGAAGTACTGTTGGAATGACATTGATCCCAGTGATTGAAAATTCAAAAAGTTCAAGCATGAGTTGGTCTGTTTAAGTAATTAGATGTTGGTCTAATTGTTTCTTGTAGTAAATCGTTGTTTCGACGATACTTTAGCGTGCCGCTAAATTAGTCATTTTGCAAAATCCGCAAATTATATCGCTTTGCATTTTTCCCGCTAAGAGGATGTTAGGGACGCTTTTTCAAGAAAGCAATTAATATGTTCTACGAAATTAAGAGACAAAAGTTTCAGCATATGCTTATAAAATTAGCAGTATCTTAAGGTGTTAGGTTTCTTTCTGGATCTGCAGACTATCATGAAACTGAATTTCGAGAGGAATAGAAATAACCATTTTCACCCCATCATTCTGGTTATGAGCTTCAATTGATCCATTGTGTTGACTAACAAAAGAATAAGCAACCGTTAGTCCCAGGCCAGCACCTTCTCCAATCTCCTTGGTCGAAAAGAGTGGGTCGAAAATCTTTCCGATGATTTGTTGATCTATTTTATCCCCGTAATTGTGAAAAGAAACCAGGACATTTTTAGTGACTTGATTGATTTCACTCTTCACTTCGATGGTTTTAGGCAAGTCTGCTTTTTTTCGGTGTTGAGTAAAATATATGGCATTGTCCAATAAATTAATAAACACTTTATGGAGTCGATCGGCATAAACTTCCAATGGAAAATTGGCATCGTAGGTAGAATGGATTTCCATTTCATTATCCAGCCTGCCATTGAAAATTGATATAGCACTTTTTAGGATTTCATCAATGGTGGTAGATCTTCGGACATCCGCCCCTTGCTGTGCATAAGCTGAAAGGCCTTTTACGATATTGGTCGCTCGATCCGAACCTTCTTCAATCCATTCAAGGGCTTTTCCAATCTCATCGGCTACATCTTGTGGAATATTATTGAGATGATTCAATTCGAGATTGATGACATTTTTAGCACCATGGATCAGGTTCAGGGAATTGTTCATTTCATGTGCTACGCCCATCGTGAAAACGCCTAATGCGGCGGTTTTTTCCGCCTGAATTACCTGATTTTGTGTTCTTCTTAGTTCCTCCAGCGTATTTTCTAATTCCTTCTTTTGAACAGAAAGCCTGGCAATTGATTGTTCCAATTCTGAATTGGTACCTTGCAATTCTAAATTCAGAGATTTGATCTCAGAGGTTCTTGACTGGACCAGGTCCTCCAGATGATCCCGATATTTGGTAAGCTGTCGTTCTACCTGTTTACGAGCAGAAATGTCTCTGACAGATACCAGTATCTTTTTGCTGTCGTGCTCCAGGGACGAAAGGGCTACTTCTGCATCGAAAACAGTACCATCTGATTTCAAGCGTTGTGTTTCTCCAATGGTGAAATTTCCTTCTCCGGAAATTACTTCTAGTGCCCTTGAAATGGAATGTGCTAAATCTGCTTTATCCATATCCGGAGGGATCAAATCAAAAGGGGTAAGTTCAAGCAATTGAGACTTATTGTATCCGAACAATGTACAGGCCGCGATATTCGCGTCCAGAATACGATTATTGCTGGTATCCAATACGAATTTGGCCTCATAGGCAAACTGGAAAAGGTTCCTGAATCTTTCTTTGCTCCTGATCACTCCTCTTTCTGCTTTTTTGCGGTCGCTGATATCCAGGAAAGAAATGAGGAAATGCTTTTTTTCCTGATTCAATAATGAAACGGTGATTTCTGTCTCAAAAACGGTACCGTCTGATTTCATATTCAGGCTTTCTTCTCGTAAAAAGCCATGATTTATGACATGTTCAATTGACCTGTTTATATTTTCATCCACTGATTCATTAAATACCTGGGCAGGTTTTAGATCAAAAGGAGTCAGTGATTGGAATTCCTCTTTGGAGTAACCGAATAAATTGATGGCCGCCTGATTTACCGTCAGGTACTTGTTCTGAATGCTGTCATACACAAACTTTGCTTCAACACTATATTCGAATAGGCTTTGATATTTCTCAAGACTAGACTCGATCTCCTTTTGTTGTGATTCCTTTTGCAGTTCAAGGGAAAGTCGTGAAGCAAATAGTTCTAACAGCGACTGGACAAGCTCCATACTTTCAATAGGCTTATTGTCAATCAGACAAAAATGTCCGATGGTCTCACCTTGATCATTCGTGAGGCCTATACCAATATAAGATTCGATATCTGGCCCAAATGCGCTGTTGTTAATGTTATTTTTCAGGCTTATTTCGTCAGAGAGGCAGAACACACCTTGCGTCAGGACTTCTCCACAAGGCATGCCTTCAATCTCATAGCTGAAATTTTCCAGGATTTCATGATTGTGACACAAAGCCCGTGTTGTGATCTTGTGCATGGAATCATCTGCGATGCCAATCAGGGCATATTTCACATTGAGCAGATCACTGATCTTTAAGACAATGGTTGAAAAAATCGAACGATCATTCTCGGTGAATTCCTCCGTGATGCTCTTGATCAGAAGATCCTTCAGTTGACTTTCAGTTACATCTTCTGAAAGGTATAGTTTAAGTCCGGGAGGGAAGGATTCGTTGTGTTTGTGACTCAGTCGTATCCATTTCTCCGTGTTTGCCATTTTGATAGGAATGTCAAACCGGTCTGGAGTATGCTTGAGTGTGCTTTGATAATGAGCGAGGCTATCGGGATGAATTAAACTTTCGAATAATGGTGAATCACTGGACGGTACTATACCGGTCAATTGCTGGAATTGCACATTGAAGTAAGACAAATTGCCTTCCCTGATATATACCAGGCCGATTGGTAAGCCATCATCAATGGGTTCTTGCATGTCACGATTCTTTTATTCTTGACAAGTGACATGCACAAGGGTTTCTTGTGCAATTAGATTCCAGGCCGGCTCAGAAATAATTAAAAAAGGTGATCGAATCGAAACACCTTCTTTTCTCCTCAAAATAATCAAGTTTTATGATTAATTAATGATCTAAACCTGTCAGTAAATTCAATTTTCTTATAATAAGATCAGGGAGCTTTACCCCCTGAGTAATTTGCTTCAGTAGGTATTTACACTGCAGCTTTCTTAGATGTTGTCTTTTGTTCGTATTTAAATTTTACCCCTAGCCGGTCACCAATTCTGATGGAAGTCAATAAGCTAGCCCAACTCAAGGAGGCAAGGATTTGTTCATCTTTCCCTTTATAGAACATGTGGAATTCTTTGAAATGGTAATCCTGAATTCTATGAGGAGAGAAAGCTGTCAAATACAGCATTCGGGCCAGTGGCTGATTCTTAGGAGAAACCACAGATACCACCGTGTCAAGATCTCTGGTATTTTCCATGTCAGATCCATCCCAATCAATGATCTGATCTTTCATGAAGCTCCGGACTTCTTCAGGAATGTGCTCTTCGGCCAATTCCGATACTACATGAAAGAAGTAGGTGAAGACATATTCGACTCGAGGATTTCCAGATGCCCAATACAATCCTTTGATGTTTGAATAATTCCCTTTGTGTTCTCCTTCTTTTTTCTCGGAATTAAGTACTCCTGAAAACATCTTCGCAGCCATGGATTTCATAATGCCCTTGAAGAAATTAATGTTCAGTGGTAAAATGGTAGGTCCCAGGAAGATAGTTACTAGCCTGTTGAGGTAATGGAAAAAGACTGCAGTTCCAATGATTTCAGCTGCCTGTTTGGAATCGAAAGGCGGATTGTTCACCGTCATTGATTTGAAGTTTCTGGTGTTGAAGGCCCAATTGACGATTTTTCTTACTTCATCATCCTTGATCAGGTCCAGGTCCTTCTTGACGATCGCATCTGCTACCAATTTGTCCTTTAAGCCTATAATCATGATCGTGTGGGCATCAACACAGTAAGGGCATTCGTTGCTGGCAGATACTGCTGCTCCGACTGCTTCTTTGATCTTTCTGCTCGTTGCATCTTCAATGATGACTGTTTCCCGGAGAATTCCCCAGATGCCCTTCAGCAAATCTGGTATTATGGCGTGCAGAGAAATGGGTTCAACAACATCTCCCATCTCTGTTTTCAACTGTTGGTAAATTTCTTTTACCTCTCCTTCTGCCTGTCTCGGGGCAATGGATCTAATGTGGCTAATGGACATGGCTTGTGCAGTGTTATAATTAAAATTCGTTTGGTGCAGTGAACACTCTTTTCCGGTTCATAGAATTGCTAAACTATCGAGGCAAGCAGCGTCTGGAACTATCATTGAAAGCAACTATTTGGAGTATTTCGAGAATTTATAGGATGAAACAGTAGAATATTGAAGTGAACCTTAAATGCCAAATAACTCTCGAATTTGGCCAATTTGGTGGGGTGGAGGATTAATGTCGGAGACACGACAGAAAAAATAGACTCGTAATTATTTAGAATTTTTTCATCGATGGGCAACCTTTTGAGAATTCCTGCATCTTATAGTCAGGTCATTACTCAAAAAATGATTTGGCCTCCTGGAAATGGAGGCCAGGTCTCTAAACTTCAGAATTATGAAATTGATCAACTCAACGCTTACTCTTTGCTTCGTTATTTGTTTGGTTACGGTGACTTCAGCGCAAGACAAGAAGGATTTTCCGGTTATACCATTCAATAAATTGATTGTGAGCCCATACATCAATGTAGTCCTGCAAGAAGGTCCGGAAGAAAAGGTTGAGATCACTAGCCGGAGAGTAGATGAAAATGATATTCACGTGGATGTTGACGGTAACACACTCAGAATCTATCTGGAAGGATCTCGACTTACTCCCAGGAATATTCGGGAAAATGGCATGAGCCTCGAAGCTTATAAACATGCAGACATCACGGCTTATGTTACTTATAAGACGTTAAAGAAATTGTCAGTCCGGGGGGATCAAAGGGTCGTCTGTGAGAGTTCATTGAAGGGGAAACGATTCAAATTGAAAGCATACGGTGACAATCAGGTATTATTGATGGGTGTAGAGGCAGACTTTTTCAAAGCATCCATGTATGGTGATAATCGCCTGGAGATCGATGGTGGAAAATCCATCAAACAGAAATACCTGAGTTTTGGAGATAATGAAGTGAAAGCCCGCGATTATGAGGCAGATTTCACGAAAACCACCAGTTTCGGGGATGGAGAATTTTCATTCAATGCGAAAGATGTGATCAAGGTAGTTGCCTTCGGAGATGCTGATATTCAATATCATGGTGGCGCTTATCTGGAAAGAGGACTCATTCTTGGAGATAGTGATATTCGCAGGAGATAGCGGAAGACTTATGAGGAATTTTGAAGATTAATGGTTAGAATAGCGGAGAAATCTAACCATCAAAACAAATGAATCTTACAAAATACCTGGTTGTCGCTTCTATTTCTATCTTCATGTTTGCATGCGGTTCTGGCTCCGAACAGTCCGGTGCTGATGTGGCTGAAACGACATCACCTGAGCCAACAGAACCAGAAGTTATTGCTACAAAAGCCGTGTGTATTTGGGATGAAGTGTCCGTACGAGCTACTGCAGATGCAAAAGGCAAATGGCTAACGAGTATCAGTAAGGGTGAGGTGTTGGAATATCTGGGAGAAGATGCGCCAGATGCTCAGGACGCCAAAAAAACCTACTCGAAGATCAAACTAACAGATGGAACGGAAGGTTGGTCGCGAAAAGATTTCATCATTCCCGATGGTGAAGTAGCTGTTTTTCTGGAGAGCAATACCATCTATAGACGTCCTGACTTGTTGACAGTAACAGAGGATGAATTTTCACAAATGGATATAGTTGCTATTACCAACACCCAAAGTGAATGGGTAGAAGTAACGGGAAAAAGAAAAGAAGGCACATGGATTAGCACAGGATGGGTAAAAGGAAATAAGCTGTCTAAAGACGCTGTAGATGTGGCCGTGGCTAAATTTGGAAGACTGGCCTTGACGGAAGAAGATCCGGTCAAACAAGTAGAGAAATTGAAAGAAATTTTGGATAACTCTGATCTTAGAACTTCGAAATTTATGCCCTTCATTCAGGCTAGTTTTAATTCATTGAGTGCCTCGAAACCTGATGAGGTAGCGATCGATAGCGTAGCCACTGATTCTATTCAATAGGCCTTACCATTTTCTATAAAGTAGCTTGCGAAATAGTCAGGCTTCTTCATCAAGAATAGTTTCAATTATAAAACCTTAATGAAGGTTTGCTATCTGCGTTTATCTTCTTTCAGGCCCTGAATTGATTACCTGGACACCATCAGCCTTTTCGTTTCCTGACCTTCGGCGGTATCGACGATCAAGAGGAAAATGCCTTCCATGGTTTCATCTTTGAGGAAGACCCGCATTCTGTTTTCGGCGTATTCCTGAGTAAAACTGACAGGAATGGTCCTGCCATTGAGGTCCACCAAAGCCATGGAATTGATCGCAGCCCTGGACTGCATGATAAAAGATTCTGTAGTAATGGGGTTGGGATATACCGTGACGATATTTTCGACTAGTGAAGGATGATTGGACAACACACTCAGTTCATTGATCCAATCTTTTAGCGTATTCAAATAAGTAGTATCTAATACTTCGCGAGCGATCGGCGGCATTTGATTGTCGCTCAGGCTTTCGTCTCGAATGAGCATTTCGGATCGTCTTTCATTTCCAGGTGCAATGATCTTATTGCCGTCTATCGAATTGGAGCTGAATACTTCACCATCGATGATCTGGGCATCCGTTAAGGGAGTCGTAAAACGAGCATCAAATTGCGTGACACCCGGGCGCCCATCGTGGCAGTGACTGCAATTTGCATCCAGATAGGAACGTACTCGATCTTCCAGTGATGCGGATGCATCGTTGATGGCGTACATTTTTAATAATGTATCGGCCGCAAGGTCCTGATCAAATAAGCCTGAAGCTTGCCAGAGTTCCAGTTGATTCCAGGCCTCTCCTTCATGCATCACTTCTCGGTTCAATTGACCGGTTTTTACCCCCAATACAAAATCCGCAGAAGGGTTGTGGCAACGCATACATTGGGATCTTGTGGGATAGTTCCAGACCCATTCCTGTTCTCCGAGGACATCTTGCACCATCAAGGTATCTGAGACCTCTTCATCGATCCCAATCAAAAAAGCATCTGAATCGTCTTCATTCCAGCGATAGGTAAGTCCATATCCCTGCCTTTCGTCATCAATGACAAAAAAGCGTGTTTCCAGGTTTTTGGTAGAATCCATGTGGATGGCTTGTTCGAAGTGCTTGATGAAAACCGTGCCCTTTGGGAAATTCCAGGGATCTTCATCTTGAAAAGCAATGGTTCTGTTTTGTGGTAAAGCGATCCACCGGCGTTTTATAGCTCCATCTGACCACAATGGCGAATTGATTTCATAGGGGAATATACCATTGGCAGCAGTCAATGCAGCTAAGTCCTCAAATACGTCAAGCTCGGTAAGTCTTGATGGAATGATTTCAGTGATTTCATTTTTTTGTAACTCTAGGATCTGTCCACTCATCAGGATGACACAAATAGAGCCATCAGTTGTGACGAAAAAGTCAATGATCCGCTGAGGTCCTCGGTTGAGTAGTGTGACTTGTACTTCCGTAGTTCTTTCAAGGGCCCAGACATTGCCACTTTCCCAATCGGCAAACAGATAGTTGCCACCCAGTTCGGGATACTTTTCACCATAGTAAACCAGACCGCCAATTACCGCATTTCCCTGTTCATGATCATAAGTAAATATGGGAGGTGTTTCAATTCCGGTGATTTCAGCAGGTTTTGCGTGAAGTGGATTTGACAGCAGGCCTTCCTGATAAGCCCATTGGCCATTGGCCCCTTTTTCGATGAGATTGATCTCTTCCACCCTTCCATCTCCGACATCTGCTACCCAGATCTCATCCGTAGAAGAATCATAATACGTAGCCCAGGGATTTCTCAGTCCAATGGCATAAAATTCTTCCAAATTATTCGCAGATGCATCAACCCATGGATTGTCATTTGGGATCAGGTAGTTTTCGTTGATGTTATCCGGGAAACCTTCAGGAATATGATCTTTGATCGGGAATCGTCTGATGGCGTGGGACCGGGAAGCATCCATATCCGGATCGATCCGCAACAAACCGGAGAATAGGCCTTCATTGGTTTTTTGGGCATTGCCGTAAAAGTTATCCCATTTGCCTTCGTCCCCTACAGCCAGGTACAAATAGCCGTCATTGTCAAAAAACAGGTCTCCGGCATTGTGGTTATGATCTCTGTCTATTTGCTGGATGAGGATCTCCTCTGAATCCAGAAGAATGTTCTCCAGATTGTCACTCATTTTGAAACGAGACAATCGATCATAGATGGGCAATTCTTCGGTGTATACGTAGGTGTAATAAAGAAAGAGTTCGCGGTAATGGGAGCTTGAAATGTCGTTAAACTCCGGGTGAAAAGTGATGCCCATCAAGCCGGCCTCATGTTGGATAGAAAGTTGCGAACTAAGGTCAAGTAGCTCCTTGACATCCGAACCCATAGGACTTTCTTCAAAGGATAGCACCTTCCCATTTTTGGTAAGACCTACGAAGCGGGAAGTCCTGGGAATTCTTTCTACTCGAGTAAAAAAATCATTATCCACCGGAATGAATCCGATTTGTTGGAATTTCCAGGGAACAGGTGCGAAACGAGGAAATTTCCCATCGAGGAATGGGCCTCTTCTTTCGGTCTGGCCAAACAAAGAAAGGGTTTGGGATTTCCAACCCAGCAGTAATAGCAAAACAAAAGCTGAAAGAAAATAAATGCCGATTGACTTTGTTGAATTGTATCTCATTACCTCCTCTAATCCTTAACAAAAATAGTTGACCTAAGGAGAACAAATCAATGCGGTCGCCAAATTTTAGACGACCGCATCTTATTAATCTACTTCTCCGAACCTCTGGTCGCCACACATACGTACGACTTTCGGTGTGAAAGAGCCAACTACTTCAACCAGGCTTTCTTGCCGGGCCATCACTTCATGGATGTTTTTGTACACCATCGGTGCTTCATCCAAACCAGAGCCGATCAATTCGATCCCGGCTGCTTTTAAGTGTTGATCCACTTCCATTTTAGACAAAGTTTCCTTGGCCTTTCGTCGAGACATGACCCGTCCTGCTCCGTGTGAAGCAGAATTGATGGCTGCCATTTCTCCTTTTCCTCGCACAATGAACCCCGGTGAGGTCATTGATCCGGGAATGATGCCAAGTACGCCTTTTCCTGCAGGAGTAGCCCCCTTTCGGTGTACAATGAGCTCATTACCCGCTTCGTCCTGTTCTTTCCAGGCGAAGTTGTGGTGGTTTTCGATCATTGCCAGCGGTCGATCTCCCAGGGATTTGGCCATCCGCTCATGGATGTGGTGATGACATGCCGAAGCATAATCCCCGGCCAAATTCATGGCGGCCCAGTATTCTTGTCCGTTTTCCTGATCCAGATTCAGCCAAGCCAGGTGCTTGGCTTCGGAAGGTAGTGTGCAGGTATCCATCGCCAACTTGGTGTAGTGACGAGCAATATTGGCACCTAGTCCTCGTGAGCCAGAATGGGTTAACACAGATAAGTACTTGCCGACAGGAAGGTCCCACTCATTGTTTTCATCCATAATCTCGGCCACCCCGAATTCTACGAAGTGGTTGCCACCTCCTGAAGAGCCAATCTGCTTATGTGCACGATCTTTCAGTCCTTTCAGGATGTTGATCTCACCGAAAAGTGATCGATGCAGTACCTCATGGTCCATCGGTCGGTCGAATGAAGCATTGCCAAATCGCGCATTATCGATTAGCATCTTTTTCATGCGATCCGTATGCGTCCTTTCGAAAACGGCTGGGATATCGTAAAGTGTCATGCACATTCTGCAGCCAATATCGACACCCACTCCATAAGGGATCACGGCATTTTTTGTGGCCAATACGCCACCAATTGGTAAGCCATAACCCTGGTGTGCATCCGGCATCAAGGCACCTGCTTCGGCTACCGGCAATTTCATGGCAATTTCCATTTGATTGATGGCACCAGGCTCAATACCCTCCATTCCGTATATCGCATAGGGGGTCCTCTTGCTGCGCATTTGTTGCTCTTTTTGGCCTTCCACTCGGATCAAAAGGCCTTTTGCAATCGGCCCTAACGTTTCATGCTTGATGTACATGGCCGGTGATTCTACTACTTTCCTGAGCA
Organism: Cytophagales bacterium; assembly: GCA_033344775.1. Lineage (NCBI taxonomy): Bacteria > Pseudomonadati > Bacteroidota > Cytophagia > Cytophagales > Cytophagales bacterium. The sequence goes on along the minus strand of JAWPMT010000005.1, from coordinate 2,330,949 downwards.
AAGACATCTTGAATACCTTGCTTTTCCCTTTGTAATATTCACCCATCACAGACATGGCCACCGCGATGATCCGCCCTTCCGGGAATCCGATGTTGCGCAATTGCTTGCCGGTAATTTTGTTCGCTGACATGGTAATAAAGTTAAGGGAGCAGGCCTTATCACCTGCAATCCCATTATAAATTCATCTCATACCACCTGAGAGATCGGTCCCTCAGGCGTTTTTTCAATAGTTTCTCCTTTTTCAGTAACGTCGGAGCTTCATCGGTTTCCCGAAAACCAAACTTCTTTGGAAGCCTGGTGTAAAGCGATCTCGGAGGCCTGGAATAAGCTTGACCCAAGCCTTTCAACTGACAGCCTGTTTCGAACGTGTGATAATAGATCGATCGGCAGCCTAGTTCCTTGATCAGAAACATCAGACTTGCATCCAATACCGCTTCATCCCAGAGTTTTATGTACTCCATCAGATGCTCTTCGTAATAAGTAAGCATGCTTCTCCAACTTTTATTTTTCAGCCAGTTCTGCTTATGCTTATCCTTACGGATGATGTTTCTGGCTTCTTCTGCATCGTCTCTCGCTTCTCGTAGCCAATCGGTTTGTATTTCCTCAATTAGCGCCTCACCAGTATCCAGGTCTACATCCAATCTGGCCCAGGCCATCGTGAATCCGCCTCCTTTTTTGACGGGATGACAATTCCAGACGAAAGGGTGGTAATCCTTGTTCGGATTGAGGTATTGAAAATACTTCGTGTTATGCTCGAAATCGAAATTCAATTGCAGCACCAGATTGATGCCTGACCGTGAGGTTTGGTACCAATCATCATTGCGGTGTTTCGTGTATTTGCCCCAGGTGTCGATGGTGTAATTGAACTGTTTTTGCTGCTTCCATTGCTGGTTACAAAACAATTCATTCAGCTTTTTTGACCCTCTGGAGGCCATCACTTCTTTCACCATTGGCTTTTCGAGCAAATGTCCGAATCGGGAATTTCTGATAGCATTTACATCTTTTCCGTTCTCTGTGTATAGTGAGAGCAAGTCAAAGGCATATTGATCTTTTTGATAGCCGAATGATTTTTCCTCGGTTTCTATGGTTTTTGTTATAAAGTCTACTTCTGTGGGTGTCATGATTTCTCATGGAAAGAGAGATGGGTAGACCAACCATCTTCTTAAGTTCTGAGATCAAAAGGACACCTTTTCTCTCCTCCTGGGAGGAGTTGGAGGTGGGTTGTTAAGCCTAACTCCTTTTGATTTCAATTAAACTTGTCAGTCTACCTGTTGATGAAAATCTCCCTAAGCTGGTCGATCATCTGGCCGTTTCCAGCAACGGTGATCTCACCGACTTTCTCTGCGATTTTCTCAACATACTCCATCTCTTTCAGTTTGAACAACATCTCGTTCTCCTCCATCAATTTGGCGGTGTTGAGCAAGCTTCTGGTAGAAGCTGTTTCTTCACGCCTCATGATGACGTTAGCTTGCGCTTGTTTCTCGGCCATCAGCACCTGGTTCATGATCTCTTTCATGTCTCCGGGTAGCACAATGTCCTTCACACCGCAATCGATGATCTTCACACCAAGGTCAGCTGCCTTGTCCTTGATGGCATCTCGAACAAACACACCCAGCTGTTCCTTTTTCCCCAGCAACTCGTCCAGGGTGAAGGTGCCAGCAAATTCACGTAGTGCAATTTGCATAGCAGTGTACAGCTGAAGGGTGAAGTTTTTGTTCTCCACCAGGGCTTTTTCCACATCTTCCACCTGGTAGTTTCCCAGGAAGTTGACACGGATAGCCGCTTTATCCTTGGTAAGGATCTCCTGCCCCAGTACCTCAGCCTGGGTTTGTCTCATGTCCACCGTATCTACATTGACCTTTTGTGCATTCTTCCAGAAGTAGTAAATACCCCCTGCAAGCATTTTCTCGAAACGTCCATCCACGTACAAGACCCCACGCTCGTAAGGCTCCACGACAAATCTTCGGACGTATGGAGTTAATTCATACCTGTTGAGAATGCTCACGTCAATTGGTTCGGTGATGTCAATTTTGCTCAAATCGACGTGCTGGAATGAGTATTCCTTGACACCTTTCCAGTAAGCATACTGACCTGGAGGTAATACTTTGGTGAATAGACCATCTTCGTACATGAGTGTGATTTCGTTATCTCGCACCTCAGCTACTGCCAATTCCTGCTTCAATTGCGCATCTCGCAATAGAATGTTCAGTTCGTAATTGGCTTTTCCATCCGCTTTAGGCTGGAAGGGCATGCTACGATCGTAAATCACTACTTGATCGAAGAGAGCCACCCAATGTACCCCTTCAGTGATCACGCGATGGTAATCTCCTCTTCTGAAGACGAGACCCACTTTTCCGACATTGATTCTGACTCTTATCATTTCTGTTTTATTTAAAAGATCACTAAAGTGCTATACTAAAAAGCAAGGCGAATCACCACCGCATTGGATGGGCGAAGCATCGATTGAGTAAGGCTTACTTTTTCAAAGTTTGCGATAGAAATCACCACTTTCATCCAGGTTAAAATCCAGATGCTCCATGGATCGTCGAATAGCAAAGCCTGAAAATTGAGCTTTACGGTATCCTCCATGCCCGGCCTATCTGACGCTTCCCCATTCCGGATCGAAATCCGGAACTTCAGGTCGTGAAAGGCCCAGCTTTTGTGACAAAAGACCCATTTTTAAAGAAGATTGGGTGACTTCTAACCCACGTTAACAAAGTGGTGCTCTAGCCAACTGAGCTATTCCCCGTTTCAAGTGAGAAGCAGGATTCGAACCTGCGCATGTGTTGTTGTCTTACCATTAGACTACCGATCTTTAATCGAGGAGGACTCGAACCCCCAATCCACAACGTATGGCGACCTATTCTTCGGATCTGTCAGCATATCCCAACCTACTGGCCGGACACTATTGTGCCATACAGAAACACACATGTTGCCTTCACTTCCGAATAAATCGTCTCTCTCCTCAGATTCGAACTGAGACTCCCTATGGTACTGGGCTAGTCTGGCTCTAAATGCGCTTCCCTACTGAACTTCATTTGAGAGGTTTCTCGGTGCTTCTGCAAATTCTATTCATCAATGCGCAAAGCATTGACGACTTCATCCAGACAGTACACGGTTACGTTCAAAAAGACTTTTACCGCAGCACTTCCTTTTGTGCTAGAGAGAGAAATAAGTCGTATGCCTGGAAGGAGTCGAACCTACACGTCCCATATTAAAAGTATGGTGCTCTACCAGTTGAGCTACAGACATATATTGATTCTATCATTGTCTCAAGGTCATTTATCCAATAAATGTCATATTGAGCTGTGTCGAAATATATTTTCAAACCTTGCATGAGGTTTCGACAGGCTCAACCTGACAGTTCTGGGGGCCCTTTGAGACCATGTCAAATCTTATATCGATCAAGGCGTCTCCTCGATCAGTTTTTTCACTTTGGAAGGTGCCTGCCCGGTGGCTGTGCACCGGGCAGATCATGAGCGATTCGTTCATGCCCTTCCCAAAAGGCTAGGTTTAGGTCGATAGTTGTTTTGTTTTGGTTATAAAACCAGCCTTTACCCATCTCGAAAGGAGCTTTGCCAAACATCACCAGGCAAACGGAACCTGGCTTGTGGTCTCTAACCACTCTCCAATCTCAGAGGAAGCACCCGTTCTGCCCTTCCTGCCGGGTATGCACTTCAGTAAATCGAAGCGCATCGTCAACTTGCCAGGGGTCGAACCTGGTTTTGCGCCAACTGCACAAGTCGAAATTCAAAAAAACGATCACTAATACAGTGAAATAAAAAAGCCCCGTCCATGGGAATGAACGGGGCTTCAATGCGTTAGCGATTGACCACAGTCATTCCTTGTGTTTCCAATAAAATTCCTTTCCGGCGAGGGCATAGCTATCCTGCGCTGAAAATTCCATCAACAAAATATTATTTGGTCTTATGTTCATTTTGTCCAAATTCATTGAAAACAAAAAACCCAGGCTTTTGACCTGGGTTTCATCTATCTACAGTTAGTAAATTCAACTAAACCAGGCCAAGTACCTACATAAATCACGGTTAAACCCTACTAGTGCCGGGATGCCGCTTTCTGATATGTGTCTGTACTCTTTCAATTCGTTTTTCTTTTGTTGTTGCAAGTATCTAGCAATGATTTCACAAAACCAAATAATATTCTAATTTTTATGAAAAAATTGAATTCTTTGATTTTAGGATTTGTGTCGATTCTGTGATAGAACCTTCACATTAAATTGTTTAGTAGCTGATTAAAATTATATTCAGGTATCTACATACCCGAATATTTGGCATAGTTTTCAGCATGTTCTATTATCAATTGCACAACTTGATTATCGCTTCATCTTTTGAGCTAAATGAACTGGAGCAAACTCAGGACACATCGGCACATGTCACGGTAACAATGGTGAAACAGCTACCTGAAATCAAAGAGGTGATCAAAGAAGGTAAATATTACCGGGATCTTGATTATCGGATCGGTGCTCAGGGTCAAATCCAATTAACGTTCCAGGGGTTATTTGATAGTATGATCCATCAAGATAGTCAACGGATATATGTTAAGATGGTAGAAGGTAGTTCTTTGCAGGAAATGAAGACTCATTTGTTAGGTACAGTCCTTTCCTTTTTATTATTGAACAAATCACAATTCCCCATACATGCAAGTGCCATATCAACTGATGAAGGTGCTATTTTATTCATGGGACATTCGGGAGTTGGGAAATCTACTACGGCCACACTGATGATGCGAGCTGGTTTTCCAATCATCTCAGATGATGTTTGCCTCATTGAACTGCAGAAAGAACAAGCATGGGTGAGCTATGCTTTTCCTCAAGTGAAATTGTGGGAAGAATCAACAGCATACTTTAATATACCAACTAAAGAGCTGGAGATTGTGAGTAACGAACGTGCGAAATACAAAGTGCCATTGACAAAAAAAGTGACACAAAATTCATTCCCTATAAAAGCCATTTTTGAAATTGACTTCAATGACCAATTGAAAGGAATTCAAATACGATCCAAGACAACCATGGATAAACTACAGGCTTTACTTAAGCACACTTATAGACATCATGCTGTAAAAATTCTGGGACTGGAAAAAGCGCATTTTGAATATTGCTCCAAATTAATTGAAGCGGTACCGATTTATCATTTACAAAGGCCGAAAGATTTAAATCTTTTAGATGAATTAGTCGACCGGGTAGTCAAGCAAACCCAGATCACCTCATGAGTGCGATTTACGGACACGTGAACTGGGATAGGAAACCTATCTCACCAGAAATAAAATCCTCTTTCCAAAAGCATCTAAAACACCGCGGCGAAGATGCCCATCAAATACACGAAGATGAGGGATTGATATTGGGTTTCCTCCTGAATAAGACCTTTAGGAATGATCAGCTTTGTCGGCAACCCCTACGGTATCAAAATCATATAATAGTGGGTGATATCAGACTGGATAACAGATCAGAGTTGGCCGGAAAGCTTGGTATTAATCGGGAAGAATTGATGCTGATGCAAGATGCGCTTCTCATCGCTAAAGCATTCATGAAATGGGATCTATCATGTGCTCAGCACCTCATCGGGGACTTTTCATGTGTTATCTGGGATCAGCATCGAAGACGGTTGTATGCTATAAGAGATCAGACTGGCATGAAAGCACTGTTTTATTATCAAACTCAAGACTCTTTCATTTTCGCATCTGAAATAAAAGCTATCGTTGAGCATCCGGATGTTGAGAAATTATTCAACGAAGAACGGATGATTTATCATCTATTAGGGATCAATACAGAGGAAGATGTGGTGGCTGAAACTTTTTTCAAAAACGTTTATCAATTATTCGGTGGCCATTACCTCCTCAAAGACCATAAATCGACTAGCACCTCAAAATATTGGAAATTAGACAGGCAAAAAGAAATACGTTACAAACATTTCGAGGAATATGCTGAACACTTCCAGACAATTTTGGGAGAAGCCATTGCATGCCGAATGGCAACTGATTTTGATGTGGGTATTGCACTAAGTGGGGGGCTCGACTCTTCTTCCGTGGCTGTAATAGCCGCACAACAACTGGCCAAGGAGCAAAAATTACTATATGCAACTTCATCGGTGATGCCCACTGAAGGAGATTTTTTGGAAGATGATGAACGACCTTATATTGAAGCGGTTTTGGATCAAGAGGAGAACATCTTAATCGACTATGTTTTTAATAAGGAACAGTACGAAGCTTATCCGGAATACGAGCAGGCAATAGGCAAAGCATACACACCTAGTTACTGGGCTTATTACATTGATGAAGCTTTTTATCGATCGTTAAAAAGTCAAAATAGTAATGTACGCTTAATGTTAACGGGAGTTCTGGGAGATGCGGTGGTTTCCTATTCCGGGAATGGCCTGGAAGCTCATCTACTGCGCACCGGAGCGTGGGCTGAGCTTTTTCGTTATTATGCAAACCTGAAGAACCATTCGGTTATCAAACACTTCATGCATAAAGCAATAATCCCTCAGGTACCTCTATCTATCAGGCGCAAGATTCGACCCAAAAATTATAATGTCAAACGTCCTGATACCGTTCACCCCTCATGGTTGCAACATACAAAATACAGGGTAAAAACCCATGACTATTATTATTCCGATCCATCTGTCAATATACATGCCAATATCGCAGAAATCATCAACAATCAGTTTTGGCCGACGGTCTTTCCTGATATGGAAACGAGATCCTCTTATCACAATATAACTTATGTCAATCCGCTGATTGATATCCGAGTCATGGAATTTATGATGGCCTTACCTGTTTCACAATTGGCTCCCTATGGTGTGAAAAGAGGATTTATCAGGTATGCTATGGAGGGATTACTACCTGAAAAAATACAATGGCGTCATAGTAAAGGCATCTTTGCTCCGGATTTTAGCAGAAGGTTGGTTAAAAACAAGGCCTTGATCAAGAGTAAATTAGAAAGTTGTCAAAATGAGCTAACGAATCGATTCATCGACTATGAAGTGTTGATTAATTCTCTAAATCAAATGGAGCTTGTTCGCGATTTGTATCAACAAAACAGAGTAGAAAAAAACAATGATTACTCCGTAACTTTAGGCTTCTCGGCTGCAATGTTCATGAAACACTTTTTTGATTAAAAACACGACCAGTTTTCCAGATTCAACTTCAAAGAGGTTCGAAATTTATTGCATTACCACATTCAAGCTTAGAAGTCGGTAATCTTTATTATTGAAGCAAAACAATTACAAACACATCTTACCATTAATTATTAAATATAAGTTTGATTTTGATGGAAAAAGAATATTTGGGAGAACCATGAAATGATTATATTTTTACAAAAAAGCTGTTATGTCTAGACAAAATACTTCTATCTCTAGCGTCACCAGAGATCGCAAAAAGTGGAATACTCCTGATATTAAATCCAAATTGTCCATCAAAGAAACTTATGGACCGAATGCCACCGTCAGTGATGGTTTTGGGAGTGGTTCATAATCGTATCTTTCTTTTATTCATTTTTATTTAGGTATCAGTCTTATTGCCTCGATCTGATTTGAGATTGTCGTAGGTGTATTTTACGACTAGCTCTATTGAATAATTTACGGAAATCCTTATACAGTGGCTCACTGTGACCGGTGATTTGTTCGTTGTTAATAAATCCTTTTCTAAATCATTCCAAATGAATTAAATCCGTGCTTGAAACCAACAAGGTCGTTCGGAATGAACAAATAATCTTCTCTTCGATAGCGGAAGAGGTCATCATCATGGATACGGAAACTAACTATTACATCAGCCTTGATGAAATCGCTAGTGTGATTTGGGAATCTATCTCCAAACCAATCGCTGTGCAAGAATTGTGTCAATCACTTTGCTCTCAATATGATGTTGATTATGATGTTTGCTTAAAAGATGTAACGAAATTTCTTTCTGAATCTACTGAAAAGGGTTGGGTCATTGTTTCTTGAAGCTATCAATTGTCTTTCACTACATATGTACGTGTGATCTACTGCGATTTTAGTTCTGCTCTTTGATGAATATTTGATATCTGTGGTTAGACTGAAATTCTTCATTCAAAACAACTGTCTTACCTGAAGGCAAATTGACAATTACTTCCGAAACTCGATCAATCTTTCCTAATCCAAAGTGCAGGATTCTTGGGTCGATGGATTTAAATCCTCCGCTTTTCAGAATCTGTCTCGATTGTTGTTGATCTCTTCCATATTTGATAATGACCTCTGCCCCAATTGCATATTGGTTCGGGTTCGTTCCGTCTACTAATTCGATCATGATAGAATGGTTCTTTTCTAAATTTTGATTTTCATAAACCAATAAAGGACCAATTTGCGGTAACATGAATATGTCCAGGTCTCCATCATGATCATAATCAAAGTAAGCATATGCGCCAATAGGCAGTGAATTCCCTAATTGAAAAGCTTCAGTCGCATCCTCAAATTTTTCGCCATTCAAATTTCTATAGAAGATGTTGCTATCGAAGGATCGAATTGCTAGAAATCCATTTGCAATTAATAGATCTTGCCATTGATCATTATCAAGATCCGCAAATTTTGCATTCCATGCCCACCCACTGTCTTTGATCTCATACTTTTCTGTGACATCTTTTTTAATTCCATTGCCATTGTCCTGAAGTAATACGGGAAATTCAAATACTGTATTGGGATGTTCTTCTTCTGATTTTTCGTCAAACACTCTGACATTATTTTGATGAAGAGACACTTCTGGAAATATCTTATGGAAAGCCCACCAATCTTCAGGAATCAACGCCATCAAACCTGTGTAATCCTGTGCGCTATCTCTTAAAAACATGGCATTCCTCAGTATTACCGAATAGATACAATCCCAATCATCGTCACCATCACACTCAAAAAAATCACGCTTAAGGTAGGCAGTTCGTATTTGTTGTTTCCTCGACAAAATATCGTTCATCAAAGACAATTGTTCGTCGGGAATTCCCGGAGATTCGGCCAATACAGTCTCGATGTTTTTAATATTTCGTATAAATCCGGACTGGACCTCAAACAATTCATAATTAAGGTCATTATCGATATCTGCAATACTGATCGACATGGTAGTTCTCGTCTGAGCTTCTAAATGCTTGAATTGCGTATGTTGAAGCGTATCTGATTCCTGACCTCCTAAATACGTATAATCGGGAACATAAAAATCATTCCCTAGTATGACATCTTGCAAACGGTCCTGATTCAAGTCCGCGATCAACACAGATAAGGTTTCCCCGGATGTCCCCTCCAGGTATTTGGTTTGATAGCCACCAGGACCATTATTCATCAAAATCAGGTTTTGGGCGCTAAGAATTTCAGCATCTGACCTAAAATTCCCTCCATATGCAGAAATACCCAATACAATGTCCAATCTATTGTCGGCATTGAGGTCTCCGATGCCAAATGCATCAACAACACCAAGAGGTAAATCAATAAGCTTGATTAATTCTGTTGCAAAAAAATCGCCTTGCTGATTGTGAATGGCATAGATCCCTTGATAATAAGTGCTGAAAAGTATATCTACCCACCCGTCTTCATTCAAATCTGTGAGTACAGCATTATTGATGCGCAAGGTATCAGGCAAGTCCAGGGATTGGGGATAGAAAGTTTTACTACCCCCATTTAGAAACAAATTGAGTCGAAAAGATGAAACCACCAACAAGTCCTCCCAACCATCAAGATTCACATCATCAGAAGCAATACTCCCTCCTCTTGCCATTGGCTCGAATATTTGCTGAGCAGAAAAGGAATATGGCAAATCTATGCCCAAGTCTAAAGCAGAGATATTTTCAAACGGCTTGTTGCCTCCATCATTAGACCCTTTCCTGTTCAATAGATAGGGAGTACTCTCTACTCGGTAAGATGCATTTTCAGTTATTTGTTGAAAGTTTATTGCTTGCTTGTTTGACAATGGATTCTGTTGTTCTGTCACTTTTAGGTCAGGAATATGTTGAAAAACAACTGGATCATGACGTTCAACCAGTAGACTCTTCATTATATCTCGCTGATACGTTTTTATGTAAAATTTTTCTATGAAGTGTCCCACAACACCATTGAACAATCCTAGTCCTACCATACACAGGAAAAGTGCTAAAGAAAGTGCTTTAGAAAAAGTCTGTCGCGTAATGAGGTAAGAGTAGATGCTAACACTTCCGAGTGTAAATAATAGCACCATAAGATACTTGGCCGGCAATCCAGCCGCGTGTAAAATCACGACAATGATTACATCAAAAGTCATTGGAACGGGTAAGAATGCACCTATTAACCCAAGGCCAATCATTATCAATATAACACGCATACCAGAGCCTCCATCCACTTTTACCCAATCAATGATCTCCTCAAAAGGTACGATACTGATGAGAATATTTCCTAACAAACCAGCTAAGAGCATCAATGGAACAGCTGTTTTAATGAGATACCAGAATGCCCGGGAGTAGTTTTTTAAGAACCAGCCAAATGCGGTCAACCAGGAAGGGTTTTCCTGAGCAACAAAAGTTACCTGATAACCAGAATTATTCCCCTGGGCCTGAAAATCACCGATTTGCGAAAGACTTGGTTTACTTGGGAAGAGCTTCGTCAGTATTGGAATCCCGAACAAGGCAAAGAGAAGCGTTGTACTTATTTTGACCCAAGCCATATAATTCGGAAGCAAAGAGAACAACATCGCCAATACAATGAAGTTCATGGTAGGTGAGGAGATCATGGTTGCCAGGGCTGTCTCTTCTCTGCTACCTCCATCACGCATCCCTTTTGCGATTGGTGCAGCACAATTCACACAAACACCCAATGGCGCCCCTATCAATAAGCCAATAAACGAGCTATACCATCTATTTAATGGTATGCTATCCTGCAGGAGGTTGAATAACGTCATCAAAGCGGCTCCAAATAGAAGACCAAACATCATCCCCTTCTTATTGGTGTCGATCCAATTGATCGTGTGATAGAAGACTTTTAATAAAAAAGGATCTTCTTCAACTACCTCTTGTTTGATATCGAAACTAATTCCCATGACGGGCATATCTCCGCCCATCATCGCCTTTTCATTGAGCTGTGGATATCTGGAACCAAGCCAAAAAGCCAGTGCAACAGAAAGTATGAATATTAGATTTATGCTGATCGGTTTACTGGTCGATAACTTCATAGATTACCTCGTGTAAAAACTTTCACCATGTATCTTAAAAACAAAGAAGCCAGATATTGAAAATGTATCAATCATTTCAACTAATGTATGCTTTTGAGTAAAAATAGTGCTTCAAATACATGAAACACACGCATAAGCGGCTTCAAATGTATTTGAACATCTATTCCTCTTACATCACTATAATGAGGCAAAGTACCAGAAATTTCTAATGAGAATAAAGGATTCATGTCCTTTCCTATTTGCCTAAATATCCAAAAATACCAGTTACAGTATAAGCTTGATGACCGTAAGATCCGGTAACTATTTTATCACCTGCTCTGAGCCAGGCATGCGCTTTGAGTTTCCCGTCTTTGCTATGCATTACTCCGAAATAGATGGTATGAGGAATTTCTTTTTTCTTGAGTAGTTGGTTCGCGGCAAGGGCTTGTGCAAAGCAGTTACTTTTCCAGGGTGTAAATCTGCTCATGGAGTTTATCACTTTATTCAGCTGACTTAGGTACACTGGATCCTGCCAACTTTCAGTAGGAGTTTCTTTTTGTGATTCGCCCATTTTTTCTGCTATGGATTTAAATGAAGTGAAACACACTCGAGCCCTACCTGATCCAAGAGCTATCCAAACTTTAATGGCCAACATCTTTACCTCCCAGGAGGACTGAAAATAGCGATGGAGTGTTCTTAGCGTTGGGATCTTCATGTTCAAGTTTCCTGATTCTTAAACATTTGGTGATATGGCCCTTTTTGTTGCATTAACTCCTTATGGCTACCTGATTCGATGAGCTCTCCCTGACGCATGACGAGGATTTGATTTGCCTGTTTCAAATTGTAAAGTCTGTGGGTTACCAGAATCACGATTTTTGTGCGGGCAAGTACCTGTAAATATTCAAATATCTTTTTTTCAGCTAAAGGATCTATGGCGCTCGTAGGCTCATCTAGAATAATGATCTCAGCATCATTGTAAAATGCACGAGTTAATGCTACTTTCTGCCACTGGCCGATGCTCAATTCTGTACCTTGATCAAATTGCTTTCCTAATCGTTGGTCCAGTCCCTTGTCATAACGATTGATGACTTCAGCCAAGCCGGAAATTTTTGACACTTGTTCCAGATCTCTATCTGTTTTTCCTTCAGAACCTAGTTCTATATTTTCCAGAAAAGAAAACTCATACCTGGCAAAATCCTGAAAAACAATGCTGATTCTTTCCTGATACTCCTTCGGTCTGAAATCTGTCAGCGGCTGATCGTCGATCATGATTTTTCCGTCACTCGGATCATACAGTCGACATAGCAATTTCACCAAAGTGGATTTGCCGGAGCCATTCTCTCCCACAATAGCCGTGAGTCCTGGGCGGAAAGTTGTAGACAAGTCGGTTAATGCTTCTCTGGGACTTTGCGGATATTGAAAACTTACGGACTCGAATGAAATTTCCTGGATTACTGAGGGCAATTTTTTTGGAATCGCCGGTTCAGTGATTTTGCTTTCTAATTGCAAAAACTGCTGAATGAATGAAAGAAAAAGCCGACTTTCATGAAGTACTACAACGGCTGAAAACATACCTGTCATATTGTTCTTACCTCTTTGAAAGGCCTGAAAGAAGATGACTAGTTCTCCAATCGTGATCGTCCCATTGATAGACCGATAGATTACCAGGGCATAAATTCCAAATTCGACTCCTACTTCAACGGATTTTGCCAGAAAAGTATTGATGGATAGTTGAACGCTAAGCTTCTTCTTTTCATCGTAAAGATTTTCTCGAATGATTCGGAATTTGCTTTGAATGACACTCCCAACCCGGAGTAACTTCATTTCTTTAACGTACTCCGTAAGTGTTAGTAGACGATTCAAATAATGTGACTCCCGCTCAATCGGAATTCTATTCTTTCTCCATAAAAAGGACTTATTGGAGAACTTGTATTTTACGTAGGCATTTGGAAGAGAAATCGTTACCATCAACACCGCAGCCCAGGATTCCATGGTTCCAAGTAATCCGGCGATGAAGACCAAAGACACCATATTATTCAACAGGTTCATGATGCCACGTACTACTTGTACAGGCCTCGTAAAACCTTCCTGTTGTGCCTTGTAATATGTGTTATGATAATCGGGGTTTTCGTAGTATGAAAGGTCCAGATTTAATGCCTTGTTTTGAACGATATACGCCATTCGATCTCGGACCTTTTGTTGCTGCATTTCACTTAAAAGCTGTGATAAACTGCTTATTGTAGCAATAGCGAGTTGTATCAGGCCCATACCAATGAGTGGCATTAATACTTCATTAAAGGAGGCCTGACCTGTTGTTACCATGTCGATCACATGCTTAAAAACAAGCAGTGATAAAATGGGGAGTACACCTTGCAACAAAATGATCACTATGGAGTAGGCAGTCCACTTTGGCGCACTTTCCCAAACAATTCGTAAAGCAAAAAGGTATGAGTTTATGGTTTCTCGCACAACACAGATTTCTGAATAGCGTCGTATAAAAGTAGTTTATTCGTGAATTCTGTTTGAAACTAAGCTTTTGCTTTTCGAATTTTCCGATACATGAAGAACCAAGGTCTTAATATGGGATACATGAAAAACAGGTAGGCCGGCAATTGGACCAGCTGCCAATCTCTGGCATAATGTTTTAAATGAACTAAACAGGTTAATTTATGCCTTACCCCTCTTTTCAAAGCCATTAGTTTATGTGTTCTGAAATAAAATTTTGGTGCTGCCGGGGCATCTGTATCAAGTTCCTGCACTCTCTTTTCCAATACTTTTGATAATTTCAGTTCCTCGATCATCTCTTCACCCCAACCTGTTGGCAGTGGTGATCCAAATAATTTGCGGGATAGAAAAAGTCCTTCTGAGACAGATTTTTCCACACCATTTTCAACCAGGAGTTGCAGGAATTTTTTACCGTCGATGTGCTGATGATATTTTTTAAGCCAAAAATGCACATCCAGTATCCATTTGAGTCGATACCATTGGTGTTTCGTTCCATGTAAACACAGATAGACCAAATAAATCTCGGTACTAGGTCTTAAATAGGTGCAATTTTTGAAAGCCACTTTTTCTGATTGTTGAAAGATTTCATTGGTTGAGTAGGGCATCAGTTCCTCAATAGCAAACATCTTCCAATGCAATTCAATTCGAAACGGATATTCCTTATTCCAAAAGACAAGATCCGAAACTACTTTGATAAACGCATTCCATTGTGGTTTGGAGAATTCAGAGATATCATTCTCGCAAGTGTACCCCAACGATTCGAGCAACCTGATTGCCGACTCTGCATCCTCAGGCCTAACGAGAAGGTCTATATCCTGAGATTCCCTGATGACCGGATCGCCCAATAGTTCATCGGCTAATGAAGGGCCTTTTAAGGGTAAAACTGAAAGGTTTTGCTGATTGAACGTTTTGACGATTTCAACGAAAGACTTAACCATTTTAAGTTGAAACATCGTCTGTTGTATGAGATGACCTTTCATGGCCGCTGTTATTTTTTCATCCAAATGTGTTCCCCAACATTTGCTCACAACCAAAAGTGTTGAGTGATACCTCAACATCCTAATAAACTTGTCTATGTTGATGTCAATCGAACTTTCATGTTTGGCGTTTGAAATTAAACGGAGCAAAAATTGAAATTCTTTTGAAACTCCAGGTGAAGAGAAATAATGATCAGGTATGTCAGTCATCAAAGACCTTTATAATTTTCAGATATCAAATTTCAATGAAACTAGATTAATCTGATCATATAATCTAAAAGCATTTCGAAAGAAGTTTCAAGTCAAGATTGGTTCGAGCATCTTTCTTTTCACATGCATTCATCGTTTAAGCTAACTCCAAGCTTCACGTAAAAAATTGATCCAGTTGTCCGAGCAGATATTTAAGATGTCCTGATCATGGTATCCACGCTGTTTTAATAGGTCAGGAATTTTCTGCAAGTCCGCAATGGTGTCCAGATCTGCAGGACTTTGTTCGGTACCAAACGCACCATCCAGATCAGAACCAATACCCGCATGCAAGGAATTGCCTGCCAATTGGCACACATGATCAATGTGATCCACCACACTGTTCAGGTTGACATTTTCGTCTTGCGGCGTAGACTTGCCACGAATCCAATTAGGCGTCAACATCCAGGCATCCATGGCTGCACCAATTACGGCTCCACGGTTGATAAGAGTGGTCAACTGTTCATCCGAGAATTGCCGGTGGTGCGGAACCAATACCCGACAATTGTTGTGACTGGCAATAACCGGTCCTTGAAAATGGTCCAGTGATTCCCAAAAGCTTTCATCACACAAATGAGTGGCGTCCAGGATGATGTTCAGGCGATCCATTTCCTTCAATAAGTCCTTTCCTTTTTGCCCGATCCCACCAGTGGCGTCTGTACCTTGTGCATAAGTCCCTGGTCCGTAATGTGCGGGACCGATAAGCCTCAGTCCACTTTCATAGGATTTTTCCAGGTGCTTGAAAGACACAATAGAATCTGCACCTTCCAGGCTTCTGATCAATCCAATAGGAGAGGAGGCAGGATCACTTTCCCACTGCTTTAGGTGTTCTTCCAGGCTGGTTTTATCGGTGATCAACTTGAAATGACCAGCCTCGATCATGGTTTCATACCAGGCATTTTGTCCTTGTGTTTGGGCCCAGGCTTGTTCAGGTGAGTTCCAGCTTGCTCCAGGAAGCGTATTGCTTCTTTTGGTATATCGCGCAATTTGGGTACCGATCACCATGCCAATGTTCCCTTCCCGCAGACTGGGCAAGGTCACGGTGCCTTTTTCCCGATCGGGTTTGTCAGTCATGCCTTTTTCCGATTCACGAATTTCCTGAACGGTCCAGCGCAGATCGCGATTCCACTCCAGGGCGTTCATGGAAAGGTCAAGGTGAGCGTCAAAAATTAGTGGTTGTTGTTTCATTAAAATACTAAATAAAATCGGTCACGAGCTGGTATCGGCCAAAACTCCTTATAGCGTCCCTTTTCCACGGCCATGGCTTTATCATGAAGCGCCATTGACGGGCAGATGTGGTAGGGCATGGCAAAAACTACATCACCGATGTTCCATTTTTGGGCCTCAGAAGTAGAGATCACCATGTGTTCTTCACTATGCATTTCAATGACGGCATCAGGAATCTGAGGAAACTTTGCGACTGGTACCTTCATTTCTGAGGCAATGGCTTTGTAGCCCAGGTCAATGCAAATTTTATTATCATCTGGCAGGCTAACCACGCGGGCCATCAATTGAGCTGCGATTTCAAATGGGAGGTCCGGAAAATTCCTGCCATAGCCAATGTCCCAAAGTAAAGTAGTTCCTGGTGAAAGTTGTCGGTTTTTGTGAACGGCGTGAATAGGGAGGGTTATGCTGCCGCCACAGATAAGTTCTTTCGCTTGAGTGTCGGTCTGATTGACCAAATCTAATACGGGTTGAAAAGCCTTTTCAACTGATCTTTTTCTGGATTTCAGTTCGTGATCGTGAATTTGACCATCATAGGCATGCCAGCCTCGGAAATTCAGTAGACTATCATTGATCAAAGTCAAAATCTCAGGAGCTTCACGTGGGTCACAGCCTGTACGATCCATCCCTACATTCAGGTCAATAAATACATCAAATTCCCGTTCTAAGGCCATCCAGGGCTGCAACTGATCAACATGATCTACTAAAATGGAATATTTCGTTTCAGGGAAATAACTCTTCAGTGTATGGAACTGATCGATGGCAGGTCCTATCAATGGATAGGCGATCAATACGTCCTTTGCGCCGACAGTACCCAACATGAACGCTTCCGAAAGCGTGGCACATTTGTGTTTGTAGATGGCTTTTTGAAGCTGTAGCCGAATAATATCCGGACACTTATGAGTTTTCACATGGGGTCGCAATCGATCGGGATTCCCTGCTATTTCGATCATCCGGTCAATATTTCGTTGGATTCGTTCGGGGTAAACGATCATCGCCGGAGACATGATCTCCTCATGCTTTTCAAACTCGAACCACTCGGCCATATTACTTCAGTTGGAAGATCGCTTCTATTTCTACAGCAATACCTTCCGGAAGCATCATGCCTACGGCACTTCGCGCACCAATGCCCAGGTCACTTCCTAAAAGCTCTCCCATGAGTTCGCTGAAGCCGTTGATCACTTTCGGGTGATTCGGAAAATCCGGTGTGCAATTGACCATGCCCAGTGTTTTTACGATGCGGTGGATGCTGTCGAAACCACCAAGTTGGCTTTTGATGGTAGACAGCATGGTAAGCCCGACTTGTTTGGCCGCATCATATCCTTGATCCAGAACCATGTCATCACCTACTCTTCCGATGATCAGGCTGCCATCATTTTTGACGGGTCCTTGTCCGGAAACATAGAGCATGTTGTCGATGACAATCGCAGGTTTATACACGCCTGCTGGGGGAGGAGCTGGTGGAAGTTCAAGGCCTAGCCTTTGTAGGTTTTCTTCAATTGGGTTCATTATACGAAAAAGTCAAGTATCAAAACGGTGATCAAGCCAACGATAGAAACAGTGGTTTCCATGAGCGTCCAGGAAAGCAGCGTTTCCTTGATGCTGACGTTGAAATATTCTTTGTAGAGCCAGAAGCCGCCATCATTGATGTGAGAGAAGGTAATGCTCCCGGCACCAGTTGCCAATACCAATAGTTCTGGTGAAACGACCCCTGCTGCTGCGGTGGGGACCATGATGCCTGCGGCAGTTAAAGCAGAAACCGTGGCAGAACCAACACTCACGCGAATCACTGCGGCGATCAGCCAGGCCATCAATAAAGGGTTCATGCCCATGCTTCCCATGAGATTGCCAATAGCATAGCTAACCTCGGTAGCGATCATGATCTCTTTGAAAGCGCCAGCGCCAGCGATGATGAGGAGCACACCTGCCACTCCCGAAACAGCAGACGAAATGACTTTCATGACTGCTTTGATGTCTCTACCGGTTTTCACTCCCAGGAAATAGATGGCACTCAATACAGCCAACAGCATGGCCAGGGCGGGATTGCCAAGTGCTTCAAGGATAACATTGGGACCAGTTACCGATTTTAATAGGGATGCTCCGCCTATGAGGACCACAGGCAATAAAGCAATCACCAGGCTGGTGGCAAGAGAAGGAACTTTGTATTCGTTATTGGTTTCAACCACATATTCTTCGAGTGGAACTGGTTTGATGCGCTGCATGGTGCCACGCAAAAAGAATTTGGCGGCGAAAATGGCAGGAATGCCCGCGATGATCCCGTAGATCAGCGTCAATCCTATATCTGCTGAGTACATTTCTGCAATGGCTGTTGGGGCCGGGTGTGGAGGCAGGAAACCATGGGTTACAGATAGGGAGGCCAGCATGGGAAGTCCTACATACAGCAAGGGTAAGCCCGTATTGGCGGCGATGGCTATGACCAAAGGAACAAGAATCACAAACCCGACGGTGTAAAACATAGGAATGCCCACAATAAAGCCAGTAACAATCAGGGCGATTTGGATGTTTTTGCGACCGAACTTCTCAACCAGGCTATTGGTAATGTTATTTGCCGCGCCACTTTCAGCGACTAGTTTGCCGAGCATGGCCCCAAATCCCAGGACCATCACCAGTGAACCAAGTGTTTTCCCAATACCACTTTGAATGGCTGAAATAGTATCAGTAACGGATAAGCCGCCCATGAGTCCGACAAACAAACAGACGAGCATGAAGGAGATGAAGGCATCCAGTTTAACGACTGTCACCAGCAGGATCAGCGCGATGATTCCCAGTATGATAGGTAGAAAGGTCATGGTCAGTTTAAGTATAGGTTAGTCTTGCTTTTGATCAAAAATATGGGTGGCATAATTGATTTCCCAGGCATCCATCAAAGGTCGGATGCTGCTGGCGCGTTTTACAAATTTTTCGTAATCCCGATTTCCTTTAGGAGACCAGAGTACTTCCGACATGGCTAAAGCCCTTGGGTACACCATGTATTCGGCGTGATCAGATGAGGTGATGTATTGGGACCATAGGTTACACTGCGCACCGAGTACTAAATGTTGTTCTTCCTCTGATAATGATGGTGGAACCGGCTCATAACTATATACTTTTTCGACAGCCGTGATTCGCTTGATGGCCAAGGGCTCGGCTTCCATGTCTGCCTGATAATAATCGAAATAGCACCATTCCCCGGGAGTCATGATGACCTGATGGTTCTCTTTTGCCGCTTCAATTCCCCCTTCTTCACCCCGCCAGCTCATGACAATGGCATTGGGAGCCAGGCCCCCTTCCAGGATTTCATCCCAACCAATGATCGATTTTCCGCGGCTGTTAAGGAATTTTTCGATGCGTTGCACAAAGTAGCTTTGTAGCTCGCTTTCATTGGCCAAACCTTCCTCCTTCATACGTTGCTGCGCATGCGGGCAATTTTCCCATCGGGACTTTGGCGCTTCATCTCCTCCGATATGTACATATGGCCCCGGGAATAGTGGCAATACTTCATCAAAAACATTCTCCAAAAACTCAAAAGTAGATTCTTGACCTACACAATAGATGTCCTGAAACACTCCCCAGGTAGTGGCGGTATGATAAGGCCCTCCGGTGCATCCAAGATGCGGATAGGCGGCCAATGCAGCACTGGCATGTCCAGGTAATTCAATCTCTGGTATGACCATGATGTGCCTTTCCTGCGCATAAGCCACAATTTCTTTTACGTCTTCCTGGGTGTAGAAGCCACCGTAAGGGACACCATCGTAGGTGACCTGGTCCCGGGTGGCAGTAGTCGCATAACCGATGGCCGTTTCCTTACGGAAAGCACCTATGTTCTGTAATTCGGGATATTGTTTGATCTCAATGCGCCAACCTTGATCTTCGGTCAGGTGCCAATGGAACCTGTTGAATTTGAAGTGTGACATCATGTCGATGTATTTCTTGATGAATGCCACCGGAAACATGTGGCGGCCGACATCCAAATGCATGCCTCGGTAACCAAACCTTGGAGCATCCGTGATTTTCAATTGTGGTAAAGCATCCCCTTTTGATGAAAGGATCTGAAGCAAACTTTGTGAACCATAAAATAATCCGGGCGCTGCCGAAGCATTGATCTTGATTCCAGCATTATCGATGACCAATTCATAGGCTTCTTTTTCGAGGTTCGCCTCTTCAGACAATTGAAGTTGGATTTCAATTTCCTTTGCCGAGTAGGTGGTGTTAATCGCTGCGACCTGGTTGGTCAGCCAAAGTTGTTCCTGCAGAAGCGCTGCTGTGGCTAATTCTCCTTCTGATTTTGCTACGATATTAAATGTCTGATTGCTGGCTAGTTGTCCACCAGAAAGGGTCATGGAATCCGGAGCTGGGATGATATTGGGAGCATCAACTATTGACTGCTCAGGAGCCTGACAGGATTGAAGCCAAAAAATCCCCAAAAAAGTAATGAGGACGCTGAAGTAGGGGTGGGACATACGAACGTCGGGTTTTATTCAAGTTGAAATTACTCAAATAAGCAGATGATTCTTGCTGATGACATGGATACCCACCCTGAAAGGACCGCCGACCTATTCATTTTGGAAGGCAAGGGCAAAAAAGAGGTCATCTCTCAATCACCATCGTCATCGGACCCTTCTCTCACGACCATAGAAGCATAAGCAGATCGAAGTTTTAGGTTGAAAGTTCTTAACGAAAAATCCGGATGGAATAAGAAGCCAATAGGTAAAGTCAATGCTTGATCTAAAAAGCCCATGTCTACAAGCGCATTGTAAAAATGCGTAAGCTGTCTTTCAAAATCTTCGATCAACAAAACCTGAGGAGTAAGCTTTGGCAAAATAGTCCCAATCTCATCCGGGAATTGAATTCCTAAAGCAATGAGTTGAGCTTGCTCTTGCTCAGCTTTTGACAGTTGCTCTTTCAATGCTTTTCCTTTGGCTGTCAACATCGGAGCATTCAGCAAATAACCTACTTTGCTGAGTAGCCCCGACCTGAAAAGTTGTCTGAGAACTCCATCTTTTCGATAAGTAAGAAAATTGCCGTACAAATTGTAAATTCGATGCAAGTAGGGCTCTAGTTGCTCCTTTTCCTGCAATAATTCTTCAAAAAAGGAAGCTTCATCCTTTCGAAAGTTTTGCTTCGGTTCAAAGTTCCCTCCAGGAGACACATAATATTCATTTACCAGTCGATGGTGTATTTCTTCTGATTCGGTTTCCAGATTGATTTTGTTTTGAATGACGAGTTCATAAAAAGTGGCTTCCATCAAATGCTCGGTATTGGCTGAAGGGCGAATTAACCAAAGCATTTGTCCCAACGTAAGGTTGGCTTCCTCGCTATCATGTTCACCCAGGTGACGTAAGTCCATGATTACCGTGATCAAAAAGGTGAGGAAGATCAGGATAGGTAAAAATGCGAGCCAGAATAAGAATCTCGCAAACCCTGCGCCATAGGCAACGAAATCCATAATGAAGTAACTTCCTCCAATAAGTACGACTAATCCCAATACGATCGTAAGCCACATGGGCAATCTGGAAATTCCGTAAAAGGAACGTGCCTCGTGCTTGTTTTTGATTCGTGCCAATCTGATCAAAAAATAGACACCAAATACGACTAAGATCCAGAAAAATGTCCAAAGGAGGAATACCGCTCTGGGGTCAAAACTGTCGTATTGTTCATCTTCAATTCTTCGTTGTTCCAGGGCATCGTGTCTTCGGTAAAGTTCCTTTTCGACTTGATCCAATGTTGTTACGACCGTTGGAAATATCGAAGCACCTTCTTTCAAAGGAACATTGAGGAATTGGAAAAAGACATTTTCGAAAAGCCGGGTTTGCGGATCATTGAGCCTGGTCGTTTTTACTACAACAGTATTGTCCGTACGATTGATGGACACAAATACCCGCGGTGTTCTACTTTGGTTGGCATTGGGACTTTGTGGTTCATCCGAAGCATTGCTATAGAAATACAACTGCAGGATAATGTCATGTTCACTTTGAATTTTCGAACATCGGACTTCCAATTTTTTGATCTCCTGTTCAGATAGGATACCGTCCAGATCAGAAACATTTTGGCTTCTCGATCCAAAGGGCAAGAAGAGTAAGATCAGAATACTAAGTAGGTTTTGCATTTAATTGTTTTTTGAGGTCGTTTGGTTTTGGTACGAATATACTTGTACGGTTCAATACTATCAAATTGCTTGAACTAGTAACCCTCATTGGCATCGTGATCATTCCATGACCAGGGCAATCGATAGAAATAGGCTGCTTTCAATTGAGAATTGAATGCTCTTAAGGAAAGTCTATAATCAAATAAAATACCCGTTGGCTGTTGCATGGCGAATTGGGTCAGTCCCGTTTCCACCACCATATTATGAAGTTCTGTGAGACGTTTTTCAAAATCCATCACCAGTAGGCAATATTTATTCAATTTCAGAAGCACCTTGTCTAAGTTTTCCGGTCGATTTAATCCATGGTTGATGAGCTTCTCTTGTTGAGCGATCCTCTCCTTGATTTTCTTTTGGAAGGTTTGGCCCTTCTCGGTTAGTATAAAAACGTTGAACACCCAACCCCACTTATTGATATATCCAGCAGCCACCAAGGGTTTGATCAGTACATCTTTCCGGTAGGCTTTGAAACGGCCAGTGGTTTTGTAGACTTCTTTGAGATAGGTAGATAGTTTCTTCGGCTCTGTTGATGATTTTTCCAGAAATATGGCTGCATCAGGTCCAATTTTACTTTTGGGTTCCCCTTTTTGAATGTGAAATTCAACCACCTCTCTGTGCATGTGTTCATAGGAAGATATCAACAGAGCAATGGATCGATTGAAAACTGCTTCGTAAAAGGAGAACTCCATCAAATACTCTGTTGGGGTTCGCCGATGGCCTAGAAAAGCAGTTTGACCCAACGATAAGGAGGTGTCTTGATTTTTAAGATTAGATATGGTGTGAATGTCTTCGGGAATCTTGATCAGGAGTCCAAGTCCAACCATCAATGGATAGGCGGTGAAGGCAAGGCCAACCAGGACAATGGCGAGTTCTTCATAAGGCACTACCCACGCCAACCAAAAAGAAGCCAGCATAAAGAATGCCATACCTCCCCCAACTTTGACCAGTGGAGTTAATCGGGATAATCCATAATACTCGACTATTTCATATTGATTGCCCGAACGAAATCCTTTAAGAGTAAATAATAGTACAAAAACGATGAAAAGTGCTTCAAAAAAATTGACCAGAATTCTTGTTTTTCGGGTGAATTCATCGGCTTCAATAGTTGCTTGTTCGAGCGCTTGATCTCTGATTAGTTTTTTCCTGGAATAGGCTTTTTCGATTTCTACTAACGTCTGTTTCAATCCCTTGTAGATACTTCTGTTTTCGCGTAGATAGGTCTCAATCCATTGAAAAAATACTTGTTGATGAAGCACCTGAAGATCATTCGGAATTTTTCTCATCTCCAGACGAACGACATGCTTTGAAAGGTCAAGATAGGCGTACAAATAGGTATCCCTTCCAGATGCTGGAACGTATCTTGGTTTATTATCCTCAGTGATCAGGTAGACATAGATCTCAAGTTTGTACTTGTCATATATTTCTCTGCACAATAGTTCCAATTCGGCTGTTTCTTGCTCGGACAAGACATTGTTTTCGTCTCTAATTCCGCTCCCGAGAGTAAATAAACCGAAGGATAAAAACAGGCCATATAAAAATGCCTTTTTCATTGTCTTGGCTAATTCTAAAATGCTTCAGCCACGCTAATATAGAAGCCGGAAGTATCCTCTCCAAATCCCATGTCGATGCGCAGATTGAGGCGTTCCTTATCGTCTACCTTGAGCCTTAGTCCCCCGCCAAAGGAAGGCTTGAGGTCCTGTAGGCGGAATTCGTCCAGCCGGTTGAGTACATTGCCATATCCGATGAATCCGGCTGCTCCAATTTTCCAAAAAAGCGGCATGCGATATTCGACCTGCGCAGCCAAAAGATGCTGATCCCGGAATCGGCCAAAGTAGTATCCGCGCATGATGGAGTTCCCACCGAATAAAGAGAGTTGTCGAAAAGGGGCGGTCCCTTCTATGAAATTGCCCAGAAACTGAAAGGCGATAATATCGTCTCGAGATTTGAAAGGGCGAAAATAATCCCGAAAGTCGATGCGATAATTAGTGTATTGAAATTGTCCACCCAGCACTTTGCCATGGAAAAAGGCGGAAAACAGCAGGTAATACCCTCGAAAGCAATTGTTGATGTTGTCGCGCTTGTCTAGGACAAAGACCGGTCCCATTCCGGCTACT
Organism: Cytophagales bacterium; assembly: GCA_033344775.1. Lineage (NCBI taxonomy): Bacteria > Pseudomonadati > Bacteroidota > Cytophagia > Cytophagales > Cytophagales bacterium. The sequence continues at coordinate 2,306,611 of JAWPMT010000005.1, read as the reverse complement.
TTGGATCCATTGTAGCCAGCCACCTGTGTGGTTTCGAGCAGCCCTCCTTCAGTCAGGTCCAGGTCATACCGATGAAAGTATCGGATTTCGGCACCGGTGAATAGCCCCGGAACGACTTGCTTTAATACACGCTGGGTAAATCTAAAAAACTGATAAGAGACCCGTTCTTCATTGGAATTAGGGGTGTCTTGTCCAACACCATAATACAGCTCCGGGAACTTTACATATCGGACCTGGCCTGAGAAAGAAAACTTTTCTGCGTAAGTGAAAAACTGATATCGGGTCGAGAAGATGGCCTGATTTTTTGTGGTGTAGAGGCCTAATCCCCCAATTTGTGAAGACCTTGAAATGGTGTCTTTTCGATTGAATTTGAAAACACGAAATGTTGCGCCGCCAAACCCTAGTCCATTTTCCGGTGAATAATTGACTGCCGGTAGCGCGATCCAGGTGCCATTTTTTTCTGGTTTTTCCTTGACCTGGCCAAGGCCGTCCAAACAGAGGAGCACACAACAAATGGTTAAAACAACTTTCACGAATAGGTCTGGATCAACCGACAAGATAAGTCGAAATGGTCAACTTCGACTGGCTCAATTTGACATGGCTATTTAATACCGTCCATCTTTTCGTCAACAAATGGGGGAAACCTTTTGTCAAGTTGTATGGTAAAGAGAACATACCGCGTGCGTTTTAATCCGCATGGTGTTAATTTTAAGCATATGAAAAGCGTTTGGCCTTTTGCGTTTCTTGTTTTGTTCCTCATGGGTTGTCCTGATCCTGCCGATCGTCCAGTGGAAAGAGAAATAGCCGGAGGTGAACTGAATGCGCTTGAAGCACTGGGAGATGATCAATACATCACGACCTCTGTGAATAAAGGTCAGGTAAGTGCTGCTACGGAAGGTAATGTGGTCACCCTGACCATTGAATTGGATGGATTTACGGCCAATACCTCTCATGCGATTCATTTACACAATGGTTCTTGTGAAGACCCGGGAGCACATTGGAATCAAAATTCATCCAAGAGCTTTTGTGCGGAAGAGAGTCTTGGTGTTGCCTGGAGAAAATCATATGCCGGAGATATCGGTAACATTACAACAGACAGTCAGGGGCGCGGGTATTTGAGGTTAAGTACAGACCTTTGGACACTGAACACTGGCCTGGATTCTGACATACTGAATAAGGTGTTGGTGATCCACGAGCGTGGGGAAGACTTTGGTCCGGAGTGCTTCATTCTTACTGCGCATGATCACGATGGCAATTCTAAAATTGCCTGTGGACGGATTGAACTTCGTGACTGATACTCACAATCTCTTCTTAGAATAGTACCAAATCTTGTATTTTTTGAGGGTGTATGCGCCGTGAACGCTTGGGATTGTGCAATAGCTGTCGTATCTTGATAGGAGACCTTTGACCAGGGTCTGTTGAAAGTTGTATCGTGCTCTTCCTCGGGTCGTACAAGCGCCGGCTATTGAATTCTAAGATTTACCGTTTCTTTCATTTCGTAAGATTCCCGTTCATCTTTGATCCTTCCTGCTCAGCGCAATTTGTAATTCCGGGAATGGCATTATGTCGTACTTTGAAGAACCAAGTTATGAGATTGAATATGAAAAAGATCAACATAGAGTCCATGGTTAGAGATGTAGCATTCGAATTTGGCGAAAGCCTGTGGAGATACTTCCACATGCGCGAAAGACGATTCCGCACATTCTAATTCTAGGATCAACCATTTTTTTTAAGGGTCTCAACCAGTCCCTGTTAGACATTTTATCCTCTTTACTCATCTCGGAGCAAAAGCTCCATGAGCCTAATAGCTGCCACCTCCCCTTTTCTATTCAGGAAAGTTCTATCCGTATTATCTCCCAGTTCGAATACCAGTGCTGGCATATCATGGTTTCTAAAGAAGAAATTTCTGGAAACTAACGTAGGATCCATCCGTTGCGATGGTTTGATGTTCGCGGTGTAATTAGGTAGGTCTGCTTCTACCTGGAGTAACCATTCATACATGATCCCTCCTTTGTTGTCCGTAAAGCTGGAATCTACCGTATAGTAGATGTCGTCCCAGGTGGAATGGAAGTCTATCCCAAAAACAAACTCATCACCTGCATCCGATTTTTTGTCAAGAAAGTTTTTGACGTTCGTCGTTTCCGGTTGATTGAAGTTGTACCAGTCACGGTTCAGGTCAATACCGCCCATGTTATGTCGCCAGTGGCCATTGTCCACGCCATCAGGATTCATTAAGGGTACTACATACGTGTTGAATTTTTTCCGGAATTTTTTAGCTGTTGGTGTATCGGCCATCAAGGTTTCTACAAATGATTTCATGGCCAGATAGCCAGTCACTTCGGGTGGATGCTGCCGGGAAATGATCATAAGGCTCTTATCCGATTTACCTTTTCCGATGGACATCACATGCATGTCTCTTCCTTCTTTGGATTTTCCGAGGATTTCCTGGCTCGCCTCTTTATGCAGACAAATGCCATCAATCCATGATTTCACATGACCTGAGGTGGTCAGTTCCTGCGCCGCAATCCAGGTTGGATTTTCATCAATGTCCAGTGTGATCCGGATTTGCTCAGGTTGCGCACCCATTCCGAAAGCACCTTCTCCCATGTTGATCGGTTCATATCTTGCCGTGTCCAGCGGCGCCCAATTCAGGGCATTCGCATCTTTACTGATTTTCGGATAGTAGCGGCTTCTGGAGTTTTGGTACGTGAACAGTACCTTGATGGTCTTAGGCGTTTTGGACCAGACTTTGAAGGCATACCAGGGGCTGGGATTGATCGGAATATTTTCTGCTGAGATCAAAATCGTGTAATGATCTTCCCCAGATTGGGTAACACCATTTAATCGTGCCCCATCAAAATCATTGCTGAATAAGACCTGCCCCTCATCAAATTCCCAGGTACCTTTCCATTGTTTGATGGTCGGTTTGGAGTCTGTAGGAACAACCTCCGCCGGTGCCTGACCCTGGAAAGTAGGTTTTTGTGCGGAAGCACTGATGAAAATGAAGGTGCTAAGCAGGAAGGAAAGTAAGAGTCTCATGGTACTAAGTTAGTTGGAATTGGGTATTGCACTCATCACAACTGTGAAATGGACCACTATTTTTCCCCTCTCAAGAGGGGATTTCAAGTTATCGTTCAATACTTGATTCTATCCCTGAGCCATTACCCTTTTGGATTCGTAAAACAACTTATAAAGTACCAGGATCACCAATAGGGTTAATCAAGTGGAGGAGATCATGCTTCCGGTGATGGTCAATAATGCTAACCGCAACTTTTAGGAGAGGCAATAGATATAGAATTGGATAAGGCTTTAAATAAGTAAGACCGCTCCATTCGCATCATCCTGCTGGCCTAAGTTATGTTAGTGCGTGAGATGGTGAAGTCTACTGCACAAAGGAATAAACCAGTTAGGCATAGAGGAATAGGGTAGTTAGGCATAGAGAGATAGGGTAGTTGACCATTGTGGAATGGGGTGGTTGGAATGAGCGTGTCAATTCATCCCAACCCACAATTCAGCATAAGGTCCCAAGAGGGGATCTCAATGAATCGTTCAAAACTTGATGCTACCCCTGCGCCATCACCCTTATTGGATTTGTAAACCACTTGTAGAGTACTGGGATTACCAACAAGGTCAACAAAGTCGAGGAGATCATGCCACCGATGATGGTCCAGCCCAAAGGTGACCAAAGTCCTGAGGACGAGAATGTTAATGGAGCCAGTCCCAAAATTGTGGTAGTTGTTGTAAGTAGGATCGGCGTGAATCGGGTCTGACAGGCGATATTGATCGCTTCCAGTTTCTCTACACCGGACCGTATTTGCTGATTGGCAAAATCTACCAGGATGATCGAGTTGTTCACAACAATGCCCACCAGGCTAATGAACCCTACGAAAGCAAAGAAGGAGAAGGACCAGCCGGTTAAAAAAAGTGCAACGAATGATCCCGTGATGGCCAAAGGAACCGCAGCAAAAACAATCATCGGTTGCTGGAAGGAGCGGAATTGCAATACCAGTACCGCGAAAATTCCTATCATGGCAATGATCAATAAGGTACCCAGGTCCCCAAAGGAATCTTGCTGGCCTTCATACTCACCACCGACGTAGTAGGAATATCCTTCCGGGAATTCCATTTTTTCTAACTCTTCTATGATGGACTCAGTGATCTGCGTCACCTGCTCAGCTACTTTCACATTGGCAGTAACCGACGTACTTCGGTCGGTATTGAAGTGTAAAATTTCAGAAATTGCCGGAGTAAACTCCACATTGGCCACTTGTCGGATCGGTAGCTGATCTCCAAATTGATTGGACAGATACAACTTATTGAGGCTACTCAAATTGGCTTCTGCCTCTCCGGTTTGGACTCGTAGGTCATACTCTTCATTATTCATAGAAATCTCATCGATGGTCAGTCCATCTACCCCAACACGTGCAGCCCGATCAATGGATGCTAAGGATACAGCAGCCAGACCAGCTTTATCGCGATTGATGGCAATTTTGATATCCGTTTTATTGACACTCAGAGGATTATCAATGTCCAGTGTTCCGGGTGTATTCTCAATGATTTCCTCTACTTCGAAAGACAGTGTTCGTAGCACATCCAGGTCATCTCCAATGATGCGGATCTCTACCGGCGCTTCGAAAGGAGGGCCATTTTTCAATTCGGCGAACGTGATCCGACAATCTGGATATTGTGAGAAAGCTAGTCTGAAATTTTCCAGGGTTGGATAAAATTGCACCGGATCCCAGGACTCAAAATTGACCAGGATCTGTCCATGATATTTCTTGAAACGCTCATTGGGTCGGTTGTAGTAGATCATGGGATTGCCATGCCCGGTATTGGATACATACTTGCTGACAAACTCCGTGGTGTCCAGGATACTTTCCACATAGCCGACACCCTTCGCCGTACGGTCGAGACTGCTTCCGCGAGGAGCATCTACTTCGATTAGGAGCATCGGTTTATCCGCATTCGGGAAAAAGCTTACCCCTACACTTGGGAACAACATGATAGCACCTACAAGACTTAGAAAGCCGATTAATACAACCAACCAGCCTCGTTTCAGAGAAGCTCTGAGCAACGGCATGTACGCCTTGGCAATGAATAGATCAAGCTGTCGTTTGAACCACGAACCTTTCTCTGCTTGCTTTTGTCGAAGCAATTTTCCACCCATCAGTGGTGTAAGCGTAAGAGCCAGGATAAGGGAAACTATCAGTGCAAAGATCACGGTGAGGGGCAAGGTTCTCAGGAACTCTCCAGGACCACTTTCCATCAACGCCAATGGATAGAAAGCCAATAAAGTAGTGGCAGTGGAACTGACCACTGCCCATCCCACTTCGCCGGTCCCCTTGATGGCGGCATCCTTTAGTGAATGCCCCATCTGAAGATATCGTTGGATGTTTTCAACTACTACGATGCCATTGTCTACCAGTAACCCTAAAGCCAGAACTAATGCGGCGATGGAAATTTGTTGCAGAGCATAACCTGACAAGTCTAACATTCCTATGGCCATGATGATTGCCAGGGGAATCACTGTCATGATGATCACCGATGGACGGAACCCAAGGAAAATCAAGATGACCAGGCCGACGAGTAATACTCCTTGCAGGAGGTTGCCAAAAAACTCATTGATCCGCCCTTGCACGGCAGGTGCTTGTTCAAAGACTGTTTCGAGGAAAACGTCCTCAGGTAATTTTGTTTGGAAGGCAGCAATTGTGCTATTGATGTTTTCTCCTACCTGTACGAGGTTGTTCCCTGATTTTTGGGTAACCGTCAATAATATGGCCCGACGCCCTTCGTATTTGGCAATCCAATTGTCTTCTGCATTATCAAATTTCACTTCCGCTACATCTCCAAGATGGACCAGGTGATCAGAAGTAGTAGCGATCACCGTTTCGCGGATTTGATCCAGGCTTTTGAAGCTACCAGATGATTGAATGCTGAAGGATCTTTGACCTGCAGCCACATCACCGGCAGGAATATTCAGATTTTCCGTTTGCAATATCTGCAATAGCTGATCCAGAGAAATATTGAAAGCGGAAAGCCGCTGAAAATCCAGGGTTACTTTGATGATCTCATCTGGATACGCCAGGGTTTCTACATCATCTACGCCTTTTACTTTCTCAATTTCACGCTCCAGGTCTTCCGCCCAATTCACCAATTCGGCAAAGCTTCGTTCGGGAGAACCCATGGCAAGTTCCTGAATTTTCACCCTTGTGTTTGGCTCATATTTCGTTACGTCAAGCGAAAACAAGTCTGGAAGATCTGGCTCGACACTTTTTACTTCACGCACAATTTCATCAAGCTTTTCTTCGACATCCATGCCGAATTCTCCTTCCATGGAGATCACAACGACTCCCTCTTCGATGGCCGTTTCAATCTTTGTAATGTCATCGATTTGATCGAGAACTTCTTCCAGTGGGTCGGCAATCAGTTCTTCCATGTCTTCTGGGCTGGTCCCAGGATATATGGCTGCAATGTTGAAGAAAGGGAAAGAAGGATTCGGGTCTTCACTTCTGGGCATGGTGCGCAGGGAGGAAATACCTAGAAAGGTCCCCAGCATGATCACGATGATCACGAACTGGTAATTCTTAAGTGCTAATCCTGGTAATTTCATGTTAATTAATTCTTAGGTCAGCGATTAGTCGAGTGTTTCGAAAGCTTCACCCTCTCGAAGGAAGGAAGCGCCTTCAGTCAGGATACTTGGTGTGGCTTGCGGGAAAGCTGAAACGGCCGTCGTAAAATAGTCTTCTCCAATGTAATCCGGAGTAACCAGCATGCGTTGTGTTGTCTGACCTTTTGGAACGAAGATCGCTACCTGTTCTTCCAGGCCTTCGATGATTGCATGCATAGGAATTTTGTAATAGGCTTGCTGAACGGAAGGATAAATAGTGGCCTTAGAAAAGAATCCACTCTTCAATTCATAAGGGAAATTTTCAACCGTCAATTCGACTTCAAAGGTTCCAGTTCTGGGATGTCCTTCGGCAGCAATTTCAGTTACTCTGGCCTCTGCTTCCATGCCTTGATAGGCATCAATGGCCAGGGTAGCTCGATCTCCTAAGTTTAATTTCACTACATCACGATCGGCCAGACTCACGGTGAGGCTCATGCCTGCTTGCTGGGAGGCGATGGTGAAGATAGGTTGCCCCGGATTGACCAATTCGCCCTCTTCCGCCATCTTTTGCTGTACCACTCCAGCCACGGGAGCAATGATTTTACTGTATGACTGATTGAAAGCGGCAATCTTCAATTGTGATTGAGCTACGTCCAACCCCGTTTCAATGTCCTGGACACTTTGCAGTGTTGCGGCAGAATCCGCATACAATCGACGGAACCTTCCCAGGTCGCGTTCCAGTTTGTCGACATTGGCTTGTGCCTGTCGGACTTGTGCATCGATTTCAGATAAGTCCAGCGTTGCGATGACCTGGCCTTTTTTGACGTACTGGCCTTCGCGAACCCGAAGTGAATTGATGATCCCTCCGGTTTTGAAAGACAGTTTGATGCTTTCCAGCGATTTGATTTTACCGGAAGCAAATACCGGAAGCGGATCTGTACTTTGCTTTAATTGGACCACCTTCGCTTTTTTGGTGGTCGGTATGACTTTTGGATTCTTCACATAATCCTGCTTACAGGCTGCAAGCAAGATGACGAAGGAAAGGATAAATAACTTTTTCATATGGATGAAATTGAAGGTCTTGACCAGGTTTTAATAGGCCAATGCCCGGTCTAATTGGGCTTTGCTAGCCAGTAATCGATATTTTGATAAGTTGAGCTGCAATCGGGAAGTGAGTGCTACTGATCTGGCATCCAGGTATTGGACCAGTAAGGCTTGTGATTCCCGGTATTTGCTGGACATGATGTCGAAGCTTTTATCCGCACTTTTTTGCGCGAGTTCCTGCGATTGGTATTGTTTCTTGGCAGCGACCAAAGTACTGTTCGCACGGGTCACTTCCAGCGCAATTTGTCGGCGGAGTTGTTGTTCCTGGCTTTCGATGATGTCCAGGGATACTTTGGCCTGCTCGACCTGACGTTTAGCACGAAAGCCTTTGAAAATGCTCCAGGAGAAGCCAAGGTTGAGCAACCAGTAATTTTCTTCAGAACCGAAGCGATAATCTTCTCCCTGATATCCCATATCAAAAACCGCGTTGACCTGAGGTAGTCGGGTGCCTTGTGCCAATCGAATGGCCTGAAATTGTGCTTCTTGTGCAAACTGAATTTGATTCAATTCCTGACGTCTTTGCAAAGCATCTTCATAAGAAACCAGGTTGTCTGAGGAGATCAAGGAGCCGATAGTCAAAGCAGGATCTTCTTCAATGGCCGCATCATGATCTTTGTTCAATAGAAAATTGAAATAGGCTTTGGCAATTGCTTCATCAGCTTGTGCTGCGGATAGGTCTGCTTGCAGTTGTGCTAATTCAAATTGTGCTCTATAGATTTCATCGAGGGTCACCTGATCTTCACGGTGCCGCTTTTGGTTGAAATCAACCAGTGCTTCCAGTAGTTCCTGATTGGATTCGTAGATACGAACTGCCTCAACTGCTTGCCAGTAGTTGTAATAAGCCACCTTGATTTCCTTTTTCAACTCCTCTTCATAGGCGGCTTTTTTCGCTTCGGAAGCTTTAAGCAGCTGCTGTTGCGCCTTCTGATTGTAATAAATGTCCGAGTTGAACAGTGGTTGTATCACCCGGATCTTTGTGTCGTGAAAGTTGTTGGGAAAGAACTGCTCATTCACATTTTCAATGGTTGGGAATTGGTCCGTTCCCGTCATTTGGTTGAGCGTGCTGTAAACTGGATTGAGCAGATCCCCAATAGGGAAATTGATGGTTCGGCCACCGTCCGCCAGCGTATAATCTGATTGTAAGTTCACTGTGGGCAGGAACAAACCTTTGGATTCAGAAAGAGCCAATTGACTGGAGGTTACCGCCAGCGATTCTTGTAATAGCTGCTGATTATTTTGGAGTCCTTCGGCAATGTATTGGTCCAATACGGATTGTGCCTCTGCGACTGAAGAAGTCAGCCAGAAGATCATGAGCCCGAAGCATTTGAGAACGTTCATTTCGGTCAGGAATTAAGTTTCTTGATTAGTAAATCAAACGAGTAGGGGGCTTTGTTCGAAAGCACAACCTGGGTGAAGCCTAAAATCTTCCCCTTCAATCGTGTTTGAAGCCCTGTGAATCGTGAAGTTGAATGCTGATTACTGTACATCTATATTTTACTTAACAGTGTTTAGTGATTGTCAAAATTTTTTAATCCGGGTCTAACATTCCGTTCAATGAGCCCAATGCTTTTTCCAATAGCAGGTCTACATTTTCCCCTTCATACATGCTGAGCCTTTTTCTAAGTTTAAGTGAGGCAAGGCCATGAACAGCGGACCAAATCGCCAGTGACAGAGGATGTAAATCATGCCCCTTAAAGTGACCTTGATCCATACAATGCTGTACCGTATTGATCAGGATGTCATGACTTCTTTCGCCAGACCATTGTTGGTCTTCATGTTCCATCGGAGCGCGGTTTACAAACATCAAATCGTAATATCCTGGATGCTCTGAAGCAAATTTTAAGTATTGTTTACCCAGTTCTTTTAATCGCTTCATGGGATTTTCAATGGATGTTACCGCCGAAAAGTATTCGAAAAACAAAGAAAAGGCTCGTTCACTGATCGTCGCGAACAATTCATTCTTGTCCTTGAAATGCAGGTATATGGTCGCAGGGCTGTATTCAATCTTGTCGGCGATCATCCGAATGCTGGCACGTTCGAAACCTTGCTCCAGGAAGAGTTCCGTTGCCGCAGCAATGATCTTCTCTTTGAGCTCCAGTTTTTCTCGTTCTTTTCGTTCGGTTATACCCACTTACTAAACATTTTACACTTACTAAACACTGTTTAGTGAAAAAGGTTTCACTACCATTGAATTTTTATTTTCATTGCCTTATGAAAATCAATTGGATCTTTCTTATGAGTATGATGCTTTTGTCTTGCCAGGACGAAAAGGCGACGTTTGAAGAGGTGCCTTGCGTTGAAACCCCTGATATTCCCAACAGTAATCGGCGGCTGATATTCAAACCGTGCCGGACATTCATTTATAAAGCTCGTTATTGGGATCATGAGTATAATCTGCTTTCTGATGAATTGATTCAGGTTGATGTTTCCGGGAGAGGATGGGAATATCAACCGGATAGGCAAGATGAGATAGTGATTCAATATCAATATGAGACTGAGGATATTGGTAGGCTGCAATCCTATAGTCTAAATCCTGATTTGTCCTATTGGACTAAAAAAACCACTACTGGAATCATAGAGAATGAAGATCGGTTCTGGATACATCCATTCCGGAGTAATCAATATGACTTTACAGAAGTGGCACCCTTTCCGGAGGTCACTTTTCCTTTGTCAATAGGCAAGATCTGGGGAGGTTCATTGAACATTGGTGAAGGCTGGGGAGTATGGGGCCATTCAACCGTCAATCATCGGTACGAAGTACTTGCTCACGAGCACGTTGAAATTCCTTTTGGAGTAATGACTGCATGGGAGGTGAGCAGTATTGCTACAGCTCCTTATGGGACATCCTTCCATAACTTCTGGTTCCATGAGGATTATGGATTTGTGAAAATGACAGTTAATAATTACGCAAATCAGACCCTGCAGTTCCAGCTAATTGAGGTCATTGATCGTTAATCGTATGTGTATAGAAAATGGGAAATTCTTTACATAAAATTACTAGTGATTGGAAGATTTTTCAGAATGATAAAAAAACTACAAAAATCACCCTTGAATTCCCTGAAGGGATGGTTTCTATTTCCCCCTTTAGGGTTGGGGTAAATTTAAGATTCAGGAAAAATCTTCAGACAGATTCAATAATCGCACTTTTCTTTATGATTTAGGATTTTGCCGAATACTTACAACATAATAATCCTTTACATGGATAACATGATCAAACCTCCACCCTCCGTTGTATTGCTTGTGACAATACCAGACTCATTATCACAAAAGCGGTGAACAGAAAGAAGCCAGTGTTTAAGGTAGAATCATTGGTTGTCAACATGTTGAAAGTTCCTGATCCTTCCAGTTGCTTTAACTGATCGGTGAGGATGCTGGCAAAGCCAATATAAGACATGAAGATGGCGACCACCATCACATCGGCCATGGACCACTTTCCGGACTTGAAAACGAAGAACTTTACAACGGCATTGGTTTGCAGCTTTTTAACATTCAGCATCAGGAATGAGCAAATCACTTTGGTCAGCGGGAATAGCACACTGAAGGCCAATACCAGAATTCCAACCGCTACAATGTCTGCCTTGCCTTGAGTGATCATTAATCGGACCACCTCCAGTATGCTTTTGCTTTTGAAATAGAGCACCTGATCATTGAAAGAAATGGTTTCTCCAAGCATGATAAAGTCGAAGGATGAGATGCGTGCGTCGATATCGATCATGGGAAGCAGGACCCCTGCAACCAATAGAAATACACTTGTGCCCAGCGCAATCATGATCTCCACTTTTGAAACTTGTTTGTAGTAGAGCATGTAGAAGGCCATGGCTGCGACCAGAAAGTAAAGCAAGCCTTTATAGGGTGCAGAAACTTCTTGATTGGCTTCCAAAAAGATGGTCAATTCAGCTTTGGCTGCATCAACCTCGGTATGATCATATTTGGCCAGGATGGCATCTCTACGAGAATAATCTACCTGATTGAACGTATCTTCAACATATTTGTCAATCACGTCACGAATGTAACCTTGCAGGTTTTCCCGATTTTCAGGTCGTTCTAAAAATTTAAGGATCTCATCAGCAAATTCCGGTACCCGGTCTCGTACCTGTCCGAACACGTTGAATGCGGATAGTGCCGAGCTTTGAAGCATGCCTAGTAACCCTTTCGGCTTCTTTGGGGCGTACTGTTTTTCCATCGCATCGATGGCCTCATGCAGGAAGCCTTCGATCTCTTTTTTCATCACCTCCTTGTTGTCACCAGAGAAATCAATTTCCTCCACTTTTTTGGAAAGCACATCAGTAAGAATGTCTTTCCATTCATCCACATTGAACAAGCCGTATTTGGAATTGGACAGCTCAATCAGGTCCTCTTTGATGGCTCTTCGTTCCTTTTCATGATAATACAGCGTCAACAGACTAAACATGAGGATGAAAGACAGTAAAGAGAGGACTGCTATTCTGATTTGCATATTCCTGGGCTGAAGCATTTCTAAATTAATCGTCTAAAATACCGGAAGGATCGACGCTGACCAAAAGAGGTATTGTCTTGGGTTGACGAAAATGATCCTGTTTTGTTACAATGATGATAAAAGACGTCTTACGGGCGCCTCCTTTTGATGCAATTAACATTTTTTGGGACCTGATCCATGTAAGATTGGTTTTGCCGAGCGTTCTTGGGTAAAAACGTATCATGGTATTATTTAGAAATTTAGCGCTACTGGCGTTAACCTTTTGGGTCTATGCCTGCACAGAATCAACAGATCAAGTCATGGGAAACGAGAATCCTGTTCAATCGATTTTGATTTCTGAAATTGATGTCAATGATGACTTTACTTCCACTAGTTTCAAACTCTCTAATAAAGCTAAAAGCACATACTATACTGGAGTGGTTGTCATTGCTGAATTCCGCCGTGAAGGCCGAAAAATCGGTTCTGAACTTATGGTTGTTTATCCGCCCTTATTTGGTCCAGGGAAACATTTTGTTCACGAGCAATCTTTGTATCCGGCCTCGGAAACAGATGAACTTCATCTTTATGTAGAACGAGCTTCGTTTTACCCAGAGCATGAGCTGAAGTCAATCTTAGAAAATGAGGATAAGTAACCTTCTTTAAGGTGCGGAGGTATGTTATCTTTAAATCAAAAGATGGACAAGATGACTTTCAGATACCTCACCACTGCCATTTGTATGTTGTTTTTTGTGGCGATTCAGGCCCAATCCGATCAAAAATACCTGGGTCAGAAACCACCCGGGAAAACTCCCGAAAAGTTTGCTCCTGGTTTAATTTCCTTGCCCCTGGAATATGAATTTGGTTCTACTTTTTCACGCGATGGAGAAGAGTTTTTCTATTCAGTGAGTGTCAATGGAAGAGGGGAGACGAAATACATGCGTTTGTTGAATGGCAAATGGACCGAGCCTGAGGTGATCCTCGCCCATGAGGCCTTTGGTTACAATGACCCAATGCTCTCCGTAGACGAAGACAAGCTCTATTTTATTTCCACACAGACGGAAACAGACAATCCTGGCGACTATGACATTTGGTATGTTGAACGAGCTGGTGAATCCTGGTCAAGTCCGATCAATGCTGGTCCAATGATCAATACGGAAAAGAGTAATGAATATTACATCTCCTTTACGGAATCCGGTGCCATGTATTTCGCCTCTAACAAAGCCGCACCTTCTGATAGAGGTAACGATTTTGATATTTATAAATCGGAATTCAAGAATGGAAAATTTCAAAAAGCCCGGAAAATGCCTTTCAATTCCGAGTACTATGAAGGAGATGTCTTTGTAGCACCTGATGAATCATATGTGATCTTTTCTGGCGAAAACCCAGCAGGTCTGGGACGCGGAGATTTGTACATCACCTTTCAAAACAATGGAGAATGGACCAACCCGGTAAATATGGGTGAACCGATAAATGATCTGGGACACCAGTTTTGTCCGTTTGTTACCTACGATGGTAAATACTTGTTCTTTTCCAGCAATAGGGACATTTACTGGGTGGATGCTGCCATCATCGAAAACTATAGAGCCAAGTAACTGATGAGAAAGGCTTTATATTTTTTAATGCTTATCGTGAGCTTTTTGGCAATGTCTCAATCGAAAAAGATTTGCATTTCTATTGATGACCTTCCGACGGTGCCATACAGTTTTCGGAGTGCTGATGATCAATGGAAAATCATGGATGGTTTGGTGAAGACCCTGACTTCCGAAGGTGTTCCGGCCATTGGCTACATCAATGAAGGGAAGCTATACAAGGAAGGTGTCCTGGATTCCTTTCAAGTGAAATTGCTACGTCACTGGTTGGCGAATGGTCTTGATGTCGGAAATCACACGTTTAGTCACAAAAATTATCATCGGACCACTTTTGAGGAGTTTACCGAGGATGTCCTTGGAGGGGAAAAAATCACTCGCCACTTGGTCAAAGCATATGACAAAGAATTGAAGTTTTTCAGACACCCTTACTTAAGGATGGGATTGCGAGAAGGGCATGCTGATTCTCTGAAAATCTTCCTTGAACACCATGGTTATAAACAAGCTCCGGTGACTATGGACAATGAGGAATATCTCTTCGCTTTTGCCTACAGTCGGGCCATGAAAAAAAGAGATGAAACACTCATGGTCAGAATCGGCACAGATTATGTTCAGTACATGAAAGAGAAAGCCGTCTATTTTGATCGTCAGGCCATGAAATTATTTGATCGTCCAGTGAACCACATCTTGTTGTTGCATGCCAATGCCCTCAATGCGGAGTATCTGGATGAACTCATAGCGATGTATCGAGCAGGGGGTTATACCTTCATTTCTCAGGAAGAGGCCTTGAAAGATCCAATCTATCAAGAACGAATCACTCGATTTGGAGATTGGGGCATTTCCTGGATCGATCAGATCGCAATCAGCCGAGGGAAAGGGGGATCATTTTTTGAAGATGACCCTAAAACGCCATCTTACATTTATGAACTAACTCGCTGAGATTAGTGAAAGTGCGTGTACGTTTCTGTCCCTTTCGCTAGTTTGCCCCGATAGATCCAGTGGATCATTACCGTGTATCCGGTGATCAGAACGATGCCAAGGACCCACCAGACAATGGCTACATTCATGCCATACTCGGAAGTAGAAGCGGAATAAATCGTGATATCAGGATTGATGTTATTCGTGCTGGGAAGCAGCGATGGAAATAGTCCTGCTATTGCCGTGACGAACATCCCACCAATGAAAAGGCTGCTACAAATGAAGGCAGCAAAAGTTTTGTCCTTTTTTTGGAATTGCGTATTGGCGATCAGAGCCACCAAACTTACCAATGGAATGAACAAGAGCGGCCATTTTTCCGTCAGGCGGTTCGCAATTCTGGGTTGAATATCCGGGATCAGGTTGAAAGAGATGACCATCAACGCCAGCACTGCGACTGATAGGATCACATTGGCTTTCTTGATCCGGTCAGACAGGTAATTGTCTTCAATTTTGAGTAGTACCCAATTGCCACCATGCAATGCAAATGTCAAGGTCGCGATCAGTCCTACGAGCAAAGTAAAAATATCGATGACGCCTACGTCTTCTCCCGGGAAGAAGGTTGTCCAGAATGGAGCGAAGAAGTAATGTGCTTCGTAAACGGATGTGCCATCAGTTACTCCTCCCAGATTGACGCCTCTAAGTATATTCCCAAAGGCAATACCAAAGATCAATGCAAGCAATAAGCTGGATAGTCCGAATAAACGATCCCAAAACGACTTCCACATCGGGTGATCGATTTGATTCCTCAGTTCAAGACTGATTGCCCGGCCCATGATCAACCATAATACGAGCATCAGTGGTAAATAGAATCCGCTGAAAAAAGAAGCATACAAGGTAGGGAAGGCCATAAACATCAATGCACCACCGGCGACCAGCCATACTTCATTGCCATCCCAAAATGGCCCAATACTGCGTCGGATGAGCATGCCTTCTTTTTCATCACGCGCAATGAACAAAGCCAGAATCCCAGCGCCAAAATCAAAACCATCCAGGATGGCGTACATGACGAACATGAAGGTCAAAATACTAAGCCAGGTGGTCTCCATCGTTTTGTGATTTAGGTTGAGAAACAGGTGCCGGTCCGAGGTTGATAATTCTTCCTACAAGCAATAAGAATAGTAGCCCAAGTAAAAAGTAAAGTCCGATAAAGCCAAGAAAAGTAAACAAGGTATTTCCTGCAGAAACCGTAGGTGAAGCGCCTTCGGCAGTTCGTAGTATCTTATAAACCAGATAGGGTTGACGACCCAATTCAGCGGTCATCCAACCTGCCGTGTTGGCAATGTATGGAAGAGGTAGGAATGCCATGATGAGCCATAACAACCAGCGCATTTCAAATAATTTTTTGCGATACAAAAAGAAGGCCGCCGCTGCCATCAGTCCGATGAAAAGTGTGCCTAGCCCAACCATCACATGAAAGGAATAGTAAAGCAATGGAATGTTGGTTGGCAGTTCTTTCTCCGGGTATTCATTCATGCCCTTGACCTCAGCCTGAAAACGCGTATAGGTGATCAAGCTCAACACATAGGGAATATGAATTGGATTGTCGATCCGCTTCATTTCCATGTTGGGTTGCCCAATCAGTACGATGCCTGCCCCTTCTTCCGATTCAAAAAGCCCTTCCATAGCAGCCAGCGTCGAAGGCTGGAAATTGGCGACATTCTTGGCTTGCTGATCACCGGTGGGGAAGGCCACTAAAAAGGAAGCGATAAGCCCGCTGATCACTCCAATTTTCAGGAATAACTTTCCGAATTCCTCATGTTTCTTCATCAAAAGATAAAACGCTCCGATTCCCGCTACTACAAAGGAAGAAGTGACCAGAGAGGCGATCATATTGTGTGCATATTCCCAGTACAACCATGGATTTTTAAACAGCGCCGAAAAGCTGGTCAACATGACCTTACCACTTTCATCAATGATATAGCCCACCGGATTTTGCATCCAGGCATGTGTCGCGATGATGAAGAATCCACTAAGCCAGGAACCCAGGAATACGCAGAAGCAAGCAGTCCAATGAAGCCATTGGGGGATTTTCTTTTCTCCAAAGAGCATCAGACCAATGAAAGCACTTTCCAGGAAGAAAGAAAACATACCTTCCATGGCCAGCGTCTGACCTACCACACTACCGGTCAGTTCCGAGAATTTTGCCCAGTTGGTCCCAAATTGAAACTCCATTGGTATACCGGTCACCACGCCCATCACAAAGTTGATGGCAAAGATCTTGATCCAGAACCTCGCCGCTTGATGATACTTATGATCATCTCTTTTCAATGCGATTGACTTCATGATCAGGATCAATAAAGACAACCCCATGGTCAGTTGAGGAAACAGGTAATGGAATGTGATGGTGAAGGCAAATTGCAAGCGATCGTATAAGATCATGTCTTCCATAGACAGCAGGTTTTGAAGTGTGCGATTTTGCTGATGACAAAGGTCGCTCAGGATGTTGAATCGTTCCAATAAATGAACGGAAATCAGGGGTTGAGGTCGAAGATTTATCGCTAGTTTTTGCAGAATCTGGTAATGAATGCAACAAAGAGCTGTTAATGGAAATAAAATTTTGAAAGAAGAATGAAGTCAATTAATATTGATCTTGAAATAACTAACAACTTAAAGCAAAACATTCTAAATCATGAGCAACAACAAATCTCTTCTGCAGATTAAGGTTTTGAATTTTATGGTGATCGCTATAGTCGTCGGTTGGATTGCCTATTCCCACGCTACTCGATCAAAAATAGCTTTTGTGGATTCTAATCGTTTGATTGAAAATTACAACGGTATGAAGTTCGCTCGCGAAGCTTTTCAGCAAAAGACCTTACAATGGCAGGCCAATATCGATACCTTGACCGCTGAATTCAAACGAGCTGTGGATGATTTCGAAGGATCGAAAGCCCAATTAACAGCGAAAGAAGCGGAACTTTCTAAGCAATTGATTGAGACCAAAAGGAAACAACTGGTTGATTATCAGCAGGCAATTCAGCAACAATCTCAGCAAGAAGATTTACAGATGACTCAGAAAGTGTTGGCAGAGGTCAATGGATTGATCAATGAGTATGCTGAGCAGCAGGGTTATGATATGGTGCTTGGTGCTTCCGGTAATGGAAACATCGTATATGCAAAAGAATATATGGATATCACCAATGACGTGATTGGTATATTGAATACAAAATAATTGGAGCGTTAACGCGCAATAAAAGACATCATGGCTAAAAAACAACTTAAAGCATCGTGCTTTATAATAGTCCTTATTGTATTGGTGGGATGTACGCCTGAATTTCTTAATGAGCGAGAATTGAATGCATATATTCAAGATACTTCTCATGGTTTAAAGAAGGAAAAAGCAGTTGGACCGATTGGATTGAGTGTGATATATCGTCCGACAGAATTCCTGATTTATCAGGAATTAGGTCAAGACAAGGATCTAAACAAACGAATACTTCTGGAGAAGAAATACAAAGACCATGTTTATTTCTTGTTGGATTTAACTGCTGGAGATCGGGACATCCTATACGGCGCATCTGCAGGTCAGGCAGATTTCAGCGGTAAGTTGCAAACACTTTCCTTCAACATGGGGGCCTATACTCAGCTCGTCACATCAAAACAAGACACCATTCCAGTGATTGATTACATCTACAATCGGAATTTCGGAATCAGTAAAAGCAGTACACTACTATTCGTATTTGATAAAGAAAAAATAGAAGGGGCAGAATCCTTCGCATTTCAACTAGAGGAATTCGGATTCAATACCGGACTTCAGCGATTTGAATTCACAACTAAAGATATTTTATCCACACCCAAACTAACAGAACTCCGATGGTAAAACGAAACAACTCTTCTATCATCACCATTCTTCGCCGTTATTCCAAAGTGATAACGGCTTTCCTGGTGGTTAATTTCATTACGTCAATGGTATACCCGTTGGCTTCCTTTGCGTTGACGTCCGGTCCGACAGCACCTGAGTATACGAGTTTTGAGCCGGTAGATACAACGGATCTTGTTAACCTGTTGACCGGAGACATGGTCTATAATATTCCTTTATTGGAAATTCCAGGACCAGCCGGCGGGTATCCCTTATCACTTTCTAATCATGCAGGAATTCAACCTAATGAAGAAGCATCTTGGGTAGGATTAGGCTGGACGCTAAATCCGGGTTCCATTTCGCGGACAGTCAATGGTTATCCAGATGACCAGAAAGAAGCAGTAAGGACCCGGCGTGATTACCATACGGGAGGGACAACAAATGTTTACTCAGTTGGAATCGGAATTCCAGGAATAAATTTTGGTGTGTCTGTCTCACAGGATACTTATCAAGGACTGGGTGTGGGGCAGAGTCTCGGTTTCGGTTTACCCATACCAGGCCCCGTGAGTGTCGGATTGACTATGGGTCATGATGGATATGGTAATGGATCAACTTCTGCAAACGCCGGATTAAGAATCGGTAAATCTTCAGCAGAAAGCTCGAACCTGACTGGCAGCCTGGGAGTTTCGACGAATTTCAAATCGGTATCTTTTTCCGGGGGTGTGAGTAGTTTGGGGCAAGATGGTGGATCTTATTCTTTAATAGGAGCTTCAATTGGTAGTAAGGGGCTTAAACCTTCTGTAAGTGTTGCAGGTATTTCTGCTTCTCAACAAAATGGACGTGCGAATAACTGGACTACTAATAGCCATGGATTTTCAATACCAATTCCACTGGATCCCAGTCTTTCTACCTGGTTAACACTTGGCTATCGATTCAATCGATATTTTATAGATGAAGAATCAGATGTGAATGTCGTAGGTACCCTACATTCCCAATTTGCAGGGTCCAGATTTGAAGCCGATTATGACGATTTGTCATTTGATTCCTATTCACTTGTAGAAATTGAAAAGGATTATATAGAACAAGAACCAGAAAAATCACGAGGAGGCAGTTTTCCGGCTTATGACCAATACAATGTAACGGGACAGGGTATTAGTGGGAGTATGCGTCCACATATTCTTGAGCCAGGAAATCTATTCAGACAAAATGTTAAAAATGGAGATAATTATACGCTGAAATTCTTAAAAAAGGGTAGGGCTTTACCTACGGCCAATTTTAGATTTATTAATGACTTTTCGGCATATAATACATATGACGAAAACATTCGAATGACCCTTCAGGACTATTCAATTGATGGTCATTCCGAAAAACCCTCCGGTGGTTTTTATAATGAAAAATTAGCTGGGTCAAAAAGTGTAGAACACTACACTAACCAAAATATAATAGATGGAACAGCGCTGAATAATGGGTTGATCTTGACGGATAATCTGATTGATGCTAATCGTCTTACTAGATACAATACAGATCTTAGCGATCAGGTAGGAGGTTTTAAAGTAACGAATGAATCAGGTGTTACCTACCACTACAGCCTACCTGTATATGCATATGGTGAGTATTCATTAAACCAGCTAAAAGACAAGCCTAAAAATGCAGCGGGAGAGATTTTCACGGAATATCATCATAATGAAGCCTATGCATACACCTGGTTGCTAACAGGAATTACTGGACCTGATTTTGTGGATAGAGGTGGTGTCTCTGGAGCAAGTAACGGATTTTTAGATGATGAAGATTGGGGCTATTGGATCAAGTTTGATTATGGGCTATGGACAGATAGTTACCATTGGAGAAATCCTTCTATTGGAATGCATTCGGATATCGAGAGTGAATATGAGACCTATTCCCATGGTACCAAAGAGATGTATTATCTCAACTCAATTGAGTCTTCATCCCACGTTGCCATTTTTGAAAAATCCATCAGAGCAGATGCTAAGAGCGTAATTAATCCTGCTGAAGGTGGGTTTGGAGTTGATCGAACACACACGACAAATTGTGGTGATGAATACTATGACCCAGATGATATTGACGTCTATGATTACTCTGTTGCTAGTTTAAAGCTTGATAACATTTACCTTCTGGATAAGGATTATCATGTATCCGGTATTGAAAACATGGGAACTGGGGCTCCCTATGTATTTGAATTTGATACTGAGCCATGTGCAGCGCAAAGTGATAAAATTCATTTTGGTGAAAATGTGATTGATGCTTCAGATTTAGATGAAACATATGGCGGAAGTACTTTACGTGATTATTTAACTAATTCATCGTTAAGGGTCATCGATTTCGGCTATGATTATTCTTTGCAAGACAATGTAGGACTAGCAGGGGTTATCAATAGTTTTGATGCCATAGGGGAGATTTACAACTCGCCCCCAAATTTATCTCTTCAACATACCAAATTGGGGAAACTTACATTGAATAGCCTTGAACTCCAAGGGAAAGAAGGTCGCTCTGTAACTCCCCCTATTGAATTTAGCTATGACTTGCAGAACGGTCCGGTCGTGGGACAAGCCTGGAGCGTAGCAGGTGACCAGGCAATAATGGTCGAAAATGCCCAAGATATTCAGCCAGGTGATCTCCTCAAAACAACATCGGGTTCTTACTTTGTCGTGGATTATAGTGCCGATGGTTTTTGGTTTTTACGAAACATTGCCGGAGATAATCTGGCCATTACTGAACAAACAATATCGTTTGAAAAAACAAAGAACCCTCCCTATGACAGAGAGGCTTTTGATATCTGGGGGTATTACAAATCTGACTTTGATAGCGACTTATGCAATGAGAATGAAAACTTGGCAAGGAAGGTAAGTGATCTTTCTGCACGTTCTACAGATGTTTGGAGCCTAAGAGGAGTATTAACAAGTTTAGGTGCGGAGATAAATTTTGAATATGAGTCTGATAAATATCAGTCACCAGTTCTTTATAAGCACCACTTAGTCTCAGTAGAAGATTATGATTACGTTGAAAACAAGATTGTAATTCCTGAGTCTTACCCCGATTTAAATTCTTTATATACGGTTGGTAGTGAAATAGAGTTTTTATATCAATGGGAGTATGAATACCACTTAAATAATGGTGATATTATCAAATACTACGAAAACTCACAGCAAACAGCGACCATTGAATCAATTGTTGATAATAATTCCTCCAAATACCTAACGATATCTGATATTCCCGATCCGGCAGGCAGAAAAAGAGAGGAAGGTGAACGTGGTTGTATCCCTTTTTATCAACAAAACAGCGAAACAGATCAATATTACCTGGAAATACATGAGGGCAATCATTGCCTCTATAGATCTGAGGAAGATGGTCATTATTTGCAAGCTTCAGACTTGACTTTTGTAAATAATCATACTGCGTACAGCACTTGGGATAATGAACGTTTTGCAGTTGGTACAATTTCAATTCCCCCAAATGGGCAAGGAACTTGGGGCGGAGGCATAAAAGTCACCTCCGTGAATCTGCTTAACCCTACTAATGGAAGAATCAACACAACGGAATATGATTACTCGTCTGCTTCTGCCAGTACCTCTGGTGCAACCTCTTATGAGCCATATGGTCAGGATGTAGCCCATTATGTAATAGAGTTTGACCCACATCCTCTTTATCCATGGGTATTACCTAAAAAGAAAATGTTTGAGAAATATGTCAATAAAACCCTCTCGGAACTGCTGCAGATTTCTCGAGAAGTTCCTGCTCCAGCAGTTTTATACGACCTTGTCACCGTACGTGAATTCGTGGATGATAATCAGGTTTCAGGGAAAGTAGAATATGATTTTCAAGTATTCGAAGAAGGTTTTGTAGAACGAGAGAAGATTGAGGAAAATGCGGAAACGGTTTCAGTGAGTATATACTGTAGTTGTGCGGATATTGAAAATGCTTGCTTGACGGATAACGAATATTCTTGTGATCAATCACTTCCTATTCCCTGTAGCACTTTACAGACACTTTGTGAGAATGATCCCGACGGGTTTTTAAATGAGACAGTTGATGTTAATGTTGATAAGATAAAACCAATAACGATCAGAGATTATTCTGCTAGAGCAGGTAGTTTGAGAGGTGTTAAGACCTACGATGTTAACGATAAGTTGTTAACAGAAACTTCAACAATTTTCCAATATGACCTTGAAACAGGGGCGGATTGGAAAGAGAAGAATGCGAATTACCGAACTACATTAAGTCAAAATTACCGAAATCAGGGAGTAATCCAGGAGCTTTTTTCAGAGTACAGAATAGCATATGGAGACCAGGGTGGTCACTACCGAGTATTCAGCAAAAAGGAAGAATATCCAGTGATTGTCCGAGAACAAATCAAGAAGGACTATCGAACAGGTATCGAATCTGTGACGACAAATCTCGGGTTCGATTTATTTTCTGGAGAAGTGGATCATCTCATGCTTGAAGATCAGTATGGAAACCAAACAGTAACTAAAACAGTACCTGCATATCATTTTTATGAGGATATGGGCCCTTCAGTCAATGGGGGAAATAATATGCTGACACAAGAAGGTGCTAGCTATACTTATTTGATGTCCGATAGCTTTGATCCATCAACATTCAATCCTGCAACAAGTGTCAAGGACAATGCAATAGGATTAAAGGGGGCATCTTTTCAAACTTGGAGTGATCAACATCCGGTGATGAAAGGAAATGAGGAAGTTTCATCTTCCATCGATCCAGACAGTCGTGTATGGAAGCATTTGTCGACTTATACGTTTACAGGTAATTCTGATCCCACTTTAGTTCAGAAAGATGGCTCTTATGCGTTAACAACATTTTCGGAGATATCAGATGTTTCGGAGTTAAGTGCCTCTTTAGATTGGCAAAAAAACAACGAGATAACATTGTATGATATCTACTCCCATGCCTTGGAAGCTCAGGACATCAATGGAAACTTCGCCGCGACAAAAATGGACCTTTCGCAAGCGCGAGTCTATGCAACGGCGGCGAATGCTGCCTATTCCGAATTTGCTTTTTCTGGAGCTGAGGATGGCGATGATGAAGGAGTTGGGCCTAATAACTACGGAGGAGGAGTGACTCAACCGGTTGGAGAAAGGGTTCATTTATTTGGATCTGATGGTTTAGATGATTTCGGCTCCGGAGATGATGAGAAAACGCATACAGGTCTCTGGTCCGTCAAGGCTACATCTGGAGTAGCATTCAATTACAACGACCAATTGCGCAGTGGCCGAACCTACCGCGCACTGGTTTGGTGCACCGCTCAAGGTGGTGTAGAATTCCAGATTGAAGTAGCTGGTACAAGTTTGAGTGTAAGTACGGAGCCCTTGGGAAGCAGTAACGGTTGGTATTTACATGAGGCCGTTTTCGATGTAGATGATGGCACGAATAATCTCTTAAATACTGACATTGATGTGGTTGCCGTGGGAGGTAATGTCAAATACATTGATGATTTCCGAGTGCATCCGGTCGATGCAGTTATGACAGCTTATGTCTACAATGAATGGGGGGAATTGTCTCATGTGTTAGATCAGAACAATCTCTACATGTATTATGAGTACGATGCTGTGGGGCGCCTAAAAAGTATAACACGTGAAACGTTTAAACACGGACCGGTAAAAGTCTCCGAAACAATCATTAATTACGCCAGATCAAACAACTAAGGAATTATGAAATTGAGATTGACTAACTCATTACATGAAGTCAGGAGATTTCAGGTAGTGAAAATCTTATTTGTCATTATCGCGTTTGGAATACTCCCACTCGCGGCAATGGGCCAAACAGGACCGCTTAAAGTATTGAAGGCCAGTAGCCACAACTATACGCCTTCACAGACTTATGCGAATGGCTCATGGTCTATTACAGGAGGAGGAACGCTTTCAGGAGCAACTACCTCAAGCGTAAGTGTATATTGGTCACAGACGGGCACTTACACGCTAAGTTATGGAATACCTAACCCGAATCCCTTTCCTCTACCAGGAGAGGAGCCAACCCTTGCCATCAATACCTGGACGGTGACGGTATATAATATAAACGTTCCAACTGTCTCAGTTGCTAATAGCTGCGGTCAGACTACCTTGACCCACAATGGTAGCCAATCCAATGTGACGTTTTACTGGAAGAAGCCTGGGTCCTCGAATTATGATGATTCAACAAATCCATTGACGGTAAGCACAGCCGGGATCTATTATGTGAGAGGTTACCACAGTGATGGAATTTGGGGAAACATCAGAACTACTACCATTACCATAGATAGCCCTCCAACCTGGTATAAGGATGGTGATGGCGATGGCTATTATTCTCAGACCCGGGTCCAATGTACGAGTCCAGGTTCAAAATGGTCGACAAGTTCTGGTAGTGGAAGCGATTGCGACGATACCAGTTCCAGTTTAACTACGCTATGTAATTATGCTTCAGGAGTAACCGGGACGAACAAAGTAGCCCGAACCTTATCGTATACTTACAACGCATCTACACCCGTTACCAATGGTAAATGGGAAGTAAGTGGAGGAGGAACGATTACAAGTCAAAATAATAACTCTGCCACAGTCAATTGGACGGCAACCAGTGGTACTTACTTCCTGAGATATGGGTTTGATATTTCGGATAATACACCAGGTGCCCAGCCGGGAACGTTGAGATTTCTGACCATAGGAGAAATTGCAGTTACTGTTTACAATATCACTAAACCTACAATATCCGTTGAGGTTGGATGTAGCCAAAGCACAATTTCACACAATGGCAGTCAGTCCAATGTTACCTATTATTGGAGATCACCTGGATCTTCGGCCTATAATGTTACTACCAATCCTCGAACAGTATCTACCGAGGGCACTTATTATGTGAAAGGATATCATTCGGATGGGGTTTGGGGACCCGCAAGATCTGCGACAGTGACCACCAATGACCCTCCGACCTGGTATAAGGATAATGATGGCGATGGCTATTATTCTGAGACTCGGGTCCAATGTACGAGTCCGGGTTCAAAATGGTCTACAAGTTCTGGTAGTGGCAGTGATTGCGACGATTCCAGTTCCAGTTTAACTACGCTTTGTAATTATGCTTCAGGAGTAACCGGGACGAACAAAGTAGCCCGATCCTTATCCTATTCTTACGACGCATCTACACCCGTTACTAATGGTAAATGGGAAGTGAGCGGAGGTGGAACGATTACCAGTCAAAACAATAATTCCGCCACAGTCAATTGGACGGCAACCAGTGGTACTTATTTCCTGAGATATGGGTTTGATATTTCGGATAATACACCAGGTGCCCAGCCGGGAACTTTGAGATTTCTGACCGTAGGAGAAATTGCAGTTACTGTTTACAATATCACGAAACCTACAATATCCGTTGAGGTTGGATGTGACCAAAGCACAATTTCACACAATGGTAATCAGTCCAATGTTACCTATTATTGGAGATCACCTGGATCTTCGGCCTATAATGTTACTACCAATCCTCGAACAGTATCTACCGAGGGCACTTATTATGTGAAAGGATATCATTCGGATGGGGTTTGGGGACCTGCAAGATCTGCGACAGTGACCACCAATGACCCTCCGACCTGGTATAAGGATGCCGATGGTGATGGATATTATTCTGAAACCAGAGTTCAGTGTTCTAGCCCTGGAGCTAATTGGTCAACAAATTCTGAAAATGGTAGCGATTGTGATGATACAAGTACTACATTGACCACTTTTTGCAACTATACGTCCGGGATAACGGGAAGTGATAAAGTCGCAAGAACTTTATCCAAGACGTATGACGCAACTTCTACCGTGACTAATGGCAAATGGGAAGTGAGCGGAGGAGGAACAATTACAAGCCAAAACAATAATTCAGCCACAGTCAACTGGACAGCTACCAGCGGCACCTATTTCCTAAGATATGGTTTTGATATTTCTGATGATACACCGGGGGCACAACAAGGAACGCTACGATTTTTGGCAATAGGAGAGATCGCAGTGACGGTTTACAACATCACAAAACCCACGATTTCTGTAACTGATGGCTGTGACGAAAGTACCTTAACCCACAATGGAACTCAGTCGAACGTGACTTACTATTGGAGACTTCCCGGCTCCAGTTCCTACAACAATACTTCTAATCCATTGACGGCCACCATCGATGGTACTTATTATGTAAGAGGCAAACATGCGGATAATGTTTGGGGTCCGATCCGATCGACTACAATAACCATCGAACAATCGGATACCTGGTATTTTGACCTGGATGGCGACTCCAAAGGGGATCCGAACAACACAGTGCAAGCTTGTTCTCAGCCATCCGGATATGTTGCCAATAATACAGATTGTGATGACACCTCGCCAGATTTGATAAGTAATTGCTCAGAAACGGCACTTATTTCAGGTGGCGATGGAAAAGAGGTAAGAGGAACCACTACGACTTTCTCCACAAACCTTACCAATACCAGTGGCTATTGGACGCTCTCTTCCGGTGGTACCACAGTTCAAAGCCCAACTTCGCTGGATGTTACATGGACTGCTGGAAGTGGTTCCGCCACGATAAGCTATGGATACGACATCACCCGTTATATAAGTGGAATTCCTACATCAGAGTATTACATATTAGGTACGAAACAAGTAAACCTTTATGATCTTTCAATTCCAACGATTACCCAGAATAGTGTGTGTGATGAAGCCAATGTTTCCCATGACGGGAATGAAACGAATGTCACCTTTTATTGGCAAACCAGTGCCAATGGACAAAGCATGTCTAATTCGGATAACCCTCGAATATTTGTAAATAGCGGTAATCATTTCCTAAGAGCCTATCACAGTGATGGTGTATGGGGTATTGCAGCAGATGTTGATGTGGCATTTGAGGTGACACCCGGGGTTGTGCAGGTGTTGGATGCAACAAAAATTGCTGACATTGGGGAAAGCATTACGTTCGAAGTATTAAGTCCAGATCCTGGTTTGACCTATAATTGGCATGATCAACATGAAATTTTGCTTGGTTCTGGAGCAAGCTTTACGATTTCAAGTGTTGCTTCAAGCCAGTCTTTGACCGTAGAAGCTGAAGGCTCGGGAGGTTGCGTGAGTGAATACAGAACTCCGTTGAATGTAATCCTGACCGAAGTGTCCGGATACAATTGGACTCAATCAATTTCATACAAACCCGGGAGTAAAGTAGCCGAATCCAGGACTTATTATGACCTCACTGGTCTACCGGTTCAATCCCAGAGTAGGTTGTTTACGGAAGATAATATGCTGGTTACAGCAACTCTATATGATGACTATAACCGGCCTAGTACACAATCATTAGGGGCACCTACCGGAGCTACAACCTTTGGATATGACAATGAATTCCTTACCAATCCTACCTCTCCTGGTAGTCTTAAGTGGTATTACAGTGATGCTAACAATTGGGAGCCAAAAGTAGATATCACCACTTCTCCGTTTCTAACTACAGAATATTATGAGGATGGTACCGGTGATATAAAAACGACAGAAGGACCATTAGAATTTGCTAATCCTTCAATGAAGATATATTCACGTAAGTTTCCAGTGACTTCAGAATTGGATGGTCATTACCTGGCAGTAAGGGACGCCTTGTTACTTTATTCCTCTACTAGTCTTCAGGGGGAGGTGATTAAGACAGTGGTAAGAGATGCCAATGGAAATGAATCGGTTGCCTTTACCGATATGAATGATAACACTTTGGTGACGGCTTATGCGAATCTTACTGCTGAAGATAATGGAGTGAAGTGGGACCTTGAATTCGTCTTTGATGAGGCCACTAGCAATTTGACTGAGTTGGATTTTCATGTGCCACAATCAGAAACAGTTTTGACGATACCTGAATTTGATGGTGGGTTAGTAGAAATGATCTCTGATGTACCGGTTACAAACATCTCTTCTGTCGAAAAGGGCTTCTATCGATTATCAGCAGGTGATTTGAGCTACGAATATGACCT
The DNA here is from genome assembly GCA_033344775.1 of Cytophagales bacterium. Classification (NCBI taxonomy): domain Bacteria; kingdom Pseudomonadati; phylum Bacteroidota; class Cytophagia; order Cytophagales; species Cytophagales bacterium. The sequence continues at coordinate 2,278,147 of JAWPMT010000005.1, read as the reverse complement.
CTTTAATGCCTCCTTTAACTTTTACGATGATCTTGGAAGGATAATTGTCAGTGTTCCGCCTATGGGGGTTCAAGACATTCTTTCCAGAAGTGTGGCCTCTATCGATGCGGCGTATGTAGCAGAAATTCCTTTTGCGACTTATCACACCTATGATTTTCAAGGTCGTTTATTGGAGATGAAGGAGCCAGATGCCGGAATTACAAAATACATTTACCGACGTGATGGCAGCATCCGATTTTCAGAAAACGCCCTGCAAAGAGAAAAAGGAACATTTTCTTACACGAACTATGATGCATTAGGAAGACCTATTGAGTCCGGTGAATATGTAGGCACCACACATGAATTTAGTTCTTCTACCTTAATTTCTGCGTTAGAAACTACAGGTTACGAGGGAGGATTTATTACCGCGCCCTCGGATAGGAAGGACTGGATAAGGACACATTATGATATGCCAGATGCAGATCCAACGGCCATAGAAACTTTTGGCTCTGAAAAAGTCATAGCTACTCCTGTGAATTCAGGGACACACTTAGTTACAGCACGAAGTGCTATCAAACTAGCTATCGGATTTACCCATGATGCCTCCGCACAGGGTAACTTACTCCTCAAATTAGACGGAACTGCCACTAACCCACAATCTGCAGAATTCAATATCGATCAGGAGTTCGTTGTTGGCGCAGTTTCCTATACGGAAGGTACAAATACGAAAACCTGGTATAGTTATGATGAACAGGGTCGGGTGATCGAGATGAATACCTGGTATAAGTATTTACTAGGTGCGCCTAAGAAAATTCAGTATGAATACGATTTCCTCGGTAACGTAACCAAAGTGAAATATCAGGCTGGAAAAACAGATGCCTTCTATCATGCGTATGACTATGACGCAGATAACCGGCTATTGAAAACTTATGCGTCAGAAACAGAGTCGGAAGTAGATGGTCGCAATAGTACTGCCTTACAAGCCAAATACGAATACTATCTTCATGGCCCCCTAAAGCGAGTAGAGTTAGCTGAAAACCTCCAAGGAATTGATTACATCTACAATATTGCTGGACAACTTAAATCGATTAATGATCCTGATGACCTGACTGATGAAACGGACTTCTTGGAAGATGCCTTTGCGCAACGCTACGAATACTTCAGTGGAGATTACTTACGGAATACGGTTGTACCATCCAGCACGCCTGAAAATCCAACCTACAATGGTAACATAGCCGGGGTGATTTGGAAAAATGTGAATACTTCAGGAGTTGCCGAGACCGGTGAATACCAATATGCGTATGACAACCGATACTATTTGAAGCAAGCAGTTTTCGATGATCCAGCATCTTTCAATAGTAGCAGTCAAGCTTATAGAGTGGACAATCTGGCCTATGATCCCCATGGGAACATACAAACCCTATTAAGAAAGGATGTTGATGGAAATGCTCAATCTGGATTTGATGGGGTTAGTGGGCAGTATCAGTATTACTCAGGTAAAAATCAGTTGCAGCATGTCAACAACTACGCATCGTACACTTATGATGCGATAGGACAGATGACCGAACAGGTAAATCAGGATGGTTCAACCATGAAACCTGTTTACGATGTAACGGGTAAAGTGGTAGAAATCCTCGATGAGAATAATCAACTGAAGATTTCTTATGAGTACGATGATCGTGGGTTTAGAATTCGATCAGTAGATCATGAATTCAATAATGAGACAATCTATGTAAGAGATGCCTCAGGACAGCTGATGGCAATTTATGATAAGGCAACGGAGTATGAGCTAAAAGAACTGCCCATTTATGGTTCCAGTAGGCTGGGTACTTACTTCAAAGCTTCAAGTGAATCGCAATATGAAATAAAAGATCATTTGGGCAATGTAAGAAACCTCATAAGTCGTGTAACCAGGGATCAAATATATGCCACTGATTATTATCCTTTTGGTTCGCTGATGAAGCCAGCGGAGCGAGATGTCAACGGGAATATCATCGCTAATGGTACACCCGGAAGGTTTGGGTATCAGGGAGATTTCGCAGAGTTCGACGAAGAAACGGGGTTGAATTATTTTGAAGCTAGGTTCTATGACAGTAAAATAGGCAGATGGTTAATTGTTGATCCGGCAAGACAGTTTGCTTCGCCCTATCTATCAATGGGAAATAATCCAATTAGCAGGATAGACCCAGATGGTGCTTTTTCTCCTGATGATTGGGTTACTGATCTAAATACAGGTAAAATAAAATGGGTTTCTCATGACAAGTATGTTGCCAATGCATCGTCATATCAATTTTTAAGTGCAGATCCACTCTATTTTGGCCTTCCATCATTTATTGAACAAGTCGGATCTAATTTCAAATTCGCAGAACAAGATCCGCAACAAGTTTCTGGAATGAGCTTTTTTAGTTTAGATAGATCTATGACAATGATGTCTCAAAAAGGTTATATGCTTGCTCCAATTCTTGAATTTAAGAGCACCTGGACTCATCACTATTCTCCTGGAAGATCTCAAGATCATACAACCAGTGTTTGGGAAGCAATGCTTTATGTACCAAAAGGTTATGAGCCGATAATTTCCAAGGATATTAAAGCAATAGATCTTCAGGGTGGACTGGTGACAAAAGCTTTTATTTCCCACTCTTATGGAGAAAATGCAAAAAATGGATTCAAAACACTTCTAGATATTTATAAAAACTCTAGAACTGCTTTTGGAGATAATTGGATTATTGGAGACCCTGCAGGAGGTGGGAATTTAACAGTTCCGCATGTAACAATTCATAAAGGTTGGGGACGATACCCAAAAAATGGGGCAAATTATGGCTACAGACCGGGCGGGGCAGATCGCGCAAAAATGTTTAGAACAAGAAATTAATATGAGATATTATTGGTTGATAATAATTTTCTTAGCCTTTGGAGCTTTTTATTCTTGTGATACTGATTTAAAGCAATTACCCGTTACCGGGCATCAAAAATTTGATTCATTATTAAGGTTACACTTTCCTAAGGGTCGTCCAATGTTTGACGTTGCTACTTTTCCATATATCCAAGATGAGCTTTTCATTCCTGAAGACTTTTTGCATACTGGTGCTTATTACAGAGCTACATATTCACTTTCTTCAAATGAGTTAGCGGAGCTAAAAAAATCTTTAGACGGGCATGAAAAGGTATTGAATCACGACGAGTGCTGTTTTATTTGTCAAGGTGACAAATCAGGCACTTATCGAATGGAATGTTCAGAATTTGAAGTGCCTGTTTCATTATTTGCTTTGGAACGAGAGCAGCTTGGCATTGACGGTGCTTTTTTAAGTTCTGATTTTGACCTATATATTGTAGATGCTGAGGAAGGTAGCTTTGTACCTTCAAGGAATTTAATCAATAGACCGTGCTCAAATTTTTGGGATCACGGTTTTTCAAGAGGATTGGCAATTAGCGAAGGACGAGGAGTTGTCATTTATTGGATTGAATTTTGGTAGCTATTTACCCCCAATAGCGCTCGTTTGTAGCCATAGCCGTCAGGTTAAGCATAAGATTAGAGCAAGTCGAACATTCCATACGATGAAAAATCACTAACTAGATTAAAAGAAACCCTACACCAGTCAGTGCTTTGATGATGAGCAATTGGATGAGGTTGCAAAATCTCAAACACTCGCTCGGCTCATTCGAGTGAGGTATATTTTATAGGATTTTAGACTGGGAAACCTAACACGAAATGCTCAAATACTCGCGCGGTTGTATCCATACCCACTCGCCTGCTATTCGAGATGTTCCGTTAGGGCATCTTGAACGAAAGACAGAATCGGGTCTTAGACGCGTGGAAGAGCTACAGTCCTTTGCAGTAAGCAGTAGCGTAAATGGTTTTCCCGGGTACGCTACTTTATATTCCTGTGGCCTTCATCCATAAGGATTGGCATCAAGTGCCGCTACAGCTAGATCTCCTCCGGCTTTCACCATTTGCTGCTGCGATTTATTTAGTTTTTTCATCTTCTTTTGATTTTATCTGGTAATACTTCCTGCCGAATTCCAGGCAGTACCTGCTTTTATACGGACCTGTTGCTGTTTACTTAGTTTATTCATGATTTAGAAAGGTTAGCGGCTGAAGCCCAGACGGTACCTCCTTTGATGCGTTGCTGATTGTGCTTACTGATTTTTTTCATCTTCTTTTTTTAATGAATATAGAAAGAATACCCCTTGAAGTCTAGTATCTGATTCATTTCCTCTTGACTTCCTATCCATTCGTCGAAAAAAAAAGAACACAATTCAAATCAAGATACTAATTTGTCTTCGTATCCAACCAACACCTCTTAGATGAAGAAGATCAATCAACAGATAGGGCTTGCATTGCTCCTGTGCCTCATTTCATACTCGTCGTTATTAGCACAAGATGATTACCTCAAACGGGAACGACTCCCCGATAATATCAACACGGAGTTTACGGAGACCAAACCCATCATTTCATATGATAACCGTACCTTGTTCCTTACCCGACAGAATCATCCGGACAATACCGGAGGCCGAGGGGACATTCAGGATATTTATTATTCTCCAAGGGATGCGAATCAGGGTTGGACAACCCCAATCAATATGGGCTCTCCATTAAATAATCAGCACCCTAATGGCATTTCTGCCTTATCGAAAACAGCAGATACCGCCTTAGTGATCAATGTTTTTGATGGCGATAGTTATGACAAAGGGGCATCCATTTCCATGAAAGAAGGAGAGAGCTGGAGCACACCTAAAGCCATCAACATTAAGAAATTCAGGAACTTTAGTGATTATGTCGATTACTTCATTTCCTCTACTGGTGAACATCTGTTTTTGGCGATAGAAAGCCGTGACACCTACGGCGACCAGGACATTTATGTAAGTACCAAAATCGACGACTTCAATTGGACGGAGCCTGTAAACATCGGTAGTGGAGTTAATACGGAAGCGGCGGAGTTCTCTCCCTTTTTATCTTCCGACAATAAGATCCTATTCTTTGCCTCGTACGGGCATGATAGCTATGGGGATGCAGACATCTTCTATAGTGAACGCCTCGATGACACCTGGACCAATTGGTCAGAAGCCAAGAACCTGGGTGAAAATGTGAATACTGAAGGGTTTGAAGCCTATTACACGATCCCTGCACGTGGGGATTGGGCTTACTTCGTTTCGGATGTAGAAAGTAATGCCAATTCAAGAGACATCTTTCGAGCACTCATTCCATTGGAACTGAACCCTACACCCGGTGTGATTGTATCCGGGATCACCATGAATGAGCTGACCAAAGCGGCCATCACCGCCGAAGTGAACATCACGGAAATTGATGGTAAACTGGAGCCTAAGACTTTTACTACCGACAATGACAAGCACATTTACAGAAGGTCTATTCTGGAGTTTCCAAGGACTTTCAGATTACTGGTTGAACAAGCTAATTACATGACCACATCGCAGTATTTGACGGTGGAATACAGCGACAAGCGTGAGGTAAAAGCCGATCTCTATTTGGTCCCAATTGAAGTGGGTAATACACTCATTTCTCATGACGTCCGGTTTGATGGATCAGTGTTGACTGACATGGGACTTGAAGAACTAGAAAGAATGGTGGCTTACCTGAATGAATATCCCGAAATTAAATTTTCGATTGTCACGCACGTAGCTAATTCGGGGGATGCCGATAAGGATAAAAGTTTATCTGTGGATCGTCTTCAAACCATCGAACTATTCTTTCAAAATGCCGGTATTGACCCTTCCCGACTCACCTTCGCTTCAGCTGGTTCTACCGAATCATTCGATAATGTGAATGCTTATAAAATCTTTGATACCGAGCAACCTGATGACCGGGTAACTTTCACCATCTATGCAGATCAGGATGGTGATGGTGTAGAAGATCCAAAAGATAAGTGCATTGATGAACCAGGCATTCCTGAAAACAGTGGTTGTCCCGAAATTGCAGAGGACATTCTTCAAGTTTTTGAACAAGCGCTTCAAGGGATCCAGTTCGAAACAGCTAAGGCTGTTATCAAGCCTGAGTCCTTCTCTATTTTGGATAATGTGGTAGAGATCATGAAGAACAATGATGCGTTCTTCTTGAAAATTGAAGGGCATACCGATAGCCAGGGTGGTGATGATGCGAATCAGGTTTTGTCTGATAATCGCGCTAAATCAACGATGAAATACCTAACGGATAAAGGAGTTGCGGCCGAACGCCTGAAAGCATATGGTTTTGGGGAGACGCAACCAGTAGCCGACAATGAAACTGCAGCAGGCCGGGCTAAGAACCGGAGGGTAGTGTTCGAAGTAGTCTTCGACGCGGCAGATCTATAAACACAGCTTGATTAGTATATTAAAGAGCTCAACCAGTAGGTTGAGCTCTTTTTTTGGCCTTGATTAAAGGCTCATTTTCTCTTTGAAACGGGCCGCTTGTCGGCGACTTACTTCTACTTTCTCACCACCTTTCAATTGCACGAGCAAACCACCGTTGAACCAGGTCTCAATGGTTTCTACCCAGGAAAGGTTAATGATGTGCTTTCGACTGGCTCTGAAGAAATTCCGCTCATCCAGCTTTTCATCCAAAGCATTCAGTGACTTGTGGATCATGGGCTTGAAGGTGCTGAAATATACTTTGATGTAGTTGCCATCGGATTCAAACAGCCTGATGTCTGATAGACGAACAAACCAACAGCGATCTCCGTCTTTTACAAAAACCTGATCATCGCCACCAAGTCTTTTCTCAGAAGTACTGGCTACTTCTGGTGTTTCTTTGGCTTCCTCTTTCGTAAGCTTATTGATGCTTTCGGTCAGGCGATCCGGTTGGACAGGCTTCAATAAATAATCCAGTGCATTTACATCGAATGCCTTCAACGCAAATTCATCGTGGGCAGTAGTAAAGACTACCTTGGGAACGGTTTCCAGCTCTTCCAGCATCTCAAAGCCCGTTTTACCAGGCATTTGAACATCGAGGAAGATGAGTTCGGGGTTCAACTCTTTTATTTTTTCGATGCCATCGTCGGCATTGACCGCTTCTCCGATGATTTCAATCTCTTTGTATTCATCAAGAAGTTTGATCAATTCTTTGCGGGCCAGCCGCTCGTCATCTATTATCAGTGCCTTCATAAAGGTTAACTTAACATTTTTTCATCACAATGGGGCCAGACTACCTTGACCTTCTGGCAACTCTATGGTCGTAAGTACCATGCTTTGATCTTCATTACTGATCCTGAATGAAGCCTCATCTCCGTAGATCAAAGACAGTCTTTTTTTGGTGCTTAATAACCCATAACCAACATCAAGACGCAAACCTCCGTTCGAAAATTGTCCACTATTTCGAATTTCAATCTTTAGCCGTTCGTCATTCACAGAAGTTCGAATATCAATCACACCTCCCTCTTTTAAGGTGGAAATTCCATGCTTGATGCCATTCTCTACTAAAGTCTGCATCATCAATGGAGGGATTTGAAATCGATTGGATTGCGGATCAAGGTTGATTTTGGTATTTAGTCTTTCTTCGTATCGGATGGATTCGAGTTGCAAATAATCCATGACCGTATTCATTTCGTCCTCGAACGGTACTAATTTTTTATGATCCATACTCAGCGACTTTCTGAGGATGTGCGACAACTGGGTAATGGCGTTCTTGGATTTAGCCGGATCTTCGTCTACCAATGCCCGTATACTGTTCAGTGCATTGAAGATAAAATGCGGATTTAATTGTGCTTTCAGGTTGTTTAATTCTGTCTCCCGGGCAGCCGCCTGGTATTGCAGCGATTTATTGAATCGCTCGATGTACAGGAAGGACAAATAAGCCATCGTCCATACAAAATATAATATGACGGATATGGAAGAATTGAGGGTCAAAGAAACCAAATTGAGCTCTCTGGAAAGATTCAGGTCTCCTATGGAATACGAAATGGCCATCAGGAAGAAATAATTGATGATCGCCATGAAAGTAATAAAGAGGAGTACCCTGGGGATCACCACGAACCATCGATATTTGATCAGACCTGTTCTCAGTATAATCTCCCGCAATGCGTGCGAGGAAAGGATATAAAACCCTACGATAAATAACTCGCCGATCACTTTGGCTGCATCCAACTTCTCGGCCGTGGAGTAAAGGAAAACCTCTAATACACCGTAAAAGCTCCATGCCATGATCTGGCATATCCAATAAATACTCTTTTTGTTATTCAGCATTAGGGGCAGGTCTCAAAAAAATAGACTCCTGAAATTTCGCAGATTTAACTCTCCGAATCAAAGAAAAGTTTATAATAGTTCTGTCCGCGCATATCATCAAAGCCACGTTCTATCAGCTCACGTTTTCCATGAACATAGACGTGAAAATTCTTATCAAGTTTGATCACCGACCGAATATGTCGCTTGGCAGCCTTATAGGCGGGCTTACTGATCTCAAACTCGGGCTGTAGATTTTCCAGCTGGTTTTCCTCTTTATAAGTTTCCTGAAAATCGAGAAATGCCTGTTTCGTGTCGGGTTCCTGGAGCACCTCTTCCTCAAACTCTTCCTGATTAAACTGCTCTCGATCTTTGAAGTAATCTACGGAGCGATTCAACAGGTCTACCTGATCGGCACGGTCTAATTCGTTCCTGTCTTTCAAGACAAAATCCTTGCACAAGTGCATGAAATTCTTGGTCTGATAGAATTCGTCTTCAATAGGAGCAAGATTAAGAAACTGATCAATCCAAAATCTGGCCGGCGTGATCTTATTGCTCTTGTCGAAGATCAGTACACTGTAGGTTTTTTGCTCAGGATCATTCAGGATCAATGCGCCCTTGTTGACATTGTGCAGGCTGATGCCTTCATCGGAGGAGACGCCAAGCGAGTTTTCTTCCTGATAGATTCGAATAAAGGGATCCCGATCTTCTGATTTGAAGATGCCCAATGCATTGACATCCCCTTCTTTCAGCGCGATAGAATCGAAAGAAGCTACATAGAATTCCCCTTCTTTGATGTTTTCATTTTCTGAAACGGCATATAGTAACTTTAGCAAGTTTTGCGCCTCTTCAAGTAGCGTACCTTCATCAGCTGCTTCGAATACCTTGCGACAAGAAGCAAAGGCACCATTGTATTCTACATCAAGTTCATGCGAGAAGGTGTAAAAGTTCTGCAATTTGAACGGCTTCAGAAAAAACATGCACAGCACTTCGGAAAGCTTCTCGTCGATCGTGGCCAGTTGGTCATTTTTGAAGAAACCATCTCCACTGATCGCACCAACGTACAATTGCGCCAATCGCGCATGTTCCCAGTTTACACCATTGTCATTAGCCATTCAACAAGATTCGAAAAGTGGTACCACGATTTTGCTCGGTTCTTTTCACAAAAATTTTACCTTCATGGTAATTTTCTATGATCCGTTTTACCAGGGTCAGGCCTAGCCCCCAGCCCCTTTTTTTAGTCGTATATCCGGGCTGAAATATTTTTGCCACCCGGTTTTTTGCAATCCCTTTTCCAGTATCCTTCACATCAATGGCCACCATTCCATCATTGACCCGCATGATACTGACTGTTATGTCTCCACGGCCATCCATGGCATCCACGGCATTTTTGCATAAGTTTTCCATTACCCACTGGAACAGGTCTTTGTTGAGTTGGGCAGTCACCTGACGGTTGGGGAATACCGTGAGCGAAATGTTGATTTTGGTACTTAGGCGTTTCTTCAGGTAAGCCAGGGCACTATCAACAATATCATATACATTTTCTCCTTCAAGATTGGGGACACTACCGATACTACTGAACCGCGCGGTGATCATTTCAAGGCGTGCAATGTCCTTGTCCATCTCCTCCATGTTAGTATCATCCGGATAAGAACTCTTCAGGTATTCCATCCAGGCCAATAGCGAGGATAATGGTGTTCCCAACTGATGGGCCGTTTCCTTAGCTAAACCTACCCAGACCCGATTTTGCTCGGCACTTTGGGAATAGTTGAAGATTGCAAATGTGATGCCTACAAAAATGATGATGATCGATAGCTGAACAAACGGATAGTACTTTAATTGGGTAAGCTGTCGTGAGTTTTGATAATAGATGTACTGGATGCCATACAGATTGCCGCGACCATCTCGAAGGGTGACTTTGATCGGAAAGTGATCTTCACGCATTTCCCGCAACAGATTTCGCAAATAAGCATTCCGCTTGTTCGGATCCTCCATTCGATCCGCTTTGTCGATGTTGACATAGGTCATCGGATTCCGGTTCCCATCTGTCAGAATCACGGGAATGGTCTTATTGGAATTGATGACATCATCCAATAAAAAGAAGTAATCCTGCCCCTGATCACTTTGTGCCATGTACTCGATAGTTTTGGCATAAAGCGCGATCTGATTGATCTCTCTTTCTTTGATCCGGCTTACCAGCGAACTGGTATAAAGGATACTCGATAAACCGATGATCACCGATATGATCAATACCCCCCACCGGAAGTACGATTTATTGGAATAGATGTCGATTGGCTTTGCGTCTCCTTTCTTTTTCACGGTAGCAACGAAAATAATGTATCGGTCAGATTTGCGGAGCCTGAAAAATAAAAATCCCACCTACCCAACAACGGGAGAGAGGGATTGATTCTTGCCATGCTGCGTTATTTTATACGAAAGCTTTTTTACGATAAATGTAAGAGATCAGCCAAAAGACGAATGCCACCGCAGCTCCCATTTGGTCACCATCTCCTACCATTAGATGCGCAAAAAAGGCCAGGGTCACATTGAACAGGAAGCCAGCATAAGCCCATTCCCTCAGGGTATCATTCGGTGAAAACCATATAGCTGCAAGTCCAAGTAGCTTAGCAACTCCCAATGGGTAAATCAGATAGGTAGGATAACCCAAAGAAGAGAACGCTCCGACAATCGCAGCATTATTGAAGAAATAATTCCCAGCCGAGAACAGCATCAAGAGGGTAAATAATCCCGTGGATACGTAAAATATAATTTTGTGGGTTTTCATTAAGAGGTCAGGTATTTGTTGGTACCATTAAAGATACCGCAATTCCATTAACCTCTGAGTTTGGATCAAGAGATCCAACTAGATGGAAGATCCGAACCGTAAGGCTTTTTATGCACAGGAGGATTGGACAATTCTTCTTTCAGTTCTTCCACCATTTCTTCAGATTCCAATCGCTCTCTTCTGTTCAGTCGGTGCTGTGGGGTTGTTTTTTCGTCCCAGTAAATGAGCACTACCAGTATCATGTAGGAGATGATTGGCAAGAAACATCCGATCAGGAACCAGAGTTTAAATGACCGGCCGTACTGATAGGCCCCATATCCTGTCAACAGGGGGAATGTGAAATAAAAAGCCAACCCAACAAAAATCGCATCTATGATCATCCCAGGCTTTTGATTTGAAGGTTTTACGTGTCCTTATCTTCTAACACGTTTCGTAACGCAAAGTTAAATCCAGAATCATTGCCAAAAGCATCTTTTTCCTGGCCTAACCTTCTTCCTGGACCCGTTCTTCCCAGAAATGCTCAAGATCCTTCACAAAAACTCCGGAAAGCGTTGCCGCATAGACCTTGCCATTGAAGACATCCACGGAAGTGATCTCATGACCAAATAAGCCATCGTTGTTCAACTCAGAGATTTGAAGCTGATCTCCTTCAAGTTCAAAAAGGAAAATTTGACTGTTGAACACCCCTATGGTTTTTCCTACCAGCTGATCATAGCTGACCAGGCCCAGATCTGGATTGATCGTACCCGCTTCAGTCCAGGCCCGACCATCCACTGTCCTGTAAAGTTTTTCGCCCCGAATGCCAAACCACTGCCCATTGATCTGGAAAAGGTTGCTCACAGGGAATTCCGCAGCCACTGTAATCTGATTATTCTGATCCAGAAAAAACACATTGCGATCATCGGTGATCAAAAAATCATTGCCAAAAGCATAAATTGACCGTATTGGAAAACCTGAATCTGAAATAGTGATGATTTCTGTCTCCGCAATGGTCATGAATTCATTCAGGGCCACTTTCACCTTGAGTACCCTTATACCACCAATATTGTCAGTTAATCGATAGTGGTAAGGGATCAAACATACATTTTCCTCATTAACAGCAATCGCTTCACTCATCCAAAAGGAAGGTGTTTCAATGAACGCAAAATCGGGATCTAGTTCCGCGAGATTGATGTACTGACTGGCACCTTGCAAAACCGGATTTAATGTACTTGCGATGCGGACGATGTTTTGACTGGCAGTAATGAACAGTTCATCCGTGATCGGCATCCGACCATGTTGATTGTAATTGAGCCAGTGAAAAGCATGTTGTATGACTTCTGTTGTATCATCCGCCGCCAGCTCAATCGTTGAGAAATGGTCTCTACCCATGAAATGAATGCGCTCACCATCGGCATGGGTATTGAATTGCACTTTGGTTTCGAATAGAAACCGCTCGTCTTCCAGCCAGGATACAGCAGGTTCCACGGGTTCCTCAACATCTAAATCATCTTTACATCCCCAAATCATGAGGGACAAGAGGATAATGAACAATGACTGGCGAAGCATTGAATTGTTGTATCAGTTTCAAGGCAAAGGACGATACTAGTTTCGCGCTGGCATTGTAAAAAAGACGAAAACCAGACCATTCAGATGGAGAAACAGAATCAATCTGGATTAGAAAGGAAGGAGGAATACATAAGTGCCTCCGGCACAAACCTGTCAGGGATCTTACAGAGGCGAAATTCACCTTGCTTGATAGCAAGGCCCCGGGACAAGCCCTGGGACCGGTGACTGCTATTTTAGCAAAACGTGTTTTAACTCAATTGCGAGTCAAACCATCAAATATTATACATCAACTCGTAGTAGTCCTTAGCCATTCTGCGAGAGGCAAACTCAGGAACCACGCCATCAATGCCTTTGAAGACAATGTCTTGCCATTTGTCTTTATCAGTATAGTAAGTCGGGATTACTTTGTTTTCGAGAATGTCGTACAAGTTCTTCGCATCCTGCTCGTCCTGGACTTCTACTGGCTCATTGTGATCTACCACGGGTAGCACATAGCAGTTTTCATCATCTTTCGCGAATTCAGGAATCCATCCATCGAACGTAGATACATTGACTGAACCATTCATGGCGGCCGTCATGCCACTGGTACCGGAAGCTTCACGCGTTACCCGAGGGTTGTTCAACCACACATCAGAACCTGTCTTCAACTTTCTGGAAAGTTCCATTTCGTATCCAACAAGTATCGCTGCATTGTGCTGACCTTTTGTAAATCTTACCAGGCGATTGAACGTCTCGATAGCCGCATAATCAAACGGATATGGTTTACCCGCCCAAATGATTTGAATCGGTCTTTCGGAATCATCCAGTAAGTTTTGTAAGCGATCCAGGTCATAAAGCAACAAGTCTGCTCTTTTGTATCCAGCAAATCTTCTTGCCCAAACGATGGTCAATACATCTTCGTCAAAGATCTTACCCGTCTGATTGGCGACCTCTCTGAACAACTCGTGCTTCAATACACGCTTGCGCTTTTGATAATTCTTGGCATCGCCTTTGTCCCAGGTTTTCAGAATGGTTTCATCCTGCCAGAAATACTGGTTCTGTGCATTGGTGATTGGAATGATATCACTGATCCCTGAAAAGTCTTTCCACATGTCCTTGGACACTTCGCCATGAAGTTTAGATACCGCATTGGAAATCTTGGACAATCGCAGCGCAGCGACGGTATAGCTCAACAAGCCATTGTCCAGGGTCAATTCATTCAGCTCTGAAGGAGAAAGTTCTCTACCGAAAAAGCCCATTTGATTCAGGAAACTACCATCTCGCTCCTCATTTCCGGCTTTTTCAGGTGTGTGTGTCGTGAAGACAAAACTATCGGACTTCACACCTCGATCTTTCAGGTAATAAAAAGCAGGCAGTCCGTGGCCTTCGTTCAGGTGATAGATATCAGAGCCACCAAGTGCCTCCACCACTTTCGCTCCTCCAATACCCAATACAATGCTCTGCGAAATTCGGGTCAATTCATTGGCATCATACAGTCGGTCTGTGATGGTTCGTGACAAGTGGTCATTTCCTTCCACATCAGTACTAAGGAAATACATCGGGATGGTACCAAATACCTCAGGTTTCAACACATAAGCCTTCACCAAAACATGAGGATTTCCCATGATTGTGATGCTCACTGTAATGCCAGTATCTTCCAGGAAGTTGTAGTGCTTCTCGGTGAATTTCACTTCCAAAGACTGATCACTTCCTCTTGTTTGATCATAGTAACCATACTTCCAAAGCATTCCGATACCAATCATGTTTTGCTTTTGCTCAAAAGCACTTCGCATATGAGAACCGGCAAGGAAACCAAGGCCTCCTGAGTAAGTTTTCAAGACTTGATCTACCGCGAATTCCATACTGAAATAAGCGACTCGCTTTTTGTACTCAGTCTTGGGTTTATATGGGTGATGCCACTTGCTATATATCGACATTTGTTGCTACTTATTTTTTAGAAGTGCTCGAAAATAGTGCAACAGAATTGTAAATCGCCACCTCGGAAATTAAATTTTGAAAGGTGCTGAATAACAAACGTTTGCGGGAATTATCACTGCGATTTCATGGCCAAATCAATAGACAAATTTCTCTTTTACGAGAGGTAAATCGAACCTGAACTTCGTAACTTTAATGAGAAAAATCCATGCAATCATGACCGCTACTTTGACCTTGAGATCTGCCCAGCCCAATGACTGGGAAGCCATCAAACGCATCTACATCGAAGGCATCAATACAAAGCTGGCCACCTTCGAATCTTCATGCAGTGTACCTGATACGGGCACGTACTGGTTCAATGGGAAAATTGAACAATCCATATTTGTGGCTACGGATAATGAAGAGGTCATCGGGTGGTCGGCGTTGAGTCCGGTTTCTGATCGCTGTGCTTATGGTGGTGTGGGTGAAGTTTCCGTTTATGTGAGTGCCAGTTCCGCTGGAAAAGGAATCGGTAAGATGTTATTGGATCAACTGATTGAATTTGGAGAACAAAACAATATCTGGACTTTACAGGCGGGCATTTTCGTGGATAATGTAGCCAGTATCCGGCTCCATGAAAAAGGAGGTTTTAGAATGGTTGGTACCCGCGAGAAGCTCGGGAAACTCGATGGTGAGTGGAAAGATGTCGTGTTGATGGAAAGAAGGTCAGAGACGATTTTGTGATTGACCTTCGATTAAACTTTATTAATTAGGAATTTCATAATCAAAAGCCATCAACTTTAGCCTTAAGATGAAAACCGTTATTCCGATGGCACCGCGGCGGCGGACCGTCGGCCACCGGCGATGCCGGAATCTCAACGTTATTTAGCACGATCAAGTTTGAGATTCCTGAACAGAGTCCCATCCGGGAACGGCAGGAATGACGCTAAAGTTGATAACTAAGCCAAAGTTTGTGTCTTTACAAACTTCAAAATAGCACGTTTGAGGAGACTCAAACATGGGATACAAAAAATGTAAGCGGACACTCAATTATACTCTTTGTACATCTCCTTCAGCTTGTCTACCGATCCCTGGATCAGCTTTCTCAAGACATCCTGATCGATCTGCTCAAGCTTTTTGACATACAAACAGCCTTTGCCTATTTTGTATTTACCCAGACCTTTGAAAAGATCTTCTAATGATTCTGCACCAGGCATGAGGTACATGGTAAGGTTTTGCTTTCTGGGAGAAAAGCCGGTCAAGAACCAGGTGCCTGTCCTGCCAGATTCATATTTGTAATTGTAGCTACCAAAACCCACGATAGTACCACCCCACATTTTCGGAGGTTCACCGGTGATCTCTTCCATCATTTTCAGGATGGCATAGCAATCATCTCGCTTGGTTTCGTCTTCAACTGAGGAAAGAAACGCTTCGACATCTCCGGCATTAGGAGTGGTCTTCAGCTCAGCCATGTTTACTGAACTTCGTAGATCCAGCCGTGCTTGTCTTCTTTGACACTCGATTTGATGTCATTTAAATCTTTCAAGAACTGATTAGAGTATTTTCTGGTGGCCACATCGGGTAAATCGTAATCAGTACCTTCGAAACCAATGGTTTTGATTTGAGCTACGGTAGCTGCGGTTCCCGCGCCAAACGCTTCTTGCATACTGCCATTTTCAATGCTCTCTACAACTTCTTTGACCTTGATTGGACGCTCTTCCACATTCATGCCATGATCTCGTGCCAATTGAAGGATACTATCTCTGGTGATCCCCCTCAGGATCGTATCTCCGGTAGGAGCAGTCACCAGGGTATCATTGATCACGAACATCAGGTTCATCGTTCCGGACTCCTCAACGTATTCGTGCGTTTTGGCATCTGTCCAGATAAGCTGGTGATAGCCTTGTTCCTGCGCTAGTTTCGCAGGGTAGAGTGCCGCAGCGTAATTACCTCCGGTTTTGGCAAAGCCTGTTCCACCGGCAGCTGCTCTGGTAAATTCTGTTTCGATTTTCACCCGTACCGGCTCAGAGTAATAGGCTCCAACAGGTCCGGTGATGATCATAAAAGAGTACGTGTCAGAAGGTCGAATACCTACGTACGGATCCATCGCCAACTGGAAAGGGCGTACATATAATGAAGTTCCAGGGGCATTTGGTACCCATTGATCATCCAGTTTCAACAGTTCATTCAAGCCTTGCATAAAAAGCTCTTCAGGAACCTGAGGCATGCACATTCTCACAGCACTTTCCATCATTCGTCGCGCATTATCCCGAGGACGGAATAGCTGTACTTTCCCGGATGCTGTACGATGCGCTTTTAATCCTTCGAAAATGGTGGAAGCATAGTGTAGTGTCGTATTGGCAGGGCTGATCTGAAGATCACCATAGGGAACAATTCTCAGGTCCTGCCAGTCTCCATTGTAGAAGTCCGCCATGAACATGTGATCACTGTATACTTTCCCAAATGCAGGGTTGACCATGTCAACATCGTGAATACGAGTATTGCTGGTGCGATTTATTTGAATGTCCAGGGTGTCGATCATAGCTCCAAAATTTCTTTAAGTTCTTGGCACCCAGGGAATCTCGGGTGCGTCCAAATCTTTTCCCAGTTTGCGCGCCATGATGAAGAAATAATCCGAAAGTCGATTGATAAAAGGTAAAATCAGCTCATCCAGGGCTTCTTCCTGGCTGAGTTTTTCGATACTTCGTTCAGTCCTGCGACAAACTGTTCTGCAAATGTGGCACAAAGAGACGACTTGATGTCCACCGGGCAAAATGAAATTTTTAAGTGGCGGTAATTCTTCGGTGTATTTGTCAATCCATGCCTCCAATTGGGAAATCTCAGCCTGGGTAATACCCGGCAACTCGAAACCGGAAAAATCTGATTCGGTCGCGAGCAAGGAACCAATGGAAAACAGATGCTCCTGCACCCAATAGAACTGATTACCAATGCGAGCTTCTACCGCTTCATGATCACGTAGGTACCCTATGAAAGAATTGAGCTCATCTACATTGCCGTATGCGTCAATACGGAGGTCAGATTTTGCTACTTTTTTACCGCCGAGTAAAGAGGTTTTACCTCCGTCTCCGGTCTTGGTGTAGATTTTTGAACTCATGCAACCGGAATGGTTTGCCGCACATTTTCGTTGATTTGATCGGTTTCTACGAGTCCATCTCTCAGGCGTACAATTCGGTGCGAATATTCGGCAATGTCCTCCTCGTGTGTTACCATGATAATGGTATTTCCTTTTTCATGTAATTCACGGAAAAGGTCCATTATACTGTAGGAGGTCTTGGAATCGAGGTTACCCGTCGGCTCATCTGCCAGAATGATACTGGGGTCATTCACTAGGGCCCTGGCAATGGCCACCCTTTGTCTTTGTCCCCCGGAGAGTTCATTTGGTTTATGCTTGTATCGTTCACCCAATCCCACCCCTTCGAGGGCCATCATTGCCTTTTCTTCACGATCAGACTTGCTGAGTCCGGCATACACCAAAGGCAAGGCTACATTTTCTAAAGAGGTAGCTCTTGGCAGCAGATTAAATGTCTGGAATACGAAACCAATTTCTTTATTACGAATCTCAGCCAGTTCATTCTCTGTGAGATCACTGACGTCATTATTATTCAGAATGTAAGTCCCGGAAGTAGGGGTATCTAAACAACCAATGATGTTCATCAGCGTAGACTTTCCTGATCCCGATGGTCCCATAAAAGCAACGTATTCTCCTTTGTCAATACCGATCGAAATGGATTCCAGGGCATTTATGGTTTCGCTACCCATGACATACCTTCGAGAGATTTCGGTTGTTTCTATTATTTTGCTCATGCTCAGAACTTGTATCAGTTGGTGAAAGTCGGTTTAAAACTAGTGAACTTTAAAGAATCCAAACCGGTTTGTCGGTTACACGGATAATTGACGCTTTAGTTGGGTTTCTTTACAAAAGAAACGATCTGAAGCATCAGAAATTTTGTTAATGAAATTGATTTCTAACTTCCTTTTGCTGTTTATACTCTCAATACCTGCAGATCACAATCTGGAAGGCTGGGAACTATTGAGCGATGTGGAAGTTGTGCGCGTCTATGACGACTTTTTAGAGCAAGAGGTAGAAAAGCCTGAATTCAGCGAAGTTTTGAAAGGTCGGGACAAATCTGAAATCGAATTACAAGGTTTTGTCATCCCACTGAATGACGTTGGATCTTCCGATTATTTTGTGCTTTCGCGGTTTCCTTATCAATCCTGCTTTTTCTGTGGGAATGCGGGTCCTGAAACAGTGGTTGAAGTATATACCAACAAGTCCTTGTCCTTGAAGGATCAGCGGGTTAAGGTAAAGGGAACCCTGCACTTAAATGTAAATGATCCATTGCACTTATATTATATCATGAAGGATTGTACCGTTGAATTATTGGATGAATAATGAGAGAAAGAAAACTTCCAGCTACATTTTTTGAGGACGTCTACGAGGTGGTAAAACTTGTGCCTTCCGGGCGTGTAACGACCTACGGTGCAATTGCTGCTTATTTGGGATTAAAATCCAGCGCCAGAATGGTTGGGTGGGCCATGAACCAAACGCCTAAAGGACAAGGAATTCCCGCCCATCGGGTAGTCAATCGAATTGGGTTACTTACGGGCAAGCACTACTTCAGTGATCCAATGGAAATGGAAAATACCCTTCAGGCAGAAGGTATTGAGATCAAGGAAGACAAAATCCAGCGTTTTAAGGAAGTTTTCTGGGATCCAATGAAAGAATTGGAGTTGTAAATCACTATCGTTTTGCATGCTCAGAATTTGGAAACCCATAATTTTGCGCTCCAATGACATTTGAGGAATACCTAAGCGGCAAGAAGATCGATGCGACCCGATTCAAAAAGGCTGAAGCGGCTCAATTTGAGGAATGGCAGACCATTTTTGGTCAAATGCATCCGGAAAGCTTCACAGCTCAGAAATTGTTCCTGATCAACCCGTTGAGAAGAAGATTTCCTTTGAAAGAAGAAGCGGTTAAAGCTGAGAGAAAACCTCAAATGAAACCAAAGATTTTACCTAAACCCAAAAAATAACCCCAATGTACGATTCACTGAAACAAAAATTGGATCAGGAGATTGCTGACATCAAAGCTGCCGGATTATACAAAACCGAGCGCATCATCACGTCACCGCAAGATGCTGTGATCAAGTTGCAGGATGGTAGCGAAGTGATCAATTTCTGTGCAAATAACTACCTGGGACTGTCTTCCCACCCCAAGGTGGTTGAAGCGGCAAAGGCAGCAATCGATTCACATGGATTCGGAATGTCATCTGTACGTTTCATCTGTGGCACGCAAGACCTGCACAAAACATTGGAGCAGAAGATATCTGAATTTCTGGGTACGGAAGACACCATCCTTTATGCTGCGGCTTTTGATGCTAATGGAGGCGTTTTTGAACCATTGCTCGGACCGGAAGATGCAATCATTTCCGATTCACTCAATCACGCTTCGATCATTGATGGCGTTCGGCTTTGCAAAGCACAACGCCTGCGCTACACCCACAATGACATGGCTGATCTGGAGGCCAAGCTTCAGGAAGCGACTTCTGCCAAAGTAAAAGTGATTGTAACTGATGGAGTATTCTCCATGGATGGTACCATCGCGCAATTGGACAAGATCTGCGAATTAGCTGAAAAGTACGATGCCGTCGTGATGACAGATGAGTGTCACAGCACCGGATTCATAGGTAAAACCGGTCGAGGTGTGCACGAATACCGTGGTGTGATGGACAAAGTAGACATCATCACTGGAACGCTCGGCAAGGCACTGGGCGGGGCCAGTGGTGGATTTACTTCCGGTAAAAAAGAGATCATAGATATCCTGAGACAGAGATCAAGACCTTACTTGTTCTCCAACACGCTGGCTCCTTCTATCACGGGGGCTTCTATTGCCGTGCTGGACATGCTATCTGAAACGACCGAACTAAGAGATAAGCTGGAGTCGAATACCAAATATTTCCGGGAGCAAATGACGAATGCCGGGTTTGACATCAAACCTGGAGACAGTGCTATCGTTCCGATCATGCTCTACGATGCAGTATTGTCGCAAGACATGGCTGCCAAGTTATTGGAACGAGGTATCTACGTGATTGGCTTCTATTATCCGGTTGTTCCAAAAGGACAAGCCAGAATCAGGGTACAGCTCTCTGCCGTACATGAGCAGGAACATCTGGACAAAGCCATTGCAGCATTTACAGAAGTAGGTAAAGAGCTGGGGGTGTTGAAGTAAGCCTAATTTAAGATCGTCATGTTGGGCGCCCGGCTAGGGTTTTTGTTGGCGTAAATTCCGAAGGAAGTCAACAAAGACCGGACGCCCGGTCAGGGTATCTCTGTTACGATCTTTCCAGATTTCTTCATTGGATGGAATCTACTCACACAACTCCAATCCCACAGGATCATCAAACGTGGCAGGCGCCCACCACTCCTCACAGGTGATTAAGCATGGGGGTCCAATGATGGGAATATCAGCCGTTTCCGGGACATCTGACCGGTCAAAACACGTCTTAGCTACTGACGTTCCATAAGCATGGAAATATCCCAAAACGATATCACCTGAATCCTCGGTATTCGTGAGATTCCCTGGCAGTGGCTGGATTGGAGGATCAAACGGCCCTCCGACGTTATTCAATTGTTGTCTTACATTTTCCCAGTAATTGAAAGAGCCCACAGACATATTGTGCGCCGTAAGGGTGGTCACGTACCTCGCCTGGAATTGGAAGGGAACCCTGATCCCCACTACGTCATAGTTTTCGGATCGATTGAGGCCAATGTTGGTTGTTAGTTTAATTTCACTGGAAATCGGATCACGCAAAGACCAGCAGCTTAGTCCGGCAGCCGGACCTCTAGGCAAATCCAAATTTAAGCCGCATCGTGTCACCTCATAATCCACAAAGACCTCAGCCATTCCTTGGTTCTCAATTTTGATGAATTGATCCTTTTCACTGTTCACAAATTCAGCGTAGACATCATGGAAGTATTGCGTTGTTTCAATGCCTTCTATCTCCAAAACCATTACCACTAATTCCGCTCTGGTACTAGCAATTGGAACTGCTGCAGGAATGGTAACTTCCTCAGATTCATAGGTATCATTGTTCGCAGTAACAATGCGCAGGCGATAGGTTTCACCAACTTGTCCCTGAAAACCTTCAGGAGCTAAGAAATAGCTGCCCGGTGAGACTTCTTCATATAGAAAAACCTGATCATCATGTATAAGACTCACATTCGCATTGATGCCAAGCAGATTGCTTCCAATGCCCTCTAGTCCAGGGGTAGTGGTCGACAAACGAACCCAGCTTCCCTCATCTAAATTATTGATAAAGCCTTCTACAGCGAGATGTCTATCAGTGCGAGGTGTATCCAGTGTAATGAGTTCTGTGCATCCACCAGTGGTCAATAAAAAAATGGAAATGGCAAGCAGCTTAAAAATGGCCTTCATGAATTCGGCAAGGGTTCAGGTTAGTAATTCGCCAATCCGATCAGCAATAACCTTGCCTATGTCCACATTTCAGTAAAATTCTATTGAGTTGAGTTGAAGATCAATTCAGCAGTTGCCGCAAATTTCCCAGGACTCCAGCGTCTTCCAGAATGTACATCCCCAGTCTTTCCGTAGATACGCCTGACTGTATTTGATAGCTATATTGAGGTTTTCCATCAATCCATTTGAGGTCCATATAATTGAACGAGATAGCAAGTGTGTCTTTCAGGTCTTCTGCTACTTCGACGATATGAGTGGACACTAAAAAAGCGCTGTTCTTAAGTTGCGAAAATGCACCAATGATTTCGGTGGAAGCTTCTCTGGCGTCCGAGACATTCGTACCGCGAAACAGCTCATCAAAAACGACAAACAAAGGTTGGTGCTGCTGAAGCAATTCGGTGACTTCTCTTACCCGGTTTACCTCCGCATAGTAGTGGCTGTGTCCCAAGCCTAAATTATCCGGTAAATTGATCGTGGTGCTCATCCCTCGAAAAACCGTCATTTCTGCGGATCCGGCAGGGACCGGGAAGCCTAGATGCCCAAGGTAAACACCTATTCCCAGGGCTTTCAAAAAGGTAGATTTACCTGCCATGTTAGGCCCGGTCAAAAAGCACATGTTATGCGGTTCACCTAGCGTGAAGTCATACGGTTTGGCTTCTGTTAATAGCGGATGCTTCAGTTTGTTGAATGATATTTCAGGCGTGTTCCCCTCCAAATATTTTGGCAATGGAAAACTGTGAATTTTAGCCGCTTGTGCAATTCCAATATACGCATCCAGCCGGTTGACCTCTCGAGTTAGGCGCAGCAATTCCAGTTTATGGGTCTTGCGACAAAACTTATCCATTTTTCCAGTCAGCTGCGACTGTGACCTCTTTTTGGGCAATGCCTTCAGAATGACCGGATATAATTCTCGAATAGTAT
The DNA here is from genome assembly GCA_033344775.1 of Cytophagales bacterium. NCBI lineage: Bacteria > Pseudomonadati > Bacteroidota > Cytophagia > Cytophagales > Cytophagales bacterium. The sequence continues at coordinate 2,255,378 of JAWPMT010000005.1, read as the reverse complement.
TAGTTTCTTCCTTTAGTAGAATTGGCAATTCCTCATCAGTGAAATCTAATTGCTCATGTACTTCTTCCAATACAAGCAACAATTGCCTGATGCCCGTATAAATCAAATAATACTCATTGGTCGGGTTGTGCCATTCAGTTACCGTTTTATAAATACGATCCAGCAAGTTCGATTTCAAGAGGGATACATTAAGCTCCAGGTACCTGTCGACTGCTTCCACCTGATGTGATCGTAACTCAAGTTTGATGTTTTTTTGCATCAAATATTCAAAGAGATTTGTTCTTTTCCTGAGCAGATGAATATCGGAAGTCGGGGCCATCATCAGTTCCATGAGCTGGGTACTTCCACCTGGGGTCAATGCTTGATTGAACAGGCTAAAAATGGAAGGAGAGCGGTCTCTTTGATCCTTAAAAAGCTCCAGATCACTCAAGGTCTGCCTGTCAAAATGAAAATCCTTCATCTGTTTTTCGTTGGTCTCCTTGGCAACGCAAGAACTCCAAACATCTTGTGTTAAGGTTGGTAAAGTTGTCAAATTCGAAAGATATGTTTTAATTGAGCGTTCCGAAACAACCAACCATTAGCCCTATGGTTGAAAATATTTTAAGATTGATGATCTGCGCTATATTGAGTTCAAAGGAGCTATCAAAAGAAATTACTTACCCAAAGAGAGTTGAACCGTGGCCAGGCGAAGTAATCCAACAAAATCACTGATCTCCTTCTTCAAGGAGTTATTTGACCTCCATGAAGATAAAGAACGAGAGTCTACGACCATCAAGGAGATTTCAAAAGGAGTAGAATTCAAAGGGACCAACCTTTGGATCCTGATCTTCGCGATCTTTATTGCCTCCATTGGCCTGAATGTCAATTCCACGCCGGTAGTGATCGGTGCGATGTTGATTTCTCCTTTGATGGGTCCAATCATGGGGATTGGGCTTGGAGCTGGTATCAATGATTTTGACCTGATCAAAAAGGCCCTTCGTAATCTGGGCATTGCCGTCGCCATCAGTGTATTGACTTCTGCTCTATATTTTTGGATCACTCCGTTGCATGAAGCGCAATCTGAGTTATTGGCACGAACCTATCCTACTTTATGGGACGTACTGATTGCGTTTTTCGGAGGTTTGGCAGGCATTGTCGTGGGATCACGTAAAGAAAAATCTAATGCCATCCCGGGAGTGGCCATCGCCACGGCACTGATGCCACCTTTGTGCACGGCTGGTTATGGGTTAGCCAATTGGAACCTGGTGTATTTTGTTGGTGCCTTTTATCTCTTTTTCATCAACAGTGTTTTCATCACCGTCGCTACTTTCCTGATCGTCAGGTTCCTGAAATATCCACGGAAAAAGTTCGAAGACCCAGGAATGGAGGTCCGTGTAAAACGCTACATCAGCTTTTTTGTCATCATCACGATCATTCCAAGCGTGTACCTGGCCTATCACCTCGTACAAAGAACTTTGTTTGAGCAAAATGCCCGCTACTATATCTCAACTGCTTTTGATTTTGATGACACGGAAGTGATCCTTCAGGATTTTAATTACCATCCCAATGAGGCCAAAATCGAGGTGACCCTTTATGGAAAACCATTGGATCAAGACCAAATTGAGAACTTAAAAAAACAGCTTCCTGTGTTTAAATTGGAAGGTAGCGACCTGGTGATCCATCAAGGATATATTGACCCTGGTGCCAATGACAAAAAGTTTGAGATCATGTCTGACCAGATCAAGCTGGACATTGTGGAAGACCTTTACAGACAAAATCAGGAAGTCATTCAGTCGAAAGACCAGCAGATCGAGTTTCTGGAAAACGAACTAGTGAAATATCAATTGGCAGCTTATCCCGTCGAGGAAATCACAGAAGAACTGCAAATCCATTACGAGAGTCTTACCGATTTTGCCATGAGCAATGCCATTTGCAAGCGTCTGTCCAGTGCAAGGGTAGATACCGTCTGTATCGCCATGGCAGGCTTTACCAAACGACCTAAAAAGGGGGACTTGAAAAAGATTGAGCAGTGGCTCAAACTACGCGTTAAAGCAGATAGTGTGCGGGTGGTTCTATTGTAATTTTGGAGGCAAATACTTTTAGTATATTTAGCTCATGAAAACGATTAAAAAACCCAATCAACTAACCATCCTTATTCATTAGGCAAAGACTTATTCGGACCGGAAGGTAGCGCCAGTCCCAATGCATCTACGACTTATAAGAAGGCCTTCAGAATTTACTCCCAAAAGAATTAAAAAGAGTCAAGCGTATTTTCTGCAAATTATCCTCTAAAGGTTAAAATTTGGGTTTGACGTGTAATGCCACTCTGCTATAAAAACCACCTAATAGCATGATTTCGATTCCAAAACACGTCTTTCAGCGCGTCTGCGCGTCCTGCGTGGATCGATCATTCCAGAATTTTCTGGCTAAAAATTCCTAGGAGAACAGAAAATATCAGACACCCAGTCCGGAGAATATCTTAAACGCGCTGAGGAGAATCCCGGCGCTCCCCGGCCGGGACAAAATGCTCTCTTTGGAGAAGTGTTGAGTCCTTTTTTCGAGAATGACGTGTTTTAGAAACTCAGGTTAACATGGTTCACTGTCCCTTAGGCAGGAATTCCAGAACCAAGAAATCACTTTATTAGAGGTAGGGAGACCTAATAACGTAATCATTTTTGGATCATTGAAAAATGAAACTTCTCCCCGGAAATTCAGATTGATACAAAAAAAGGGATAGCCTTCGCCATCCCTCTTCCTTCTATTTTGAGCTTAACAAATCAATAATTCTTCATCAAGAACCACTTGGCCAGGGTCTTATAAGTCACTTTGCTTCCACTGGTCAGGATTCCTACGCGATAGATTCGTCCTGCCAACCATAGCGTGAATAAGAAACCGCCTACCAGCAAGATCATTGAAATGGCAATCTGCCATCCAGGCACTCCAAAAGGCACACGGGTCATCATCAAAATCGGACTGGTGAATGGGATCATAGAGAGCGTCACTGCTGCACCACCATCGGGGTTTTGTAAGACGACACTCACAAGCATGATACTCAGTATGATCGGAAGGGAAACCGGAAGCATGAATTGTTGTGCTTCCTGAATACTGTCGACAGCAGATCCAACTGCCGCGAATAATGCACCATACAACAAGAACCCGCCCAGGAAATAGAACAAGAACATGCCTATTATCTGAGCGACAGGCAGGCTATAAATAACGTCGAACATTTCCTTCACCATGTCAGGCATGTCAGGTTGCTCAACACCTGCATCATCGGCCATTGTTTTTGCCATCTCCATTTGCTCCTGCATCATGCCTTGCTGCGCAGTTTGTGGATCATAACCGAAAATGCTGGAAAGTGCAGTCGTGATCACAAATACAAGTGTGATCCATATCGCAAACTGAGTAAGCGCCACTGCTCCATTAGCCAAAACTTTACCTAACATCAATTGCGTTGGCTTTACAGAGGACACAATGATCTCAACGATCTTACTGGTCTTTTCATTCAACACGCTCTGCATGATGAAACTACCATATACAAAGACAAACATGTAGGTCAAAAAGGCCATGATGTAACCCAGAACCGAGGCTACTTTCGTATCAGACTCCTTGGATTCTCCTGTGTCAGTTACATTAAAAGTGGCAATAGAAACAGACGTCTTGATTTGTTCTATGATCGCTTTGTCAATGTTAAGTTCTTCCATTTTCAGGTCTTCCAGACGATCTCTGATCGGTCCTCTGAACTTACCAATGAAGTTAAATCCCGGATTGGTCTTGGAGTAAAACCCAATGCCTTCTGGATTATCCAGATCGAGTTTGGGAATGTGCAAAACCCCGTAATACTCGCCATCATTTAATGCTTCTTTGGCTTCCTCGATGGAACGATCGCTCATGTTTATTTCATATTCCGTGATGTTAAAGCCATCCGCAAACAGACCGCTTTCATCTACAATTTCGATCTTTCGCTCACCAGTGTCGTCCAACTTGGTAAGGAAAACAACGATCCCAATGAAGGCCGGAAAAATCAATGGCGTAAGTATGGTCGCCAACAGGAACGATTTCTTCTTAACTCGCTCCATGTACTCTCTTTCGAAGATGAATCGCGTGTTACTCATGATTCCCTCCTTCCTGTACTTTCATAATGAAGATGTCGTTCATGCTTGGAATTTTTTCTGTGAATGAATGTATTTCAGTCATTGGAAGCAATGCTTGTAATAAATCGTTGGGTGAACTGGCTTGTGGGATCTGAATCTCAGAATGGACCAAAGACCCGTTGTTACTGTCAGTACTCAGCAGTTCAAACCCTGCTGGCAGAGCTGTTAATGATTTCGTGTGTGCCACTTGAAACGTATTGTTTCGATAACTTTCTTTGATCTCCTCGTTAGACCCATCGAGGATCTTTTTCGAGTGATTGATCATGGCCACCGTATCACAGAGTTCTTCTACCGACTCCATTCGGTGCGTAGAGAAAATGATGGTCGCACCACGATCACGCAATTCCAGGATGTTTTCTTTGATCAGGTTTGCATTGACAGGGTCAAAACCCGAAAACGGTTCATCCAGGATGATCAGGTCCGGCTGATGAAGTACCGTCGCAATGAACTGGATCTTTTGACTCATTCCTTTCGAGAGGTCTTCCACTTTCTTGTTCCACCAGCCATCAATATTCAGTTTTCCAAACCAAAACTTGATTTGTTTTTTGGCTTCTGCTTTTGACAAGCCTTTCAATCCAGCAAGGAACAGCAACTGATCCCCGACCTTCATCTTTTTGTAAAGACCTCTTTCTTCAGGGAGGTAGCCAATCTTTCTTACGTCAGCCGGAGTAATTTCCTGCCCTCGGAGCTTAATGCTTCCCGAGTCACTGCTAATGATCTGTGTAATGATCCTAATCAGTGTTGTTTTGCCTGCGCCGTTTGGCCCTAACAGGCCAAAGACGGATTTTTCTGGTATGCCTAGACTTATATCCCGGAGCGCAACATGCCCGCTATAAGCCTTGCTTACATTTTGTATTTCAAGTAAATCCAAAGCGATGATGATTTAAGGTTGCTTTCAAATTTCAGGAAATTAGTATCACTTCCACATGGAATATTACAGTCTGTTGAAAAAAAATCTGAAAAACTTTGATTTACAGGTAGCTATCCACATTAATTTGATGGAATATATGACCGGAAGTCACGTTAATATTGCAAAGCTGTTTTGCCGACCAAATGAATATCGACAAGGAGACCTTAAAAAAAGTAGCTCACCTGGCACGTCTGGGGGTGGATCCATCCATGGAGAAGGAGATGCTTCAAGATATGGAAGAGATCCTGACCTGGGTTGAAAAACTGAAAGAAGTCGATACGGAAGGAGTAGCGCCATTGACCCAAATGTCTTTCGAGAAAAATGCAATGCGTCCCGATAAAGCGAAGCGTGAATTGTCGAAAGACGCGGGTTTGAAGAACGCGCCAGGACACGACGGCCATCATTTTCTAGTACCTAAAGTTCTTGATCAAAAAAAATGATCCAACCCTGGGAGGAAAAGATCAGAAAAGGATTCACTGCCTTATTGGTAGCGATGCTTGTCGGTTATTGTTTTTTTTACATTACCCGGCATCAGCATTTTCTCAGCTGGGACCTGACCAGTTCCGCACAGATCGATGACTTTGTGGCCGACACTTTTCAGAAAGGTCTCTTCAATTTTGAGCTAAAAGGCGTTCGATATACCCTGGAAGAAAATTTTGAAGGAAGTGAGGTCATTAAGAGTCCCATTGGCAACTGGACTTTTCTACTTTCCTGGTTAGGAATTGCCTATCTGTTGGCTTGCTTTACCTACCTAAAGCAATTTTGGTTCCTGGTTTCCAATGGTTTACTCATTCTATTTTTGTGGACACTAGACTTTGGAGTCCTGGAATTATTTGGCCTTCCAGCCAATTCTAAAGTCCTGCTAGGTCTCTCCATCCTGCTCTGCGTGGGGCCTGGATATGCCTTTCATACCTTTTTCAAAGAGACAAGGTTCTTGCTTCGCCTGGTCGCATTCATAGGATTGTTCTTGGTCCTGGGACTTCTATTAAATAGTCAGGCTGAATTTGCCATCGAATATCTCAAAGCCAATTCTGTCGCAGGGTTTTCCGTCGTTACGTTCTTTTTCGTGGCCTTCGTAGCAGAAGAGATCATCTTTTTGATCCTTTATGCAGTGACACAAGCAAGGGGCAAGGGAAATGAACGCCATTTCATCCTTGTCAGTATCATTTACCTGGGATTTGTCACCTTATATTTCCTCAAAAAGGCAGGCATTTATGCCAATACCCTCGCGTTCTTAAATCCTTATTTCCTGCTACCCGTCAGTGTGGCGGTTTCACTCTGGACCCTAAAATTCAAGCAAGAGTTTCTGGAAGAAAACCTCAGCATCAGCCTGGATATCCGACATTTTCTGATAGGATTTGGATTGACTGGTTTTGGCTTCTTGAGCACCTCCTTTATCGATGGTAATGATGCAGCCTATGAGTCCTTTCATTACCTGATCACCTACGCCCATCTTGGTCTTGGCGCTTTATTTTTCCTTTATATCATCATGAATTTCATCGATGCCTTGATCGGCGGACATGCTGTCTATCGCATCGTATACCGTGAGCGAAATTTCCCGTATGCTACAGCCAAGCTGGTAGGATTCATTGCTATTGCTGCATTCTTTTTCCTTGCCAATAAAGAACCTATGCGTCTGATCCAGGGAGCTCGGTACAATTACCTGGGGGACTATGAACGCTTGCTTAACAATGATGCATTGGCCGATCGCTACTACGAGCAAGGTGGCGTCTATGCCTACAATAACCACTATTCCAATTATCAATTGGGGTTGGCTGCCATGCTTTTGGGTAATACGGAAGGGGCAGTCTATCGCTTTGATCGGGCTACCCAACGATATCCAACGCCACAAGCCTATGTCAATGCTTCGGTCAATGTGAAAGAAAGCAGCTTGCCAAAAGCCATTAGCTACCTGCGGACCAGTGAACTGGATTTTGGGACCAAAGGAGAAGTCAATAATAACCTGGCAAATTTGCTCGTCACCAATGGTCGAATAGATGAAGCAAATCAATTGTTGACGGCAGCTCCGAGTACCGGCGACTGGAACATGGCAACGGAAGTAAACCGATGGAGACTACTGGCATCCGCCAATTCGCCCAATCCTGAGTCAGATTTTGAAAGCTACTCTTCGGCAAATCTGCCCGTTAAAGCCAATATGATTGGTTATCAACTGGCCAATGGGCTAATGCGATCACTGACTTTTGATACAACCGACCTTCAATCAAGTGCGAACCTCCATCACTTCGTCCTGTTGAATAATGCCTCCTATTTAGGAAATATTCACATTGATCCAGCCTATTATCAGACGGCCATCAGTGCGACTTACAATGGTGAACTACAGGAAAACCTCAAATTCGCAGACCTTTTTAACCGCTACCTGACCGGGGACATCAGCGGTGCCTATATGCGGGCAAGAGAAATGGAATTCTCAATTTCCGCCTTTCGAAAAGCAGAGTTACAAAATCTGATCGGCATGTTGTTGCTCGAGCAAGGCTTTCTGGACCTGGCTTTTACGTATTTCGAACAGGCAGCCGCTTCAGGATCTTCTTCTGGTGCGTTCAACGCTGCCATTGCTTTGACGGAAATGGGAAATTGGACGCTAGCTAAAGCCCAGTGGGAGCAACTGATAGCTGATGATCCAACCCTACAACCTTACTTTGATCAAATGCAGGAAGTTTTGGAATCCACAGCAACGATCACTTTCAATTACTTGTATTACCGATGGCAAGATTTCTCAGCAGAAGCACTGGTTGGACACCTTAAAGATTTGAACATCAAACCAGAATTCGTGGAGAACTTGTGGCTGAAAATAGAACATGAATTATTTGCCGCTCAGAACACAGAAGGCTACCAAAGCTATTATGAAGCATTTGAACCATTATTAGCTTCAGCCATGAAGGAGAGAGGGGCCATGGCTCTATCATATTTTAATGCCGAACTTCCTGTTGCTTCGGAAGACCCCAAAAATGCTTTCGATGAAATTAAGACCATCAATTTTGTCAATTACCTGGTTCAGACAGATACATTGGCAGCTTATCAAGCGGTAATTGATGCTTCCAATGTCCATGAAAACTCTTTGATCTATCAAGTAAGGTATGTAGAGTTAGCACTGGATCTGGGGGTACTTACTTATGCTGAAGAAGGATTAGCAAAATTGGCTGATACAAATCTTCCCAGGGCTACTCTCTTTGCATTGAGTAATAAATACAATCAAAGAAAGGCTGAGCTGCAGGCTGTGTTTGAATAGACTTTCTTTAGAAAATCGGTTAGATTTGATACAAAGCAACAAATATGAAAGGCATAATATTCTTGATTTTGGCACTGAATGTCAGTGTTCTTTCAGCGCAATCTAGCTTTCAAATCGGTATTCGCGGCGGATTGAATTATGTCAATAATATTTATAAAATCAACGACATAGGTGAGAGTGGAAATGAATACCGATTCGGTTATCATCTGGGCGTGCAGGGGAAATTTAAAGTGATGGATCGTTTCTTTTTCTCACCCGAGATTTCCTGGAACAACAAAGGGTATTATAATGCTGGCATTAATCAACTCGGAAACTTTAACGAGGCTTTTGCATTTATTCATTTTCTGGATGAGTCCAATACACATCTGAATTATGTTTCGCTACCGCTATTAGTGGAATTTCGTCCGGTATCTAAAATTGGCCTCCTATTAGGTCCGGAAATTAGTTACCTGATCTCGGCAAAGGCAAGTTTAATTTCCTCTGACACTGACGTAGACATGCTTGAATTATGGGAATCTGTAAATATTGTCAATCGTATAGATTTTGGTTTGACTGGCGGCGTTGAATATCGCTTATATGAGAACCTGACGCTGGGAATATGATATATTCATGGCTTTACCAGCTTATTTGAGGCCATTACTCAAAGAACCGGGTCAACGAGTGATCCTATTTTCACTTCAAGAGAGCCAAAAAACCAAAACCGAACTTTTCAGTTCTCAGTGACTTATTTCGTTTTTTAACCCTAGCGGGTAACCGAAAATTACAATCGTTGGTGCGAGCTTATAGCTCGTGCCATTTGTATCTCAAATAATGTCTAATTCCAGTAGGCCTTTTCCTCCGGAATAATCAATGGCACTACTGTACTTCCAATACTCTGGCTCCAAGACAAAACCTGCTACAACAGGATTCATATGCATATAATTGATCTTTTGATCAATTATATGCGGACTCCATAGTTCTATAGGATGATTGTGTTGTTGCCAGAACTGTCCATTTTGAACATTGCTATTCAGTTTTCTGGCTTGTGCCATCATCCTTAGCATCCATTCTTTTCTACTGTCCTTATTGTTTTGCTAAATGGCTCTCTGCATCTCTTTAGAAGTAAAAGTTTTGAAATCTCTGAATAGACCACCAGGATCTTCATTTTTGGATTTAAACACCATATGGATGTGACTCGGCATGATGCACCACGCGTACAATTCCAGCTCTTTGTTTTTTCGACACAAGCCTAAGCTCTCTACAACAGTGTGAAAGTATTGATCTCTTATGAAAACATCTATCCAGTAGACCGCAGCAATACTCACGAAGTATAGACCTTGTTTATTATGAAACTTGTATTTCCTACTCATATAATTGTTTTGTTGATGGACTAAGGAGACTTTGACAAAAGACGTCAGACACGAGGCAAAGCCTTGCGCTAACTTTATAAAATCAGCCTCTTCCTCGAGTTCACAAGTTGTTTTTTAATTGATGTTTTGTTCCTGCTTTCAACAGGTTAAGTAAAAACAGGTATTTCTACGCTAGAAAAGCAGAATGGGAACGAGCAACTACAACCTAATCTTATGATCTTTGGCAAAAACCTCGATGTTTTGTCTCAGGTTTTTGATCAGGTCTTCGGCCTGGATTTCAGTTTCTTCCAGCTCCTTGCAGCTATAATAGAGGTTGCCAAGGAAGTCCTTTAGTGCGGTGTTTTCCGTGGACATATATTTCATGTCCGATTGGAGATTGAAGAGTTGCCCCTGAACATCGTCCAGCAGCAACTCCAGTTTATCTATTCTATCTGATTCGTCCACGAATTACTTCGCGAAATTCAAAATGGTTTTCTCGATGATGTCGCAACACTCGTGCAATTGCTCTTCGGTCATGACCAAAGGAGGTGCGAATCTGATGATATTACCGTGCGTAGGCTTGGCCAATAAGCCATTTTCCTTCAAAGCAACACAGATGTCCCAGGCGGTAGAACTCTCTGGTGAATCGTTGATGATGATCGCATTGAGCAATCCTCTACCTCGCACTTTTGAAACCAAATCGGTCTTTTCGATCAGCAGGTTCATGCGATCACGGAACAACTCACCTAGGTTTCGTGCATTCTGTGTCAGGTTTTCATCATCCACCACTTCTAATGCCGCCATGGCCACCTTACTTCCCAGTGGATTTCCTCCATAGGTAGAACCGTGCTGACCGGGCTTGATGACGTCCATCACTTCATTGTCTGCCAACACAGCTGATACGGGATAGATTCCGCCGGATAGCGCCTTGCCAAGAATCAGCATGTCAGGCTTGGTGTAAGTTTCACCGCGCTCGCATTTGTTTTGGCAGTTACAATCGCCACAAATACGTAACAAACTTCCCGTTCTCGCAATACCCGTCTGGATCTCATCTGCAATGAACAAAGCCTCATGCTTCTCACAAAGTGCTTTGATTCCAGGAATGAAATCCGGATCCGGAACGTTTACACCGGCCTCTCCCTGAATGGGCTCAACCAGCACACCAGCAATATTATTTTCATGCAACGCCTCATCCAATGCTTCCAGATCATTATAAGGCACTTTGATGAAACCTTCTGTGTAAGGGCCGAAATTCTTTCGAGCATCTTCGTCGTTGGAGAAGGAAATAATGGTCGTCGTTCGACCATGGAAATTACCTTCAAAGACGATGATCTGTGCTTCGTTCTCTTCAATTCCTTTCTTTTCGTAAGCCCACTTACGGCAAAGTTTGATGGCAGTTTCCACACCTTCCGCACCGGTGTTCATCGGCAATACTTTGTCAAACCCAAAATATTCGGTCATAAACTGCTCATATTGCCCCAGCACATCACTGTGAAAGGCCCGTGATGTCAAGGCTAGTGTCTCCGCCTGATTGGTCAGTGCAGAAACGATCTTTGGATGACAATGCCCCTGATTGACGGCACTATAAGCAGAAAGGAAGTCATAATACTGTTTTCCTTCTACGTCCCAAACGTAAACGCCTTCACCTCTGGACAACACAACCGGAAGGGGATGATAGTTGTGTGCTCCATGCTTTTCCTCCAAAGCGATGAGGTCCTGGCTGGTCAATGTTGAAGTTGACATAATATCTTCTTTTTTAGGAACTAAATAAGATCTTTGCCCGCTATTAATTTGAAAGCAAACCGCAAAGTTAGCAGGATTAGCCGGAGAAGTCGATGAACAAGCGTGCGAAAAAAGAAGAGATCAAACTAGAGCCCTCAGACTATTATTTCAATGAGCAGGGCTTAATGGTGTTTAATGCGTCCTATCATAAGAAAAGAGGCTATTGTTGCAAAAACGGCTGCCTTCATTGTCCCTACGGATTTAAGAAAAATTAGTCGAGAGGTTTAATACATTATCTCTGCTGACCTCAGCAGGAGCATTCACAATCAAAGTATTTCCACGACGCTCAGGTTGTGTTTCAAGTTCCAGGTGTCCTTGGATCAAATTGGTTCGTGTGTTGAGATTTTTCCAGCCATTTCCTTTTCCGGAAAGGAGCAAGTTTTTGTTGAACCCTTTTCCATCATCTTCAATCATTAAGGTGATTTCTTCCTCATCTTTAGTGATTTGCAGCGTGATCTTTTTTGCATCTGAGTATTTCAAAATGTTGTTGATCCACTCCTGCGATATACGGAAGAGTGAAATCTCCTGGATCTCTGAGATTCGTTCTTCGAGCCCAAAAACATTTAGTTCTACATGAAGTGCTTCTGAAGATGAATTGACACGTTGGATAAATTCTTCCAACGCACTTGCCAATCCACCTCTGATTAAGGTCTGAGGCATCAGGTCAAAGCAAATATTTTTTAATTCACCGTACATATCTTCGATGATTTTCTCGGAGGCTTCAAATACTTGTTGCCGTTCGTCTGGTTTGGCGCCACTTTTCAGATTAGCCAGATTCATGTTTAATATGGAAATCATTTGGCCGAATCCGTCATGCAGGTCCCGGGCGTATCGAGACCGTTCTTTTTCCTGAGAGGAAATGGTTGCGTTTATTTCGGCTTCCCTTGATTTGAGCTTTTCCTTTTGGAGGGTCAATTGTTGCTTTTTGCGTGTTTTATTCTGCCAAAGCAATAAAATGATCAGCAGGAGGCCTAGTGCAAAAACTGAAGCAATGAATAAAATTCGATTTTGAAGTAACGCTGCTTCTTGGGAAGTTAAAACGACCTCTTGTTGTGCAATTTGCTTTTCCTTCTTTTCTGTTTCGTATTTTGTTTCCATTTCCAGTAAAGCTTTGCTTCTTTCCACATTGAAAATACTGTCGCTAAAAACCCGGTTTTTTGAAAGGCTCTCGTAGGCTTTTTCGTAATTCTTGAGTTTTATATGAGACTGCTGTAACATGTCATAGCTGAATCGAATCAAGTCCGTATACCCGATTTCACTGGCGAGTTCGATCGTTTGCTCAAAGTATGGAATGGCTTGCTTATAGTTGCCCGTTTGAAAATAGTTTTCTCCTTTGATCACCGTATTGATTGCTACGCCATTTCGATCTCCAATAGCCTCTCTGATTTTTGTGGATTCTTCAACCAGTCGGATGGCTTCGGGGAGGTTGCCTTTGTGAAGCTGATATTCTGCCAGGTCCAGATAAACATATCCGAGACCAACGCTATCATTTTGTTTTACTCGAATATCAAACACTCGTTTGAAAACTGGATAAGCTTCCTCATACTTCCCTTGGCGAGTTAGAAAAGCAGCTCTATTTCCCAAACTAGTTCCTAACGCTTCAAGGTCATCGGAATCTTCAGCTTCTTTTTCACTGGATGCCAACAGTGCTATTGCCTTTTCCAACTGCCCATTTTTATGGAAATAAACCGCCATTTCATTATGCGTTCTGGCCAGTCCACTGGTGTTGTTTAAAGAATCGAATGTTTTCTCAGCGTATTGATACGAAGAGATTGCTTTTTCATAATCACCTCTCAAGAAATTGATCACGCCATTATACAAACTAGCGTAAGCCGCTTTTTCAACCCATCCATTTTCCAGGCTGATACTTTTGGCCTCATGGGTTAATAGGATGGCACTATCAAAGTTGGTGCTATAGAGTTGATAATAATTTTCATTAACATAATCTACAAACTCCTGACCCGTCAGATTAGCAGCTTTTTGAAATGGACTTTGACTTATCGCGTCAAAAAAGATCACGACTAAAACAAGAAGAACAAGTTGATACTTTTTCATGTGGGACCTTTTTACATCCTTAAAAATAACTGACTGTTACTGGTGATGTGAGTCTGATCTGCAAAATCTTTAGCTAAGTAGATTGTATAAGTTTTTCATGATGAGCAGTACAAAAAGATGAAGTGGATAGAAGACATAAAAAACAGATCGTTTTACGGTGATTCTTAAGTTGATGTGTATGTACAATAACGGGATACTTAGTAATCCAAACACATTGAGACTGGGGTTAGGCTCAATGACGAGTTCCTGATGGAGCATAAGATGCTGTAAAATCTCAGTTATATTGATGAATAGTTGCGAAACAAAGAGCACAATAAGCCATATAATGGACCATGTTCTTGATTTTCTAAAGACATAGATCAAGTCAATCAATACAATGCCTGCAACACCGTAATCTATTTTAAGAAATATGGGCACAAGATGGGCGATGGCAACTAAGACCCATTGTTTACTTCGAATTCCATGAATTGAAAACAGCCCTAAAATTAGGGTAAAGAATATGTTCAGATCGGACCAGGGATACCCAAATAACCATGTATATATCGGCTGTGAAATCACTGAAAAAGTAAAAAGACGCAAAAAGTATCTTGATAAATCTTTGGTCCTTAAAAATCCAATGACCAGGCAGTAAGCGAATATGGGAAAGGTAATTCTGCCGATCAATTGAAACCAAATGTTATCCTCATAAAATACCTTTCCAAAGTGGTCAATTACCATCGTAATAATTCCAATGAGCTTGAGGAAATCGGTATTTAAATTCCCAGAGGTTTCATTCATGTAGATGTTATTTTCTTTATTTTTATTAATTAAAGTAACAATTAGCATGAAAAAATTAGTCGGATTTATTGTATTAGTTTGTTTCCTGATCGGAGCAAGTGTCGGTGGAGATGTAAGGATATCAGCCAAGTCTTCATCAGTGGCAGGTACTGAAGAAGTCACCAGTGATCCAACCTGGTGGGATGATGTTTGCAGCTGGGTAAAAGGATTGTTTTAATCGCAACGCCCACCTGATCATATCAAAGCGCAATTAAACTCCAAGAAGTGCTTATCTAAATTCCAGAAACTCAAGGATTACAGAGAAGCGCTTTATTCATGAAGATCTCTCAAAGAAGATGGGCGTAGATTCTCAACAAGTAACTTTGTGCCTAAGTTGCGGACTTTGTTGTAATGGGGCCATCTTCTCTGTTATCTCCCGAGAGGCTGAGTCGTTTGAAATAACAGCTGATGAATTGATTCACAATGACGCTCAGGCTTTCAGGCTTCCATGCGTTCACCATATCGGGAACAAATGTAGCATTTACAACACGCCGGATAAACCTCACGTCTGTACGAAATTCAAGTGCCGATTAGTTACTCAATTGGATGCAGGGTTGACGTCTCTGGAGGAATGTTTAATACACGTCAAAGAGGCCCAGTCTTGCGTAGAAGAAATCAAAGTGATGCTCAAGGATCAGGGCAAATTTGACAAGAAAATCAGTCTCGAGCTAAATGTCAATGTGCTGCATCAGCGATCCTTAAAGCTGAATTCTAATGGTCAGGCCACCTTACCTTTATTGAAGCACATTGCTTTGAAATTATATTTCAGGAGATATTTTGGTGTGTTTGAAAAACAACGAAAAACCGTCAGTTGGACTCGTGACTTATGGTTAAGCCTCAAGCTTAAGTATTATCAGACCCTGATATCATTTATTCAAAAGCCCGCTTAAGTTATAGGTCATGCCAGTATAGGGTCTGATCTAACGACCCCTACGCAGGAAGTACCTGCTTGATACTATCGATTTCTTTTTGTTGAGCAATCACCGTGGCGCACAGGACCAAACTCAATATCGTGCAGATGGCGATATTCATGGCGGGTGAATGGTACAAACATCAGATCTAATCTTTTTGCTACCATGATCTCGTAAATGCCTGAAAAAGATGGCGATGAATAGTTCCATTGATACACTTCTACCCAAAACCGATATTTTGAAATGGCGTGAGGTATATAGTCTTGCGCTATTAAATGCCGCAGTAGTCATTAGCTGGATTGCCTATCACGAGTACCAACCAGTCCTGATGGAAAAAATGGAGATCACACACCTCTTGGATTTTCTGGTGATTTCCAAAGCGATCATTCTTGTGATTATACCTCCATTTGCCGGATGGCTTTCTGATTATGTCCTGAGAAGAAATGGAAAATACTTGATTGTCTTCACGATTGGGGTGGGAGCTACGGCGATGATTTTCATGGTCGTGGCCACGTTGATCAGCACCCACCACCTGATGGACATCAAAACGCTGTTACCTTTTATGATCGTGCTTTGGTTGATATCGATGAATTTATTCATCAGCCCAGCCAATTCAATGATTGAGGCATTCGCACCTGCCCAAAAACTACCCATCGTCATGGGCTTTTTGTTCCTGATCACCGAATTGCTGTATGCGCTGGAACCTGTTATCGTCGGCTTAGTCTCGTTTTTCGGCGATACTTTAACCTTCGTAGTAGGTGGGGTCCTTATCGCCGGAGCGGGGATTGTATTTCATATCGTTTCTTCTGATGAAGTCCTTCAAAGGAAACAAGAGCTTTTGGCTACGCATGACGGGAAAAGACAAACCTATTTGTCTTACCTGGCCATTCTGGTCATTGGACTAGTCCTTGGCATGGCCAAGGCATTTCTGATTGAATTTGTCCCTGAAATTATGGAAAAGCGTCATCCTGAATTGGGAAATTGGGGGCAGTACATATCATTTGGATTGTTAGGGATCTCTGCATTTATTGGATTCGCCATTGCAAAATATGTCAGTTCCAAGCCATTGGGTACAGTCATTGTGATCAGCTTTTGCAGCCTCTTCGCAGGGTTGCTGACGTTGATTCTCACCGACAATTTAATATTCATGGTTCTTGGAGGATTCGTCACCGCTTGTTCTTTTTCATTTATCAATGTGAGCGGACTCCCTTTCGTGATCCGTCACTTGACCGTTCACCATATCACGTATGGCGTAGGCATATACATCGGTGCGAGCGAGATCATCACTGGTATTTTTGAATATTTATTTCGCTAAGTCTTTGACTCCTCATTATCTTGACAATCAATTGGTTAAAATTGATAAGAGGGTGTCAAAAATTGATTCCGAAAATGAGGACGATTCTGCGGAAGGCAAGCTAAAGCGGCTAAGCAGAGCAATTTCGCTATCCAGTCTGGGTATTTGGGAATATGACATTAAAGCCAATCAAGTCTGGTGGTCTGAAGAAGTGTACAATATTTATGACATGGATCTTCAAAGTGACGTTCCTACACTGGACAAAGTATTTGATCATGCGACACCCGAAGAAAAAGAAGAAATTGAGTCCATTATCAATCAGGCCATAGCTACGGGTAAGGAATATGTGGTGGATTGTCGTATCAAGACCAAGCTTGGAAAATACAAGTATGTAAATGCCATTGGGAAGCCTCACTATGATTCGACTGGAGAGTTGACACATTTGTTCGGGACCGTGATGGATATTACGGATCGGCGCGAAAAGCAACAACAATTTCGATTTGCCGATTTTACTTTAAAAAGCGTTTCGGATGGCATCTATTGGATCGATGCAAACGCAAAATTCATTCAGGCCAATCCTGGAGCAGCTAATATGTTGGGCTATGAAATTGATGAATTAGCTGGTCTTTCCGGCAAGGATATCAATCCTGATTTTAACGAACAGAAATCAAAAGAGTACTGGAAAATCACCAAGGAAAAAGGGACTTTCACGTTTGAAACAGAACACCGGCGAAAAAATGGAGAAATGGTCCCGGTTGAAATCACCAATAATGTTTTCAATTTCGAAGGTCAGGAATATCGGGTTTCCATTGTTCGAGACATCACTGAACGAAAAAAGCGTGAAAAAGAGATCCTGGAATCACTGGAAGAAGTAAGACAACTCCGGGATCAATTGCAGCAAGAAAACATTTATCTGAGAAAAGAGGTCAAAATAGATTTTGATGTCGCTAACATCATTACCGAAAACCCGCAACTGCAGGAAGTCCTGTTGCAGGCCAGGCAAGTAAGCGAAACAGATGCGACTGTGCTGATTACAGGTGAATCCGGTACAGGTAAAGAACTCATGGCCCGTGCAATCCATAACCTGAGCAATCGACGATCAAGAGCGATGATCAAAGTGAATTGTGCCTCATTGCCGGAAAGTTTGATCGAAAGCGAGCTGTTTGGTCATGAAAAAGGATCTTTTACCGGTGCTTTACAACAAAAAATGGGTCGTTTCGAACTCGCCAACGGAGGAACATTATTTCTGGATGAAATAGGAGAATTACCCCCTTCGATACAAGTGAAATTGCTACGTGTCCTCCAGGAACGTGAATTCGAACGTGTAGGTGGAACAACCACCGTCAAGGTGGATGTCCGGATCATTGCTGCGACTAACAAGAACCTGGAAGAGGAAGTGGCAGAAGGGAAATTTCGGGAAGACCTCTACTATCGGATCAATGTTTTTCCCTTGCCAACCATCGCACTTAGGGATCGACCAGAAGATATACCCCCGTTAGTCCGATATTTCATCGACAAATACTCGCGCAAATCAGGAAAGGAGATTGATCGCATTTCTAAAAAAGCCATGGAAGCCTTGCAGCAATATACATGGCCAGGTAATGTGCGTGAATTAGAAAATATCATGGAGCGAGCAGTCATCCTATCAACTGGAAAAGTGATTGATGCGGGCGCATGGTTACCTAAATCGAAAATGATCCCTTCGAGGCAAGTGAAATCATTGGAACAAATGGAGAAGGATTACCTGAAGGAAATTCTTGAAATGACACATGGTAAAATCAGTGGCCCAGATGGGGCTGCCAAACTGCTTGAGGTCAATCAGAATACGCTTTACTCCAGGTTAAAAAAGCATGGGATGCTTCCATAATCGTTTTTGATATGTCAAAAATTATTGATATGTCAAAAATGAATGGCCGTTATCATAAACGTAATTATAGAAATTAAATAACTGAATATGAGGTAGTTAGATCATGTATTTCAACTAAATCCCCTCCTTGGCACAAAGTATTCAATAAGGATGCCAAAAAAGAATACTTATGCCAATCGCTGCCACGAAAAGAGATAGAGATGCAGACCTGTTAGGTTCAATTGCGGAAGGTGATACGGATGCCTTTGCCAATTTATACTCAGATTATTCGAAAGCCCTCTTTGGGTCCATCTATAAAGTGATCGGAGATCGGCTTTTAGCTGAAGAGATCTTACAAGATACCTTTATGAAGATCTGGATGAATATTCATCGATATGATCCAAAGAAAGGAGCGCTGTACACCTGGATGTTCAACATTGCTCGAAACCTGACCATAGACCGGATGAGATCCTCAGAATATTTCAAAAGGTCTGTCACCAGTACTTTCGAACAAGAAGATGAACAGATGGACAATCGACTGGGCGGAGAAGAGATGCACTTATTCACCAATGACATACTCAATCAGCTCCCGGAAACGCAATCCATGGTTTTGGACTTGATGTACTTTCAGGGATTTACCAGCGAAGATATTTCCAAAGAGTTTGCCATCCCATTGGGTACGGTCAAATCTCGGATCCGAGGCGGGCTTATCAAGTTAAGAAAACTTTATGGTATCCTTTAAATCCAATGGCTGATCAACCACCGTAGATATTATTGATGCTCAATTTAGATGATTATATCAAGTCCGGCATTCTCGAGGAATATGCCATGGGCTTGTTGCCTGAAGACCAGGCCGAAGAAGTATTTCGTATGGCACAGATACATCCTCGGGTCAAACGTGAAATTCAAAGAATTGAGCAAACGTTGAAGCATTTGTCCTTCAGCTATGGGGTTAAACCTCCTGTAGGACTGGGGCCATTAATCCAGGCTAAAGTGATTAGTGGGGGGGCACGTTTGTCCAAGAAGCCCTCAATCCCCCGTCCTCAGCTACTGGCCTATGCTTCGGCCGCAATGATGTTCCTTTTCCTGGCGCTCGTACTTAGCTTGTATCTCAACACTCGATCTGATTTGAATGAAATAGCTCGTGGGACCAATTTCGAACTCACTCAACTACGATCTCAAAATGAAGAGTTGGCCAGACAGCTGAAACAGGCCAACAACTTGGCCATCCAAAGGACAAGGCTTGTCACTGCAAATGATGAACAACAATATGCCTGGGTTTATACCGGACAAAACGAGCTATTGGTGTGTACCTCGTATTTGCCGAGCCCCCCAGAAAATCAACAATATCAACTCTGGAGTATTGTTCAGGGCCAAACCATGAATTCCGGTGTGATTCCTCTTCAAAGTACAGGGGCCATGTCTTCTTTAACCAGATATACCGGAACGGGACAATACGCGATTACCATAGAACCCATTGGGGGGAGCAGGAAGCCAACATTAGATAAAATAATTGTGTCTGGAGGAGTTATTGAAACAAAATTTTAATCACCATAAATCTGTAGGCACTACCATTCTCGTATCTGCTGCTGTATTTAAATTTTAAGAGTAAACTATGAAAAAATTTTTAGGGTTAATGGGATTGTTTGCGCTATCAGTAGGTATCTATGTGATGGCTGCAGACCACATCGATGCACCTGCTGTGGGGTCACTTACCACGGGTAGTGCCAGTGTAGATATTACCGATTTTTACGCATTCCAGAGTCCCAGCGATGAAGATAATTATGTTTTTGTTGGGAACGTAAATGGATTCCTGGGGCCTGAGGCTACTGCTGACGCTAGTTTCGATGAGAACGTAATGTATGAAATCAACATTGACACGAACGAAGACAATGTTGAAGACTTGGTGATTCAAGTATTGTTCAGAGATGATAAAGTAATCGCTTTAGGTCCAGTCGCTCCTACATCTACAGGAAACAACTCTTCTGTGGTAAGTACGACGATGCGGGTGGAAGGAGATGTCACTCCCTACGGTGAAACTGCGATTGTTTCTTCAGCTAATGGTATGAAACTGTTTGCAGGACCAAGAGATGATTCCTTTTTCATGGACTTTTTTAAGTTCGTAGCTATTGTACAGGGAGTTGGCGGTGCTGAAAACCCACCAACTGCATTTGACAATCCTGGTCAGGATGCATTTGCAGGAACCAATGTTCTGTCATTTGTTATCGAATTACCAAAAGACCTAATTGGAGGTAGCTCAGTCACGAAATTCAACACCTGGTTAACATCCAACAAAAGCATTTAAAATAAAAGACCTATTATGAAATTCAGACAAATATTTTTTGCTGTTTTGGTATGTATCGTTGCATTCAGTTGTAAAGATGATAACGATACAATTCAAATTGAAGCCAACGCCGGCTCGGACCTTACAGGTACGATTGAATCATTGATCATGCTAGATGGCAGTGGAACGGAAGGAACCACACTATCTTATCAGTGGGAAGTGACGTCTCCTAGCGGTGCATCTGTTAATGTTAATGATGCTACGATGGCGACTGCATCTTTCCGAGCCACAGAAGTGGGCACATATGACGTTTTGCTGACTGTTACAACAGGTGGAGTGAACAGCACCGATGAACTTGCGGTAGTCATTAGCAACGTGTCTTATGCTCAGGAAGACATCATGGGTCGTCCCGGTATCAATACCGTCTTCAACTTCTTCAGCGATGAAGATAAAGATGCATACAATAAGTTGGTCCCTTCTGAAGGATCTGCAAATGCCGAACATTTTAAGGGAATTCTTAATACCCTTCAAACCTACATCGGTTTAGACGCTGCAGCATACACCAATGTATTAGGGTTGGACAATGAAACCACCGCTTCAGTCCTTTCTGTGGATGTATTGAATTGTAATAAAGAAGCTTCTTCTACTTATGGGCCTTCTGACCTGGGCAATATTGAGCTTTTTAATAATGTGTTGAATGGAAGACGGCTGCAAGATGACGTTATTGATGTCACTTTGATTCTGGCGTTTTTTGGCGATGGAAATACCGGCAATGAACTCGTGCCAGGCTTGATCAGTGACAATGTTCAAGCAAACGATAAGGAATTCCTGAATACATTCCCTTATCTGGCAACACCACACTAGGTTGATTTTTGGTTTTTTCAATTGAAAGGGCAGGTCCATTCGGGCTTGTCCTTTCCTTCATTGCATTGATATGAAATTTTTAATTTATGCGTTCATCGCGGGAACACTGTTTAATTGCAACGGAATCACAGATGAGTTGGTCGTAAAGCCTACCCAGATCACTACTCTTCTTGAAGAGTATCCTACTCACATATCAGAAGAATTGGCCATTATTGAAAAAGACTTGAAGTTTTGGAAGTCTAAATTGGCTCAAAACCCAAGCGGCTTTCTCTACGCCGAAAAAATATCATCCGCTCTTGACGAACGATTCCGGTTAAAGGGAGACATAGAAGACATAGACTCCAGTAATCAATACTTAAAACAAGCCATCGGTTTGAGAAATGGCTGGAAGACGAACAACATTTACCAGGATCAAATCGCCAACCTCATCAAATTGCATCGCTTCCAGGATGCTGAAAGGCTTTGCGTTGAACGTCTAAATGAACAACCTCGTAACCTGGGGTTTCAATTGCAGTTTTTTGACGTGCTGATGGAACTTGGAAAATACGAAGACGCCCAAAGGTTATTAGTGCAAATTTCTAAATCCAATCATGGTTTTGATGTGATCATCAGACAAGCCAAGTTATTCGATTATCTCGGACGTCTGGACCGCACCCTTGAATTGATGGCAAAAGCGGATAGCATGGCCATGAAAAGCACCAACCCTACCTTAAAAGCCTGGACTAAAACGATTTACGGAGAATATCTAACGCATAGTGGAGCTATTGCGTCAGCCTATAAGCAGTTTATGTTAGCGCTCCAATTAGATCCTTCTCAGGAGTATGCCTGGCTGAACATCGCCTGGATTGCCTATTCCCATGACAATAATCAGGTACTTTACGAACGGATTCTTTCAACTTTAAATGTAAAATCAACACCCGATCTGCTATGGGAATTGGCGCAACTATATAAAGATCAGGGAGATCAAAGGTATCATCGAAGGATCAAGGATTTCTACGACATTGCCCGACAGCCGAAGTATCAATTATGGTATGGTCCAAAACTGATCGAGATAGAAGGAGAACACCTTGGCAATCATCTCAAAGCATGCCAAATGGCCCGAAAAGAAGTCGAAAATCGCCCAACCTTGGAGGCCTACGATGGACTGAGTTGGAGTCTGTATCAAGCGGGCAAGTTTGACAGTGCGAAGATGATTTATGAAAACCACCTGTTCAAGAAAACCACGGAACCTCTCATCCAATATCACGGTAGTGAGATCTATTTAAAGACCAAGGATATTGGAAAAGCCAAAGGGCTGTTGGCGGAGGCCTCCGAAGCTCGCTTCGAACTAGGCCCGGCAATCTTCAAGCGAATCGACCAGCTATCCAACCAGATTCCTTAAGTCATTCTCACCGACAACCATGCCATCGACACTATCAGAAAAAGAGCAAATTGAAGCCAAACTTGACCGGTATTACAAATTGGTCAATTTATCCGTTGAGGGTGTGCTGATCCATAAGGCAGGGGTCTGCGTAGATGTCAATGTAGCCATGGAGCGCCTCTTCGGGTATGATCGTGATGAGTTGATCGGGAAAGACGTTTTATTCCTCGTCGCTCCGGAACACCGCGATATTGTCGTGAAAAATATTGCTCAATCAGGCGCCGAACCTTACGAGGTATTAGGATTAAGAAAAGGGGGTAAAAAAATCCCCATTTTAGTTGAAGCCTACGAAACCAAGTGGGATGGCAAACCGATACGCGTCGCTACCATGCGGGATGTCAGCAGTCGCAAGAAAGAGGAAAAGGCCATGCTGGAACAATTACTTCGGGAACAGACCAAAAAACCAGCCAGGCAAGTTGAAAAGAAAGGTGACCTCATGCGCTTGCTGGCCATGCGATACATGAATGAGATCAAAAATGCGCAAACGATCATCTCGCAGCAACGATCCATGAATTTACGCTTGTTGGAATCCTTTCCTGGCATATTTTACATCTACAAAATGGAGTCGGTGCCTGTACTCATCAAGTGGAACCAAAATACGGAATTCTTCCTCGAATATTCCGCTGTTGAACTCTATGAGATGAATGTCCTGAAGTTCTTCGCTGAAAATGATCACCCCAAAATACTTGAGACCATCCAGAATTTGTCAAAAAATGGGGACACAATGCTGGAAGCAAATCTGGTAACAAAATCAGGTGAACAAATGCCATTTTTATTCACTACCCGCAAGTACGTGGAGGACGGGACAGATTATTTTCTTGGGTTTGGGACGGATATTTCAAAACGAAAGAAAGCAGAAACCGAATTAGAACGCTACAGCGAAAAGCTCGAATACCTCGTACATGAACGGACGCAGGCCCTTATATCCATCAATCAGGAGTTAGCGTTTAAGAATGACGCCCTATTAGAAAAACAAAATGAATTAGAAGATACGCTCATTGAACTCCGAACCACCCAGCGTGAATTAGCACATGCCGATAAGATGGCCTCTATTGGATTGTTGACAGCTGGAGTAGCACATGAGATCAACAATCCCCTTAATTTTATTCAGGCTGGCATCTACAGCCTCAAAAATGTCTTGATCTACAAGGATCAGGAACAAGAAATGCTGGTTAAGCAAGTGATTGAACACATGCAATTAGGCGTGGAACGCGTGTCCGGCATTGTGACCAGTTTGAATCATTTCAGCAGAAAAAATGATCAGCGTCGTGAGGTTTGCCAGGTTCAACACATCATTGACAACTGTCTGCTGATATTGAAGCATGAGACCAAAGGGCGAGTCAAAGTCATTTTAGATGTGGAAAAGGAGCCACTGTTCCTGTTAGGTAATGAAGGCGGATTGCATCAGGTCTTTCTCAACTTAATTTTGAATGCCATACAGGCCATTGATACTAAAGGAACCATACGAATCGAGGGCTTCACAGATGCCTACAATGTCATACGAGTAAATATTGAAGATGATGGTGTAGGGATACCCGATCAAGATCTCAAAAAGATCTTCGACCCCTTCTTTACGACCAAAGAACCAGGAAAAGGAACAGGGTTGGGGCTTTCTATCGTCTAT
Source organism: Cytophagales bacterium (assembly GCA_033344775.1). Lineage (NCBI taxonomy): Bacteria > Pseudomonadati > Bacteroidota > Cytophagia > Cytophagales > Cytophagales bacterium. The sequence continues at coordinate 2,230,864 of JAWPMT010000005.1, read as the reverse complement.
CAACTTGTAACCGATCATGGTGGATCCATACATTTTTCTTCTGTTCATACCGGAGGAACTCGTGTGAATCTATCTTTCCCTTCACACAACCAAGTACCTAATTAGACACAATAAAAACCATGAAGCTTTTGTATGTTGATGATGAAGACATCAACCTATTTCTCTTTCAAGCTACCTTCAGTTCGGAGTTTGAAATCTATACGGCCATCGGTGGTAATGAAGCATTGGAAATATTGAAAGAAAATGAAGAAATCAAAACCGTTATTTCGGATATGCGCATGCCTAAAATGGATGGACTGGAATTCGTAAAAAGAGCCAAGAAACAATTCTCCGGTATTAAATTTTATCTTTTATCTGGTTTCCAGAAATCACCGGAAATTGAAAAGGCCCTGGAGGAACAACTCATTTGCCGATATTTCACCAAGCCATTCAAGAGCGAGATCATATTGCATGAATTATTGGGCTAATTTATGCACATGCTTTCTTAACCTGTCTAGCCTCATTCCCTGCTGCAAGGAATCACCCGACTATTTAATCGATCCGTGATTTTTGCCGCTAGTGAGTCTCCTTCCGAAGTAAATTTATCCAGTACCAGTAGTTGCTGAGAACCGTAATTCGTCTGGGCCTGCAGAAAATTAGTTTTTGCACCGAAAAAATATCGGCCCAGAGCAATATTGTACCATAGATAGATCATTCACGAGTTATTATAACCACTTTGATATACGAGCATTGATTCAATCCAGGATTATTTGAAAGCTGACCATCTCATGACTATGTCCTATTAGGACAAACACTAAATTTTTCAAATATCAGGTGATCTAAAATCAACCAGGCATTCGTATATAAGACTGTTAAACCCTATCTGCTAACCTGCCATATTCCATTCGTTCCATGGATTCGGAAGACTACTACTTTATAGGCCTTATTTTAGGTCTTTACCCCATTTTCTATATCATTCTCAAGCGGCTATTCGGAAATAGCATCATTTTTCGGATTGCGTTCACTTTCGTCACCGTAGATGTCGAAATTTCTATCAGTTGTTTCATCATCGGCGGTATGGGCATTGAGCATGTTTTTATGTGGGGATTACCCATGACCTTGGCCTGTTTCGGACTCGCTTACTGGCATATTTACCGCGTGGTTAGAATACCACTATTGGACATTACCTCAGACCTGGCAAAACTTGCCGAAGGAGAAGTCACAGCTGTATCCGAAAGAGACCTCTCCCGACGTAAGGATGAAATCGGCCAGATTCAATTGGCATTGAAGGCGTATGGTCAGGCCGTTAGTCGCACTTCATCCTTTGCCTCCAAAATCCAACAAGGCGATCTTTCCTCCAATTACACCCCTTTAGGGCCTGAAGATCTGCTTGGCAATTCTCTGATTGAAATGAATCAAAGTTTATCCAATGTGATCCTGGAGACGAACAAGGTGGTCAGATCAGCAGCAGAAGAAGGAGTTTTTGAATTGAAATTGAAGAACGATCAAAGTGCTGGTATCTGGCATGAACTCACAGATTCAGTCAATAATCTGCTGGCCTCATTGATCGCTCCGGTCAAAGAAGTAAATCGTGTCATCAATTCGCTAGCTGACGGGGATCTTACAGGTCATTTCATGGCGCCTGGCAAAGGAGAGATGGGAAATCTAGCCCTGAACCTGAATTCAGCAATCACACAATTGAATCGCTTGTTGGAAGAAATTCAGTCAGTTTCATTGAAGCTGAATTCGCATACCAATACCCTGATCACAAGCAATCGGGAAATGACCCAGAGCACCAATGAGATCGCTATCACCATTGGTCAGATGAGTGAAGGAGCCAGTCAACAATTGGAACAGATTGATCAATCTTCGCAATTGGCCGATCGAGTGATGGGTCTATCAGAAGAAATCAGTCATCAAAGTCAGGAGATCTTTCGCATGGTAGAAACGGGAGTAAAAAAGGGTAACGATGGGATCGAGAACATGGAAGATGCCGTTGATGCGATGAATCATTTGCTGAAGGAGGCAAAAAATGCCGTAGCCGTACTGGACTCATTTTATGACCGATCAAGGAAAATATCCGGGATCGTCCTTATGATTCAAAACATTTCTCAGCAAACCAATCTGCTGTCCTTGAACGCTTCTATTGAGGCGGCAAAAGCAGGTGACTCAGGCCGAGGGTTCTCTGTAGTTGCCAATCAAATTCGTCAGTTAGCCGCTCATGCGAAAGCTTCCGCCTCAGAGATCGAAGGGCTCATCACATCAACGATGGATGATACAGAAAACGCCATGAAGCATATTCGGTCCATTGAATACATTGGCAACCAGAGTGCAACTGCCGTTTTCCAGGCTTCTGGAACCTTCAAGGAAATGGCGGAACTTTCACAGGAATCTTTGAAGCATTCGGAAGTCATTCAATCGAATACGCAATCACAACTAGCATTCATGAGATCAGTCGCCGATGCGATCGAGGGGGTGGTGGTCATCGCAGAAGAAACCGCTACAGGAACCGATCAGGTGGCTGCTTCTGCCGCTGAGCTAAGCGCAGGAATGACAGAATTTAACCAACGATTTATCACTTTGGGTGACGTTTCAACAAAGCTTGGCGAACAAGTCAATCGGTTCAAATTAAGGACAACAAATAATTATTCCAACTCATAAATCTCTGGTAGTGATATTAGTCGTATATCCAGACATGAAAGTATTTACAACAATTCTTTTCATAATTCAATCGATAGTTTGGAATAGTCTCCCTTGGCGTTCACATGGGAGGTGGTCACATCTGTAAATACTTGATAAATAGTGGTTAGGGGACACTGGAAATGGTTGGTAAGTGCATGGATGGTTCCAGACTCCATCGTTAACATGGCTTACCATACCAGTCCCTACTAAAATTTCTTCTCCCGTTTCAATTAGTCGCCAGATCATATGGAATTTCGATTTTGCGGTTTCGCACTTATCGCGGTACTAAGCTTGTTACCTCTTTGTTTTGCAAATGCCCAGGTTTCCGGACAAGTGCTGGATGCCAGCCGCCAGCCAGTTTTTGGCGCACACGTCCTGGCTTCCCACTCGGATCATATCACCCGCACAGATGAAACCGGCTTTTTCCGATTCAATCAACTATCGCAAAAAGATACACTGATTGTATCACATGTTGCTTTTTTTACAGACACCTTGTTGGTTAGGAATTCACAAGACGAAGTGACCTTCGTGCTGAAGGAGAAAGTGGTTTCATTTGAAAACATCGTCGTTACTCCAGGCTATGACCCTTCTTTTCAAATGATTCAGGCGGCATTAGAAACCAAAGTCCTCAACTCTTCTCAAGAGCTGCTCAAACTCGTACCTGGGCTTTTTATTGGTCAACACGCGGGTGGAGGAAAAGCAGAGCAACTTTTTCTTCGAGGTTTTGATTTAGATCATGGAACAGATATTGCCATTCATGTAGATGGCATGCCCGTCAATATGGTCTCTCATGCGCACGGTCAGGGGTATGCTGATTTACATTTTTTGATCCCCGAAACTGTCCAACACCTCCATTTTGAAAAAGGACCCTACGATCCTGATCAGGGAAATTTCAATGTGGCAGGAAACGTCAGCTTTCAAACGAAAACGCGCATGGAAAATCAGGTTCAGGCGGCTTGGGGTCAGTTCGGTACGCGTCGGCTCTTTGGGTCGATTAATCTGTTAAATAACAAGCGTCATCAATCCTATATAGCAGCAGAAGCCCACTTCACAGAAGGTCCCTTTGATAGTCCGCAAGGGTTAAGAAAATACAACCTGCTGTTGAAAGAGCAATGGCGATTGCGTTCCAATCAATGGTTGGGATTTAAGATGATGGGATTCAGTAACTCATGGACTGCTTCAGGACAAATTCCCGATCGTCTGGTACGCAATGGAAGGCTTTCACGATTCGGAGCTGTTGATGATACCGAAGGAGGTACTACCAGTCGGATGAGTTTATCTACTGACTTCAAATCTGCCCTTTCGAAAGGATCATTTTATTCGCAATTGGACTGGATTAGATATGATTTTGAGCTGTACTCCAACTTCACATTTTTTCTCAATGATCCCATCAATGGAGACCAAATCCGGCAAGCCGAAAGTCGAACTATCTGGCAGGGGTTAACGAGATATGAGTCTGATTTTAACCTCTTAGGCAACCTGATCATATGGAATGCAGGCCTGGGAAATCGAAGTGATCGAGTTGCTGAAAGTGAGCTGACTCAGACCCGAAATCGAACAGAAAACCTTGAAAGAAGGCAATTCGGTTCTATAGAAGAGGACAATATGCATGGACTGGCTGGTATCGAAGCACAATTCAAGACATGGCATCTCATGGCTGGGATCAGATATGATTTCCTGAAATTTTCCTATCAAGATCAATTGTCCGGGACAATCAGCACAGCCACTCAGGGCTTCTTAAGCCCCAAGATTTCTATCAGTAGAAGCCTATCAGACGACCTACAAATCAGATTAAAACTCGCTCGAGGTTTTCATAGCAATGATGCCAGGGTGGTTACGCAATCAGACTCGCTCAAAACACTTCCTGCAGCTTATGGCACGGACCTGGAATTCAATTGGCAGCCTGTGGAAAATGTATACTTCAATTTGGTCGGTTACCACCTCTTCTTACACCAAGAATTGGTCTATGTCGGTGACGAAGGCATTGTCGAGCCTTCTGGTAGAAGTATCCGAAAAGGTCTCGAACTAGGAGTGAAGGTGGAGCCTTACGCTGGGCTATTTCTTCATGCAGATATCAATTTTGCTCACTCCCGATTCTCCGATCTTGAAGGTGGAAGTAATCATGTACCGCTTGCACCCAGATGGAGCGGAACCTTCGCGCTGGACTATCATCATCGTTCAGGCTTCCAATTTGGAGTTACCTATTCCGGAATGTCCGATCGACCAGCAATTGAGGATAATTCCATCACCGCGTTGGGTTATGGGATCACCTCCGCCAAATGTCGCTATGAAACCAAAGGGATTGGGGTAAGTATTGAGATTCAGAACCTGTTCAATGTTGATTGGAACGAAGCACAATTCGCGACGAATTCCAGGCTTCGGGATGAACCTAATGCAGTGGAAGAATTACACTACACACCAGGGTCTCCATTCTTTCTTAAATCGGCTTTATCCTTTCAATTCTAACCTATTGAAGTCATTCACTTCTCAAAGTCTCGGCCGGGTTTACTTGAGCAATGCGTACCACAATTGCTGCTGTGATGACCAATGCCATGGCCAAAACCATGATCAACGGAACCAGGAAATGTCCCCAATGTAAGCTGATTTGATAGGAGAAATTCGTCAGCCAGTCGCTCATGAGGTAATACGCAAGTGGCGCACTCACCACAAATGCAATCAGAATCAATTTTGAAAAAGAGGAATTGAAAAGCCACAATAGATGCCGAAATCCGGCACCAAGTACCTTTCGGACACTGATTTCTTTGATCCGTTGATTGGCAGCAAATAAGGTAAGCCCTGATAAACCAAAAAGGGCAATGAAAATGGCCAAACCGGAGAAAAGGGTTGTAATCTTTCCGAATTTGATGTCCTCTATAAATTGTTCATTGAAGTACTCGTCCAGAAAGAAATACTCAAAATAATCATCTGGATACAACTCGCTGTATAGCGTACGTGCCAGGGTGACACTCTCTTCCAAAGCCCATCCCTGGATTTTGATAGTGAAGTATTGATAAAGCCAAGGGTGCTTAACAAAAGCGACTGCCGGATAAGGAGTCCTTAAGGATGTTTGATGATAATTTGATACGATACCAATTAGTTGATATTGCTTTTCTTCAAACATGACTGTGGTGCCGATCGCTTTTTCGATATGATGGAATTCCAGATCTTGAATGGCCTTTTCGTTCAAGATGATGGATCGATCATCGTTAAATGCGTCATCAAATAGTCGGCCGGCCAATAACTGATGATTCAAGGAAGTAAAGTAACCTTCATCCGCTCCAATCACCCTGGGTCCACTCCAATCTCTTACAGAATCCACTCGAGTGACGACTCTTCCACGTGTAACTTCATAACCCGGTAGATGTGCGGCTCGGCCTACTTCTCCAAACTCCGGGTAGTTCTTGAGTGCAGCAATAAAACGATCTGATACCTGTTCCCGATTTCCTTTCATAATAGCGGGAAACTTTATGGCCAGTAATTGATCTTTATCAAAGCCTTTTGGTTTCGAAATCATGAATGATTTTTGATCGTCGATTACGATAGTTCCAATCAGTAAAATAGTGGTGAATGCAAACTGCAAAATCACCAATATTTTTCGGATCCATACACCGCCCAAACGGGAGCTAACCCTTCGAAGCATGTCCAATGAACCCCTTTTTGAGAGCCAAAATGCTGGATAAAAGCTGAATAAAAGCATGGCTCCAATGAAAGATAAGCTTTGTACTAACTGAGTTTTCCATGAGTAAATGAATGTGACATCAAGTACCTCCATAAAAAGAGGAGAAATCAATTGGACACATGTCGCAGCCAACATACAAGCTACCAGACTCACTAAAAAAACCTCGATCTGAAATTGAGCAACCATTTGCCAATAATTGGAACCAATCACTTTTTTCAAGCTCACTTCCTTGATCCTATCTATCGCCCTTGCCGTAAAAAAATTAAAGAAATTGATGGCCGCGATGAGGATGATCACCCAGGCGATCATTTCAAGAAATCGAATAGAATCGCCATTACCATTAGTACTGATGTCCATCTCGGCCTTCGATTCCAAGTGGATGTCTGCAAGGCGTTGAAGTGGCATGGTCATTTCCCGACCTTTTTGCTCGTGAACGATCTGTTCTATCTTTTCTTGTAACCCAATATCGGTATCGCTCTTGATGTAAGTCATATAGTTACGCCAGTCCCAATCCTGATTCAGGTTCAAACGTTCCGGGAGGGTCTTCATAGAGACCAACACTTTCAAGGATAAGTGCGTGTTATTGGGTGTATCTTGGAAAACACCCACAACAGTCAGCTGCTCTTTGCCATTTCTCATCAGTATTTTACCAATAGGATTTGACGCTCCAAAAAACCTCCTGGCTTCTGATGCAGCTAAAATGATCTCATTGGGTCCGATTAATGCTTCATCACGATCCCCGGCAACCCAATCATGAAGAAACAATTCCACAATACCTGGATCTGCGAAATAAGCATCATTGTAGTTGAAAGTGATGGTGGAATTCCCCTCTTGAAAATAGGAAAGCGAATAATTTGAGAGTAGTTTATCCGTCGGAATCAATCTCCCAAACTTGCTCACTTCTGGTAGTGCCTGGTTAACAGCAGGGCCTAAAGCAGGGTCAGTGATCGCAAAAGGTCTTGGCCGTTCCTCACCAGCTATCTGGATGATTCGATAAATCGACTCAAAATCAGGCACATGTTTATCGTAGCTGTTTTCATACTTTACATAGGCCATGATCAACATGAAAGCCATCATTCCGAGCGACAAGCCAATCACATTGATGGCTGAAAAAAGCCAATTACGACGAAGCCCTCTCCAACTTACTTTGAATAGGAAATTTAGCATTTTGTGATTCTTTTTAGTTGAATTGAAAACTTAGTCGTTACGCAAAGTTTCCGCTGGGTTCACATTGGCAAAACGGACCACCACTGCTGCAGTAATCGCCAACGCTAACCCCAAAACCATGGATAGCGGAATCATAAAGTGTGTCCACTGCAAGCTGATCCGATACGAATAAGTCGTCAGCCAGTCGTTCATCAGGTAATAGGCCAACGGAGCACTTAAGACAAAAGCGATCAGGATCAGTTTGGTAAATGAGGAGTTGAAGAGCCAAAGCAACTGTTGAAAGCTGGCACCCAATACCTTACGAACACTGATCTCTTTGATGCGTTGATCTACCGCAAATAAGGTTAGACCGGAAAGCCCAAATAATGCAATGAAAATCGCCAGGCCTGAGAATATGGCTGTGATCTGACCAAACCGAATGTCCTGCTGATATTGCAGATTGAAATAGGTATCCAGGAAGAAAAATTCAAAGTGATCGTTGGGATACAACTCCGCATATTGTTGTCTGGCCACGTTGATACTTTCTTCCAGCTGACCCCCTTTCAGAGGCACCGTATAATACTGAAACAACCACGGCATGGGTAGAAATACAATGGGATTGAAATCAGATTTCAACGACTGCTGGTGATAATTGGCCACCACACCAATCACTTTGTGCAACCGGTTTTCATAGAATATATTCGTTCCCACTGCCTCTTCAGGGCTTTGAAAACCTAAGTCAGTAATGGCCTTCTCATTGAGCACGATCGAAGAGTCCTCTACAAAATCTTTGCTAAAGAATCTACCTGCCAGTAGTTGGTGGTTTAGGCTTTTGAAGAAGCCTTCGTCTGCCGCAATGACTTTTGGATACGTCCCGTCATTGGCTGGCTGACCCTGCCGATAGATCCAACGCATTCGAGTCACTTCGTACCCCGGCAGATGTGCCACCCTGCCTATGGTCCCAAATCGTGTATCCTGATCCAACACATTGATGAACCTGGCAGATTCATACTCCCTGTTGTCTGTGATTGTAGAAGGCAAGCTCACCACCAACATTTGATCCTTGTTGAAACCACTGGGCTTTTCGATCATGTATTGTTTCTGATCATATATGATCGAGGTTCCTATAAGCAATAAAGAAGTCAAAGCAAATTGCGTGGTAACAAGAACGTGTCTCACACTAATGCCTCGAACGGGAGAAGCAACTTTGCGTACCATGCCAAAAGAACCTTTTCTAGACAGCCATAGCGAAGGATAAAAGGCGACTGCTGACAGCAAAAGAATGAATAAGCCTGCATTGATCAACTGCATGGTCCAATCAGCGGAGAACTTAATGCCCAATAAATTGTGTAGTGGGTGCACCAGAAATTGTGTGGCAGTAAAGGCAACCGTACAAGCAATGACACTGACCACCAAAACTTCCATCATGAACTGCGCCAGCATTTGAAGCTGTGAAGAACCGATGACTTTTTTCAGGCTTACTTCTTTAATTCGTTCAATAGAACGCGCAGTGAAAAGGTTGATAAAATTGATGGTTGCGATAAAAAGAATGACCCACGCTATGATGTCCAGGAATCGAACCGATTGGGCGCTGCCATTGGACTGGATTTCGTGCAGTGCTTCAGATTCCAAATGGATACTGGCCAATGGCTGCAATGGAAAATGTGAAGGCAAGCCCTCACCTTGCTGCAAGTGTCTACTTGCTATCTCATGGATGCTTTCCGCCAATCCCTGGGTATTGGAAACCTTGAGGTAGGTATGGAAATTACCCCAACCCCATTCATGGTCCAGGTTCCAGTTTTCAGGCAGGCTTTTCATGGAACACAGCACTTTGAGGTTCAAATGTGAGTTCTGAGGCTGGTCCTCAAAAACCCCACTTACCTTCAGGCTTTGACCCCCATTGAGTTTCAGTGTCTTACCAATCGCTTCTCCCTCCCCAAAATATTTAGCTGCTTCTGACCTGGAAAGTACCACCTGATTGGGCGCATTGAGGGCATTGGCCCGATCACCGCTAATCCAATCATGCAGGAAAAGATCAATTACTCCCTGATCAGCAAAAAAGGCTTTGTCGTGGTTAAACGTGATGGCATTGACGCCTTTTCCAAAATAAGAAAGCGCGAAATTGGAATAGATCTTATCAGTAAGGATCAGGCGCGCATGATTTTCCACTTGTGGCAATTCCAGTGTCACGTCCGGACCCAATGCCGCAAAGTTGTTTGCATATTGAGCGGAATTATCACTTTCGTAAAGTCGCGTTACCCGATAGATATTTTCATGATCTGGAACATGTGCTTCGTAGCTTTTCTCAAAAGCGGTATAGTTATGGATCAGCATGAATGCCGTAAGTCCAAGAGACAGGCCAATGATATTGATCGCTGTAAAAGTCCGGTTGCGAATCAGTCCCCTAATTGTGAATTTGAAAAGGTATCGAAGCATAGTGCCAAAAAATTTGAATATGCTTTACCAAGCGACGTGCCATAATGCAAGTGGCTCATTAAGAGCCACTTAGTAAATTTCCATCTATTAAGGACTGTTTCATTTTGAAAAGGTCAATTGCCTTTTTGAAACAATCGTCAGGTCACCTGATCACTTGATGGCACCAATCCCAGCCTTCCAAAGTGCTTGATTATAAGCAGGAACAGATTCATTTTGGAGTTTCTCTCCTCGTTCTTTCAAGGGTGCCCAGATCTGCTCCAATTCCGCTCTTCGATCCTTGGACGCCTGTGTCACTCTCGGGATCGCGCTTGCGGTTTGGTTGATCAGAAAAATATAGTTCGCAGTGAATTTATTTTCATAGTTCTCTACGTCATCATACGCCTTGGACTTCCTTTGAACCATGTCCTCATCCCAGGCCTTTAACTGATCGATCAATGCCTGCCCCTCGTCCTTTAACGCTTTTTTATCTGCTCCTAAATCTGCTACTACCGCAGCAATCTGATCTTGTTTCTTTTTCAGGTCATTGATCATGTTGTGCATCGCCGTGAGGTTGTCCTCCATCTCGCTCATCGACTCATGATACTCCTGATAAGTAGCCTCAGAAACATCATACAGTGGATGCTCCAGTACTTTGAACGTCACTTTCTGCTCTACAGCCCCAGCCTTTAGGGTAGCAGAATATGTCCCAGGAATCACCCTATGTCGACGATAGCTCCCTTCAATGTAAGCAGTAGGTACTCCTGGCATATTCGCATATCGCATGTCCCAGACAAATCGGTTCATCCCTTTCCTTGCTCCAATGGTAGGCTCAGAAGGAGGGCCTCCGGCATATCGTCGATAATCAGGATCAGACTTAGAACTGAGGACGCGAACCTCATTTCCAGCATTGTCATTGATGGTCAAAGTGACTTCCTCTTCTTCAGCTACTTCACCCAGTTGGTAATAAAACACGACCCCACTTGCAGGATTGATCCCTTCAAATCTGTCTGTTCCATCAGATCGATTGCCATCCATCGGGCTACCCCAATTGGCCAATATCGCATCTTGAGGAGTGAAGAGCTTAGTGGCTTTGCTGGAAGCATCGAACTGCCTGATCAAGCTAAGATCATCCAGGATCCAAAAAGAACGACCGGAAGTCGCAACTACTAAATCACCTTCTTTAACGAGCAGGTCCGTAATTGGCGTCACTGGCAAATTCAATTGCAAGGGCTGCCATTGTTTTCCGTCGTTGAAGGATACATACAAACCTAATTCTGTTCCGGCATACAACAAGCCCTGTTTTACATCATCTTCTCTTACCACGCGGGTGAAAGCACCATAAGGAATACCAGTAGAAATATTGGTCCAGGACTTTCCGTAATTGGTGGTCTTGTACATGGCCGGTGTATGGTCGTTGAATTTGTAACGGGTTGTGGCGACATAGGCAGTTGCCGGATCATGTGGAGAGACATCTATGGCATTTACCAGGCAATCCTCCAGTCCCTTTGGTGTCACGTTGGTCCACGTTTCGCCATTGTCCCGTGTCAACTGAACCAAACCGTCATCACTACCCGTCCAGATCACGCCAGCTTCATGTGGCGACTCGATCACATAAGCAAGGGTGCCATAATTCTCTGCACCAACGGCCTCTACGGTGTAAGGGCCTCCGCCTTTGATCTGCCGGGACTTATCATTTTTTGTCAGATCCGGAGAAGCTTCTTCCCAGGTCTGGCCCATGTCTCTCGTTCGTAGCAGGAACTGAGAACCGTGGTAAAAAGTATTTTCCTCGTGCTGCGAACGAATGATAGGTGCATTCCAATTGAAGCGGTACTTCATGTCTGAAGCTGCTCGCCCCAAATATTGGATCGGAGCAGCCATGATGTTGGTTCCGGCTTTAGCCTCCTGATCCAGGACATTAATCGTTCCTAAATAACTTCCTCCCAGGACATATCTTGGGTCATCAGGGTCATAAGCCAGGAAAGCACTTTCTCCACCCGCTGAGTAAGTCCAGTTTTCGCGCGTGATGGAATATCTTCCCAGGGCAGTATTCTCGATTCGGAGAGAAGTATTGTCTTGCTGACCTGCATAGATTCGGTAAGGGAACATGTTGTCCGCACTCACGCGATAATACTGCGCCGTTGGCATGTTGTCCTGTCGTGACCAGGTTGATCCGTAATTGAATGAAATGGCTGCTCCGCCATCATTAGCAATTACCATGTTTCGTGGATTGTCAGGATTAATCCAAAGGTCATGGAAGTCGCCGTGGGTCCCGGTGATGCGTTCCCAACTCTTGCCTCCATCAATAGAGCGCAAAGCAGGGGCGCTCAAAACATAAACGGTCTGATCATCTTTTGGATCAATGAACAACTCGATGTAATACCATGCGCGTTGGATCAGCCGGTGGTCACCACTGACTTTAGACCAGCTTTTACCAGCATTATTAGAAACAAATAAACCTCCTTTTTCTTGTTGCGAATCGCTTTCTATCAACGCATATACTTTCTCCGGATTGGATCTGGAAACGGCAATGGCCATCTTTCCTTTTTCTTCCGGCAATCCTTTATGGATCTTATTCCAGGTTTCTCCGCCATCAGTGCTTTTGTACAACCCACTGCCTGCTCCGCCACTGATCACAATCCAGGGCTTTCTTTGGTGTTCCCACATGGCCGCATAAAGCACATCAGGGTTGCTATAATCAATTGACAGTTCAGCGCAACCCGTCATGTCGTTCACATACAATACTTTTTTCCAGGAGACGCCTCCATCTGTAGATTTATAGATACCACGATCCTCGCCATTGCCATGCAAAGGTCCTTGCGCCGCAACCCAAAGGATATCAGGGTTCTTAGGATGGATCACAATCCGTGCAATGTGTTGCGTTCCGGTGAGTCCAATCTGTTTCCAGGTTTTTCCTGCATCCGTTGATTTGTAAACGCCATCACCGTAGGAAGTCATTACTCCTCTGGGTGCATGCTCGCCCATGCCACAGTAGACCACATTAGGATCGCTTTCAGAAACGGCAATGGCTCCTACTGACCCTGTTTTGAAAAAGCCATCGGAAATGTTCTCCCAGATCTGACCGGCATCATCTGTTTTCCAAAGGCCACCACCAGTGGTCCCCATGTAATACGTCAACTGGTCGCCAACCACACCGGTAGCGCAGACAGAACGGCCGCCACGAAAGGGGCCAATGTTTCGATATTTTACTGGACTCAACAATTCATTGAGGTCTTGCGCCAGCAAGCTTGAACAAAGCAGTAATGTCAAAAAAGTGAGAGCTGAAAGGTGCTTCATAAAGTAAAGGTTAGAAATCGAAGATAGTGATTGGAGCTTGTCCCTGAAAACCGCTCGTAAGAAAGCTTCCATAATTATCCCTCATGATCCTCAAACCTTCATAACACAGTCAATCCCTCTGTTCAAAGAGGGTGAAGGGAGATTACAAGAAAATAGTTTTGAAGACTTGAATCATCAACATGTAACTTCTTCGGAAAACAAGAGTATACCCTATCAAGGTCACTAACTATCTAATGCAATCATGGTCAAAAACTACCTGCTCACCTCGCTTAGGCATTTACTAAAGCAACGCTTTTTCACCGCACTCAATGTGCTAGGGCTCTCCATCGGCCTGGTCGCATTCTGGCTGATCACCCACTATGTCAATTATGAAAGAAGCTATGAAAATTTCATGGCGAATGGCGACGACATCTATCGCGTTCAGCTGGATGTGTACCGCAATGGAGAACTGGTTTATAAAAGCTCCGAAAACTATGCGGGAGCGGGGGCTGCATTGAAAGATGAATACCCGGAGGTACTGGAATTCGGAAGGTTCTACAACATGGGTTCCAAAAACAATGTGATCATCACCTGGGAGCAAGGCCCGAATGGTCCCGTCGTGCTGAAGCAAAGAAAGTTCTTGTATGCAGACGCCTCCATTTTGGATATGTTCTCCTATGAAATGGTGCAAGGTGATCCTACATCAGCATTAGAAGAGCCTTTTACCATCGCTATTTCTGAAACGATGGCAAAGAAATATTTTGGTGAAGAAGATCCGATGGGAAAGATCCTAAGACTGGAAGATGATGATTTTAATGATGAACCTTGCCGGGTAACCGGAGTATTCAAAGATGCACCTACCAATACACACTTGAAGTTCGATGTACTCATCTCCTTCCCTACGATCTATGGTCGCTTTGATGGCGCCATTCAGCGTTACAAAACGGGGTGGGGGCGTAAGGATTATTATACTTATGTCCAACTACGTCCAGGCACCGATCCCAGACAATTGGAACAAAAATTCCCGGAAGTAGTCAGCAAATTCAAACCAGAGCTAGCTGATCAAAATGGCAGAGATGTCCTGCTACTGCAACCAGTCAAAGACATTCATTTGACTTCAAGACTCACAGATGAAGCCGAAATCAACGGAAACGGTGAAGCGGTAAAGTATTTGTCATTAATTGCCTGGTTCATCATCGTGATTGCCTGTATCAATTATGTCAATCTAAGTACGGCCAAATCTGTAGAAAGAGCCAAGGAAGTCGGTTTACGAAAAGTGGTTGGCTCTCAGAAAGGACAGCTCGTTCTTCACTTCCTCATTGAATCTTCGATCATTTTCTTGTTCTCAATTTTGATTGGATTTGCATTACTGATCATCGCCACACCCTTTTTCAATGCTGTCGGTGGCACACCCACTTCTTATCAGATTTGGGAACAGTCCTGGTTTTGGATGAGTAGCGCGGCATTCTGGTTCATTGGCTCTATAGCAACTGGCTTCTATCCTGCATTGGTGCTTTCTTCTTTTAAGCCTGTTGAGGTACTGAAAGGGAAATTTAAAGGTAAAAGCGAAGGGATCATGCTGCGAAGGGCGCTGGTGGTTTTCCAGTTCGCCACTTCTGTTACCTTGATCATTGGAACGCTCATGGTTTATGAGCAGATGTCTTACATGCAAAATCAGGATCTGGGGTATTCTACAGAACAGATCATGGTGGTCGAACGTCCATCGAAAAGGGATACGTCATTCACCCAGGCACGCAATGATTATATGTCTTTCAGAGACGCGCTGAATAACCAGTCAGCGGTGGTTGGCGTGGCAGGATCTGGTATGCTGCCAGGAAAGAAATTGCGCTTCAAAACGCAGCTGCGCAACCTCAATCAGGATGCTTCTTTGGCCACTTCATTTGCCGTCAGCAGCATGGACTATGAATTCATGGATCTCATGGAAATTGAGCTGTTTCATGGTCGGAACTTCTCCCGGGATTTTGCCAATGATGCGGATACGGCAATCATCATTAATGAATATGGCGCCAGGGCATTGGGATACACGCCTGAGGAAATTATTGGTGAGTTTATTTCCATAGACCAATTCAATTGGAAGCCTCAGGTCATCGGGGTGATCAATAATATCCATAACGAGTCATTGCATGAATCCATGCAGCCTATGGCCTTTTTCTTACAGAATGTCAATCACGAATATGTGATGGTCAAAGTAGCAACTGGCAATCTTGATAACACGATCGCTGTAGTAGAAGAACAATGGAATCGAAGTTTCCGTGGCAATCCTTTCGAGTATTTCTTCCTGGATGAATACTTCAACAGCTACTATGAGGCCGACCAGAGCTTCCGCAACCTGTTTTTAGTCTTTGCGGTCCTGGCGATTTTTATTGGATGTCTGGGTCTATTTGGCTTGTCCTCCTACACAGCTGTTCAGAAGACGAAAGAAATTGGTATCCGAAAAGTACTGGGCTCCAGCACCTCAGGTATCGTCCAGTTGATGTTCAAGGACTTCCTGATCCTGATTGGCATTGCTAACCTGATCGCGTGGCCACTGAGCTGGTATTTCCTTAATCAATGGCTGGAAAATTACCCGTATCATATCTCAGTGAACCTGCTGTCCTTTTTTGTAGCAACGTTGGTTGTATTAGTGATTGCCTTTTTGACGGTGAGCTTTCACACGTTTAAAACCGCGAAGCTTAATCCAGCGAATACGTTGAAGTATGAGTAGAAAACAAATGGAACACTTAACCTCTGGAAGTGTTCCAATTCCTTTTTAGCGCTCAAAGGTTAATTCAAGTAATTCCCATTTTGTTTCATGTTTGATCAATTTCGCGTCAACCTGATGGTTACCATCATCTTTTGTGAAAATTGAAAAGTTGAAATTTGCCGTGCTTGGACTACCTTTCTTAGCACTTCTAAATGTTGACCCAGTCACAATAAATCCCAAGTTGTAATCATCGTACTTATTTTCTAGTTCTTCTGTGACTTTTGAAAACGAGTCACTATGCCTAAAAAAAGCACTAAACCCCATTACAACAATAATAATCCCAGAAAGAAAAAGTGAAACCAATGGCCTAATATTGGTCGCCAATAACATGATGCTATCATGATCATCTGTTTTCTTTTTTGATTGACCGTAATAGCTAGCCAACTGTTTTCTTTCAAGAAATAGTAGAATGAAAATCATGACAATTCCAAGACAAAGAGGGAATATGCCGTAAATACTGATTACCTCAAGATCAGTGATAACCTCGATAAGTATTAGAATAAATCCAACGATCAAAAGGCTATTTTTCATAGAAAGAACACATTGGACTCGATTTCCTGAAAGATCAAATTACTTCAAACTCTTCAAATACGGTGGTTGGAGCCTACAAATACCCCAACTGAATCGACTTCCTAACCAAACCTGCATTGGTGGTTACTTTGAGCTTTAGGAAAATGTTCTTTTTGTGAGATTCCACGGTTGTACGACTGATGAATAACTTTTCGGCGATTTGATCTACCGTGTATTCTCCGGCAATAAGTGTAACCACTTGTTGCTCTCTCTTGGTGAGCCCATGAGCGGCCAGTTCACTGGTCTTAAGTTCATTGGATTTGGGCGGGAAGCACTTCTTCTGATGCAACACAATTTCCTTGATCACATGCGATACTTCCTGAACCGTCGCATCCTTATTCAGGTAGCCGTGCGCCTTCTTCATGATATCAAAAGGCTCAAACATACTGATGATCAATATTTTGATCTCCGGATAGGAAGCATGGACTTTGTCGATAAAGAGCAACCCGTTCATATCCGGCATTGAAATGTCCGTGACGATCAGCTCCGGTGGATTTTGTGAGATAAAACCCAACGCACTACGGGCATCTGAAAAAGTGTTGACTACCTCAAAACTTTCATCTAACCCGAGGGCAGAAGCAAGACCCTGGGTAAATAAGACATGATCGTCGACTAAGAGAATTCGGATGGGTGTAGTTTCCATATTCAACTTAGTTCATGGGTAATTCAACTTCAATTATGGTACCCTTGCCAGGGCTGGAGTTAATGGTTATGCTGCCACTCATTGTTCGTACTCTTTCCTGAATATTGGCCAGGCCAATGCCTGATTCACTTTTTTCAACCTTAAAACCAACGCCATCATCTTCGATCATGATCGATAAATAGGACTCGTGTCTGGTAAAAGCGACACTCACTTCGGAAGCATTGGCATGTTTCTCAATATTGTTGAAAGCTTCTTGTAAAATCCGGTATAGGGCATGCTTTTGCTCAAAGTGGATTGCATCTAAAGCGCGCTCCGGAAATACGGAAATCTCCATCGCCAATTGAGGGATTTCATATTGTTCTCTTAACTCATCCAACAAAGCTGTAAAAGGTTGGTTCCTAATATGGTGAACACTCAATTGGTGTGAGATGCCTCTCAGTTCAGCCGATACGTCTGTTAAGTGATTGTAGACCTTACTGACTGCTGAATCAGAAGCATCCATACTCCCTTCCAGCAGGTGTCTGACGCCAATCAGTTTGCCTATGATGCCATCATGAAGCTCCTGGGAAATGCGGTTTTGTTCCTTTTCTTTCCCTTCAATGATGCCCTGGATCTTCTTCAATTCCTGATCTTGTATCAATTGGTTTTTCTCCATTTCGAATACTTTGGCGTTGTGTTGTTGAATGATCTTCTCAGACTTTAACCGATGACGGTAGAAAAACCCTGACACAATCAATAAAATGACCAAACCAGCCACACTGGTAATAAGGACATTTCGTCGGCTCGTCTCCAGCTCATTTTCCTGCTCCAGGATCAAGATTTGATCGTCTTTACTCTTTACATCAAACTCTGTACGTATTTTTTCAAACTCCTTTTTCTTGTCTGTTGAAGCAATGCTGTCGTATTGTGCTATGTACAGGTTCAAGGCCTCATTTGCTTCCTCGAAGTATCCGACATGTTCATACACGCCAGATATTTCCCAAAGCGTCTCATTTATCTGACCGATATCTACATACTGCCCGTATTCATCCAATGCTATTCGGAATTGCTCGATGGATTTCTTATAGTTGTCTTTGTAATCATAATAGATTCCCAGAGAGGTGTAAATGTGGAATAGAGAGGCATTATCCCCAATTTGTTCGCTGAGCTTTTTGGACTGAAGCAGGTAAGGAAATGATCGGTTCGGAAGGTCTTTGATCAAGTATAAATAACCTATGTTGGAGGTGACAATGCTTTCCAGGTATTCATTTTTACTTTTTTCAGTAAGCAACAACGCCTTTTCATAAGACACCAAAGCGCTATCAAAATTCCTGGTGCCAAAAAGAATTCCCTTGATGTTATAGGCA
Source organism: Cytophagales bacterium (assembly GCA_033344775.1). NCBI lineage: Bacteria > Pseudomonadati > Bacteroidota > Cytophagia > Cytophagales > Cytophagales bacterium. Next base: position 2,212,367 of record JAWPMT010000005.1, on the reverse strand, counting down.
TTTGCAATGGTCAAGGTATCCTGATATAGTAACGCGCCCTTTAAATTCTCCTCAACCATGGCTACGGCATGATTCCGATCATCCAGATTGAGATACAGCCGTACCAAATTATTTTTGATCAAGCCGATCACTTCATAATTATCTGATGCCTCGACCTGAATAAGCGCCGCTTCAAAATGCTGCAATGCTTTATTATAGTTGGATGCTCTCATTTCCAACCCTCCCTGATAATTATAAAGTTGAGCCAATAGAGAAGGGTCACCAACTTGAGCGGCAATCGGTAAACACCTGGCCAGCGTATCACGGGCTGCTTGATTTTCTCTTGTCAAGTACAAGAAATCGATGAAATCGATATAGGATTTTAGTAGGCTTAAACTATCGGATTGTTGACGGGCAAACAGCAGTGATTTTGTAGCGACATTTTGCGCTGCTGCAAAAGAAGTATAACGGAGCTTATGGTAAGCGTTAGGCACTGTTCCTTCTTCCTGCATTAGTTGTGCACTGGCAGGTCTTGTGCCAATCAAAAAGATGATTAGCATAACGATGCTACTTCCCCAACAGGGTCCAAAACTCTTCATCACACTGGCTAGGCTTATCAAATATCCCACAATCGTGGGATATTATCACAAAGCTGCAACCACTACTTTTGAAAAATGAAAGTGAGTGGCCATATGCGTAAGTCTTTATTTGTTGTTATCGGGCAGTTATTCATTTATTTAAGTTCAGTCGCACAAGATCCGGATCATATTAACTATCAATGCGGGAATACCATTCATGGAAGAAATGATTCACATCACCTGGTGGAACATTGTGCCGATGAAATCCTGATTACGTCAACCATGGATGAGGGTCATGAAGGAACCATTTTCACCGGCGAACTCCATGCAGACCGGATCCGGATTGAAGCGGGCTTTAGCAAAGTACGAATCCTACCAGTTACGAATGATATTCATGAATTCCTCTCTTATAGACATAAACACAGAACGACTACCGGAGGAAATGGAAATACAGGATCTAGAAGTCAAGTGGTATATGATATTGGTATGTCTAAAGAAGACAAAAACAATCAGCTGAAGCTTTATCCCAATCCTGTTGTTGATGTGCTTCAAATTATTGCGCCGGATGACATGAAAGTCATAGGATACGATTTGATCAACACTGACGGTAAGACATTGAGGCAGGAGGTCTTTCCTTCAACCAAAGAGTTTTCATTTTCTACTTCATCACTGAAATCAGGAATTTACTTCATCCACATCCAATCAGCGAGAGGGGTATCCTACCATAAAACCATTTTAAAACACTAAACAAGTATTATGAATAATTCAAGAAGCTCTCTGTGCGTAGTGATTATACTATTTCTGACTTCCATGGCATTTGGTCAAATTGATGAAGTCGTTGATGAAGACATCCCTCACAATAAAGGTGTTCAAAACATATTTCCTGCAGAAGGAAATGTAGGCATAGGAATAATTGACCCGAAGGAGAAACTTGAAGTGAATGGCGTAGTTCGAAGCAAGGAAATGTTGGTTGAATCTAATCCATGGCCTGACTTTGTTTTTGAAGCGGAATATGTGCTCACAGATTTGACAGATGTAGAAAAATATATTTCTCAACATGGTCATCTTGAGCATATTCCATCTGCAGCTACAGTTGAAAAAAATGGTATTGCAGTGGGAGACATGAGCGCAAAGCTTCTACAGAAAATAGAAGAACTTACTTTGTATTTGATTGAACAAGACAAGCAAATTAAGTCATTGAAAGAAGAAGTATCCTCTCTAAAACAGTCGCAAATGGCTCCCGATAATTAAAGCCTTGTACTGACTCAAATTTTGTTCCATAAGAATCAGCTTAGCTGAACCTATAAGCCTCATTGATCATTTCAGTGAGGCTTATTTTCGTATTAAGAAGTAGGGTTTCATGATTACAATGAGCTAGCTGCTATTCAGTCTGTTTTCGGTTGTTAAAATCACATGATCATGGGATGGTTTGGGGTCTATTCAAAGCATAGTTTTGATAAAGGTAGCACGTCTAAAAAACCTTAGTAAAAAGACTCAAATACCGTTTTTATTCATGTGTAATCATTATCAATTTAAAGATGAGAAAACCAAATAAACTTTATGGACTCAAGATGCTATGTCTTGGGATTTTATTGTTCTTCAGTCAATGCGAGACGAATGAAGACATACTTACCCTGAATCAAGGTTTTGATCGAGTGGAACGATCAACAGAAAAAATAACGTTTAATGAACTGCCAGGCGACTTATCACACAATATCCAGGACCTTCACGCCATAACAGCATCCGGGAGAGATGATTCTCAAGAGCTCATGATGATAGATGAGTCCAGTATAGTGAAAGTAGTGAATCAAACAAACCAAACGAAGTATTCTATCAAGTTCTCATTGCCAGGCCAACCGACAAACGTGTTGTACAATTTAGTGGTAGGAATAAACGAAAAGAATCAGGAAACTGAGCCATTTGTCATTAAATACACCATTGACAATATGGAAGAAGTTTATGCAAATGGAACTGGAGATTTTAGTAAGATGAAAGGCAAGATTTCGGAATACACAATGGATAGTTTTCAGAGTTATCTTGATGCTATTTCTGCCAAATTCGGACGTTCCGAAACAGACGTAGAACCAGATCCATGTGCAGAATACAGCAATAGTGATGATGGCGAGGGAGATGGTCAAAGTGATGGCAATTCAGGTGAAGACGGAAGCCAGGGAGGGTCAGGAACTACCGGTGGCGGTGGCTATACAGATGGAAATAGTGGAAGTAGCCACGGGGACACGGGCAGTGGCGGAGGAGAGTTTGAAAACACAGATGACACTACCTCAACTGGTGATGATGACGAAGCCGATTGCAATATTCTGGCTTGGTCCAATGGCGAAACCGATGAAGTTTTTGGAATAAGCTGGTCTTGTTCTGACGGTCAGAGCGGTAGTGTCACCTGGGGTAGATCGGAATCAGAACCAGATTGCCCAGGGAATGGTGACGTAGGAATCAACGATGGTGAAGACGGGGTATTTTACTGGCCAAGCTGCGAAAGTTTTAATTACTATCGTGTCGGTGGAGCCTTCTGGCAAACCGCGGCAGTTTCTGGGGTAAGAGACCTATTCTTTGTAGCCAATGGGGAGTGTGTTGGAATGGAATACGGCATCATGCGACAAGTATTGTATTTCCAATTGCCAATAAATGGAAACTATAATCATAATTCGGGCTTTACAAGAACACAATCTGCTGCTTCTTTACATGAAGCCTTTCAGAGTTTTCAACTTTGGTATGAATCCAATGGCTGCACGGCCTCACATGCGGTTATGGAAGAAAGACTCCTACAATATATTAAAGATGAGTTTGAAGAACTTGGAGGGAATGTCACACTTACTCCACCTAATGGTTTTGCAGGCAGGCCAACTTTCTATGAGGAGAGCTTATTAAGTTATGGAGATTGCTATTAGACGAATGGTATACTGATGTAAATAAAACGTTTAACATCACGATAGTATTCATCATAAAGGGGCAGTCGAAAGGCAGCCCCTTATCTGTTAAATAGCTCCACGACTTGTGAATAAAGCTATTTAACAATTTTTTTTAAAATCAACTACTGCTCATTTTAAGTACAAAATCACATAATCATGGGATGTTTTAGGGTGATGTCATAGGATAATTTTGATCTTATAAAAATCTAAAGAACGCCGTGAAAACGACTGAAATCAAGGAACGGCATCCTTATTAAAATTAACATGATGAAGTATTTATTAATTGGCATTTCACTCACTCTCCTTGTTGCCTGCTCTTTCAGTCAGGAGGAGATGATAGATCAGGAAATAGAGGACATTTCTCTGTTATCTAAGTTTGAAATTGGAGAGGCGACCCTGGAACAAAAATTGGCTTACAAAAGGCACCATCTGACAAAATTGGCAAAGTGGCTTGGCAGCAAGAAAGAGATCATTTCTAGTATGGAAAAGGTATCCGTGTTTGAAACACCTAAACCATATTTAATAGAGGATTTACTGGACCAGAAACGCGCGAATGCCAGGGTATCAGAAGACGCTGAACAATATGACGAATTGTTGTCCTCTCTCGACGCATTCAAGGGGGTTGAAGGTGAAGTTTGGAATCCTACGGTATTTATGATTGAACCTGAGCCTGATGAACGAGGAACAAAAGGTGGTCAGCTTTATGTCGCGGTGGAAGATGCGGATGAAAATGGAGAAAAGTTTACCGGATATGAGTTGATTAACAATGGCCTTGAAGTTCAAATGGTTCCTTTAACTACTGAAATGACCCCAGACCTGGTATCGAATGCTAGCTTGATGGTCATTGAACTAGACTATTGTGGTAATACCACTGGTGAGCAAAACGCTTTGGATGAATTTGTGGATTGCGACCAATCCGGAGGAGGTAATACTGGCGGGGGAAACACTGGCGGAGGATCGATTGTCTCTCAAAACCTGGTGCTAAACAAAATTAAGATCAAAGACTTAAAGGAGGCTTGGCCTGGGAGATCCGAGATCAGTTTGAAGATATATAAAGTTCCGGCTGCTGCACTTGAATCACCTGTCGATGGTTCTGGTATTGATGAATTTTGCGGAGATCACATTTATGCATCGGACAATTGTAATCGCTATCGAGGCAGAAGGTATATGCGACTAAAGAGAAGAGATCGAAACAAGGAGTTTGAAGTAGACTGGCTTTTAAAAGATGAAAACAACAATTCATTAGACATGCTATTTTATGTGATTTTTGAAGCTGATGGCTGGCCGACAGCTCTTAAAACCAAGGAATTTACCATTCCAGCGTTACCCAATTTGAGCCCTAAAATTCGTTTTCGATCTCATCAAGAGGAATATGACTTCAACATCATTAGTCAAAGTACCGCTGGTGCTAGTGCAAATGGTATTCCTTATGGAAATACACTGACGATCAACAACAGTGCTATTGAGTATAACTTTGCTCTAAAATAATTTCACAAAATAAAAAGGGCAGGAAGGTTGTGGTAATCCACTGCGACCTTTTTTGTCCTCTATTTTTTATAGGTCAAAGGCCACCATTTTACAACTTCGTTCGTAATCGCTCTACACCAATCGAACTAACAGCCTATGACCCGGGTAATTTTACTTCTACTTTTGCTCCCAATCCATGTCTTCGGTCAATTCACCAATGAATTGATCATTCCACCAACCTTGGAAGGGACTGATTTCGAATTGACCATCGCCGCAAGTACTCGTCAGTATTATGACGGGACCGCCACGGAAACCATCGGTTTTAATGGCGATTTTCTTGGACCGACCTTGATCTTCAATCAGGGAGATGACCTGAACATTGAAGTACACAATGAATTAAATGAATCCACCACAGTCCATTGGCACGGCATGCACGTTTCACCAGAAGATGATGGCGGACCCCACACCATCATCGACCCGGGAACGACCTGGAATCCCACATTTACGGTTTTGGATAGGGCAACTACCTTCTGGTACCATCCTCACTTACATGAGCGCACCAACTTTCACGTTACCAAAGGTGCAGCAGGAATGATCATCATTAAATCTGAGGCCGAAGCCGCATTGGACTTACCCAGGACATATGGCGTGGATGATTTTCCCCTGATCATTCAGGGAAAAGAATTTGATGACGACAACCAATTGGTTGTAATGGGTAGTGATGATAACCTGATCATGGTCAATGGCACACTCGATCCATATCTGGAAGTCCCAGCACAAATCGTGAGGTTTCGGGTACTCAATGGGTCTAATGAGCGCGTACTCAATTTAGGTTTTGAAGATGATCGGGAATTCCAGCAGATCGGATCTGATGGAGGTCTCTTGTCAAGTCCGGTTACGACGAACCGGTTGCGATTAGCCTCGGGAGAACGAGCAGAGATCGTTGTGGATTTTTCGGGAGATACAAATGTTGTTCCCAGAATGGTGACTTACGCCTCTGAACTAGGACAGGGAATCCCAGGATCCGGTGGAGGCCCTGGGCCCGGCAGTCCCGCCGGCAGTGAGCTAGATGGTGAAGATCATACCTTCATGGAGTTCCGGGTCAGCTCAGCGACAGCCAATCCTATTACTGAAATCAGCACCCAATTGGCTACCCACGACATCTGGGACGAAAGTGAGGCCAATAACACCCGAACGATCTCTATGGATGGTGGTGGAATGGGCAATCCCTTTACCCTTAATGATGACCTCTTTGATGAGAACAATTTTAGCGAAACGGTCTATCTCGATGATATTGAGATTTGGACCATCACCAATTCAACCAACATTGCACATCCATTTCACATCCACGATGTGCAGTTCTATATACTTGACAAAGACGGTCAGGCACCTCCAGCTAATGAGCAAGGACTCAAGGATGTTGTGCTTGTAGAAGGCGGACAAACCATTCGTTTCATCACCAAATTCGAAGATTTTGCTGACCCGGAAGTACCGTATATGTACCACTGCCACATACTGCCCCATGAGGATGGCGGCATGATGGGTCAGTTCATCGTCGTGGAAAATGAAGGTGAAGAAACGATCCTTGCCATACAAGCCTTGAGAAGTCAGTATCGGGTTTACCCCAACCCAGTTGATGATCAGATCATTCGTGTCTTGCTCCCGGACCAATTGAGTCCTACGGATCAGGTAGACTTCACCGTCTATGACCTGGCTGGTAAGGAAGTCTCCTTCTTTGCTTCCACCTTCTGCGGTCCTGACAACCTGAAAATCCTATACCTGGAAGATTACAAACCAGGTATCTATCACATCTCCATCCGATTGAATGGTGAATATGCCGATCAATTAAAATTGGTCATGAAGTAAAAAACGAACTCCACAACAATGAAAAAAGCGCATCTTGAATGGTGCGCTTTTTTTTGTTTATTATTCAGGCCACTGGCCTTCAAAATATCTCTCACTCAGATGTGCTCAAGATCCAATTTTTAGATTGCTGTAATTTCCAATGTAATTTATTCCCTTGGAACACTGATATGATTACCCAGGAACATGGCATTCATGAAGAGCTTGTTAGTACCATACCATGAACCTCTGAAGTTAGGATTTTCGGCAAACAGAATGGCTCTTCCGCCACCAATGTTGCTAACCACGATAGAAGCGCCCGGTTTCACGAATTGATCCAGGTTTTTCTTGGTGACGAATCCATCGATATGAGGATTCGTTGTGTACTTTGCCACTGTGGCATACGGATTTTTACTTGGTGCTAACCATACGGTACTGTTTCTGTATACAGGGATATTTTCCTTGCTGTACCCAAAGGCAACTGGATGTGTAAGATCCAGGTTTACTTCAAAGATGGCACCACCGACGGAATTCTTTCCGCGGTTTTCGGGTGCATCGATGTAAGGCATTCTTTTCACTTCGCCATTCTTGTCTTTCTTTTCTTCCTTGATCAATTTTTCATTCACGAGTCCTTTGTTGATTGCCCATTGAGTCGCCGTTCGAAAGGTGATCAATGTATTCCCCTTACTGATCCAGTTTTTGATATTTTGAATATCTACTGAATCCAATTGAGAGTAAGATCCCGAGGTTAATACCAGCGTATTGTAGTTGTCCCAATTGATACTGCCAAATCGGTTCATACGGACTTTGGTGATTGGCATGCCCATGCGTTGATCGAGCAGGTGCCAAACTTCCCCAGCCTCATAGGAGTAAATGCCATCGCCAATCAGCATCAGGGGCTTAGGCTGTCTTAGAGGTCGGAAGTGTCGGCTACCCAAGTCAATTCCGGTAGAGGAGTAGCCTCCGTCAGTAGCATAGATTTGAACGCCGTGTTTATTGGCAAGATTGATGAGGTTACGGTGTAAATCTTCGCTGGTAGCATTTTGTTTACTTACAGGGATCATCAGGGTGCCATAATCAAAAGTGCGATTGCCATCATGTGTATTGATGGAAAAGGGTTTAAACCCTGAAAAGGTCACAATCTTTTGCTGCTGCAAATCATTGAGCAATGGCATCGCATTGTAATCTTTCCACGGAATAAGATAAGCATAGTCGGATTTTGGGAAGTCCGATACGGTATCCCAGATGGTATTGTTGGTGACTTCTTCACCTAGTGAGGCGGTAGTCATGGCCGCATAAGTCATGTTGTAAAAGTTGGCTATAGACCAGGCCGAAGCGTCGTAGTACACACTGTCTTTGAACTCCTTATACGTTTCAAAAGCACTTTGTACCATCCGGTATTGTGGTTGGTTGGTTGGTACAATGTAAGACTGCCCTTGTTTGAAGGATTTGCTGGCGGAAGTAATATCACTGTTTGTTTTGTAGACTTTAACCCGATGGATCAATAGCTTATCGATGAAAGCTTTGGTTCGGCCAGCATCTTCACCTCCGGTAAATACATATGACTTTGTTCTGGAGCTTCTGGCATTGCTTAAGGCAGACTTAAAGAACCTCTGCTGGTAATCATGAAGAAGGTCTTTGTTCTCGACAGAGGCGCGAACAGTCGCCATTGAAGAGGTATACTGGTTCCTGATCGTAAAGGCAAAAGTGATCTCACCTGTCGGTGTGTTTTGCTTGTGTCCACGTGAGCTGGCTTGCTCGAACAGCAAGGCCAATCCGCCTTGTAAGTCTGGATAGGAAGATCCATAACCCGGGTAGGTGCCGTCAAATACTTCTTTGGTGAAATAGAATGATCCAATCTTGTTGAGGTCTTCCTGATAGTATTTGGCGAAGAGATCATTTAGGGTGGTGTAGTTCTCTTTTGGCATGATGGGATTCTTACTCGCATTGTCCTTCATCGGCTCGAAAAAGTACGTGCTGTTGGTGCCCATTTCATGAAAGTCAGTCACTACATTGGGATACCATTGATGATACCAGTTGAGTTTCCCGCGGCTCTCAGGATTGATGGCCAACCACCAGTCACGGTTTAGGTCGAACCAGTAGTGATTGGTTCTTCCTCTTGGCCAGGATTCATTGTGCTCTACATCATTGGGGTCTGCCACCATTGGTGTGCCTTTGTGCATGTTGGCCCAGTGCGTGTGGCGGTCTCTGCCATCCGGATTGATTGTTGGGTCGATCATAATCACGCCCTGATCCAGGAATTGCTTCACTTCATCACTCTGAGAAGCCAGAAGTGTATAGGCGGTTAGCATCGCTGCTTCTGAGCTAGAAGGCTCATTTCCGTGCACATTGTAGCCGAGGTTTATGAAAGCCGGAATGTCTGAAAAGTCATCAACAGTTGTATTCGTATTCACTACGTCCAGATGCTTTTGCTTTAGTTCTTCAAGGTTGTTGTGATTGGCTTCGGAAGTGATGGTCAGGATCACCAATGGCCGATACTCATGCGTCATGCCATATTGATGGATCGTGGCTTTCGGGGAAAGCTCGGCCAATTTTTCAAAATATGCGACAATCCGATCATGTCGAGTATGGTGCTCACCAATAGGATAGCCAAGAAAAGCTTCCGGTGATGGAATATTAGAATCGAATGGACCCTTACCACCATAGAAATAATCTTGTGCGATGGTGAGCAAGGCCAACAAGCTGAAGGCAGAGGTTAGGAGGATTTTTCGCATGTGTTGAGCGAGTTTATTCTAGTAAGTAGTATATGTGTTGATGAAGATAGTGGTATTGATTCACATGACAAGGTGCAACTTGTTGTACAGGTGATGGATGTGATAGATGGCGTTTAGGTCATGTGCTACACATCACAACCGAATCTTAGTCAACTTTTATATCTGCTTGAAATTCACGATTTTTAATCAATCCTGGCTTTTTACCTGTCATCAGGCTCAGGGACCTTTTTTTCCGCTTATTCCTTTCTTTATGAAAGAGCTCATTCGACTTTTTTTATCCTGTTCCTTTGTTTTGGTTGTGTTGCTGAGCCATGCCCAGAAAAAAGTGATTTTGGATACCGACCCTTCTTACGATCCGGATGATGCCGGGTGCATGGCCATGTTACATGCCATGGCCAATCAGGGCGAATGCTACATCCTGGCGGTCATCAATTCGACCAATCACAAGGAATCTCCGATCGCCATCAGTGCCATTAACCATTTCTTCAATAGAGGGGCTATCCCAGTCGGGGACTATAAAGGTTATGCTGAAAAAATCGACGCACCTGGAGATACTTACGATGGATTGGTCGCGAAAAATTACCCGGCACCAGTTAAATCCTGGGAGGAGGCCAGGGATGGTGTGTCTCTTTACAGAGAGATATTAGCAGCGGCCAAAGAAAAAAGCATCACGGTCGTGATCATCGGGACCATGCACAATTTCTATGGCTTACTACAATCCGGTCCAGATCGAAACAGCACCCTTACAGGTAAAGAGTTGGTCAAAGAGAAAGTAGCGGAAGTTGTAACCATGGGAGGTAATTTCATTGATGGAAAAGGACTGGATCGTACCAATTGGGGAGGAGCAGAGGAACTGTGCAGTTATACTGATTGGTCCTGCGTGAAAGAAGAACGAAATGCCATGTGCAGGTACGTTATTGAAAATTGTCAGGCACCATTTATTGCTTCAGGTTGGGAAGTGGGCTGTGGAGATTATTATAATGCTGAATATGGCAATGTCATAACCGGGCAAGGGCTCAAAGGACTTGCGGAAGATCACATCATTCGGAAAAGCTATGAATTCCATTTTCAATTTCGAGGAGGTGCGGAAGACATCAGCCGCCATAGCAACGACCAGTGTGCCTTGCACTATGCTATTCGAGGAGAAGCCAACAATTATGTAGCGGTCAAAAATGGTAAGATATCACTATCGGAAAAAGGGGTTTGTGCCTGGAGTGAGCAAGCAGGAGGGGTGCAGGGTTACATCCAGAAAAATAGAGATAAGGAATTGATTGCAGAAGAAATTGAAGCCCTAATGCTGGCTGATACACCTGAACCAGTCACGCAAGCACCCATCGCTCCGGCTAACTTCAAAGCTGAAAAAAAAGTAGATCATATGACTGTATCATGGGATCATTCCAAAGCTTCGAATGATGGAAGTTGGGTGATTGGTTATGATGTGTTTGTCAGTGGAGCCTTGCAATCGAGGGTTCACGGGAACCAATTTCATGGAAAATTGAGTGAAAAGGAGCTGGCTACGTTGGAAGTACGATCAGTCAATGCCTCAGGAACAGTGAGCGCTCCAACAAAATTCTCTGATCGTCCTTAATATGATCATTGCATGACAATGCATTAACATGTAAATTGCCAGCACCAAAACGAAACTCAGAACATGCTATTTTTTTCTTACTTGTCGTTATTGTTGGTGCTTGTCAATCCTTCGGAGGATAACCATGCAGTATACATTTCTGTGGTGGAGATTGAAGCCAGTCAGATTCGTGTCAAAGTTTTTTCAGATGACTTGAGAGATGCCATAAGAAGTCATGCCGGTATCGTCCCCGATTCATCAGTAGTTCATTATTGCAGTAAATACCAAAAGGAGATTAATCAGTATTTCAGCGAAAAACTGACACTGGTGATCAATGAAAAAGAAATTCCATTCCAATTCCATACAGCTTCCGATGAAGGAGAGAGCTATTGGATCAGTTTCGGCTTTAGCATGGAAGAAGAGTGGAAATCAATGCAAGTAGAAGACAAGCATTTCATGGAGATGTTTCCCGGCCAATCCAATATCATCAAAGTCAACTGGCCAGACTCTCGCTTTGGTAGATTAAATGCCAGTGAGACCTCTTGTTCATTTGAGTTCTAAGCAGTCGGCTGTTGATCGTACAGCACTACAGATCCTGAGGCAAGATCATGGATGCCTCTCCTTTCATCATTGAAGGACAGGGTCACCAAGGAAATAATCCCAAGAAATGCCTTGATTAGGAACCTGAGTATTGCCATGGGCAACAAGATATTCTTATCGTGATTTGAAGCACGTTTTACACGTATGCCATTGGCTTTATGCCCTACGGTTCCCCCCGCCAGGCTGGTCAATAAGGGATCGTACAAAACGAAAATGACTACAAATGCAACGATTCTAAAGGTCTCAGGAACACTTTCCAATTTAGAAAACAAAAAAGTAACGGCACCCATCATGAGTACCAGCATGATAGAATCGATGACCAGTGCTTTCACTCTGAGAAAGACACCCGGATAAAGTTGTTCTGACATATGTAATTGGTTTATTTATCCATTAAAAAGATCCACCAGCGACTGACTCATCACAGATACGCCGGTCTCCAGCGATTTGGCTGGTTCCGGAAAGTAAAAAGGCGAATGCAATCCGGGAAGGTCCCCTGATTTCATCCTTGCATCCGGTACAGTACCTAACCAAAATAATACAGTCGGTACTTTTTCCTCAGTAGATCCATATCGAGCGAAATCTTCACCTACCATTTGAGGTTCTGAAATTTCTACATTCGACTTTCCAATAACTTTTGCTGCAGAAGATCGGATTTTAGCAGCCAATTCCGGGTTGTTATAATTGGCGGGCGTGTATACTTCAGGGATGATCACCTCAGGCAACTTATCCTCGGGTAATCCTGCGGCAATTCCTACACCCCGGGAAATTTCTTTAATGCGTCGGTGGACCAGTTCTCGTACTTCAGGTTTAAAAGTCCTTACCGTAAGCTGCAAACTCACTTCATCGGAAATGATATTATGTTTCGTTCCGCCTTTGATCGCACCAACGGTAACAACGGCATCATCGATTGGTTTCAGGTTACGACTGACAATGGTTTGCAGATCCATTACAATCATACTCGCGGTTACGACCGGATCAATAGACATATGAGGAGAAGCACCGTGTGCACCTACACCATATACTTGGATGTCTATAGATTCTGTATTGGCCATGGTATGTCCATCACCGACCCCAATTGCGCCCGCAGGGATCGTAGGGCTGCTGTGTAATCCTATCCCAAAGTCTGGTACCCCAAATTTTTGGTAGAGTCCTTCGTCCAACATCATTTTCGCCCCCATACCGATTTCTTCAGCTGGCTGTCCAATCATCATCAGAGTTCCACTCCATTGATCTTTCATTGCAGCCATGGCCCTTGCTGTCCCTATCCAGGTAGCCATGTGCATGTCATGCCCACAGGAGTGCATCGTGCCTACTTTCCCTCCCTGATAAGGCACCTCTACCTTGCTCATATAATCCAGGTCTGTCTTTTCCCACATGGGGAGTGCGTCCATGTCTGTACGATATAAGATTTGAGGCCCATCACCGTTTTTTAAGATACCCACAATGCCATACCCTCCGAAATTTTCTGTGACTTCAAATCCCACCGATCTCAATTCCTTCGCCAATAGGGCAGAAGTGTTTTTCTCTTGAAGAGATAATTCCGGATTCTGATGGATGTTTTTATAAAGAGAAATCAGATAGTCAACGTCTGCCCTGATCAAGTCACGATCGACCATTTGGGGTGTATTGGCGGCAAGAAAGAGGAAACTCAGTGCAAGGATTGAAATTCTCATAGGTTCGATTTTGGGACCAAATTGGGTTGTAAAATAGCGCGAGTATCTGACATAGAACAAATCGAATAATTCAAAAGGGACTCTTATGACAACTGAAGACAACAGTTTGAAAGGCATACATAAGGGCTGCCTATTTGAATTTTAGAAGCATGTGTGATGTCCGTTCGTCTAAATTTATGGAGCCATCTCCCTGGTGTTGGTTAACTTGTTGGACTTATTTACTGAACACTATGCGAAACCGAATATTCTTACTCAAGGCCCTTTTGTTGGCCGTGTTAACGAGCTATGCCCAAATAGCCGAAGTAGACGAGACTGTCACTGAGGGTAAAATCAAAAGTCATATTTACTTTTTGGCTTCGGATGCATTGAGAGGTCGTGATACTGGTTCCCCGGAGCTAGACATTGCCGCCGAATACATCGCATCCAGATTTAGAGAATATGGCGTGGAGCCAGTTAATGGTAGTTATTTTCAGGATGTCCCCTTTAAAAAAGTAACGCCGCCAAATCAGGGAGTCGTAACCACCGGAGATTTGACGTTGGCGGTTGGAGATGATGTGCTCCTGCTAGATGGCTCCAATGGCTCCTGGGATCAAGACATGGTCTACGTGGGCTATGGAACCGAAGAGGATTTTAAAAAGAAGCAAGTGGAAGGAAAGATCGTCGTGGCATTATGTGGCTCCAAAGGCGAGCAGGATCCTCGAAGCTGGACACGTCTGTCTGCTGAGAAAAAGAAACGAGTAACTACCTATGGGGCCACAGGCCTGATCGAACTCTACAATTCCACGAAAGTACCTTGGAGTCTGCTGGTTCGGTACCTGCATGGGGAACGCACTGTCTTGGATAAAGGAGGAGATGGTGTATTGCACCTTTGGGTGAATGATTCCAACAACGAACGAGCGGCTACTTTCGATCAAAAGAAAGCGACTGTTTCCATCAAAGTGGATGGCATGAAAGTACAGCGATTTAATTCCAAAAATGTGGTAGGGATCGTGCCTGGAACGGACCCGGATTTGAAGGAAGAATACATGATGTACTCTGCACATTATGATCATGTAGGAGTGGGTGCACCCAATGATGAAGGAGATTCGATCTATAACGGTTCGCGTGACAATGCCGTGGGTAGTGTGACCGTATTGGCAATGGCTGAAAATTTGGCGAAATACCCGACCAAAAGATCTTCACTTTTTGTGCTGTTCACCGCGGAAGAGATTGGCCTGCTCGGCAGTCAGTATGCCGCGGACAATCCGATCATTCCACTGGACCAGGTCGTATATTGTTTCAATAGTGACAATGGTGGATACAATGATACTTCATTAGCGACCATCATTGGTTTGCCGAGAACTACTGCGGATCAGGAGATCATTAAAGCATGCGATGCCTATGGTTTGAAAGCCGTGGATGATCCTGCTCCTGAGCAAGGACTTTTTGATCGCTCCGACAATGTCAATTTTGCGAAGAAAGGCGTTCCGGCCCCAACGTTCAGTATGGGATTCACGGCTTTTGATGAAGAAATAGGTAAATACTATCACCAGCAAACAGACAATCCTGAAACGCTGGATTATGACTATTTAGTGAAGTTCTTTAAGTCATATGTCTATGCAGGAAGGCTTATCGCTGATCGCGATGCCCGTCCATTCTGGGTAGAAGGAGATAAGTATTACGAAACCGGAAAAGCACTTTATAAGCAGCCTTAATCTTCGAAAGTCATCCTGAGGTTCTAGAAGGGAGACCCTTGAAGGGTGAGATTTCACCCGCCCTCTGTCGGAGTGGGAAGGGAGCTAAGTATATCAAATAGTAAAAAAACATGGGATTTCTAGACTTAAATGAGATTGAGGGAAAGGAACTACTTCCCGGATTTGCAGGAAAATTTGTTCACACAGCCACAATGACAATTGCCCATTGGGAGATCAAGGAAGGAAGTATACTGCCATTGCACGATCATGTGCATGAGCAAGTGGTCAACATGATCGAGGGCGAGTTGGAAATGACCATAGGAGGAGAAACCCGGGTGATGACCGCTGGCCAGACATTTGCCATTACCAGCAGTGTCCCACACGAGGGAAAAGCCCTTACCGATTGCAAAGTGATTGATGTTTTCACCCCCGCACGGGAGGATTATAAGTAGAGTGAGTTCTCTTCAAGCGCGTCATGCCGGACGCCCGGTTAGGGAATTTTTCGATTTATAATCCGAAGGAAATCGAAAAATGTCCGGTATCTCTTTTTCGCGCTTGGTCAACGCTGTTCAATTGAGTAGGCCTTGTGATATCGACCGCTATCAGGATACGTTAAAATACCCTAATAATTCCATCAATCTACCCTTCTTTGGCATCACTCTTGATTGGATTGCGTAAAATCGTATCCGATGAGAACACTATTACTATTGGTCATTACAGCTATCATTACCGTTTCATGTACGGATGAAACTGAAATTCCTTCGGTTGACCTTACCGAATACAATTTTTATCAGGACGCTCTGCTAAGCAATAGCTATCCCTATATCGTCGGAGGCAATGACCTGGTCTTTGAGCGGTTTTTCGAACGAGATGGCAATCCCCAAATTGCAGATGATGAATACAGCGATCAGTTCTTCTTTCAGGTCTCGCCTGAGGGAGATAGCTTTCTTTTGGAAGGGGAAGATCTTAGTAATTCGCCAACAGCCTTCAATGTGTTCTGTTTTTGTGCGCCCAGTGACGTCTTCGAAATTACCGACGGATCTATTTCTGGTGAGGAGGTTGGTGGTGTCTGGCGTATTTCGGTAGACATTACCTATTCCAGAGGAGTAAGAGATGCACAGACTGGTGAGGTCACCGAAGTACACAGCGACGTATTGATTTTTGAAGGCTTGTTCCTGGCTAAAGAGAGACCTTTGGATTGATTTAACCCTAACATTTTGTTGAGAGCTGTATAAAGTGCGCTTTCTTTGAGCATCTTATGAATGATCAAGAACAGCAGCTCGCAAGTTTTGCGCAGGAATTTGAGCGCATGGAGCACGCAATGCTCAACATGGATGGTGCCGCGGATATGGATGGTTCGTTTTATCCGGAGCTCAGGAAGCTGGTCAGCCGATATGATGAGCAAATCATAGTAGACTATGCGATCAATTGTCAATATCCTCTAGGTAGTATCGAATACCTGATCAAGGCCGGAATTAAATCATTTGATAAGGACTACTTGTTGCAGTTTACCAGTAGCGATGAAGAGCTTGAAGCTTATGATGGCGCTTATTTTCTCGCTCTTTGTGGGTACGATGAAGGTTACGAATTGCTCTATACATTCGCCATGGGCACCCATCCGCTGTATTCTGGATACATTTCACCAATTGTAGACATGATCGAAGACCTGGCTTACGCAGATGATGAAAGAGCAACGAATCTGATTGCTACTATCAAAGAGACCTACGCGGAGTATTTCAAGTGATCAATAGCTGCCGTAACTTGTGATTATGCTGGATCAGGAGGAAGCCTTACAAATACTAAAGGAAGCACTTCACGAAACAGATCGTCCGGATGCTGATTTTATCGTGGAGTTGTCGGAGCGATCACACTTTTGGATGGTAAAACCAAGAACGTATCGGGATTATGGTACAGGACTTGGGTATTGGGCCATCTATCGTGAAACGAAGGAAGTGAAAGCCCTGAATTCCCAGATAGATCCGAATACCTGGGAAGAAATGTACCTCGATGCTTTAGATCCTACTAAAGTTTGGATCATAAGGTTTGATGCCAACCCTCCAAAGGGGATCATTCATCTAAAGAACCTACTTGGCATTCCATTAGGCGAGGCGAAAGCTTTATCCGATAGTCTGCATTGGTTCGGTGGCCATCGGGTACAATTGGAATCGGTGCAAAGACTCTTACTTGAAAAAGGGGTCGGGACAAAGATTGAAAGAGTTACCCATTCACTTGAGATCAAAAAACTACGAGAATTCTCTCATGAGGTCATTTTCATCGAAGATATCGTGCGATTAATACTGCATGAGGAATCCTTTTGGTGGGATGAGAGGACTAGATAAAAAACAATAACCCGAATCAATGACCCGGGTCACCATTCTACTTGATTAATTCTATTTTTCAGTGATATATTTTTGAGGGTCTACAGGTTTGCCGTCAACGTGGACCTCATAGTGTAAATGAGGGCCGTACGACAGGCCGCTATTGCCTACTTTACCAATAATTTCGCCTTTCTTTACCTCTTGACCTACTTCTACCTGATAGGAGTCCATGTGTGCATAACGAGTCGTATACTCGCCCTCATCTCCATGGGTGATTTCAACCATGATCCCATAGCCTCCTTTCCTTGATTGTGCGGTCTTTATGACGCCATCTGCCGTAGCATATACATCGGTTCCTATCGGTGCGGAGAAATCTACCCCTCTATGGTGTTTCCGCACCTTTGTTCGCGGGTCTTTTCGCATACCAAAAGCGGAAGACATTCTTGTCAGATCAGAAGCCTTGATCGGTGATATGTCAGGAATATCCTCCTTTTGGGGGAGTTCAATTTGGGGACTCAAATGTGTGTCCGGCCCTAGATTGAGGTGATGCTGTAATGCTAATTCTACGGGCTCATGTACTTCTTTCAGTGAGAAAGCCAGCGACAAGCATAAGATCGCAGGAATTGAAAGCACAGGTAACCAACGGTAGAGATTTATTTTTTTTCGATTCATCATAACAATTCTTTTTTTGATTAAGGTGGCATTGAAATGACTGGCTAATCCGACCACAGGCTTGAACAATTGTAGGTACAGGATCTCCTGATAAGCAATCTTGTCAGGGAATCGCTTTAACACTTGTTCATCTGCCTGGAATTCGTGGACTGCTTTCAAGGCATTTCTATACCAATAGATGAAAGGATTGAACCACAGAAGAGCAACGATGAAATCAATAATAATTCGATCGAGACTGTGCCAATGCCTGGCATGGGCAAGCTCGTGTTCGACGACTTGGGCATATCCTTGCGAGGACTTTATATCCCTGGGAATAAAGACCGATTCGAAAAATGAATATGGACCAAGTCCGTCTGTTTCGTAGAATTTTATGCCTTTTAGTTTATCATATGGGAGCTTTTTTATTTGAGTAATAATGACCTTGAGGTTCACAAAATATTTGACCAATAGAAATGTGGCGATCAGGAGATAAATACCGATTGCTACATACAGAAGAACAGTACCCCAGGTCCGGTCGGATTGGACTGGATTTGGTGATTGATTGTCCCCTATAAAGGCCTGTTCGAACGGGATCACAAATTCCTCTTCCAATACAGACATAGGCAAGGGATTTTCCGTTTGAATTTGAACATGCAATAGGGGTATCATGAAAGACAGAAGGATCACAACCCCCAGGTAAATACGACTCCATCGGTGCATTCCTGCAGGTTTTAGCAATACTTGATAGACCAAAAGAAAACATGCCTGGCATGCCATGACTTTCAGCAGATAGCTGAACCATTCCATCTGTTACGACTGCTCTTTTTGTTTTTTGATTTCTTCATCGATCATTTTCCGAATGTCTTCCAATTCTGAAAGAGACAGGTCCTGATCGCTTGTAAAAAAGGAGGCAAATTGTTTCGTAGACCCTTCAAAAAAGCCACTTAATAACCCTTTATAGGAATTAGAAAGGTATTGTTGTCGGCTCAGTAGCGGAAAGTATTCTCGGGACTTTCCGTAGGTCTTGAAGTTTACCATCTTTTTCCTAACCAGCACATTGACCACCGTAGAGATGGTGGTGTAAGCGGGTCTGGGCTCTGGATATTGCTCAACGATATCTTTTAAAAAAGCGCGTTCCAGTTTCCAGAGGTACTTCATTAGTTGCTCTTCTGCTTTAGTCAATTCTTTCATCGCCTCAAAACTATTACTATAGTTATAATTATACAACTATTTTTATAGTAATATCTTTTTTTGACAATAGCTTAGCCTGAATCACTCCCCTAATCTGCCTGGTGATGCAGCTCAAGACCTATACACTCTCCGATTTGTTTGTAAATTGGCAAAAGGAAAAAAGAGTATATGGAAGCGTTGATTGAGTTTTTCGAACATGTCCCCACTTGGTTTCGAGCAGGTTTGTTGATAGGAGGGATTGTCATCTTTTGGGCTGTAGAAGGTATACTTCCTCTGTTTTCCTTTCATTATCGGAAATTCCGACATGGAGGCCTCAATCTCTTTTTTACCCTCACGACAGCAATTATTGGTTTTGGACTTGCGGGTGTATTGCTCACTGCCTCTGATTTTGTGGCATCCAATAAGATTGGTTTATTGTACATCGTGGACTTACCCCTTTGGGCACAGATTGTTGTTGGCGTGCTGTTGTTGGATTGCATCGGTGCTTATCTGATCCATTTTGTAGAGCATAAAGTCAAGTGGATGTGGAAATTTCATGTGGTGCATCACAGTGATACTACCGTGGATGTCACGACAGGACTAAGACATCATCCCGGAGAAACCGTTTTTCGAATCGGGTTCACCATCATGGCGGTGATGATCGTTGGTGCTCCAATGGGGATTATCATGTTGTATCAATCCCTTTCAGTGCTGTTTGCTCACCTGACCCATGCCAATATCAACATGCCGGGTAAATTAGACAAGGCACTTTCATTATTATTCGTTACTCCGAATATGCATAAGGTGCATCATCACTATGAGCAGCCATTGACCGATACCAATTACGGGAATATCTTTTCCATCTGGGACCGTATTTTCGGAACGTATGCTTACGTTGATGACACATCTTCTTTGAAATATGGTATAGATACTCATATGGCTTCAGAAGAAAATACACGATTGAGTAATCTGCTTGCCATACCCTTCCAGAAATACCGACAACCAAAAGGGAAGGAATAGAATCCCTTGATCGTTTATCGGTGATATTTCAATTCTATTCATAAATATCCCTTTTCACTTCGTTGCTTTGAAATATTTTCAATGGCTAGAGCTACTTTTAAAGAAGTCTCTATTTGTCTCTAGCTATTATGAAGAAGAATATCTCAGCGTTTTTGTTTCTTACAGTATTTGCTACTGCAACAATTCAGGCCCAAACTATTTCTGAAGACGACCTTCCATTTACCTTTTTATCCTGGCATTACAATTTCTATCCTGGTGCGGAGGAAAACCAATGGACCAAGTTGGAAAAGAATGGTGAAGAACGCTTGTTTGTGGATTTTCAGTTTGAAGGCCGAAACCTGGCGGTCACTTATAAGACCAATGGGAGAAGGGTAAAAGCTCGGACTAAATATTCGGAGAAAGAAGTGCCTGATTTGGTAACGGGATTTCTAACCGAGCAATTCGAGAAATTTAAGATTGATGAATTCATGAAAACGGATGTGTATGATGGGCCAAAGGTCTCAGACTTTTTCTACTCAGCGCGAGTCAGAGTTAAGAAGGAAAACCATGTCCTTTACTTTGATAAAGAGCTTAATCACGTGCTGAATCCGGAAGTTCAGTTACTGTCCTCTGCGCGTTAAAAAATCTCCAACGTTGGGTTAAATGTGGCCCATGCAAAGAAAAATCCCATGTAAGAGGGTGTAGCAGTGAGTTGCACCCCTGCATTCGGCCCTGCTACAACTTCTCCGAAGACATTCCATTGATTGCCAAACTGGTCCGTCAGGAAGTGCTGTAAAGTTGGATCTTCCACTTCAGTAAATTGAATAACCTCTCCTCGTAAGGGTGGAAGGAGATAGGAAACCATAAATCCCATTTCCCGGTTACCGAATACCACAATTTCTTCCGCATCGAACTGATCGTAGACAAAAGAGTGTTCCTCGAAAGAACTGAAGTCATATACTCGATTGATGTCATTTATTTGAACGCCAAGCACCCTTTCCTTCTCAAAGAGTCGATCGTCTCTTCTGGAGATTGGAAATAGTAGATCAGCCGATCCGCGGTAAGCCCCGTAAGGATAGCTGTCATAGTCTCGATCAAAGCCGGTATTTCTGGTGAGCACTTGAGCATCAGGGTACGCTGCTTTGAAGTTTTGCCAACGCAACTCAGTCACAGCAATGCGCTCAATTTTTTCTTCCGCACGTACGCCTCGCACACTTTCGTTGAGCATTTGACTCCAGTAGCTGCCAGAAATGCGATCGTAAGGGATTAAGTTACTGTTGTATAACAGGCCGGAAACCCCGAAAGTACTGGATCCACGTTCCCATCCAATAGCAGTACCCGTCAATGGGCAATAGGTCAAAGCGAAATTGGTACCATCAATCCGATCATTCACGATCTCATGCCAGTTGAGAATATTGTGCGGATAGGCTTTGATTTCATCCCCACTTTTTACCACGACAACAAATTCCCAGTCAGGTACATCTGCAATGTCTCGAGCAACGGCAAAGCGAGGTTGATCAATGGAAGGAATACCATCTCTTCCCACTCCTCCGTCAAATACCTGATTCGGTGGGATGGTCCATTCGAAAGTAGTGGTAGGTCTTGGGCCGGGATCATTAATAGGAACCGGATCTTCGCTTCCACCGCTGCTACAGGACAGCATCCAAAAACTTAACAGAATCACCAGCCACTTGATCATTGCTCTCATCTCTACACACCTTTGTTCAATGAATAAACTACAAAACAGCGGGAATCCTTAAGGCACAGTCGCTGATTCTGATAGAAATGTCAGTCCCGGAACTTTAAACAGACATACTTATCGATCTCGGAGTAATGGTGGGAATTCATGTTCTCTACAAGTCCAACAGCCTCCGATGATAATTGATCTGTCCCAGGTGATACCCTAAATGAGATTGCATTGCAATCAGGATATAGGCGATTGTTGGTGTGTTGCCGCCAAACTCGATCGGGTAGTCCTTGTTAAGATCATGGTCTGATAAAGTGTTTAGGGCTTTGGATACAATTGCTTTGGTGCCTTCAATTTCAGCGATCATATCATCTCGGGGAATATCCGTATTTGAAAACTCACCATCACGGTCTCTTTCATAAGGCACTTGGCCTATATGAAGACCAATGAAGTGTTTGAGGTTGCCAATGAGATGAAGGCATAGATTACCGGCTGAATTGGCAATGGTGCCTTCCTTTCGCCAGAGATTGGTTTCTTGCTGGTAGGAAGCTATTTCATTTTTAAGGCGATCAATGTCTCTTTCGTATAAGGTGGTCAGGGCCTGGATGCTGCTCATGTGTTGCAATTAATTTTTAGATAAAGCTACAGCAAGGCCTCGTTGTGTGAGAGACTTACACATGAAGTCTCATCAAGGACAAGATGAAATCTGCTAATATGAACCGAGAAATTTCCTCAACATCCACTCAGTGGTGAAAAAGAGCACTGCAAAAACAAGCAGCCAAATGCTTTCGATGAGCGGGAAGAAATTTTCAGAGGTACGGATAATGCCAGGAGGATCCAGGCTTCTTAGCTGACTGAATAACTCTTCTTTTTGATTGACATGATAGTAGTTGCCACCTGTGTTTTTAGAGATCTCTTGCAGTAATTGGTGATCAGCCGTCAATTCAATGCTTTCCAGATTGATCTGCTTAACCGAAAATTCACCTCTGGCTGAATAATTCTTACCGTTAAAAGAGGATCGGGCTTCAAAACGATAAACACCCACAGGAAGTGGACCAATGTTTAGGCCGCCATCTTCTTCGCTGGGATAGTATTCAAATGGCTGGGAGTTCCCAGACTCGTCAATCAGACTGATGTCAATTTTCTGTCCGTAGACACGCTCATAGATGTCATTGTAAAGCTCTGCCTGAAACTGCACATTGACGTTTTCATCAAAAGAGCTTCGTGTCGGTTGGTAACGGAATTTTCTTTTGTCCGCTTTTACGCTAAGGAATTGGATCAGCTTGTTGATGATCTCATCAAAATGTTCACTGGTGCCATTTTCGGTATTTTCCAGCATGCGCCATTGCCAGATGCCAGGTCCCATCAATACGGCCGATTTATTGGCGCCATCATTTTGAACTGCCAACAAAGGACGACTGGTGATGACGCTGCCAATTTGCTGATAGATCAAGGTCTGGACAGGTCCGATTGCACTGTATTCGCCAAAAGGAACAGAAATCGGTGTGAATCTAGAAAAGATATCTATTTCATCCTGATCCAGTTCGAATGAAGAAAATACCGGATTGAAAGCTGCTCTTACATTATCTCGTTGTGCTCTCTGCGCTTCGATGGACCAGCCAGTGGCCTCTTGTGCGACATCCAATTGTGAACTTTTGTTGAGGATGTACCAGCGAGAAGGATTGCCTTCTATGATGATTTTGGGGAAATTGCGGCTGAAGGCGCCATGTTCGATGATCACATCGTATTCGCCACTGGGTTCTTGTTTCGACAGTCCGGGGATGAAAAGTTCCGTCTCAAAATTTTCTGATTGATCCAGGGCCCTTCTGATAGCGGCGATATCCGGATGCGGTGCAGCAGTTAGTATCAAGATGCGTTCCTTGCCTTCGATTACATCTACATAGAAATCACTAGAATTATTAGCGATGGACGTCTCTTCTTCCAATGGAGTTACGGCTACAGAATATCTGGCTAAGCCTGCCTGATCTGCATCCAATAAGAAATCTAAACGTGCTTCATTGGTAAAGTTTTTGGTCTGTAAAGCTTTGCCGTTTTTACGGATCGTGATGGTTTTTTCTTGATTTTCAAATCCTTCTTGCTCTACGATGACTTCCACCGGGAATTGATTGCCCTGATAAGCCACGGTATTGGATTTAATGGATTTGATTGATATATCTTTTACAGGGATCGTATCTCCAAGTCCGAGGCTAAAGACGGGTTTGGAGAATTGATAGTAGGTAGGGGATACGCCGCGATTATAGATACCATCAGACACCATGACCACTGCTGCCAGATTGATGCCTTGATATGTTTCAGTTAATTCGTTCAGCGCGCCTGAAAGGTTGGAAGTGGAAGCTACGCTTGATTGAAGCTCTGCCGCAGAAGCCAATTGTTGATTCAGATTCCAGAAATCAACATTAATATTTTGTCCTTGCAACGAAGTTCCGAGTGCTTCAAGATCGGTCCGTAGCCCTTGCAATGTCACAGAGTCGGTCATCATTTTGACGGATTCCGAATGATCGTAAAGCACAGCAACGATTGGTTCTTCCGTTCTGTTTTTCAGTTGCCGAAGCAGAGGATTGAGCAATAAAAGGAAAAGGAGGAATATACCAAGGAACCTAAGGGTACCAAGGAAAACGGACATAGATTTTGACCAGGGATAGCTGACACGGAAATAGGGGACAATAGCCAATACAAGCGCAATAACCACTCCCAGGGCGATCCACCCACTTGCCTGTTCAAATACAATAAAAGAATTCCCCATATAAAGGTAAAGGAGCCGTTTTGCTACATACCAATGATGGTAAAACGGCTCACTTTCGTTTCAGTTTTATTTTCCCGGATCAAAATTTGAATTCTTCGGATGATCGGTCAGATAGTTACCTGATCAGGTGTTCATCCCACCATTTACTTCGATCACTTGTCCGGTGATATAAGTAGACATGTCTGATGCCAGGAAGACACAGCAGTCTGCGATATCATTGGGATGACCTCCTCTTTTCAAAGGAATGGCATCTCTCCAGCCTTGGACCACTTTTTCATCCAGGGTTTCAGTCATCTCGGTTTCAATGAATCCTGGAGCGATCGCATTACAACGAATACCTCGTGATCCGAATTCCAAAGCGACAGATTTTGAGAAAGCATTGATCCCACCTTTTGAAGCCGCATAATTGGCCTGGCCGGCGTTTCCTTTCACACCCACGACAGAAGACATGTTGATGATTGAACCGGATCGTTGTTTCATCAAAGTTCTGGAAGCTGCTTTTACGGTATTGAAGCAAGACTTTAAATTCACATTCATGATTTCGTCCCAGCTTTCTTCAGACATTCTCATGAGCAGGTTGTCCCGGGTGATCCCAGCATTGTTGATCAATACATCCAGTGAGCCAAATTCTTTCACCATGCCATCGATCAATTCTTGAGCCGCAGTGAAATCTGAGGCATCAGATCGATAGCCCACCGCTTTCACGCCGAAAGCTTCCAACTCTTTTACCAGTGCCTCTCCTTTTTCTACACTTGACAAATAAGTAAAGGCTACATTAGCTCCGTGTTCCGCTAATTTCAAAGCCACGGCCCGTCCGATCCCTTTGGATGCTCCGGTCACTAATGCATTTTTTCCTTCCAGTAACTTCATAAGATTCCTAAAAATTTCCGCTAAAATAGATGGATTGTCTTAAATGACAGCCATCAAAAAAGGCGACCCTTCGGATCGCCTTCTATTGTATGTTCTAAATAAGACTTAGTCTTTCTTTTTCTTACTGTCCGTTCCGGCAATAGATTCTCTCATTTCCGTATCCGCCTGGATGTTCTGGAATTTGTAGTAATCCATCACGCCAAGGTTGCCGGATCTGAATGCATCTGCCAGTGCTTTAGGAACCTCTGCTTCCGCAAGGATCACTTGTGCACGAGCTTCTTGCGCTTTTGCTACCATTTCTTGCTCTTCTGCAACCGCCATAGCTCGTCGCTCTTCTGCTTTTGCTTCCGCTACTTTCAAGTCAGCGGAGGCCTGATCCGTTTGAAGTTTCGCGCCAATGTTGGCCCCTACGTCTACGTCAGCAATATCGATTGACAGGATTTCAAACGCAGTACCAGCGTCCAGTCCTCTTTGTAGTACCAGTTTCGAGATTTTATCAGGATTCTCCAGTACTTCTTTGTGAGTGGCTGCAGAACCCACAGAGGTCACAATACCTTCGCCGACCCGAGCAAGTATGGTGTCTTCCCCAGCTCCCCCGACCAATTGTTGGATGTTGGCCCTAATGGTTACCCGTGCTTTAGCGACCAACTGGATACCATCAGCGGCAACTGCAGCTACGGATGGCGTATTGATCACTTTCGGATTCACCGAAATCTGAACTGCTTCAAATACATCTCTTCCGGCCAGGTCAATGGCTGTAGCTTGACGGAAAGAAAGGTTGATGTTGGCTTTATCTGCGGATATAAGTGCCTTGATGACCTGAGGAACATTACCCCCTGCCATGTAGTGGGTTTCCAGGTCCGAACTCTTGAGGGTCCGCCTCGCTTCTGATCCATCCTCCGATATGGTCAGGCCTGCTTTGGTTGCAGTGATCAGTGAGTTGACAATGATAGAAGGCGGTACCTTACGAATTCGCATGAATACCAATTCTGCCAAACCTACACGAACACCCGAAAATATTGCCGTGATCCAGAGATTAACCGGAACGAAATAAAGGAATATGAAAAAACCGATGATTCCGGCGAAAACCAGAATGATCACAGTGAAATTAGCCATAGTTATAAACGCAAATTGTTAGAAGGTGAAGATCAGATAATTTATTGGTAAAGTCAAATGCAATTTGACAGGGTTTAAGTAGGAATTAAGGATTTGGATTTAAAATAGTGAAGCTTCGAAACGCCACTAATCCAACTTCTAAAGCCGTCCGCGGAAGCGGGGGTCTTGTGGGGGATTGAAAAAGGAAGGTTTCGGACGCTTCACTTCGATTATTGAATAGTACGATCAAACAGGTATCAAGTTAGATTTTCGAAACGACGATCTTCTGGTTGTCGATTTCAATGATCTTAATCGCCTGCCGTTCTTCGATGAACTCTCCCAAAGACCGAACTTCCAGTTCTTCGTCATTGAAAGAGGCTTTACCGATTGGTTTCAGAGAAGAAATAGTGAGCCCTTCGTCTCCGACATGAAGTTCAAAGGTTTTTTCATCATTGACTGTCCCTTTCATCGTTCCTTTCGAAGCAAATCTTTCCCAGGCTTTGTACTTGAAGGCGTAGACCATGATACCTACACCAATGATAAAGGATAAGCCGAGTGTGGTAAAACCAGCACTATTCCCATAATAATCAAAGCTGAGATAGATGCCGTAACCAGCAAAAATGAATCCCGCAATTCCCACGAAAGTGGTCCCTGGTACGAAGATCACTTCAACGATGATCAATATCAGGCCGAAAAGGATAAACCCTAAGACAGTTACAAGTTCCATATCAACATTGTCAATTAAAAAAAGCAAGATACAATTTCGAAGGCATTTTTAGCTGCTCTATGATGTAACGGATAAATCGGGGCTTTTGATTTGATTCTGAGAATCGCAAACTGATTCCTCGAATTACTGTTATGATCCCCCTACAATAATACATTACCGTCATTCCCGCGTAGGCGGGAATCTCAATCATAGAAGTACTAAATGAGCTTGAGATTCCTGCATGCGCAGGAATGACGATTAAATTTTATGACTGCAATATTATGTTACGTTTGATTAATAAGCCTTAGCAAACAATACCTTTCCTTTCGAAGGTTTCCCGGTCACCATGCAAGTGCCAGGAGTCATTTCACGATCCAAAGGAATACAGCGAATGGTCGCCTTGGTTTCCTCCTTTACTTTTTCTTCCGTTTCTGCTGTACCATCCCAATGAGCGTAGATGAATCCACCCTCTTTTTCCAAAACCTCTTTGAATTCCTCATAAGTATCTACTTCATGCGTGTTTTCTTGTTGGAAGGTAAGTGCTTTTTGATAGACATTCTCCTGCATTTCTGTTAGCAAGTTTTGAATGTGGCTGATACAATCATCTAAAGCGATGGTTTGCTTTTCTTTGGTGTCTCTTCGGGCAATTTCTACCGTTCCGTTTTCCAGGTCCCGATTACCCATGGCAATTCTAACAGGTACACCTTTCAATTCATATTCAGCGAATTTCCAACCTGGCTTGTGCGTGTCCCGATCATCGAATTTTACGGAAACACCCAGTGACTTTAGTTCTTTCGCCAATGGATCGACGACATTTCTGATGTTCTGAAGCTGCTCTTCACCTTTATAGATAGGAACGATCACTACTTGAATGGGAGCCAGATTCGGAGGCAATACCAATCCCTCGTCATCTGAATGCGCCATGATCAATGCACCCATTAGTCGGGTACTCACACCCCATGAGCTTCCCCATACATATTCCTCTTTCCCTTCTTTGGTAGCGAACTTCACATCAAAAGCTTTTGCAAAATTTTGACCCAGGAAGTGGCTCGTTCCAGCCTGAAGGGCTTTGCCATCCTGCATCATGGCCTCAATACAATAAGTATCTTCTGCACCTGCAAAACGCTCACTTTCGGTTTTAACCCCTTTGATGACAGGAACACCCATGAATTTTTCCACGAATTCCGCGTATACGTTCAGCATTTGCACCGTCTCATCCTGAGCTTCCTGTTTTGTGGCATGAGCCGTGTGCCCTTCCTGCCACAAGAATTCCGCAGTTCTCAAAAAAAGGCGTGTTCGCATTTCCCAGCGGACCACATTGGCCCATTGGTTCAACAACAATGGAAGATCTCTGTAGGACTGGATCCAGTTCTTATAAGAATCCCAGATCACCGTTTCCGACGTAGGTCGAACGATCAACTCTTCTTCCAATTTTGCCTCAGGATCTACTTCTACACCCGTTCCTTCTTCATTGGTTTTCAAACGATAGTGGGTGACTACTGCACATTCTTTGGCAAAACCTTCCACATGGTCAGCCTCGCGACTGAGATGGGATTTTGGGATGAACAAAGGGAAATAGGCATTTGAGTGCCCTGTATCCTTGAACATTTGGTCCAGCGTTTGCTGCATTTTCTCCCAAATGGCAAATCCATAGGGTTTGATCACCATACAACCACGTACGGGTGAATTTTCTGCTAACCCTGCTTTTTTGACCAATTCGTTGTACCACAGCGAATAATCTTCCGATCTTGACGGAATTCCTTTGCCCATTTTCAGATTTTTCTTTTTTGGTATAGTAATTGCATAACTCTAATCAAATCGAGCAAGCGGCGCAAATATAAAGCCGATCATGCTTGGGCAGGAACTCGATTTAATGGTTTTAAATGCTTAAAATTGTAGTATCATGAAAGCGACGAAGATTTTTACCCCGTTTTTGTTAGTGATTTTTACACTTATCGTGGGTCTGCAGGGATTGACAGCTCAGGAATACGATGATCTTTACTATACCTCCAAGGATAGAGAGAAAGAAAGCCTGAAACTGGCTGAAAAGAAGCCAGGGTTCAGTGGTGTCAGCGATGCAAACTCCGAATCAAGAACGACGTATCAGTCTTTTCGAAATGATACCTACGACGATAACTATTCGGCAACCCGGGTAAATCCGGAATACATCGCTCGATATCAGGCAGATGCCGAGGCAGACACCATCAATCCGGAATATGGATATGAAGGTGACGAGGTAATCGAATATTATCCTGACGATGTACCCACATCTACGCCCACGGTAATCAATAATTACTACGGTAGCTCTGCCTATCGATTCGATCCACGGTTCAATGACCCATGGGGCTGGAACAATGGCTGGGGTTGGAATACTGGTTTTGGCTGGAATGATCCGTTCTGGGGTTGGAACGATCCCTTCTGGGGTTGGAATGCTGGCTTTGGCTGGAATGTCGGCTGGGGTTGGAACAGAGGCTGGAATGTTGGATTTGGCTGGGGCAATGGATGGAACCGATGGGGTGGAGGCTTCTATGATCCATTCTTCTGTCCTCCAGGATTCGGATATGGCTTTGCTCCTCGTGGCAATGCTTATCTGGCAGGATATTACAACGGATATTACACGGGAGCCTATAACAGGGTAGTGGTAGTCGGTGAGCGACGTGCTGCCGGTAGAAGAAATGTGGTAGTTGGTGCCAGAAATAGCCGAGGTGGGTCTCTTGCCAGCCAAGTGAGAGGTAGCCGTGCCGCAGGAAGCAGAAGCGTGGTGACCAGAGGGAGCAGAGGAAGCGTTGCTTCAAGTGCGAATGGTCGTGCAGCAAGCAATGGTCGTGTAGCCAGAAGTACCAGTGGAACAAGATACAGAAGCAGTGCTACCAGGTCAAGTGGAAGTCGAGCCAGAAGTGCTACGACGGCCCGATCCAGCTCAAGATACTCTCCGAGAAGGGTAGAAGATTACAATTCCGGACGTTCAAGCCGATCTTACGCTTCGTCTAATCGATCAAGAAGCAGCTCTGTGGCAAGGTCCAGAGACGCCAGAAGTGCAGAGGTCAATACTTCAAGAAGTAATCGTAGCTCAAGCACGGTAAGAAGAACGCAGCCTTCAAGAAGTGCGGTTTCGTCAGGAAGAAGTTACTCTAGCTCTAGTACGTCCAGATCAAGAAACTACGCGAACACGAACCGTAGATCTGGTAGTCAATCATCCAGAAGCTATAGCACTCGACCAAGCTCTGGTAGCTCTAATCGTTCTTATTCTTCTGGTAGCTCAAGCAGATCGAGCAGATCAAGATCGTATAGCTCAGGTTCTAGCAGCCGTTCTTCTTCTAAGTCTTACAGCTCAGGCTCAAGCAGCAGATCAAGTAGCCGCTCTATTTCTCCAAGCAGAAGTAGCGGAAGTTCAAGATCTTCTTCTTACTCCGGTGGATCAAGAAGTAGTGGCGGGAGCAGAAGTAGTGGAGGAAGCCGCAGCAGTGGTGGCAGCAGAAGTTCAGGAGGAAGAGGCGGAAGAAACTAGTCATTCAGGAAACTAGTAGTCGTACACAAAACTCAAAAAGAAATGTTCAAAAATTTGAAGCTAAATATATTTGGCCTGCTCATGGTATGTCTTGTGAGTACGGCCACGGCCCAGGGTCCCTTTGGTTATTACAATGACGCTTTACTCTTCAGTAGAACGACTTTTGGAGGCACGGCCAGGATTCAGGGCCTCGGGGGAGCACAGGTTTCTCTTGGAGGAGATCAAAGTTCAGCAAGTTCTAATCCTGCGGGATTGGGCTTCTACAATCGAAGCACCTTCGAGTTTACCCCCAGTTTAAATTTTCACAATGCGGATGCTTCTTACCTGGATGATAACACTTCCTCATTTCGCAATAATTTCAATTTTGCACATTTAGGTGTGGTGATCAACTATGGAAGACCTAATACTTCAGAGAACAAGTTTCGAGGAGGATCATTTGCGATTACTTTTAATCGGACCAACAACTTCCAAAATGAAGTAGAATACCAGGGTATCAATCCCAATAACTCCATTGTAGATTCTTTCGTGGAAAATGCAGGAATTTCCGATCCTGGAGGACTGGGAGGATTCGAGTCGGTGGCCTACAATCATTTTCTGATTGATAGAACGGATGGATTTGGCGTCTTTGATAATGGACTGGTGACGCTGGTAGAAGATGATCCTGCTTACGACGGATATACGTCTTTGGTGGGTAGTTTCTATGGCTCCTTGCCACGTCAAACAGAAAGCATCCGAACGCGAGGCGGACAAAACCAGATCAATATTGCCTGGGGAGGTAACTACATGGATAAGCTCTATTTTGGAGCAGGACTGGGCATTGCTACCGTTGATTTTCGAAGAACCAGAACTTATTCAGAGGATGGATTCACCTTTGAGAATGGGGACCCGGATGATATCCTGAACAGTATCACGATTGAGGATCAATTGAATGTGACCGGAGCAGGCGTTAATTTGTCCGTAGGATTGATTGCACGGCCTGTCGACTTTGTGACCCTGGGTGTGAATTATACCTCTCCCACTTACTACGCATTGGAAGAGGAGAATTCGTTTGATTTTACAACACTGTGGAATGAGTTCTATTCCTACCAGTTGCCAGATGATACTATCCAATTAGGATTAATCTCTGAGCAGAGTGACATTTTCACTTCGAATTATAATTTGCGTACCCCTTCGAAATTGAACGTAGGAGCGACGGTTTTCCTCGGCAAGCAAGGTTTCTTATCCGCAGATGTTGAGTTTGTAGATTACTCGAATGCTGAGATCCGAACCAATGATTTTCAGGAAAGAGCCGATAATCAGGAGATCCTTGCTTTGTATGATGCGGTGGTCAATTACCGATTAGGCGCAGAGTTGCGCTTCGATCAAATGCGTGTCCGTGGTGGCTATGGATATCAGGCAGACCCTTTCAAGGACTCTGATTTTGACAGAAGTATTCAGAACATCTCGGTTGGCTTAGGATATCGCAGCTCCGGGTATTTCGTAGACCTGGCGATTGTTAACAGCAGAAGTGACGCGTTGTTTAGCCCTTACTTTACTGCTGAGAACACACCGGTGGCGACTGTAGAACAAAGTACTACTAGTGCATTGGTGACCTTCGGGTTTACTTTCTAAAAGAGATTATAAAATCCTAAAAGGGTTAATTGATACAAGTCCAGGTGTTCGCCTGGACTTTTTTATTTGAGGTTGGTTAAATAAAATATACTCAGAAATAATTACCAGCTTGATAGCTCTGGGATTCTTGATAAGGAAGCTTTGCAGAAAGTGGTTTTAATATTATTGAGATATATTTAATATTAAATTCCATCAATGAACGAAATCATAAAATTAGTCATTGAGGGTGATTGAGGAAGTGCTAATGGCATTGACTATTATTTAAACCACGATAAATTGAATTAATGAAACAAATTTTCTCAATGATTCTTGCTATGATCATAATAGTAGGATTTGCTTGGTTACTTTGGCTTGGAGGGAAGGAACTATTAACTTTTCTACAAACAGCTGACTCGAAGCTTGGAGCCGCGATAGTCACAGCAGCGGCTACTATATTAGTAGGAGTATCTGTGGCCATCTATTCTCAAAATAGAATTAAGACTCGTGAGCTTGAAGAGGCACACAGAGAGTCTAAAATTGAGTTATACAATAAGTTTATTAAAAAGTTAGTAGAGGTAATAGCCGGAAGTAATGAGTTGACTTCAACTATAGTGCCGACCGAACAAAATCTTATTGATTTCATGGTAGAGTATAGAAGAGATCTACTCTTGAGGGCTTCTTCAAATGTTATTAAAGCTCATATTGAATATGAGAAGATAGCAGCTGGATATCCATCAGATGGAAAGAAGCTTTTTCAAAGTGTTGACAAATTAATTCTTGAAATGAGGAAGGATATTGGCTTGAGTAATTTTGGTTTGAATAGTATGGAAACGATACAGATTTTCTTGAAAGACAAGTCAGAAATTAACAAGCTGAAATAGCTTTTTTCTAAGCTACTCAGAGTCATTCTTTGAAGAAACTAAGTTCGAAGTTCACCGAGCAGTAAGCACATTGAGACCTTCGAAAAAGTGCTTCTATCTCAACAACGCAAACGCACTCTTATCCGCTCCGCAAGTAGGGCAGCAATAATCTTTATGTAAGTCCCCGAATAGCGTGCCGGATAAAATATTTGCTTTTGGATCGCCATAAGTTGGATCATAGAGTGTCAGGCAATGGGAACACTGATACACGCGATCGCTGATCTGATCATTGATTTGCTTGACCTTGTGAGACTCAGGTGAACTGTCGTCCAAATTATCGAAATACATCTGACTCAATTCCACAATCAAAGAGGTCAACACACTCTTTGGAACATCAGCCGCATAGGTCCGATATTCGATCTCATTGGCATTGAAATTCTTGCTGTAAAGGATGTTGTAGGTAGTTGTTTCTGGTGAAATCGTATGCTTTTCTATAACGATCGACGTAAATAACGTGATATCATCGGAGGTCTTGATGGTGAAGGTCAATCCGTAGGTGCTGATGTCCTGCTTGTCCAATTCGCGAACCAGATAAAATTTGAGTTCGAGTGCCTCCCGGTCTAAAGCGGGTAAATGCCAGTTGAGCTCCAGGGCAGAATGGCGTAGGTTCATCCCGAATTTCCCCATCAGTTTTTCCCATCCGATCAAGTCTTTGTCCGAGATGCCTTTAATGATGAAGGACTTCCACGGTGTAAGCGAGACTTTTCCGACCTCTGTATCAATGCACCGCTTCATGATGGCCTGTAAAGTAGAAATGCGATATTCATTACTTCTCCAGTACAGACCCAACCAGTTTTTATCGTCCCTTAGTCGGTTCATTCCTTCGTAATATGGAAAATGCGTTTCGGGTAACACCAGGTCTTCCGTTACGGGCTGCGTATTCATCTGGGTCGTTTCCGAAACGTGTCGAAATAGGTCCTGATAATTGTCGACCGACCCATCCAGGTAATGTTTTTCTACCGTTTGTGCCACTTTGACCAGGTCCTCAGTGTACACGAGCAAGGGCATTTGCCAGGGCGTTTCTTCAATGTTCCTGAATCTCAGATAGACATACCAAAAATTCTCCTGATTAGAAGCGACAAAATTGATTTGACCGGTGAACAGTGGAACCAGACTTTGAGAAGAGTCTACCACATTGATCCGTAATTGAGGCCGGTAGTCGAAGCTGTCTAGAACGTAGTGGTAAATGTGAGAAACCAACCATGCTTTCGAAGGCAATATGTCCTGTGAAACATAGGAACTGGAGATGTTCTGGTAATTGAAGGTGTTGATCTCGTATTCGGTTCGAATGGATTGGAAAGTTTGCTCCAGAGATACCTGATCCTGTTCTTTCACCGGCAATAAAATGTCTTGCCGAGATCCGAAATGAATGTATTCGGCACCGAGTTTTTCGGCCACAATCAAAACCTTCAGGAAATCTCCTGGAGAAATGATGCCCCCTTTCACAAAAACCCTGACCAGCTCTTTCACCTCCTTTTTTTTGCCCATAATCTAATAATTTTAAGATAGGTCAGCGACTAAAGTTTGTTCGATGATCCGCTTGACCTCCGACTTGCAGCTGCCACAACCAAGCCCTGCGCCAGTGGTTTCACAGACGGAGTTCAAGTCTTCATTCCCGGCATGGATCGCGTCAGTCAGGTTGCCCACACCCACATTGTTACAGGAGCAAACCAGCTTCCCTTTGGAAGGCGTGGTGGGTTTCCCGGATCGCAGCAGTTTCAATCTTTTTTCGGATAACTCTGTCCCATTGTCGATCATCTCCTTGAATTCTGCGAATTCGGATTTATCACCCATCAGAATGGTCCCGACCAGCTTATCATTGTGAATGATGCATTTCTTATAGTACAGGGCTTCCCGGTCCAGGAAGGTAATTTCATGATAATGCTGGCTATTGGGAGGGATTTCGGCAATGCCCACTGAGCACAAGTCTAGACTTGGAAACTTCAGGATATTCATGGGTTGGGTGCCTTGATAGTAGCTGGAAAGGTCTCCTAATAAAAACTTGGCACAAGTATCTGCTTGTTGTTCTGCAGCGGCGGTAATACCACAAAGTTTCTTGTCATACTCTGCAATTTCTCCTAAAGCAAAGACATCCGGGTCGGAGGTTTGCAGGTATTCATTCACAACCACCCCACGTCCACAATCCAGTCCTGATTCAGTCGCCAATTCAATATTTGGTCGGGTTCCAATGGCATAGACCACCGCATTTACCTCGACATGATTGCCACTTTTCAAACTGACCGTTAACGTTTGGTCCTGCGCTTCCTGAATGTCCATCACTTGATCATTGGTATAGATGCGAATGCCTAATTCTTCCACATATTCTCTCAACATGGCGCTAGCTACCGGATCGAGTTGACGCTCCATCAAGCGGGATCCAAGCTGTACAATCGTCGTGGGGATCTCGATTTCAGCCAAAGCGGCTGCTAATTCCAATCCAAGGAGTCCTCCACCAATCACCAATACATGGCTATCTCGGGATATTGATTTTTTCAGGTCATCCGCATTTTGCCGATCGCGCATGGTAAATACCTGCGGCAATTCAATGTTGGAATTGGGCGGGACAAATGCACGGCTACCAGTGGCTAAAATCAGTACGTCATAATGATGGGTGGTGCCCTCATGGTCAATTACGGTTTTAGCTTCCCGATTGACTCTGGTAATAGGATTACTGGGATAAAGCTGCAAGTCCAATCCATCAATTTCTTCTTCGGTGAATTTGAGCAGGTCATCCCAGGCCTTGGTTTCATTCACATAATCTGGCAGCAACACCCGATTATAATAAGGCCACGCTTCTTTGGAGAAGACATGAATTTCATCTTCACGAATGTGGTCACGATAAGTATTGACAAATCGAAAAGAAGCCGCTCCCGCACCGACGACAATGATCTTTCTTTTAGGAATTTTCAATGGCTTTACCTGTACCGCGGTGAACTTGTAGCCAGGTTGCTTCGACTTGGGATCGTATTGATCGTTGGTCAGATTATTGGCACGTGTCCGGTCATTTTGTAGGGTTTTGCCCCAGTGCATGGGCAGAAAAACCACCCCTTTTTTGATGCGATCGGTCAGTTTCGCTGTGACTTGCACCTCACCGCGAGCGCTTGTGATGATCACTGGGTCTGAATCTTTGATCCCTCGACATTCTGCATCTGAAGGATGGATCTCCAACTGCGGTTTACCGATGTGTTTTCTGAGCTTGGCCACCTTCCCGGTTTTGGTCATGGTGTGCCATTGATCCCGAACCCTGCCAGTGGTCAGGATCAAAGGAAATTCCTCATTAGTTGATTCATGCTGATTACTGGGGCCATTGGTAAGGATGTTGGCTTTTCCGGTTGGCGTGAGGAATTGTCCGTCTTCAAACAATCGGGGAGTCCCTCGATGATCAGCTGTGGGCACAGGCCATTGAATGGATCGGGCGGCTTTCAGTTTATCGTAGGTGAGCCCCGAAATGTCGATCGGTGTGCCTTTCGTGAGGGCTGTATGTTCGTTATAAATGGATTCTGTATTCGGAAAATCAAAGCCATGATAGCCCATTTTCCTTGCAAATCGCATGATGATCTCTGCATCCGGAAGCGCGACCCCTGGTGCATCTACGACTTTGGGCAAGTACGTGATTCGCCGTTCGGAATTAGTCATAGTACCTTCCTTTTCCAGCCAGGAAGCTGCCGGCAAGATCAGGTCAGCATATTGGACCGTATCGCTGTTTTTTGAAATGTCCTGAACCACCACAAAGCTGGCGGTTTTCAAGGCCTCATCTACGAGTCGTGCATTAGGCATACTGACCGAGGGATTGGTGCAAATGATCCAGATCGCTTTCATTTTTCCCGACTTCAGTGACTCAAACATTTCTGTAGCGGTCAGGCCGGGTTTTGGTTGGATTTCATTTACCCCCCAGAAATCAGCGACTTCTTGACGATGCTCAGGATTATTGAGGTTTTTGTGAGCAGCTAAAAGGTTGGCCAGACCTCCCACTTCCCGGCCTCCCATGGCATTGGGCTGTCCAGTGAGAGAAAAAGGTCCATTTCCAGGTTTTCCGATTTTTCCTGTGATCAAGTTCAGGTTGATCAATGCCAGATTCTGATTGACACCTGATGTGCTTTGGTTAAGCCCCATGGCCCATAAGGTGAGAAAGCCTTTGGATTTGCCGATCCATCGCGCGGCCGTAACGATATCGTCGATAGGAACCTTGCAGATGGAAGAGTATTCCTTCAACGTTTTCTTTTTGACCTCTTTGGCGAATGCATCAAAACCATCCGTATGCTCCTCAATGAATTTTTGGTCGATCATGCCCTGCTCAATGAGGAAGCGAGCGATAGCATAAAAAAGGTATTGATCTGTCCCGGGATGAACCTGTAAGTGCAGATCCGCCATGGCCGCACTTTCTGTCACCCTTGGATCTACCACAATGATTTTGGTGTCTGGTCGGGTTTGTTTGTGCGTTTCTATGCGGCGAAACAATATAGGATGGCACCAGGCAGGGTTCGCTCCGGCAATGAACAAGCAATCTGATAACTCAATGTCTTCGTAGCTAATTGGAACTGCATCGTCACCCAGTGTTTCTTTATAGGCCACCACAGCCGAGCTCATGCAAAGTCTACTGTTGGTGTCAATGTTATTCGTTCCAAGAAATCCCTTCACCAATTTGTTGGCGAGGTAGTATTCTTCAGTGAGGCACTGCCCGGAAACATAAAGACCTACACTATCTGGCCCGTGTTGCTGAATGAACGTCTTGAAAACGGCAGCCATTCGATTAAACGCTGCGTCCCAGGGGACTTCCTGCATGGGATGATTGCGACTCCATCGCATTTTTGGATGTGTCAGCCGATCACTTTGGTCCATGACCGTATAATGGAGGTTCATTCCCTTCGAGCAAAGCATGCCCCGGTTCACCGGATGATCTTCGTCCCCCTCAATGTGTAAACGATCATTTCGATCTTTCGAAACAACAATGCCACATCCAACCCCGCAATACGAACAGGTGGTTTTATATGAATTTTTCTTTAGCCGATTTCGTACCTCCACAAATGATTTAATTATTAGATAGATGCTTACCTGAAAACTCCCGGAACTGCATTTTCAATAAGTCATTATTTTCTTTTAATCGGGTGTTCTGTTCTTTAAGATCCAGGTACAATTTCAATTGTTCCCCTGCACTGAGTGCATG
The DNA here is from genome assembly GCA_033344775.1 of Cytophagales bacterium. NCBI lineage: Bacteria > Pseudomonadati > Bacteroidota > Cytophagia > Cytophagales > Cytophagales bacterium. Next base: position 2,173,884 of record JAWPMT010000005.1, on the reverse strand, counting down.
GTTTTTCTGATTTTGATCCAGTTCCAGCTTTAGTTTTCTAGCGATTTTTCGAAGGTTATGGATCATTTTATTGGCCTGATCGATCTGTCCTGTGGCAAAGGATTTTTCCTCGTCCAGTATAGAATTCAACTCATCAATTTTTTGATCTTTCACCTTGGATGACTTGAACATGGGTAGAAATACCAGTAGCACCTCGATCACAATCAACAAGAGTGTAATTCCCAGTAATCCATATTCGATTTTAGAGAGGAAACTGATCTTGTTGGAAGCCAATCGATCGTATTCAAACGTGATTTGATTCATTAAATCAAGGAACGGAGCTTCATTTTCGGTGATCTGGTCCAGATTGGATTGAATGGTTGTAAGGGTCGCTGCATCTGTTTGAAGGTCATATTCGCTGTTGATCAGATACATTGCTGCCAATCTAATGGTATCAAAATGAGGTTCGATGGCTGCAAAAAGTCGTCGAAGTTGAACTGATTCATTGAATTGACTAACATCTAGCTCGGCATTTCCGGACTGCAATTTCTCGTGACTACTGGACCATAATTGTAGTGCCTTGGTGAGTTCAGATTTGGCGCTTTCAAACTCTTTGACATCTTGGGCAGAGGACAGTTTGAGGGAAGCTTTGGTGATCTTTTGACTCAGCATTCTTTGCCTTCCGGAAATGTTGATGATCCGGGCGTCCGTTTTACTGTCATTGATCGTTTTTTGCATGAATAGCTGACTCGCCATGATGGCTATCGTCAAAATGGCGAGTACGGTAATGTATTTTGAAGTTAAGGTTCTCATAGCTTGGTCTGTTAAAAGTGATTGTTACATGATGCTTATGGATATCCTGTTTGTAGATTAGAATGAACTAGTGATTCAAAAAGTCAATCAGTACATCTCGTTCTTTGTAATAGTTGGGATCCTCCATCACCTCTACCTTGTTTCTTGGGCGATGGAAACCAATTGGCTGGTCCTTGCCAATTTTAGCGTAGGGTCCGCTGGTCATCATCACCACACGATCCGCCAGGAAAATGGCCTCATCCACATCGTGCGTGACCATAATGGCAGTGATCTGCTCTTGTTGGACCACATCGATCAGTACCTGCTGCAATTCATTCTTGGTGAGGGAATCTAACATGCCAAAAGGCTCGTCCAGTAATAAGATCTTTGGCTTCAAGGCAAAAGCCCTGGCGATACCAACCCGCTGTTGCATGCCTTGAGAAAGGTCTGCAGCCTTTTTATGGAAAGCATCTTCCAGGCCTACACGGGCAAGATAATACTTGGCAATGTCGATCTGTTCTTGTTTACTTCCATGAGGAAAAACCTGTTTTACACCGAGGAGAACATTATCCAATGTACTCATCCAGGGAAATAAGCTGGGTGCCTGAAAAACGACCCCTCGATCCGGTCCGGGACCAACGATCTCACTACCATTCAAGGTGATGGTGCCATCGGAGATTTCATTAAGCCCGGCAATCATGCTCAGCAACGTGGATTTCCCACATCCGGAATGCCCGATGATGCAGATGAATTCACTTTCTCTGATTTTCAGGTCAAGCCCTTCCAAAACCACATAGGGACCTTTGGGAGTAGGATAGACTTTGGCCAGATTGACAATGTCCAGCATGACCGGCTTTTCAGTCGCTACATCCTGCACTTCTTCTTTTACTATTACATCAACAGGGGCAGCTATTTCTACTATAGTTTCCATTTTTTAGCTATTTATTGGGTTAAGCGACTTTTTTAGGTTTCAAGGATTTAGGCTTGAGGTCAGGAAGGGCATAAGCTCCAGCATTGGATTTGCTCTTCATTTCCTCATTCATTTCGATCATGTATTTCGTGATTTCTGTCCTCAGTTTCTTATATTCAAGGTTCTGATCGAGTGAATTTTTATCCCTTGGTCGTGGGATGCTCACTTTGAACTCCGGTCCCAAAGTAGCCCCAGGCCCAATCGTCAATGGAATGATCCGGTCTGCCAAAATCAGCCCTTCATCCACGCTGTTGGTGATCATTACCACGGTTTTTTTGTCTTCACCCCAGATTTGGGTGATCTCGTCCTGAAGATTGCTTCTGGTTAAAGCATCCAGGGCACTTAATGGCTCATCCAGTAACATGACAGTTGGTGCCAGTGAAAGTGCCCGAGCCACAGATACTCGTTGCCGCATACCCCCTGATAATTCTGCAGGCCTTTTCTCAAGCGCAGGAGTCAGGTTCACTTTCTCTACATAATCTTCCGTGTGCTCTTGTACCTTTTTCCTGGTCCATTTGGGAAATACCTCCTTGATAGCCATGCCCACATTTTCCTTCACATTCAGCCAGGGAAGCAGCGAGTAGTTTTGGAAAACAATGCTGCGATCGGGGCCTGGGCCCGTGATGGGTTTCCCTTCCAATAGCACTTCACCTTCATCTGGAAAGATCAAGCCTTCAATCAAATTGATGAGCGTGGTTTTTCCCATGCCGGAAAACCCGATGATGCAGATGAATTCCCCTTCTTCGACGGATAGATTAATATTTTTCAGTACTTCTGTCTTTTCGCTACCTGAGCCGTAAGACTTACTGACGTTTTTTATTTCCAGGAATGCCATGATTATGCTGCTTGTTTGTTTTTGACAAATAGGTTGCGAACGATCATCATCGGCGATGCTTTTTGTCTGTCTTCAAAGCTTACCATGCCCTGGATGGTGGCCATGAGTTTATCCAGCAGGAATCCGATGATCCCGATTACGAACATGGCGACCATGATTTTTGCGTTGGAGCTGCTGGATCCGTTTTGGAATTCTTCACGAACGAATCCTCCGAGTCCGGGACTTTGGCTCAGCCACTCTACAGCGATCAATACCATCCAGGAAACAGATACCGTAATTCTTAGCCCAGTAAAAATCAGTGGGACGGCTGCGGGAAGGACCACTTTCATGATCTTTTTACCCACGCTCAATCGTAGCACCTTCGCTACGTTCAGGTAGTTTTCATCAACAGAAGAAACCCCCACCGAAGTATTGACCAGTGTTGCCCACATGGCGCAGAGTCCAACACTGATGAATGTGATCACAAAGGCATTGTTGGCATCCGGATCAGTCATGATCGTGTTGACGATCATCTGTACGAGCAGGAACCAAACTACCGGTGAGATCGGCTTGAATATCTGTACGAACCAGTTCGTGGCGATTTTAAAGTTTTTGCTAAGACCAGTCAGGATTCCGATTGGGATCGAAATGCTCATGGCCAGTAGTACACCCCAGAGGATGTTTTCTAAGCTGGTAAATATCTGGTCGAGGAAGGAGGGACGGCCTGTGTAGACGATAGGTTTTTTGCCCTGAGCTTCTAGTTTGGCATTGGTTTTGGCCATTTTCTTTCGAAAGGCCCTTTTGTCATGATTCACCTGAGCTGCGTCTTTTACCAAGAGCTGAGCAGTCTTCCAAACAAATATCGGAGAGGGCAAGCTGTTAGGCTGGCTGCTGGGATCTCCAGATTCAATGCGCTTTCGGGTTTCGAGTGCGGCTTCTTCAGATTGGGTGGTTCTGATCTTTTCAATCGTCGTATCGACCGCTTTATTGTAAAGTGCCTGTGAACTTGCTGTCCAGATCAGTAGAAATGCAGCTATGGCAGCTACACTAAGCCCTGTAGTTTTTAAAATATTTAGCATAATTAAAGCGGTTTGGGTGTAAAGTCTTTGGTTCTAAAGGAATCAAGAGAAGGTGGACGTGCCACCTCTCCTTGATTTCAATTACTTGCGTTTATTTCCTGTCACTACATGCCAGCAGTGGCTTCGACATCTTTGTTGCCGATCTTGAAGCTGTTGATGTAAGCGATAGGGTCTTTTGCGTCGAAAGCATTGCCATCGATGAATTCTGATGTAGCTGGCTTATAGCCGTCCGTATCCGGGATGTCCGAAGCAGGAATTTTACCTTCGGCGACCAGCAATTCAGCGGCTTGTTTCCAGATATCAGGTCGGTAAACATTCTTGGCAGTTTCGTGGTACCAGGATGCAGGCTTGGCTTCTGGGATCTGTCCCCATCTTCTCATTTGTGTCAGGAACCAAATGGCATCAGAATAGAATGGATAGGTGGCATTGTATTTGTAGAATACGTTGAAATCAGGCATTTCTCGCTTGTCACCTTTCTCAAACTCGAAAGTTCCCGTCATGGAATTCGCGATTACTGCAGAGTCTGCTCCTACGTAATCAGGCATGGAAAGTATGCCTACTGCTTCAGGTCGGTTAGCAGGATTGTCCAGCCATTTTCCAGCTCTGATCAAAGCTTTAGTGACTGCAATGGCGGTATTAGGGTTCTCGTCCATGAACTGTTTGGTCATCACAAATACTTTCTCAGGATTGTTCTTCCAAACGTCGTAGTTCGTTGTGACAGGCACGCCAATGCCTTTGAAAACCGCCTGCTGATTCCATGGCTCACCCACGCAGTAGCCGTAAATTGTTCCTGCTTCCAAAGTCGCAGGCATCTGTGGTGGAGGTGTTACAGAAAGCAATACGTCTGCATCCACCTGTCCCTGGATGTTATCTGCGGTATACATCCCAGGATGAATGCCAGCAGCAGCCAGCCAGTATCGGATTTCGTAGTTGTGTGTAGATACCGGAAAGACCATGCCCATTTTGAATGGCTTACCATCTGCTTTGTATGACTCAACTACAGGCTTGATAGCATCTGCTTTGATCGGGTGAACCGGCTTTCCGTTGGCATCTTTCGTTACATTAGGCTTCATCATGGACCATACTTCGTTAGATACGGTGATGCCGTTTCCGTTCAGGTCCATAGAGAAAGGCGTCTGTAAGGAAGCTTGTCGGCCGAATCCCGCCTGAGCTGCAATAGGCTGCCCCGCCAGCATGTGAGAGCCATCCAACTGTCCGTCAATCACACGATCCAATACATTTTTCCAATTGGCTTGTGCTTCAATCGTTACATAAAGCCCTTCTTCTTCGAAGTAGCCTAGCTCTTTGGCAATGGCCAAAGGAGCCATATCCGTCAACTTGATGAAGCCGAAAGTAAGCTGTGGTTTTTCAATGTCCAGTGAGGGTTCTGCTGTTTCCTCTGATGCCGTACTTGAGGTAGAAGATTCACCGCTACAGCCACTGATCACGCAGATGACGACCATCATCATCCACACGAAAAAGGTTAGTAATTTTTGCTTTTTCATCTTAATAATTTTTTGCTAGTGCTTAAAGGAATTTTGGTTTGAAAGTGAGTTGCATCCATGCCCACTGGTTGAAAGATTCTGCATCGCCGGCAGCTGAGCCACCTTTGTATGCTTTGAGAAGATCTGTTGCAGAAAGAACAGAGTAGCCCAATTTGAAATTGAAGCCCTTGCTCACATTGAGGTCGTAGATAAAGTCAAGCTCAGTTCCGTATGATCCACCTTCTAATTCTCCGTCAAGATTTAGGCGGTCTTTATTGGTGGTTAGGATATGAGGCATGAAGATCAATTTTGACTTGCTGCCAGTTTTGAATACTGCTTTTGCGTAGAAGTCATTGAGACCTACGGCTTCACCGGGTCCTACGTAGAAGAAATCCATGAAACCATAGAATTTGTGGTTGGTACCAAATGGCTGTGCCCAGGCTTCGTTTTTATCGTCCGTATCAGGGTCATCAGAAGAGACAATATCAGCTCCTAAGGTGATCGGAATACCTGCGCCTTTGTAGGTGATGTCTATGGCATATAAGGAAGCTCCGGTATTTGCCCCAAGGCCATTTTGCCAATATCCGGAAGCATTGATGGCAATATCTCCCGAAGTGAATGAAGGTAGGATTCCAAAAGTGGTGCGGTTTCCATAGCCAACTTCTGTGGTGGTTAAATTATTCACCAGCACTTCATTCGTTACCATGGCCTGGATTTTGAATTTGCTACTGGTAGGAATTGTTGCCCATAGGTATTGAAGGCTCTTGTAGCCAGCTCTAATGGCGCCAATGGCAGCTGTTTCAGTATCGTTGGTGTGTTTTGTCTGGTTCAGAGCTACACCAATATCCAACTTCGTTTTTCCAAATGTTAGCTTATTTACAAAGGCATTGTGTGCTCTTCCTGTGGCCGCCCACCCAAGTGCACCGAACCAACGTTGATCACCGTAACTGATCGCTTGACGTCCTACCTTAAGGGTATACCAGTCAGAGGCCGCATATTCAGCGTATGCTTCAAACACAGAAAAAATACCTTCAGCTTCGCCGTTTGGAGCATTATCCCCCAGAAGATCCAGGAATTGAGGATCCTGTCCCCAGAAGGTGACCACCTGAGGAGAGAAAACGATCTTTAACCCGGTGGTGTCTTTATAAGTAAAGTAAAGTCTGGTTCGTTGTTGTGTGGCCACACCAGGCTCATTGTCTGGCTGAGCTAATAACGTATTGTTTCCGTCGTAGAGTTCTGTTCTGGGACGTATTTCTCCCGTTAATGAAAACTGTGCATTGACTGTCAACGCAGAGAGAATAACCATGAAGGCTATTAAGGGAATTGCTTTTTTCATATGACTAGTACTTACTCTGTACTTAGATTAGATGATTCAAAAGTACGTATGAATAAGTCTAAATACGTAAATATATACGTAATAATACGTAGAAATACAATACTTTCAAAATAAGTAGTGAACCAGGTCAGGAATTTGCTGAATTCATGGAAGAAGCCTGATTTCGTTGAAAGAACCGAGGAGGTGATTTTTGAGACTGTGGGTAGAAAAGTGGTCGAATTACGGAAATACGTAGTTATGGCTTACTTAGAAGAGCAGCCATACGCTTGTTTGAACTAACAGTTAAATCTCCGATAGTTGGTTGTTAAAATCAGGAATTGCAATTAAGTTACAAATAACAAGATCAATGGGTCTCCCCGGACTTCATGATCAGCATAGATTTTTAACCTTTTCTTAATTCGTATGTCCTACTTAAATACGCCGAGGCTGGTGTTTTCGGGTGACTTCTTGTCCGACGTATCCACGGTAAACAATGACCCAGCCCATTACAATAATGCTACGTTCGAGCCAAATTTCCAGGAATGGGGGCAAGGTGCAGCCAACGGTTGGTGGAACCCTGAAGGTGGTGCCGTATTTGATTTTCAAAACTGTACCATTCAGAAATTGACCTATGCGGATGGTTCCGAAGCCATTTCAGCCAAGGAAAGTCCGTTGATCGGACAATTGATCCAGGGAGCGGAAGGTCGAACTACCGGTAAAATGGTCGATCTTGACCCGCAACAGCAGGGGGTATCAGCGCTTTGGGCAGTGCATCTACGGATCACCACCAGTGACAATGAACTGATCCTCGATGGCGAATTGACGACAGTTTCTTTCCGTGACCTGCAGATGCGCCAGACCAATGATGCAAAAACTGAAAACGGGCAGGCACTTGGAGGTTCCTGGACCACTACGCTTTTCAATATTCAATGGGGGGAAAAAGCGAACGATTATCGATTCTTCAAGGAACTGAGAAATACGACGCAAGGAAACAAACTGAGCCTGAATCTCAATGCTTTTGGTTATTTCTATAACCGATACCAATATGACGAGAAAGGGAAGGTTACGGAGGAACTCCAGCCCAGGTATACCCTCGGTTTTTTGTTAGGAGCCATTGGTCCGTGGTTTGAAGGTGAGCCCGAGACCTTTGCCCCAGCCAGGAGGCTATATGGTACCCATAATAAATCTGCGACAGGATTTCAAACATACTTTAGTAATACAAACTTTCAATTTGATGCAGCAGCCAGCAGTCTTACGATGGACTTTGGCAGTAGCTTTCCTATCGTTAATGCGACAGGTAAAGTAAATCTCAACCTGAAATTATTGGTGGCGGTAACCACACAAAGCCTCACCAATTCTGTCAATGCTTCAAGGGTAATTATTAAAAAGAAAGATTTTGCGTCCAATTACCATGCGATCGGGGAGCTTGATTATACCAACGGAGCGGAATGGCTTCCGCAAACTGGAGGTATTGTTGAATTCAAGAACATCGATGCGGCTACAGCCCAAGTGCTTGCCAGTAATCAAGTCGTATTACTTTCCGAATTAGACAATGGGAATTACGCATTGGTGGCCAGAGAATCCATCGGAGGATACAATGTTCGTGCGGATAATTTTGTGCTTCGGTTGGATACCGATGAGCAAGTTAGTGTCAATTTTTATGCCTATCAATGGGGTAATCCATTAGCAGCAGGTACGGTTGATCTTAACCTGCAACCGCCGACGCCTGTTACTCCCAAAGGCCCGAATAGCCCGATATCAGAAGTGCCAGGGAACAATTATCCGGTAGATGGTCTGAGTTTTAGTGCTTCGATTGAGATCACGAATGGTTCCGGGATATTACCCATAACTGGCAACGCCATTCATAATCCGCGTGGCTACATCGATGGCCAGATCTATTGGATTGAATATGCCCTTAGAGGGGTAGGAGAAGACCCTGCAATTGGGCCATTCAACAACGAATACATCACCATTCATTTGTACGACTATTTTAAGGTGCCTGATGAGCCGATTTGGAGTGATATTGCTGAAATTATGATCCAGTATGGCAACCTGTATCCGATCATGAGTAAGTTCATCGCAAACCTGGGTGACCCGGAAGCGGTAATTGCTCGCAAAGAGTTGTTGCATTTTGCTTTTGGATTAGAACTCACGGATTCCATGTACATGCCTGTGACCAGAGATCTATCAGCAGCAAAGAAGGAAACTATTTTGAAATGGCTGGAAAATCCAATCATTGGTACAGAAGGTGTAGCTGCTTCGCCAGCCTCCGGTAAAAAACATGTGGCTAAAAGCCCTGCACCAGCCGGTCAGGAAATAACTGAAAAACAGAAAAACTTGAAGTTGGCAGTGCTGGCGAAAAAAGCCGAAATCATTGTGGCCGACGCGATTGAAAACCTAAAATTTTAATGCACCATGATCAAATTAGATGCTAAACATGTCCAGGGGATCAATCAGGTAAAGACCCTTGAGGAACTGCAGCCCTACGTGCAAAATGCCATAGAGCTGGAACACGCAACTATTCCTCCTTATCTCACGGCGATGTTTTCCTTAAAGTCAAATGCCGAACGTGAGATCTGGGAGATCATTCACTCCATTGTGATTGAGGAAATGATGCACATGACCATTGCTGCCAATATTATGAATGCCATCGGCGGTAGTCCAGCTATCAATAAGCCAAAATTCGTACCCGAATATCCGGGACATTTACCAATGGGCATTGGAGGAAGTTTGGTGGTCACGCTGGCAAAATATTCGAAAGATCAGGTGAAAGATGTGTTCATGGAAATTGAGGAACCGGAAGAGCCTTTGAAGCTGGAAGGTGCGAAATTGAAGGCCTCGGAAGATGAATTCAAAACAATAGGTGAATATTATGATGCGATCGCTAATAAGATCAAAGAAATAGCCCCTAACAAATTGCCCGGCAGCCCGAATAATCAGGTAATTTCTAGTTTCTTCCCCTCGGAGCTTTTATTTCCCATTCTGACCAAACAGGATGCCATCAATGCGATTAATATCATCATTGAGCAAGGTGAAGGGACGGAGAAAAAACCTGTAGATTTTGAAGGCGAGATCGCGCACTACTACAAGTTTGAAGAGTTGTACCGCGGTAAAAGACTGGTGCCAGACAAGGATGCCAAGTATGGCTATGCTTTCAGAGGTCCCGACATTCCTTTTAACCCTGAGAATGTATGGCCCATTTTTCCGGATACCAAAGCGCATATGTTGCCTGCAGGAAGTTTTGAAAGGAAGAAGGTCGATGAGTTCAATGCCTCATATGCTTCCTTGCTGAACGGACTGCACGTCACTTTTAATGGAAATCCCGATCAGCTGAAACTAACCATTGGGATCATGTTTGATTTGACACTAAGTGCAGAAAAACTGTGTGCTACGCCTTTTCCCAAAGCTGCGGGAAAGAAATACGAGGGCTATCATATTGGACCTTCGTTTGAGTTTTAGTAATAAAGAAAAGGGTAATCCCGGCCTTTGGGTTGGGTTACCCGACTAGGGGAGCTCTATCAACCTGAGTTCAGGTTTTTTGTCGTATCCACGTTTTCAAGTTCAGATGTGTTGAAGCCGTGATAGTAGACTTGTTACATCTTACTTATTCGTAGATAGATGCGCCTTTCAGAAGTTGAGCAAGGACTCTCCAGGAAGCTTCATCGGGTGTTCGTTTGAAGTCCAAATTTGTATAGTAGCCGTTCAAGTCTTCCGCGTAGGCCTGAAGTGCTTCAAGGAAGTCATCCAAATTGCAGTTCTCCCAGTCTTCGGTGTTTATTCTGAAATGCTTAAGAAATTCAATGAAATCACTTTTCGATTGGATGTTCTCTGTTCCGTCTGCGATTTCTTTGTCAGCGTGATTCAGGTAGTAGTATGGAAGGTTGGGGTTGCAAAAGGGATCATCTTCATCTCCGAATTTCTCATCAATCTCTTTAGGAATATACTTTCTAATCAGTTCGAAATACATCTTATGAATTAAATGATACCCACCTCGATCTTTGTTTCCCATGAATGCTAGGACATCTGATAGTTGTTCATAGTGCAAGGGTTGATGGAAGAATCGATTCAGTTCGCCAAAGACCTTAAATATCTCTATCAAGTCCCTGGTCTTGATGCTTACCTCATCGTTCGGGTCGATAGCGTCTAATCCGTAGTTAACTTGATCTTCAATTGAAGTGTATTTCTTATCCATAAATCTTTGCCAGGTGAGGAAATGAGATAAAGCGATTGAGGGTTACACATCACTTCACCTTATTCAGTAGATCTGTCACATTGTTTACATTCATTTTTTTCATGATGTTGAATCGATGTGTTTCTACGGTACGGATGCTTTTGCCCAGGTTTTCAGCAATGTCTTTGTTGTGAAAGCCTTTGGTGATGAGGTCCAGGATTTGCTTTTCCCTTTTGGTCAGGTTAAAATCCTCTATTGATGTTCGAGAGGGCTCGGATTTGGTGGGAACGGTGACGGGTTCGGAGGGATTTGCCACGAATGAATTAATGATGGTGTCAGAAATGTCACCACTGAAATATTTGTGCCCTCCGTGCACTACTTTGATGGCTTTGTTTAGTTCCGTTTTGCTCGTGTCTTTCAATAGATACCCATCTGCCTGATATTGCAGAGACTTGAGAATATATTCTGAGTCATTATGCATTGTAAGCATAAGGATGCGGAAGTCTTTTTGTTGTCCCATGAGATGTTGCGCGACATCCAGACCCGACATAATAGGCATCCTAATATCAAGGACAAGGACATCAGGTGTCGTATTTTCAAGCTTTTCGAGGGTTTCTTTGCCATTTTCTGCTTCCCAGATCACAGCAATATCCGGATCATCTTCTATGACCGTTTTGATTCCGGATCTTACAATTTCATGATCATCTGCCAGGGCTACATTAATCATTGCTATTTAGGGCTAGGGTGATATAAATTTTTGTTCCTTTTTCAGGTTCGGTTACCAATTGAAAATTGCCACCTACATAAGCGGTTCTTTCTTTCATATTAAAAATACCGTGACCTGCTTTTTCGAAGTGGCCGCTTTGCTCCAATGAATTGACATCAAATCCACGACCATTATCTTCTATCGCAATTTGTAAGCTATTCAAATTATGATGAAAAATCACGTTGATTTCCTTGGCACGAGCGTATTTGATGGCATTATTGACCGCTTCCTGTACGATGCGGTACAAGTTGGTTTCAATGGAGCTCTCCAGTCGATTGATAAAGCGTGTCTCATTGGTGAAAGTAATTTCCGAGTCAGTGACACCATTGATTTCTTCACAAAATTTTCTAACCGCCGGCACCAGTCCGAAATCATCGAGACTACTTGGAGTGAGGTTGAAGCTTACACGCCGTACTTCCTGGATGATGCTTTTCGTTAAACCCTTCGCGTCTTTCAGGCGATTTTTCATGGGACTGGAAGTGGGTAGGATCGATTCCAGCATCATTTTCAATGCCGACATCATTTGACCCACGCCATCGTGCAGTTCCTGCGAAATTCTTTTGCGCTCTTCTTCCTGACCTTGCAAAATCAATGAAGAACGAAATTGGTGTTCTTTGACGGACTTTTCGATGCGTTCTCTGTTGATTTCCCGAGACCGCATTTTGGCCTCTTTGTTTTCGGTCAGGTCACGGGCCACCATTTTGATCTCGTTGGTTGCTGGAACGGGTACCAGAAAGGTTTCCAGCCAACAGAAATCACCGGCTTCATTGATCAACTTCAATTCACCGATCCAGTTTTTCTTCTGGGATAGTAATTCCAATAAGCCATTGATGAATACGGGATCATAACCGCTGTTTTGCAGAATTTCTGTGATGTTTGAGGCCGGTTCCGCTTCATATTCCATCAATTTCAGGAACAAAGCACTATGAAAACTAAAATTGCCCTGAAAGTCCATCTTCGCATAAACGGAAGGAGATTCCGGTTCGAAATTAACCGCTTCCAGATCTTGATAACTCTTGCCTAATTCTTCATAGAGGTCAGTCAGTTCTGCAGTCATCTGTTTGGAAGCCTCTTCCGACTTTTGGAGGTCTACTACTGTTTTTTGAACGTTTCTGGCTATGGGTCGAAAAACAAAAGCCAGCTCGAAGCTGATGATTAAGATCGAAATGAAAAACAGGATGTATTCTTTCTGTTTCAATTCGTTCACCTTAGCTTGTGCTTCACTGTCGTAGCGAAACACGATTTCATTCATGCCCTTCAAAAAAGAAGCTTCGTGAGCAAGAATCTCCTGACAGGCCAGGGCTTTTACTGAATCGCTAGCCTGGGAGTCTAGCAGGACAGAAGCGCTTGATGACATGATCCGGAAGGGCGATTCGATCACATCGAACATGGAAAGGATGGCCAATGAATTTTGCCCTTCTAAGCCAAGGGTACTATCACCATTTAGCAGTCCTTCATGAGATTGGATCCATAAGTTCAGGGCTTCTTCAAGCTCTTGTTGACTTTGGGCCTTCTGCGGGTGTTCTTGCTGTAGCTTCAAGGCCAGTTTGCTGATTTTCTGACTCAACATCCGTTGCCGGCCGGCCACATTGATCACGCGCGCATCATCTTGCTGTCGGTCAATACTCGTTTGAATAAAGAACTGGCTGACGATAATACTTAGAGCGATACACCCTAATGCTACGTAATAGAGGTATTCGAGCCGCTTGAACTGAGGTTTTCTCATGTTTTCGAGCCGCTAAATTACATAAACCATCTGGTGTCTACGTAGTTTTTAGGCAATGCCTACGTATACCGTACCTCCTTCTACTTTAACAGGATACGTAGCGATTGGGCATTCATCTCCGTTGAGGTTTTCTCCGGTTTTTAACGAAAAGGTCTTCTTATGGAAAGGGCAGGCTACTTTCGGTTCATCTCCATCGGAACCAATCATACCACGTGAGAGGATCATTTGCTGCTTGTGAGGGCACAGATTTTGGGTTGCGAACCACTCATTTCGACGCGTAAAATTGAATATTGCGATCTGAAGGTCTTCAACTTTCACATTCAATCCTCCATTCTCAGGAAATTCATCTGCCGGAAGGGTAGCAATCCATTTAGAAACTTCCGCTGGCGTGGTGGTTTTATAGGTAGTTAATTCTGTCATGTTGTTGGCTTATTTTGAAATGGATTCCCAGCCTGCGGGTTTTTTCATCTCGCGCATGGACGAAAACTGCTGAGTAGGATCATAATCATCTGAATTGGCGAAGTGGCTGAATCTTTTCATCATCTTTTCATCGTTGATGGCTTCTTTCCATTCGCAGTGATAGGCAGCAATCAATGCTTGCATGTCCTTTTCCAGATCTTCCCCAATGCCTAATGAATCTTCGACGACTACTTCTCTTAAATAGTCGATCCCACCATCCAGTTTATTCAACCAAACCGCAGTTCTGTTCAGAGGTTCGGCAGTTTGGATATAAAACATCAGGAAACGATCCAGGTACTTGATGGCCGTTTTCTCATCGATATCTCCGGCGAGTAATTTGGCATGCTGAGGATTGGCTCCGCCATTACCACACACATAGAGATTGTATCCTAATTCAGTAGCAATCAGTCCGAAATCTTTGGCCTGTGCTTCAGCACATTCACGTCTACATCCGGAAACACCGCCTTTCAATTTGTGTGGAGAACGAATGCCTTTGTAACGATCTTCAATTTCAATGGCGTAGGAGACAGAATCATGCAATCCGTATCGACACCAGGTAGAACCAACACAGCTTTTTACTGTTCTCAATGATTTACCGTACGCATGCCCACTTTCAAATCCGGCATCTATCAGTTCTCGCCAGATTTTGGGCAAATCATTCAAACGTGCCCCAAACATATCGATGCGCTGGCCGCCGGTAATTTTTGTGTACAGATCATACTTTTTGGCTACGGTTCCTATCGCTATCAATTTTTCTGGCGTGATCTCACCACCTGGTACACGCGGAACTACAGAGTAACTTCCTCCTTTTTGAATGTTTGCCAAAAAACGATCATTGGTGTCCTGAATGGTTTCTTGTTTCAGAATTTTATCATTCCAAATACTTGCGAGTAGGGAAGCAACTGCAGGTTTACAAGTTTCACAGCCATCGCCTTCACCATATTGGTCAAGTAATTCGTTGTAGGTTTTAATTCCTTTGACTTTGATGAGGCTATAAAGTTCTTGTCGCGTATAGTCGAAATGCGGGCACAATGTCTTGCGAACGGTTTGCCCCATTTCCTTAAGTTGCGCGCTGAAAATATCTCCTACCATCGGCGAGCATGCACCGCAACCAGTTCCAGCACCTGTACAGTTCCTGAGCTCTTTGAGGTCCGTAATGTTCTGTGATTTGATGGCATCAACAAGATCTCCTTTGCTTACATTCTCGCAGGAGCAGATTTGTGCAGTATCTGGTAGGTCCAGAATGGTATTCCCATTGGCTTGCCCACCTCGGGTCCCTAAGATCAGGTCTTCAGGATTCGGAGGAATCGCCATACTGTTTTGAGTGATTTGCAGTAACATGCCATAATCGGAAGTGTCACCTACAAGAATTCCTCCTAGCAAATGTTTTTTATCGCTGGAAATATTGATGCGTTTGTATATGCCAGAGTTCTTATCCTCAAATGAAATTGGAATGCTTCCAGGTGTATCGCCCAAGGCATCTCCAAAACTCCCAACTTCTACTCCGATCAATTTCAACTTCGTCGACATGTCTGCCCCTGTGAAGGTTTTGGAGGCCTGATCGGTAATGTGATTAGCGGCGATCTCTGCCATATCATAACCTGGAGCTACCAGACCGTAGATCATATCGTTGAATGCTGCCGCTTCACCGACAGCATAGATATTTGGATCATTGGTTTGCAGGTACTCATTCACTTTGAAGCCCCCCCGAGCTCCCTTTTCTAAACCGGCTGATTCGGCTAGTTCATCTCTTGAAATGATTCCGCAGGAGATCACCAACATTTCGGTATCAAGTTGAGATCCATCCGCAAACTCCAACCCGGCCATTTGGTCCGTTCCGGCTACTTTGGAAGTGTTTTTATTGAGTAGGATTTCAATTCCGAGGGATTCGATTTCGCTTTTCAGCGTATTGGAGCCTGCTTCGTCTAACTGTCTGGGCATCAGTCGAGGAGCGAACTCAATGACTTGAGCATCCAGGTTAAGGTCCAGTAAAGCTTTAGCCGCTTCAAGGCCTAACAGCCCTCCGCCAAGAACGGCCCCGCGTTTAATGTTTTTTGCATAGGAAATGATTTGATCCAGGTCTTCAATGGTGCGATAGACGAATACGCCTCGCTTTTCCACCCCATCAATCTTCGGAACAAACGGACGCGATCCTGTCGCCAGAACGAGATAATCATAGTGATCCGTTTTCCCTTCGTGGGTCAGGACGGTACGCTGTTGTGGGTCTATCGAAATGATCAGTTGCCCAGTTTTTAAAGTGATGTTTTGATCTTGATACCAATCCGAAGGAGCCATGAGAAGTTTGTCCACGGATTGTTCGGTGAAATACTCACTTAAATGAACCCGATCATAAGCGGGCCAGGTCTCTTCACCATAAATCACCACTTCATAAGTGTCCGAACCTGCGATTGTACGTAGTTTCAGACAGAACTTATGGCTTACCATGCCATTTCCAACAACGATTATCCGCTTCATTTCAGTAAAATTTACGTAAAAATACGTAATTATTATTTTAAGTATGCATATCTATTACGTACTTTTGAAAAATAAATTAAGTAGTCATGTCGAAATTGACCTTAGTAGGAGCAGGACCTGGTGATCCGGACCTAATTACTGTAAAAGCCATTAAGGCCCTTAAAAAGGCAGATGTGGTCTTGTATGATGCGCTAGCGTCGGAAGAGTTGTTGGAGTATTGTCAAGAAGACTGTATCAAAGTCTACGTAGGCAAGCGAGCTGGGATGCATACGCATCAGCAGGTATACATCAATGAGATGATCGTGGCGTATGGTCAAAAGCATGAAGCAATCGTTCGGTTGAAAGGCGGAGATCCATTTGTGTTTGGTAGAGGTCATGAAGAAATGGATCACGCCCAGGTCCATGGGATGGAAACCGAGATGGTTCCCGGGATCAGTAGCTGTGTCGCAGTGCCTGCAGCCATTGATATCCCAATTACCAAAAGAGGTTACAGCGAAAGCTTCTGGGTAATTACCGGGACTACTAAGAGTCTGGAACTCTCCGGAGATGTAGCCTTGGCCGCCAGGTCCAGTGCGACCATCGTGATTTTGATGGGTATGAAGAAGCTAGGACGCATCATTGAAACTTATCAATCATTAGAAAGAGGGAGTTTACCCATCGCTATCATTCAACACGGAACGACTTCAAAACAAAAAATGGGTGTAGGCACCATCGACACCATACAACATGAAGTGGAGCGGCTTGGGCTTTCTTCCCCGGCCATCATCGTCATTGGAGAAGTCGTCCGAGCCAATCAGGAATTGAATGCCATCATTGAAGAGATGTCATCAGATCAAATGTTGCAAAGCGCTTAAATTGAATGGGGCCAACCACTCCCTCACCTGGTCCAAGCGTCTCGCTGAGACCATATAGTTGAGCTTGGATTAAGTCTTCGCCTTGCTAAGTCTAGAGTGTTTTATTAGAAATGCTCTCGCACCTGTGTTTCTGGCTTCTGCAACCTTGTAGAACGCTGTTTCACGCGTGTTTCTGTATTCTGCAGGTTTGCAGAACACTATTTCATGTGTGATTAAGGATTCCCTTCACCCAACCCCAACTCCTTAATCACCTCCCGGATATTCGGGTTGTCTATTTTGATCCTCAGCTTAGCTTGATGATAGTACAGGATGCGGTCTGCATACATCTGTTCAAGTTTTTCTCGGATTGATGTATTGTGAAATAATGGCCTTTGATCTTCTTGTTCGATTCTTTTTAGAAGCACATCCATCGGGGGATCAAGAAAGATGGTGGTCCCAAAGGTGTTCATGAATTTCATGTTGCCATGAAAGCAAGGTGCTCCTCCACCTGTGGCGACGATCAGATCACCGGGTGTTTGTGCTAAAGAATGTAAGACATTTCGTTCTGCAGATCGGAAATAGGTTTCGCCTTCTTCCTTGAAGATTTCTGTTACAGATTTTCCTTCGATCCGTTCCAATTCATGATCTACATCGGTCACTCGCCACTCCAAAGCATCGGCTAGCAACCGTCCTAATGTTGTTTTTCCCGCACCAGGCATGCCTATCAGGAAGATCTTTCTGTCCATTAGCGGATGATTCGATGGATCTCACTGGCAGAAGGCGTGTCATTGTGATGCCATTTTCCCAACACAATGCCATTATTCAATAGGATAAAGCCAGGATTGGACCGTACGATCGTTTTCAGCACCGTCGCGTCTGCGAAGAAATAAGGGGTAGCAATTTGATGCTCATGCCGGAAACTTTCAAATTGTTCTGGGCCAGAAGCAGTAAGTATCCAGGTTTCCACTCCTTTCACAGATAGAAATAGTGTCTTCATGTCTTCCAGATTGTCGATATCCGTTTTATCGGTATTGTACATGATGGCGACCAGCTTTTGTCCAGAAAGCAACTCTTCGGTGTACTCACCATCATCATTCCAAACCGACAAGTCTGTGATCTTGGGTTGAACTTCAGGATTCAGGACATCCAGTGAAATGAACTTATATGACTTATCCGTAGGATAGGTGGGGAAAGAATACTCTTTGCCGTCCTTTTCCATGATGTAGGCATATTCCAGTTCTCCGCTTGGCAGCATCAATTCTGGAATGTTATTCCCGATGGCGTAAGTACGGAAATCAATGAAAGGTAGATGCCGTATGGCAGTGATTGCTACGACAACAAAGATGAGGGTAGATGCGGCTACGGTGATCATACCCACTTTTTCTGAAAGAAATGCGGGGATCTTTTTCCTGAATCGGAAGATGAAAACGATCAGAACAAGTAAAATGATGTCTTTGTAAAAGGATTGCCAGGGTGTCAATTTGATGGCGTCACCAAAACACCCACAGTCAGTCACCTTATTGAAATAGGCAGAATAGAAGGTGAGGAAGGTGAAAAACACGATCATCAAAAGCAGTACCCAGGAGGTGAGATTGACCCGGTATCCGATCAATAGCGCAATCCCCAGAACAATTTCCAGCACACTGAGAAACACAGATAAGAAAAGTGCGGCAGGAACAAAAATTTCAAAGAAAGGGGCAATGTCGTAGGCGAAGACCTCAAAATATTCTTCGAGTTTAATCGCGGTACCGATGGGATCATTGACTTTGATGGCGCCGGAGAAGATGAATAATCCGCCGACCATGAATCTTGCTAATTCTTGTAAAATTCTCATGTGTTCTCTTTGACTGAAGAGCTAATTATTAGCCCAAAATACACGACTTTTGCGGACAATAGCAACGAGAGCTATATCATCGCTTATAGAGTACTTGTAAAAGGTGGATTCAATCAATATTCAGGGACAATTGTTTGATTTCAGGATTCCCAGGCTTATGGGAATTCTCAATGTAACGCCAGATTCCTTCTATGCAGGAAGTCGCGTACAAGAAATGGAAAGCATTTTGACCAGGGCCGAAACGCATATCAGTGCAGGGGCCACTTTTTTAGATATTGGAGGTTATTCTTCAAGACCGGGTGCTGTTGATATTCCCGAAAAAGAAGAACTTCAACGGGTGTTGGAACCCATCAAAGCCGTGACCAACGCCTTTCCGCAAGCCATTGTTTCTATTGATACCTTTCGATCGGGAGTCGCGCGAGAAGCCATCGAGGCAGGGGCGCATATGATCAATGATATTTCAGGAGGGCGCCTGGATACGGAAATCATTCCCGTGGCTGGGGATTTGCAGGTGCCATTTATCGGGATGCATATGAAAGGTTCTCCGCAAACCATGAAACATTTAGCGGAATATGACGATTTACTTACTGAGATGATGTCTTATTTCGGCGAAATGCTGGAAAGGGCTTATAAATACCACGTGAAGGACGTGATTATTGATCCTGGGTTTGGCTTTGCTAAAAATATTGACCAAAACTTTCAATTGCTGCGATCTTTAGCGTATTTTAAGAATCTCGAGAAACCACTACTTGTAGGTGTTTCCAGAAAATCCATGATCCACCGGACATTGGGTATTACCGCAGAAGAGTCGCTCAATGGTACTTCAGTACTGAATACAGTAGCTATTTTGAATGGGGCATCCATCCTGAGGGTCCATGACGTGAAGGAAGCTAAGGAGGTTGTGGAATTAACGCGGAGGATAAAAGAGTGATACTGGGATTTAAATTAGGATTTCTGGAAATAACCATCGTTGACATCATTGATGTGACCTTGGTGACCATCCTGTTGTCCCAGGCCTATAAACTCATTCGCGGAAGCTTAGCCATTCGGGTATTCCTCGGTTTTATCTTTTTGTACCTGCTGTTTCTGGTAGTAGATGCCGCTGGCATGGAGCTGGTAACCACCATTCTTGGACAATTCATGGGTGTGGGAGTTTTGGCGGTGATCATCCTTTTTCAGCAGGAGATTCGAAAATTCCTGCTATTAGTGGGCAGAACGACGGCCCTGGATGATGGGCAATTGGTGAAAAACATCAAAGGGATCTGGTCCCCGGATAAGCGCGCCATAAGGTCTGATGTGACTTCTATTGTAGATGCCGCCAAGGTGCTTAGCGGCAGTGAAACCGGAGCATTGATTGTGCTTTCCCGAAATTCTGAACTGAAATTCTACGCCGATTCCGGAGATCGGATGGAAGCCGTGATCTCAAAACGTTTACTGCTCTCCATTTTCAATAAATTCAGTCCTCTTCACGATGGTGCAGTGATCATCTATAGAAATAAAATCGTGGCGGCACGTTGTATTCTGCCGGTTACAGAACGAGATGATATTCCGGCACAATTTGGTTTGAGGCACCGTGCAGCGATTGGCATGTCTGAAATTACCGACACCCTGCTCATCGTCGTTTCTGAGGAGACCGGTCAGATCTCTATTGTCAAACAAGGCAGTTTCATGGAGAACCTTACGGCAAAAGAGCTACGGTCTGAAATCAACCAGTACCTCATGGAAGATACAGGCAGGCGGAACGGACGAAATAATCCTGATAATACAACGAATACCAAGGATAATCCTTCTAACGAAGAAAGCCCTAAGATCGAGGAGATAGCACCGATAGGGTAATTATTCTCCATCACTTACGAGATGATGTATTTCAGTGTTTATCATTGATCATTGTAGAAAAATACTTTCAGCATGTTGAGATTCATCCTATTAACCTCGTTCACTTGTTTTGCCATTGTACTGCAGGCACAATTTGGTCAGTATGGAATTATTTACCCGGAAAAAAGCTCCAAAGGGAACGATTGTTGTGTCTATTTTCCTAAGACCGGACAGCTTCCGTTGTATGATCGACCAAACGGTTCGAAAGTAGGTCAGCTTCAGCGCAAAGGACTGGACTCCTCAGGAAATGAAGATCCGTATACTTTGGTCTTCATCAACCTGAAAAATGACACAACGGAGCTAGATTTCTGGGGGGACTTGAAAGAAGTAGGATATGAGGTGATGGCAATCAGTTTCCACCAGTATCAGGATGGATACATAAAAATACTTCCAGACCAGGCTTCTATTTGGGCATCACAAGAAGACCTTGAAAAGTTAGGTTTTAGGAGTTTGTGCTATCAGGAGTTCATGGCTGAAATGTCCGGGAAAGTACTAGGGTTTTATATTGAGCATCCACTCAATTTAAGAAGCGGCCCTTCGGCTTCACATGAAAAACTGGAGACACTTACCTTCTTACATGAAATCAGTTTAACGGGGGTACATCAAGGTCAATGGAGTCAGGTCAAGGTCATCAAGTTGAATAAGGAAAGATGTGAAGGAGAGGTGATTGAGGAGTATGAGCTAGAAGGATGGATCAAAGTAATTGATGAAGAAGGCAATCTGAATATTTGGTACTATACCAGAGGATGTTAAAATTTACAGGATGAAATTATACTTTCTGCTGTTCTTGCTCGTATCATTTGCTTCGTTTGGTCAAAGCCATGAGGTCATTGCTATTACTTCAGATGAAAGGATCCTGCATGGACATATTAATGATGAATATCCAATTACCGTCTACCTGAAAGTTGCAGGTCACTCGGACAATTTAGGGTATGTACATGCCGTCGGTGGTTGGTACAAATATGATAAAGTAGAAATTCCAATTCCCTTAGCGGGAATATGGACTGGAGGTCAATTACATTTATTTGCTTCTGAAGATGTCAATTTTTTGAAGGGAATAGAAAATCTGGTCTATGAAAGAGAAGAAGGCACTCAGTATCTGGACAATCACATTTATGAACTGGAGTCTTTTGCCGAAAACATACCTGTGATTACGGAAAGGTTTCATCTCGATTTTGAGGAGTACAGACTTCAAGGGAAATGGAAGAATAACGATAAGGAGTTTTGGGTATCGCTCAACAGCTCAAGTAGCGAAATCCTCAAGACCGTTCAATTCCTGAAGCTGCCCAATGGTAAATTTTTTGACTTGTCAAATTTGTCCTTGCCCGGCAGAACAAACTACGAAATAGAGGCGATTGCCAATGGAGGTAAAAACATCCTGCTTCATTATAACTATCATGCCAACTTGAACTATATGGGTAGATGTGGTGGAGCTACTACTTCGGGAAAGCTGGCATTGGTTTTTGATGAATCATTTGCTCTGCTAAATGAATCACAAGCAGAGTTTGACAACTGCTACATCGATCTAACCGTTGATGACCTGGTGAAAGTATCTGAAACCATTACAGAATATACAATCATGGATTACAGCTCATCAAAAAAACACGTTTATGTGATTGATTCCGAAAACGCGACCATTCAAAAGCAGTAGCGATAATTTCTTTTGTGTTTTTGTGCTAAGCTATCGGTGCTTCGTCGGCCTTCATCTGTTTATCGTACAATTCCTTAAATACACCATTTGCTGCCAGCAGGCTTTCATTGGTCCCCTGCTCCACAACTTTTCCTTCGTGCAGTACGATGATCTTGTCGGCTAACTTGGCCGAAGAAACCCGGTGAGAGATTACAACGGACGTCCTTCCCTTCATGATCTTGGCCATGGAATTGAGGATGGTGTTCTCCGTTTTAGTGTCTACTGCAGAAAGTGCATCATCCAGGATAAGAATGCGCGGTGATCGTGAGATCGCACGAGCAATTGAGACACGCTGTTTTTGACCACCGGATAAGGTAATACCACGCTCACCTACCTTGGTATCGAATCCTTCTGGGAATCGCTCTATATTTTCTAACAGGTCTGCATCCTTTGCTGCCTGAATAATATCGGATTCGCTCATGTCTGGTTTACCAAATGCAATGTTGTTACGAATGGTCTCGGAGAAAAGGAAGACATCCTGTGGAACAAATCCGATCTGGCTGCGCAGGCTGGACAAGTTGTAATCTTTGATGTTGTTTTCATCTACTGCAATGTTTCCTTCATCAATATCATACATGCGGCAGATCAGGTTGGCAATGGTGCTTTTTCCCGAACCTGTCGTACCAACGATGGCCAAAGATTCCCCGGGAAACACTTCGAAAGACACTTCCTTAAGGGCCTCTATACCCGAATCAGGATAGGTAAAACTGACTTGATCGAAAACTAAATGCCCCTCAAGTTCCTTCTCAAGGTCTTTCTGAGAAATGATGTCGTTTTTGGTATCTAAAAACTCATTGATCCTTTTCTGAGAAGCAGCTGCCCGCTGAATGATACTGGTAATCCATCCCAGAGAAGTCACCGGCCAGGTCAGCATGTTTACGTAGATGATGAATTCGGCAATATTTCCTGTCGTGATCTGGCCTTTGAAAACTTCAACCCCACCGATGTATACCGTAAGGATCACACTTAAGCCGATCAACCCCATGATCAAAGGTAAAAACAAGGCATTGACAAAAGCCAGTCGCAAGGATTTGGTTTTGTAATCATCACTCTCCGTTTCAAAATCTCCGGCAATGTTGTCTTCACGAACATAAGCTTTGATCACCCGAATGCCAGAAAATGCTTCTTGAACAAAAGTAGACAGGTTGGACAAACTGCGTTGGATTTCCTCGGATCGCTTGTTGATGATGTTGTTGACGAAATAGATGCTGATGGACAACAGTGGCAACGGCAACAGCGAATAGGCAGTCAAAGTCGGATTGATTGAGATCATGAACGGGATCACCATCAGGAAAAGTGTAAATAGGTTGATGCCGTACATGATTGCCGGCCCGATGTACATCCGTACTTTGCTCACATCCTCTGAGATCCGGGCCATGAGGTCTCCGGTGTTGTTCTTTCTGTAAAAGCTCAGCGGCAGGGTTTGGTAGTGCTGATAGATCTCATTCTTTTGATCATATTCGATGTGGCGCGACATCACAATGATGGTCTGGCGCATGAAAAACATAAAGATTCCTTTCAATAGGGCCGAAATCAAAATCAGTACACCCAGGATCAGAATACTAGCAGCGAAAAGGCTGTAGGTTTCTCCTTGTAGCTCACTGCCATTAAACAAAGCATAGATGTCGAAACTATTTTCTAACAAGTCAAAAGCATGCCGAACTGCCCAGGCTGGAATGATCGAAAAGAAATTTGAAATGATAATAAACAGGGTGCCCAACAAAAGATGAAACTTGTATTTGAGCAGGTACTTATTTAGGACAGAAAGATCTTTCACAGAATATTATTTTCGGTTCGTTTTAAAGCCCGAAATTCTTTGTGGTCAAATATTTTTTTGATGCGTTCCAAAGACAGCACATAAGGAAGACAACATTAGTCCATCAAATGTTTATTTCTTTAAAAACAGCTAATTTTGGCGTCATTTTCAGATTAACCCACGAATATAAACACCTCCACAGGAGAATTGATTCAAAGGTAAATTGCATAACTCTAAATTCTTTCGAAATGATCGAAACCAAACACCAAACTGATACCCCTTCAGTGTTCGAGCAGATGAGCGACATGGAACACGAACAGTTGGTATTTTGCAATGATGAAGCAACAGGCCTAAAGGCGATTATTGCCTTACACAATACGGTACTCGGTCCAGGCATGGGAGGGACTCGCATGTGGAATTACACCTCAGAGGAGGAAGCTGTAAAAGACGTACTTCGCTTATCTCGGGGGATGACATTCAAAAATGCGATCGCCGGATTGAACATTGGAGGAGGAAAAGCGGTGATCATTGGAGATGCACGAAAACTAAAAAACGAAGCATTCATGCGTCGCTTCGGAAGATTTGTAGATAGCATTGGTGGTAGATACTGGACGGCCGAAGACGTGAACATGGGCACACGTGATATGGAATACGTCCGTATGGAAACCCAGTATGTCGCAGGTATTCCTGTGAGCATGGGTGGCTCAGGTGATCCAAGTCCGGTGACTGCTTTTGGTGTGTACATGGGAATGAAAGCATCTGCCAAAAAAGTTTATGGCTCAGATAGCCTGGAAGGAAAGAAAGTAATGGTGCAAGGTGCCGGGCATGTCGGGACCTATTTGATCGAATATCTGAATAAAGAAGGTGCTCAGGTGATGGTGAGCGATATTTTTGAAGACAAGCTTGCTGCAGTGACCAAAAACCATCAGGTGACCGTCGTAGATCCTGATCAGGTTTACACCACCGAAATGGACATTTATGCACCTTGCGCATTGGGGGCTACCCTAAATGACGATACCATCGGGAAATTGAACTGTACCATCGTGGCTGGTGGTGCGAATAATCAGTTGGATGATGAAGTCCGTCACGGAAATCAACTCAAAGAACAAGGCATCCTTTACGCTCCTGATTTTCTGATCAATAGTGGGGGGATCACCAATGTATATTACGAAATGCAGGGCAATCACAACCTTGAGCGGGTCATGTCTCAGACCGAGAGAATCTATGACGTTTGCCTTGAAGTTATCGAGTACGCTGAAAAAAATGACGTGACTACTCACAAAGCCGCATTAGATTTGGCCTTGAAAAGAATTGAGCAAATCGGAAAAGTAAAACTTGCTTACTAAATCATTCATCAATCAACCAGGTAATAAATTAAGATGCTGAACAGGCGGATTCTTAGGGTCAAAGCAATGCAAGCATTGTATGGCTACCATTTAGCCATCGAATCGCTACGCGAAATTGCGGCCGAGGAGCTGGCAGACCATTTCAAGTGGGATCCGGCGATCCACGATTCGCTGGATAAAAAGCATCATGAGCAGCAGCAAAGAATTGCCAAGAAGCATTTCTTTGATACGCTCAAAGGACTGGATCCTGCCATCGAAGATGAAGAGACGGCAGCCCTGGTCAAAGACCACATGCGTATTTTGGACCAGCGCATCGTCGATGAGCATCGTGCTGGTCGCAAGCGAATGGAAGAGGAGATCCAGAACATTTATCACCTCTACCTAAAGTTGTTGTTGGTGCCTTCAGAAGTGGCTTTCATTGAGACCCAGGAGAAGGATCGCAAAGCCAAAAGTCTAACGAATCAGGAGGGTGGCTTTGGTTATCACTACATCAACAACCCGTTGGTCAAAGCGTTGAGCACATTCCAGCCACTGCTGAAGGAAACGATCGACAAAAAGATCAGCTGGGACGCAGAAAGGAATGACTTGCGTGGTTGGTACAAAGATATCTGGAGCAAAAACGAAGCGTTTCTGGATTACCAGGCATTAAAAGAACCTTCTGAGGAAGAGCACATCACTGCGGCCAAACTGCTGACCAAGCAGTTGATCTTCAAAGAAGAGGTGATTGACGAGTTCATGGCCGCCCAGGATCTTCATTGGAGTGAAAATAAGTCTATCGTACGGAGTATGGTGACAAAAACGGTGCAGAGCTTTGAGCCGAATCTGGAAGAATCTTTCGAATTGAAATCTCTGAGCTTGAACGAAACAGATGATTTCAAATACTTCCGGATCCTGTTTGATGAGACCATCAAGAAGGAGCATGACTTTGAAGCATTGTTGGCCGGGAAAACCAAAAACTGGGACATGTCTCGAGTAGCGACGCTGGATAAGATGATATTGAAACTGGCCCTGACGGAAATGATCAATTTCCCAAGCATTCCGGTGAAAGTGACAATCAATGAATTCATTGAAATCTCCAAGCAATACAGCACGCCCAAAAGCAAACAATTTATAAATGGTATTTTGGATGTTTTGGCAAACGAGCTAACTTCGGATGGAACGATAAAGAAGAGCGGGCGAGGACTAATTGACAATAAGTAAAGACACATTTTATCATGAGCAGAGGATCAGGAACTTCATTTTTAACCTTTCTTATTGGCCTAATCGCCGGTGGTATCCTGGGATTGCTATATGCGCCTGAGAAGGGTTCGCACACAAGAGACAAGCTTTCTTTCTTGCTGGACAAATACAAGAAAAAGTCTGAAGAGATCTTGGAAGAATTACTGGAAGGCAAGACCAAAGTACAAAGTGAGGCCAAAGCCGAAGGCGAAAAGATCATCAGTGGTGCCAAAGAAAAGGCCGAAAAATTACTGGATGATGTGAATGGATTGATGGATCAGATCAAGAAAAGCTGATCTGATTTGTCGGATTTAACACATCATTAGGATTTCAGTAAAAGTTAGAGACTAACTTTTCGATAGTTTTACGGTTGTAAGAATTAGTAGGCCACGGAAAGGCACGATTTAATCAAATAATATTCGAATGAAAAAAGCATTGTTAATCCTTTTTGTAGGGGCACTTGTGGCAAGCTGCTCAAACAAAGAAACTGAAGCTCGAATTGCCAAACTAGAAGGCAAAGTAGCCGAGCTGGAAGCAAAGAACGGAACTGCAAAAACAGCTCCTTTTACTCCTGGAAATACCACCGCTCCTGCTCAACCAGAGGTGAAGCCTGACGGACCACTGCCTTCTTTTGAGTTCACCGAAGTAGATCACGATTTCGGAACCATCAACGAAGGCGATATCGTAGATCATGTATTTACATTTGCAAACAATGGCGACGCGCCTTTGATCATCTCTAGTGCAACTGCTTCTTGTGGATGTACTGTGCCACAGTGGCCAAGAGAGCCTATCCCGGTAGGAGGTACTGGCGAGATCAAAGTGCAGTTCAACAGCCGCAAAAAACCTGGTATCCAGAATAAAACTGTAACGATTACGGCAAACACGTATCCTAAGATCAGCCGCTTGAAAATCAAAGCGAACGTGATCAAAGGAGACCAGCCGTCTTAATTTCATAAGATGATTCAAACCCTATTAATGCAAGCAGGAATTGGTGGCAATTATGGCCAGTTTATCATGCTGGGAGGAATGGTAGCAGTATTCTATCTGTTTTTCATTCGTCCTCAGCAGAAGAAGCAAAAAGAATCCAAGAAGTTCATTGAAGCGATCAACAAAGGCGACAAAGTCGTGACCATGGGAGGTATTCATGGTAAGGTGGCTTCCGTGGATGAGTCCACCGTGACCTTGGACGTAGATCGAGGCAATAAGCTGGTGGTGGAGAAATCCTCCATTTCATTGGATGCTTCTAAACGCTACGACGCAAAATCTTGATGCAAATGCGATAAATGGCAGGAAAGGGGTTTTTTAATAGTCTCAATAGCTGGAAGGTAGTGTTGCTCTCATTGTTAGGAGCCACTACCTTTTGGTTTTTTAATGAACTCAACAAAGAGTACACCACACGATTGATCTATCCCCTCAAGTTCAATTTCGAACGGGAAAATGTCGTGATCATGCAACCCTTGCCAGAATCCATCAAAGTAGATGTGTCCGGTGGAGGTTGGAACCTGCTCAGAAGGACGTTCATCCTATTCAATCCCACCCCACTCACCATTGAACTCGACAATCCGACACTGATCCGGTTTTATTCCAGATCTTCTTTACTTCCGGTGGTCCGGGATCAACTGAGTGAACTTCAGGTGAACTACCTGATGACAGATACACTCTATTTGCACATAGAGGAAAAACTGTCCAAGAAAGTAGCTGTTCAGATCGATTCATCGGCAATACAGATGCGAGATGATTATCGGATCATCTCCCCATTGACCACTTCACTAGACTCAGTTGAATTTATTGGTCCGAAGAGTTTTATCGATAGCCTGGAAAGTCCTTTTATTGTCAGGATTACCGAATCCAATATCGATGATGATTTCGATGAAAACATTGAGATCCCACTTGCCGATGAAGATGTCATTGAAGCCATACCAGAGGAGGTCCAGGTACTTTTCGAGGTAGAGCGCTTCGACCGTTTATCGGTGGCAGTTCCTTTTGATATACTCAACTTTCCGGAAGATTCTTCGGCCTTGCCCAACATTGATCAGATTGAGGTGAATTTCACTGTTCCCCGTTCACAAAGTAGGGATTATGAAGCTTCCGATTTTGGCATCACTGTGGATTTCAACCTGTTGGATGAAAGTGATTCTAGCATTTTTCCAATCATGATCTATTTCCCGGAAGAGGCTATCGAGATAGACATGATGCCTGACACCATTCGGGTCGTTTATCCCCAACCCAATTGAAGACCGTAGGTATAACCGGAGGTATCGGTGCGGGAAAGAGCATCGTGAGTCGGATATTCCAAACATTGGGTGCTCCTGTCTATGATGCAGATAGCAGAGCAAAAAGACTCATGAACGAACATGAGGCGATCAGAGAGCAAGTAATTGAACTGTTTGGGGCAGAGAGTTATGATCAGGGAGTACTTAATCGCGAACATATCGGCAAGATTGCATTCCATCAGCCTAAACGCTTAGAACAATTGAATGCGGTAGTCCATCCGGCTGTAGCAGAAGATTTTGCAAATTGGGCCCAGGAACAATCCTTTAGTTACGTTTTGAAAGAAGCAGCATTGTTGGTGGAAACAGGCTCATACAAATCCCTGGACTACCTTATATTGGTTTCGGCACCCGTGGACATCAGAACACAGCGAGTATTAAAGCGAGATCCACACCGCAACGCAAAGGATGTACAAGCCATCATTGAAAGACAACTTTCCGAAGAGCAAAAAGCAGCAATTGCTCAAACGATCATTACCAATGACGAGTCCCAATTAGTGATCCCACAAGTGCTGCGTACACATGCCGAGTTAGTTTGATTTTCCTGGGTTAAATCCAAAACAACCTAAAGAATTCCCATCTGACACATTAAATGTCATTTTTCCGAACAATGATTTTGGAGTGATAGTTATGAAAGTCTTAACTTCCAATCAGAATCTCATTGAATGAATTGGTTTAGGAAAAATCTTTTAGAGGCTGGTGTCGACCCAGCCATGCCCAATATTGTTAAAAGCAGGCTGATATTCACCAATGGCTTGAGCCTTTTCATATTTACCCTGATTTCTTTACAGACACTCTATCAGTCGTCTGTTGGTTTAAAAGGGGCTGCGGGTGAAGGCTTGTATTTTCTTCCTATACCGATCATATCGCTTTTACTCAATCGCTTTATTAGCCATCAAGCAGGGAGGGTTACTTTGCTTTTGGGATCAGTAGGATTTCTGATCATTTCGTTTTATATCTTCAATCTGGAAGCCATTGCCAATGAGGTAGATAAGGGGATTATTCGAGTTCAGAATGCGCGCCTGTATTTTTTGCCGATCATTGTTGGAGCTACCATTATTTTTGATTTTCGACGAGAAAAGTGGCTATTCAACATGGTGGTGATCACCATCTTTTTCTGTTTCGTATTCTTTGAGCCGATCCAGGACATCCTGGGACTGCCGATTTATGACATGCCCTACGAAGATACGAGTTTGAAATCCTTCAAGACGATCTTACTGACGGTTACGATACTTATTTTGTTCGAACTCTATTTGCTGGTTTATATCAATATCAGCTATGAAAATGACATTGTATCCAAGCAAGATGAATTGACCAGGCAGAAGTATCTGGCAGATGAAAATGCCAAAAATTTGCAGGTAGAGCAGCGAAACCTCACCGGAGCCATCAACCAAATGCAACAGCTGATCAATCAGATCCTGGAATCGGGAGATTACAACCAGCGCATGAACATGGATACCAAGTCCGAGGATTATAAGGTTTTGCAAGAGTCGACCAATAATTTGTTGGAATCCTTGTTAGTCCCTTTCAATGAGATCAATCATGTAACGGAGCAGATGTCACAAGGCAATCTATCTACAAGGTTTGATGCAGACGTAAAAGGGGATTGGTTTCGCATAAGCCTGAATTTGAATGATGCCTTGGCAAGGATCTCAGGACATTTGTCCGAACTCATGGTGAAATCCGAGGCCATTCAAAGCATTGCTCAGGAGAGTACGAATCACAGTCAAAACATGGGCGAAGAAGTGGAAGGGATTCGAACTTCCATTTCCGAAATACAAACTGGCGCGTCCAGACAGGTTGAACAAGTCAATCATGCCTTTTCATTGATCGAGAACATCATGCAATCTTCAGAGGACATGCATACGTTGGCCAAATCCATTGAGGACATGTCCAACACAGGAGCAGACCAGAGTGAACATGGATTGCAGCTGGTTCAGGAGATCAGTGGAAACATGTCCAGGATACTGAGTCAGTTCCAGGTTGGAAATGATGTGATCAAAGAACTGAAAGATCAATCTCGTCAGATCAATGCAATCATTACCATCATTCAGGAGATCGCTGCACAAACTAACCTTTTGGCGTTAAACGCAGCCATTGAGGCGGCTCAGGCCGGAGAGGCGGGTCGCGGGTTTGCCATTATTGCTTCACAAATCAGGTTGTTAGCGGAGCAATCCAAGCAATCATCCAAAGAGATTGAAGACCTTGTTAGCAACATCCAGAGTTCCGCAAATACCACTTCAAAATTGATTGAAGACATCACTCAGGTGGTCGAAGAAGGGGAGCAGACCACCCATAATGCAACGGATAGCTTTCAGGAAATTGTGGAATCCTATCAAGGTACCAAGACATTATCTAACAAGATTGTGATGTCTACTCAGCAACAGAATGATGACATCAAAGAAGTAATCGTAGCAACGGAGCAAGTAATTGTGATCTCGGAAGAAACAGCGGCCGGTGCACAGCAGGTGAATGCTACCTCCGAATCGGTTGTGCAATCCATAGAAGCCAATCACGAAAACATCCGGAGGGTCCAGTCTATCGTCGAGGAACTGTCCGGAAAGACCCGGGAATTGAAGGTGTGATAGGAATTTACCCAGGGTTGTGGTGCAATCCCCATTTCGAAATTACCTTGGGGAAAGACGACTTTCGAGGAGACATCCTCTTTAAAGTAAATGTTCGTATCATATTACACTGCTTTAAATATCCTTTTCCCGCTAACAGTTGTCCAAATTAGGTCCACTGGTTTACAGAGTCTTTCACTTTTTCAGACAGAACGACGGATAGTTTGATCTGAGACATCTCAAGTAGGATTTTCTCCGTAACATTGAGGAAACAAATCCTAAAACAAAATGAGAAAATTGATCGCCTGCTGTACAGCATTGATATCTGTATTGATGCTTCACGGGCAAACCAAACTGATCGAGAAGGTCGAGAAGACTGGGGACGATCTTGTGATTCCCTATGAAAAATATCAACTGGACAATGGCCTTACGCTGATCATTCATGAAGATCACTCTGACCCACTGGTTCATGTAGATGTTACTTACCATGTTGGTTCGGCCAGAGAAGAACTTCAAAGATCGGGTTTTGCTCACTTCTTTGAGCACATGATGTTCCAGGGTTCGGACAATGTGGCCGACGAAGAACATTTCAAAATTGTCACAGAATCCGGAGGGACGCTAAATGGAACGACCAATCGCGACAGGACTAATTACTTTGAGACGGTACCAAGTAATCAGCTGGAAACCATGCTTTGGTTGGAAGCAGATCGCATGGGCTTTCTCCTGGATGCCGTAACTCCTGAAAAATTCGAAGTTCAAAGAGCCACCGTAAAAAACGAGAAAGGACAGAACTACCTCAACAGACCTTACGGACTGTGGAGTGAAAAAACCATGGAAGCCCTATATCCTTATGGACACCCATATTCCTGGTTAACGATTGGTTTGTTGAAAGATTTGGATAGTGCAAATCTGGATGACCTGAAGAATTTCTTCATGCGTTGGTATGGCCCAAATAATGCTGCTGTTTCCGTAGGTGGAGATGTTAACCCGCAAGAGGTGATCAAACTGGTTGAGAAATATTTTGGCTCTATTCCTGCTGGACCAGAGGTAGAGAAAATGGAGCTTGACCTGGTTTCCGTAGGGGAAGACCGATACATTTCACATATCGATCGGAACATTCGATTCCCGGCGGTCATGTTCACTTATCCTTCTGTTCCCGCGATGCACCCGGATGAAGCGGCATTAGATTGCCTTTCCGAGATATTAGGTGTGGGCCAAAGCTCTTACTTTTTCAAGAAGTTTGTATTGACACAAAAAGCGATTCAGGCTTCAGTATTCCACCCTACCTCAGAGCTGTCCGGTGAGTTTACCATGTTTGTTTTGCCATACCCGGGACAAACACTGACTCAGTTTGCAGAAGAGATGAGAAACATTCTGGATGAATTTGCAGAAAATGGAGTTTCTCAAGCAGACCTGGAAAAGTTCAAAGCCAGTAGAGAATCTAGTGTAATCAATGGCCTGGCCAGTGTGAGCGGTAAACTTTCAAGATTGGCCCGATATCAGTACATGTTTGAAAACCCGAATATGATCAACACTGATTTGCAGCGTTACCTGGACATCACCGCCGAAGATGTAATGAGAGTGTTCAATAAATACATCTATGGAAAAAATGGGGTGATCCTGAGCTACTTACCGAATGAAGAAACTGCTCCTGTGGCAGAAGATAATTTTGAGAAGCCAACAAGTGGAAACAATCCATTTCCTACAACAGATTATACCGGACTTACTTACAACAAGCCCACCAATGAATCTTTCGATCGAAGCAAGCAGCCAACACCAGGTGCCAGTCCTTTGGTAAAGGTGCCTGAATTCTGGGAAACAGAATTTGACAATGGCATCAAAGTCATTGGAACAAAAAGTGATGAGATCCCTACGGTGGCCGTTCGATTGACCCTGAATGGAGGACATAAGTTCGACGCGAATGACCCTTCAAAAAGTGGCCTGGCGCAAATTACAGCTGGATTACTCAACGAATCTACCGAGAACTACACGGCGGAAGAGATGCAGGAAGAGCTTCGTAAGATCGGAAGTTCTATCAATATTTCAGGAGGACGTAGCTCTACCACGGTCAGTGTCAACACCTTGAAGAAAAACCTGGCACGTACCATGGAGCTGGTGGAAGAAAAACTATTGCGTCCCGGATTTGCCCAAGCCGATTTTGATCGAGTGATCAAGCAGCAAATGGAAAGCATCATTGCGAGTCAAAAAGATCCGGGATCCATTGCGTCGCAGGTGTACAACAAGTTATTGTACGGCGATAATCACATCTTCTCCTCACCAGCAGGAGGGATAGAAGGAACCGTGAAAAACATTACGCTGGATGATGTGAAAGCTTTTTACGCGAGTTACTATTCGCCGAATCTGGGCGAACTAGTGATCGTAGGTGATGTTGATCGAGATGAGGTCCTTCCCGAGTTAGCGTTTTTGAAAAACTGGGAGAATAAGAATGTAAAAATTCCGGAAATGCCAAAAGCGAAGCCTGCGGATAAGACCAAATTGTACCTGGTGGACAAAGTAGATGCACCTCAGTCTCAGATCAGAATTGGCTACATGACAGGAATGGAATACGATGCTACCGGCGAATATTTTAAGTCCTTCTTGATGAATTATCCATTAGGTGGAGCATTTAATAGTAGAATTAACCTGAACCTAAGAGAAGACAAAGGCTGGACCTACGGGGCAAGAGGCTTCTTTTCTTCTTCTGAGGATGAGGGATCGTTTACTGCGCTGGCAGGTGTGCTGGGAACAGCGACGGATAGCTCTGTGGTAGAATTCATGAAAGAGATCAGCGAATACAGGGAGCGAGGTATAACCGATGATGAATTGGCTTTCATGAGAAAGTCCATTGGTCAGCGTGATGCCAGAAGCTATGAAACTCCTGGTCAAAAGGCGAGCTTCCTGAGAAGGATCGTACATTATGACCTGGATCGTTCTTATGTAGATGAGCAAACTAAGATCATCAACACCATTACCAAGGAAGAGATCAACGATCTTGCCAAGAAATACCTGGACGATGACCAGTTCTATATTTTGGTGGTAGGAGATGGCGCCAGCAACCGTGAAAAGCTTAGAAAACTAGGTTACGACATGGTTGAGCTCGACGCTAAAGGTGATGTAGTTGAAGACATGACCGTCGACACCAAGAAATAATCAATCATTCTGATTGAATTGAAAAAGAAGCTGTCTCGAAAGGGGCAGCTTTTTTGTTTAAGTGCTTTGGCGTTTATTGATATTGGGACTAACTCCCAAGTTGTTGGTTGACATACTGGTTCAAAAGCAACATGAATTCTTTAGGATTATCTAATCCGTTGGATTGTCCATGATGGACAAAATAGAAATCACGCATGGCTTTGAACATGGCCCACTGTTTTTCACTAGTCTCAGCATTACTGTTAGCAGCAGTCCACAAAGCGAAGGTCTTTTCTTCAGTATGGTGACGAACTGCTTCAGAACATTCCTTGTACCTTTTCACCGATTGATTGATCAACAATTGACGCTGGAAAGCCAGCGCATCTTTATGTTCAAATACCTCCTTATTGAAAAGCTGTTCAAATTGTTGGTAATCCTTGATCACTTGTGCGATCGATTGATATCGGGTATCATGGTACGAGAAAAGTGCTTCCTCATAGCCCATTAAGTCCTTGAAATAATGATAAAAGCTGGACCTATTAAGCCCCATCAGATTTGATAGCTTTTCAACATTGAGCGCCTCAAGGCCAATTTCCCCGAATAGTTGATAACCCGTTTTTATCCATTTGAGCCGGTTATCTACTGTTTTTTCCATGAATTTCGATTTGTTCTGTACACGAATGTACAAACCTGCAGACCACTAACCCTCGTTTGATCCATCGAATTTTCACTTCTAAATGAAATGGCAATGATTCAAAAAACTTCAAACGCGTTTATTGCGGCCTCCTGGGTCGCCTTGTTGGTAGGAATGATTGGGTATTTGGTAGGCCTCTGGCGCGCCGAGATCGCACTCAGTGAAAAGGGTTATTACTTCGCTATTCTCATGTTCGGACTTTTTTCTGTGATATCAGTGCAAAAAAGTGTTCGAGACAGGTTAGAGGGGTTACAGGTCACTGATCTGTATTATGGTCTCTCCTGGTTTTCAACGATCCTCTCCATCATCTTATTGGTGATTGGACTATGGAATGCAGATATGCTCCCAAGCGAGAAGGGATTTTATGCTTTTGCCTTTATCCTGGCAACTTTCGGAGCAGTGGCAGTACAAAAGAATACCAGAGATGATTTAGCGATCAGGAGGCAGCAAGAGGGGGATTCTTTGTCTGCTTAATTGTCAAGTTCTCTGTAGAATGGAATATTAAAAAAGGCACCCGAGGGTGCCTTTTTTCGATCTAGATAGTTAGATGGCGGTTTAATCTTAGAATCAGTACTTTTCAGTCCTCAATGCTAGGTAAAGCCGGCTTATATGAACACAGGCATGACGAATGTCAGGTTGACTAGGTACGGCTGGCCAGGTGTCCCCCAAAGCCAGAGAGCTAAGGCCGAAATTTTAATGTACAGAAGTCATTCCATTTATGGAATCTTTGAAAATCGTAATGAACATACCTTTTCGAGCAAAGACTCCCCGGGGAGTGACCTTAGCTTAATGGTATAGAATTGTCCCTGAGCCTGTCGAATGTAAGATTGAACCTGTCGATACCCTAAATACACCGGTTAATCAGATTCTCTAAATACTCCTGTTTGCCGCTGATCTGTGCGGGCTCGCCATTTTCATGAGCGAAAGCATGTAGGTCTGACAATGAGAGATTCCCCTCTTCATAAGCTTTGCCCAGCCCCGTATCATAAGAAGCATATCGCCCTTTTACTCGAGCATCATAATCTGTATCGTTAAGTAATTTCTCAGTGATCAGTAGTGCTCTTGCAAACGCATCGATACCACCAATATGAGCATGGAATAAGTCCTCCAGGTCTGTGGAATTCCTTCGACGTTTCGCATCGAAGTTGACGCCACCTCCCTGCAATCCATCGGATTTAACAATGACCAGCATGCTTTCCACCAATTCTGTTAAGTTGATCGGAAACTGATCCGTATCCCAGCCATTTTGATAGTCACCACGATTCGCATCAATGCTGCCCAGCATGTTCGCATTGGCGGCTACTTGCAACTCGTGTTGGAAGGTATGACCGGCAAGTGTTGCATGATTCACTTCGATGTTGATCTTAAAGTCATCCTGTAATCCGTATTGATTAAGGAATCCAACCACGGTGGCACTGTCAAAATCATATTGGTGCTTGCTAGGTTCAGCTGGTTTTGGTTCGATAAAGAATGTGCCATTGAATCCTTGTCCCCGTGCATAGTCCCGGGCCATGGTCAGAAATTGGCCCATATGATCCAACTCACGCTTCATGTCCGTATTCAGTAAGCTCATGTAGCCCTCACGACCACCCCAAAACACATAATTCTCACCACCAAGGGCAATGGTAGCATCGATCGCATTTTTCAGTTGGGCACCTGCGTAAGCCAGTGTGTTGAAATCAGGATTGGTGGAAGCGCCATTCATGTAGCGTGGATTGCTGAATAAATTGGCAGTTCCCCAGAGTACCTTAATGTTATTCCCCTTTTTCTTTTCAATGCCATAATTCACAATGGCATCGAGACGTTGCTCAAATTCCTTCAATGTGGGGCCTTCATCCACCAGATCCACATCGTGAAAGCAAAAGTATTCCAGGCC
The DNA here is from genome assembly GCA_033344775.1 of Cytophagales bacterium. NCBI lineage: Bacteria > Pseudomonadati > Bacteroidota > Cytophagia > Cytophagales > Cytophagales bacterium. Next base: position 2,136,769 of record JAWPMT010000005.1, on the reverse strand, counting down.
AAGCTTCGAAATAAACTCAAAGGCAGCATCCATTTTGTCTTTGGCTCGCGCTACCGCATCGGACTTTTTGTCCCATGGAAATTCAATGGTCCCTGGACCAAAGGGATCGCCACCCGTGTTGCAGAAGGAGTGCCAGTAAGCGATGGCAAATTTGAAGTGATCCTTCATTTTCTTTCCCAGAACCTCTTGCTCCGAGTTGTAATATTGATAAGCAAAAGGATTATCTGATCCTGGTCCCTCAAACGGAATATCTCCGATTCCGGGGAAAAATTCTTGTGCTCCGATGATTGCCATGACTAAAGTGTGGTTAGTGTTTAATGAAGTGAGCTAAATTATTTTTCCAATCTTGGTAAGCATCAGTGTAAGCCGACTGATCTACCGCATTGGGTTCAATGGTTTTAATTTCTTTGAGGTTGTCGAACGCTTCTTTTCGGCTCCAATTACCAATACCCACGCCTGCAGCCCGAGCTGCCCCTTCGGCACCGTCTGTTTCCAACAATTGTAGTGGTACCCCAGTTGTATTCACAAAAACTGATTGGAAAAGGTCACTTTGGAAAAGATTGGCCATGCCTGCCTTCATCACCATGACATCAATTCCCATTTCCTGAAAAACTTCTAATCCGTAGTTCATCGCGAATACAATGCCTTCCTGAGCTGCTCGAATTAGATGCGGCCGGTCGTGTCGATTTAGATCTAATTGATGCAAATGGGCAAACACATTCTGATTTCCCAATAATCGTTCTGCACCATTGCCGAATGGGAAAAATTGCAGGCCTTCCGATCCAATGGAAGCCTTGGCAGCTTCCTGATTCATCTGATCGTAACCCATCAATGGAGCGGAGGTACTTAATACTTGTCTCAGCCAGCTATATAAAATGCCACATCCATTCACGCAAAGCAATACCCCGTTTCTGGGATTTTCCAGAGTATCAATTACATGTAAGAAAGAATTTACACGCTGGGTGGGGTCGAATCGGTTTTGATCATCCACTGCATAAATGACAGCAGAAGTTCCGGCAGTAGTAGCTACTTCTCCGGGTTCAAACACATTGAGGGAAAGTGCATTATTGGGCTGATCACCGGCACGATAAGCAATAGGAATTCCCGCGGGAATTCCAAGCTCATCCGCAGCAGACGAAGATACCTGACATTGGATTCCTATATTCGGAACCAGTTCAGGAATAAGCGCGGCTTCGAATCCAAAACTGTCTATAACATCCTCTGATAAAGAGCGTGACTGGAAATCCCAGAAGATACCTTCAGATAGTCCTGAGGCCGTAGTTTGCACTGCTCCCGAAAGCTTCATTGCCAGATAGTCACCTGGTAGCATGATGTGTTTGATCTGCTCGAACTTTTCAGGCTCGTGATGCTTCACCCAGCCCAGTTTGGAAGCTGTGAAATTACCAGGTGAATTAAGTAGTGTACTTAATGCTTTGTTCGACCCGATTTTGGCAAAGGCCGCATCTCCCTGGTTTACTGCACGAGAATCACACCAGATGATAGAAGGCCGAACCAGATGCTGATCTGCATCTATCGCTACTAAACCATGCATCTGATAAGCGATGCCAATGGCCCCAATATCGGATAGGTCCACACGCTTTTTCAACAATAGCAATGCATCCTTCAATACTTGCCACCAATTTTCAGGGTCTTGCTCGGCCCAACCTGGTTGAGGCGATTGGATCGCCATTTCTGTTTTAGGATATTGTTCATTACCAAGGCACTTACCGGATTCGCTATCAACAACCGCGACTTTGATGGAGGAACTTCCCAAATCTATACCGAGTAATTTCATCTGTGATGATGGGGTTACAACGAAGAATGACCTCCAATTTAAAAGAATTGCACCGTTCCTTAATTGGCAACGTTTGCAAGAGAATTGGAAAATAGTTGACGATGCAATGAGCAATAATTTTTAAACAACAAATCATTGATTGATCGTGATGTATGGCGGAATGTGATTAATATTAGATTTGTAAAAACAAGTTTAGGAAATGCTTAAAATCAAAAGTTATCTCGTGATCATCATGGCTTGTCTGTCGACGGTTGTCTACGGCCAGTTACAGCAGGATTTGGCGACGATGAAAGCATTGCACAGCCATTTAAGGTCATCGCACTTTTTTGAGGGCCCCCATTCTTATCAAAGAATAGATGATAATGTCGATGAACTTGTCCGCATTTTTCGTGAAGCACAAAATTCAGAGGTCGCAGATTTTGAGGCGGTTTTGGAATATCTGGATATCAACTCCCCAGTATCAAATGAATTCAAACTGGAAAAAAATAGCTGCCAGGCATTGGTTCTGCTGGACTATGTTTTACTAAGGTCAATGGTAGCTCAAAGTCCGGGGTATCTGCCGGAGGATGAAAACTCTTGTAACGTGGTATACGACTTGCAAGAAAAACTTTTGACACTTGAAGAGATCAAACGGTCGGATATTGCCCGATACAATTTGTTGACTTCCCGATATATTGAGGATTTCAAAATATTTGATATCGGTAAAGAAGTAAACAATGTCTTGAACCGATCGAGATATTACGACTTTCTTAAGTGCTTGAGTGCGAAGGACTCAATAGTACAGATGACCAACACGATATTTGAAAACCAGTCGCCGATCAAAGACCGTGGAATCCGATTTCTAGAACTGAATTTCGAAGATCAGCATCATCAGGGACATATCAGTTCAAAACAATTTATGATTCAGTTCAATGATGGGGACCTGATTGAATTTGCCCCAGGTCATTTCGAAGTTTGTGAGAAACAAAATCGAGACGCGCTGCAACAAAGCATTTCAATATTAGCAGAAGTAATAAGCGCCTTAAATGAAATGACCTGGAATGGTAGAGGGTTTCATTTGATTTTAAAAGGAGAGGCAAACAGGAGATCCTTTGAAGGAAGATTCTCAACATACAACTGCCTCAATTTGGATCTGGACGTTTTTCAGGACTTTTCAATTTATGAACCTCTCAATGCATTTGAGCAAACCAATGATGACTTTTTGGATCAATATGTGGAGAAAATACATATGTTAAGGGAGCTTCCGGGAGGCACGGTGGTCGAAGATCTCTATTTCTATAATTCGGATCTACCCGATATGCGTGCTCGGTATTTACAGCAGTTTTTCACGGATACTTTCGAAAGAGATGACCAGGGATTAAAAGCGAACATTTCAATTCTGAGAGGTGAGGTCATGCGTGAAAAAAATGCTGAAAATCGTTCAGTGGCGTTAATCTTCGTCATCGATGAAGAGACTTTTAGGAATGATTTAAAAGAATTACCGATAAGTCAGTTACACAATTCTCGATTGGCCAAAATGATTAAATCAAAATAATCGCCAATTCCTGATAGAAGCGGAAAGTAGTTCAGTAGAGGTTGGTAACGTTTGCAAGCGTAAGATTCCCAATTTACCGCTGTATTCTTATTGTCGTAGGCTGGATTCGACTTTTAAATTCCCCACAATCCCTCATCTTTGTGTTTGGTTGAAGATTTTTTAAGAAGACCTAAGATGAAGAAGGCTTTATTGATATTGGCGATTGCTGTTTTTTCTTTCAGTTGCGAAAAGGATGAATCATACAAACAAATTTTGACAGATCCGGAGACCTATCAGGCCTCCATGAAGAAACTGACAGATGTTATTGTCTACGATATTTTCTCACCTCCGGTCGCCTCAAGGGTTTATGTGTACCCCAATATTGCAGCTTACGAAGTGATCCGATACCTGGACCCTAACAAATATGTATCAATGGGTGGCCAATTGACAGATTTCACCGAGGCGCCTGCACCTACTGGAGAAATTGATCTAAATCTGGCAAGCTTACACGCTTTTCTACAAGTTGGAAAAGCATTGATTTTTTCTGAAGCCAAGATTGATGAGTATCGCGAACGACTTTATCAAAGGCTCTCGGACCATGGTTTACCTTCAAGTTTGAAAGAAAACTCGCTTGCATATGGGGAGACCGTAGCCAATCACATCCTGACCTGGGCAGATAAAGACATGTACAAGCAGACACGGACTTTTCCGAAGTATACGATCCAGGACGTGGATGCCAAATGGAAACCAACACCTCCGGATTATATGGAAGGCATTGAGCCACACTGGAGAGAGATCAGACCCATGGTCATCGATTCAGCCGAGCAGTTTGAACCCATCGATCCGGAAGCGTTCAGTCTGGAAGAAGGAACGGAGTTTTATCGACAGTTAATTGAAGTGTACGAGGTAGGAAAAAACCTCGACAAGGATCAAAAAGAAATCGCGGAGTTCTGGGATTGTAATCCTTATGTGTCCCATCACCGCGGACACGCCATGTTTGCAACCAAAAAGATCACTCCAGGTGGCCACTGGATGGGCATTGTTGCTATCGCAACGCGACAGGCGCAGAACAGCTTCGACGAGACCATAGAAGTTTACGCAAGAACTTCCGTTGCACTTTTCGATGGCTTTATCAGCTGTTGGGATGAGAAATGGCGCAGCATTGTGGTGCGTCCCGAGACGGTCATCAACCAGTACCTGGATGAAGATTGGTTACCGTTGTTACAAACACCACCATTCCCGGAATACACCAGCGGGCATAGCGTCATATCTCGGGCAGCTGCGATCACGCTTACGGATTATTATGGTGATGGCTTTGCATTCAATGATACGACGGAAGTAGAATATGGACTAACAGAAAGAAAGTTTGATTCATTTCTACATGCTTCAGAAGAAGCGGCAATCAGCAGGCTTTATGGTGGCATCCACTACATGATGGCCATTGATAATGGCGTAACCCAGGGAGAAGAAGTAGGAAAGCATGTGGTGGCTAAACTCCAAACAAGAAAATCAACCGAAGCATCTAATCAATGATGATTCGAATAGTAAAATAAATTTAAGTTACGGTGGCTAGTCCCCTTTCTAAGGGGGTGGCCGTAGGCCTGGGGATTTAACTTTAATCCCATAAGTCATCTAAAAACCCAACCCATGAAGAAGTTTCTCGGAATTCTAGTAGCTGTTTTTATTTTCAGTGCCTGTTCTCCAACAGAAGAAAAAGCCTCAAATTCCGTTGAAAAGACCTTCTATCAGCCCTGGGAAGACCTGGGAGAGCTTTTCCACGATGTGCAGATGGCTCATATTTTCCCGGACAGCAAAACATTCGTTGACTGTACTCCCAAGTCAGATCCGGCGACCATTTTGGCTGCTTACAATGTGGAGAAAGATGTGTCAGGCTTTGACCTGAAGACTTTCGTTGAAAAGAATTTCAACATGCCCGCCAATCCAACCTCGGGAGAAATTGATACCGATAAACCCATAAAAGATCACCTGGCCTCACACTGGGACTATCTGACCCGATCAACCGAAGAACAACCAGACTATACGACCTTAATCCCTTTGCCGAAGAATTACGTGGTTCCTGGGGGTAGGTTCCGCGAAGTATACTATTGGGACAGCTACTTTACCATGGTAGGACTTGGGGCTTCCGGACGAATTGACCTAATGGAGTCAATGCTCGATAATTTCGCCTTCCTGATCGATACCATCGGTTTCATTCCAAATGGTAACCGATCCTATTATATGGGCAGAAGCCAACCACCCTATTTCTCGTCGATGGTCAATACGTACATTCAGCATACGTCCGTAGAGCAAGCCTTGAAATATTTGCCGGCGGTACAGGCGGAATATGACTTCTGGATGGATGGAGCTGAGAACCTCACGCCCAATAACCCGGAAGGTAAACGAGTGATTTTGTATCAGGGATTTATCCTAAACAGGTATTGGGACAATTTCGATACCCCTAGACCAGAGTCTTATCGAGAAGACATAGAATTGGCTGAGGAACTCCCTGAAGCCGAGCGAGGGAAGTTGTATCGAAACCTGAGAGCTGCGGCAGAGTCTGGTTGGGACTTCAGCAGCCGTTGGTTTGAAGGCGAAGAATTTTCAACCATCCGAACGACTGATCTATTGCCTGTTGACCTCAATTGTCTGGTGTATGCGATGGAAATTGCCCTGAGTGTCATGTATGAAGCAGAAGGAGACATTGCCAAATCACAGCACTATCAGAAAAAGTACGAGGTGAGGAGGAAGTCCATCAATCAGTTTTTCTGGAATGAAACAGATCAATCCTACGAAGATGTCATTTGGACCGAAAAAGAATCCACTGTCCATACCGGGAGAGTAACCGCAGCGGCTGTTACCCCTCTCTATTTCAAAGCAGCAAAGGAAGAGTTAGCCGCAGCACAGGCTAAAACCATCAAAGAGCAGCTTCTGTACGATGGCGGTATTGCCACTACTCCTATAGCCTCCGGACAGCAATGGGATGCCCCCAACGGATGGGCACCGCTGCAATGGCTGACCGTCAGAGGATTGGAACACTATAATGAACAAACACTCGCCGATGACATCAGTTCCAGATGGCTTCGCATCAACGAAAAGGTATTCCGCAATACCGGAAAGATGATGGAGAAGTACAATGTGGCCGATACCACACTTTTAGCAGGTGGTGGCGAATACCCCAATCAGGATGGCTTTGGCTGGACCAACGGGGTAGTTTTGGGCTTGCTTTCTGACGACCCGAAATATTAATATTTCAATACTGTGCTATAGTATGCTACTAATCTAAAAAGGGTTTAATATTTTTACCGTAATCTGAAGATTTTCAGTTCCGCAACGGATTTAAATTTCCAATTTTCAAATACAAACGTTTGGATTTGGCAATTCAATTAGACCGCTGTTGATTGTAGTGTCTAATTGGATTTTTCTTACTAATATCATCGCCACTTTGAAGGTATTCACCGTCGAGGTATAGTGATTTTTAAAGTATTGGCGATCTCGAAGAAGGGCAAAATCCTAATCCGTTTCGAGAGGTTCTTTAACAACATTGATGAGTTAATATGAGTAAAAAGTACGTACTGGCAATCGATCAGGGAACTACTAGTTCTCGTGCCATCCTGTTCAATTCCAAAGGAGAAATTGAAGGAGTTCGACAAAAAGAGTTTACCCAGATTTTCCCCCAATCTGGCTGGGTAGAACACGACGCAGAAGAAATTTGGTCCACACAATTGGAAGTGCTCAAGGGAGTGCTAAAAGATACGGGTGTAAATGCATCTGAAATTGCAAGCATTGGGATCACCAATCAGCGGGAAACGGCGGTCGTTTGGCATGCAGAAACAGGAGAGCCCATACACAATGCCATTGTCTGGCAGGACAAACGAACTTCGGACTTTTGCGAGTCTTTAAAAGAAAAAGGCCTCTCCGATTCAGTGCGGGAAAAAACGGGCTTAGTCATTGATTCTTACTTCTCGGGCACCAAGGTCAATTGGATGTTAGCGAATGTAAAGGGAGCGAAGGAATTAGCGGAAGCGGGCAAATTGAGATTCGGGACTATCGATACCTGGTTGATCTGGAAGATGACCAAAGGAGCCAGTCATGTCACCGACTATTCGAATGCATCAAGAACCTTGATGTACAACATTCGTGACCTGAAATGGGACGATGAGTTATTGGAAATCTTGGGCGTACCAGGTTCCATGTTGCCAACCGTTCAGGGCTCCAGTTCTGATTTTGGTTCCTTTACTTTGGACGGAGTTGAGGTTCCGATTCAGGGTGTAGCTGGAGACCAGCAAGCTGCTTTGTTTGGACAGGCTTGTGTGGAATCAGGAGATGCTAAAAACACATACGGAACAGGCTGCTTCATGTTGATGTACATGGGAACGGAACCTACTCCATCAAACAGTGGGCTTTTGACAACCATGGCCTGTAGTTTGGACGGTTCCCCGGCGTATGCACTAGAAGGGAGCATCTTCATTGCCGGAGCGGCGATTCAATGGTTGCGAGATGCCATGAAGATGATTGATAGTGCCTCTGACTCTGAATATTATGCGAGCAAGGTGGACGGTCATGAAGTGGTGCTCGTACCTGCTTTTGCTGGATTGGGAGCACCTTATTGGGATCAGTTTTCAAGAGGAGCCGTATTTGGACTTACCCGGGATACAGGAAAAAATCACCTGATCAAAGCGGCACTGGAATCCATCGCGTTCCAGACGCGCGATGTGCTGGATGCTATGGAAAAAGATTCAGGGATCAAGATCAATAGTCTAAATGTTGATGGAGGTGCTACTGCCAACGATTATCTGATGCAATTCCAGTCCGATATTCTGGGCTTGACGGTGGACCGTCCTCAAATTACGGAATCAACGGCACTGGGGGCAGCTTATCTGGCAGGATTAAAAGCAGGCGTTTGGGAGCCTGGAGATCTGAAGAAAGTGCGGAAAACTGAAAAACTTTTCCAGCCTAAAATGTCAGGCGAAGACAAAGAGAAGCTTTATAAGACCTGGAACAAAGCCGTTGAAAGAACCTTTAGCTGGGCCAAGGACTGATGAACTTACTAGCATCCGGAAATCGATCAAAGCTAGTTGATAAAATTAGCGAGGAAGCTTATGACCTGGTGGTAATAGGCGGAGGAATAACAGGGGCTGGGATTGCCCTTGATGCTGCTACACGTGGTTTGAAGACCGTGTTAGTGGAGAAAAAAGATTTTGCTTCAGGGACAAGTAGCAAATCCACGAAACTGATTCACGGAGGATTGCGCTATCTCAAGCAATTTGAGATTGCTTTGGTACGTGAAGTAGGACGTGAGAGAGCAGTCGTTCATAACCTTGCGCCTCATTTAGTGAAAAATGAAAAAATGGTCCTTCCCCTGATCAAGGATGGCTCATTTGGCAAAATGCTCACTTCATTTGGTTTGATGGTCTATGACGTGTTAGCAGGTGTGGAGAAAGAGGACCAACGCAAGATGTTGTCCAAAGAAGAGACCCTGGAACTCGAGCCTGCCTTAAGAGAAGATTTATTAGAAGGAGGGGGTATTTACGCAGAATACAGAACGGACGATGCTAGGCTGACCATGGAGATCATGAAAACGGCGGTTCAATTCGGAGCAGATGTGATCAATTACGCGGAGGCCACTGAATTCATTTACACCGAGAATAAAATCTCCGGCCTTTCTTGGAAAGATCATTTAACCGGAGAAGAGCATCAGCTAAAGGCCCGCTATACCATCAGTGCCGCAGGTCCATGGGTTGATCAGCTTCGAAAGAAAAATCAATCTCTCGAGGGGAAATACCTGCATCCGACAAAAGGAGTACATATAGTGGTGCCACGAGAGCGGTTTCCTGTAAAGCATTCGCTTTATTTCGATGTGCCTGATGGGCGTATGATTTTCGCTGTTCCGAGAGATCGGACGACTTATATAGGTACTACTGATACCGATTATCATGGAGATCTGGATGATGTACGAGCAGACCTTGAAGATGTGCAATATCTCGTTGATGGTGTCAATCATATTTTTCCATCAGTTGACCTAAAAGTAGAAGACATAGAATCTACCTGGGCGGGATTGCGTCCTTTGATTGAGGAGGAAGGCAAGTCGGCTTCAGAGCTGTCGCGAAAAGACGAGATTTTCGAATCGGAAACGGGATTGCTATCTATTGCAGGAGGCAAACTCACGGGTTATCGTAAGATGGCTGAGCGTATTCTCGATCGACTGGCAGAAAAGTTGAAAGTCGAACATGGTGAAGACTTGAAGCCTTGCCAGACCGAAAATGCGGTATTGGTCGGTGGCGTTTTTGCAGGAACGAAAGACGTAAACAAATACCAGAAGAAGGTTGCTGAAGAACTGGCTAAGAAAGATCCTTCTTTGGAGACTTATGCCGAATACCTGGTAAGTAATTATGGCCGTCAAACTTCAGAGATCATTCGTTCCATGCAAAGTGAGCATGATCCCGAGACAAATCTGGTTTTATCGGAATTGAATTTCTGTCTGGAAAGTGAATCCACATTTACCTTACTCGATTTCTACGAAAGACGAACCGGAAGACTTTATTTCAACATCGGCTCTATAAATCGAACCAGAGCAGGCGTACAGCAAGTGATGTCTCAATTCTTTGCGTGGAGTACAGATAGGCTTAAAGAAGAAAGTGATTCGTTAGATCACGCCATTAAAATTTCTAGTGAATTTCAATAGTGTACGATCCTAAGGCGCACATATTATTACAGGAAATCCTTAAAAAAGAGGAGGTATCCGACGACCAGTTCAAAGCGAGACTATTTGCGAACTTTTCCGTAGTGCGCAACCACCTCAGGGCTTTGTATGGTGATCGTGAAGACTTACCTCAAATACTACAGCAAATCACCGAAACACTGATCAGTTTTCATCAGCAACGATCAGTGGAACGCAAACAAACAGATTGCTTAAGAGAGCAAAACCCCGGTTGGTTCCTGAGTGAAAAGATCGTGGGCATGATGCTTTATGTAGACCTTTTCAATGATGATTTGAAAGGACTCATCGAGAAGATTGATTATTTCGAAGAACTCGGCGTGAATTTTATTCACCTGATGCCTGTATTAAAAGTGCCTAAGGATCATAATGATGGTGGTTATGCGGTTTCGGATTACCGCCAGATTGATTCCAAATTCGGGACAAAGGCTGACTTTAGAAAAGTCAGTAAAGCATTCCGCAAGCGCGGGATTTACCTAATGCTCGATATCGTGATCAATCACACATCCGACGAGCACGAATGGGCAATAAAGGCGAAGCAGGGTGATCCGAAGTATCAGGATTACTATTACTTTTTTAAGGACCGTTACTGGCCGGATCAGTACGAGCAGAGCATGCCCGAAGTATTTCCGGATTCTTCGCCGGGGAATTTCACGTTCATCCCGGAAGTTGATCAGTGGGTCATGTCCGTTTTCAATACCTATCAGTGGGATTTGAATTATACCAATCCACAGGTTTTTGTCGAGATGCTCAGCAACCTGCTGTACCTGTCCAACGAAGGCGCCGATGTACTGCGTTTAGATGCATTAGCCTTCATGTGGAAGAAGTTAGGAACGACATCCCAAAACCTTGACGAAGCGCACCAGATCATCAGGACCTTCAAAGCCTGTATGCAGATAACTTGTCCGGGGACCATTTTTCTCGCAGAAGCCATTGTTGCACCGCAAGAGATCATCAAATATTTTGGTGAAACCGATACGGTAACGAACGAATGTGATTTGGCCTACAATGCAACCCTCATGACCTTGTTGTGGGAAAGCGTTGCGACCAAAAACAATCGCCTGACCTCAGTTTCCATTCAAAATGTGCCTCAAAAGCCATTTGGAACCTCCTGGATCACTTACCTGAGGTGTCATGATGATATCGGATTGGGCTATGAAGACGAACATGCCAGATGGGCCGGATACGATGCCCATGGCCATCGTCATTTTATCATCAACTTCCTTACCGGTAGCATCGATTGGTCTTTTGCCCGAGGCCGAAGGTTCATGGAAGATCCCGAGAAGGGGGATGCAAGAATCTCGGGAAGTCTGGCTTCCTTAGCGGGGCTGGAAAAGGCATTGGAGCAAGGAGACGATCATTTAGTGGACCTGGCAATTAGTAGGATTCTGATGCTACATGCCATCGTCCTGTCCTACGGTGGAATACCAATGTTGTACATGGGTGATGAATTAGGACTATTGAATGATTACACCTATGAACTCGACCCTGCTAAAGTAGCTGATAATCGATGGATGCATCGTCCGAAAATGAATTGGGAGAAAGCATCTAATAGAAGTAACAATCATTCCGTAGAAGGGAGGATTTATCTGGATATTCAGCACATGATTCAGGTGCGAAAACAGATTTCACAGTTCCGGGATCAGAATAATACCTACTTGATAGATTTCGGAAATCAACATGTATTAGGGTTTATCCGGTACAATTCCGAAGGGAAAGTGGTATGTATCTTCAATCTCAACGATCATGAAGAATGGATTCCTCTTGATATCCTTAAAGAACAGGGAATAGATGTTGGTTCAGGCATCAAAGATCAAATGACCGGTGACAAAGTAGGAACACCTTATGATCAGATCCGATTGAAACCCTATCAATTCCACTGGATCTCAGAACAACAATTAGAAAAGAGTAAAAACCCACAAGAGTATAAAATCGATGATGAAGAAAACTTGGTGGAAAGAGAGCATAATTTATCAAGTATACCCCAGGAGCTTTAAAGACAGCAATGGCGATGGAATAGGAGATATTCCAGGGGTCATATCACAATTAGACTACATCAAGAGCCTCGGCGTGGACATCATTTGGTTGTGTCCGGTTTATGAATCGCCGAATGATGATAACGGTTACGATATCAGTAACTATCGAGCTATTCACCCTGAATTCGGGACCATGGATGATTTTGACAACCTGCTTAAAGGAGTGCATGATCGGGGAATGAAATTGATCATGGATGTAGTGGCGAATCACACCTCAGATGAACATGCTTGGTTTGAAGAATCCAGGTCATCAAAAGACAATCCTAAACGTGATTATTACATTTGGAAGCCAGGAAAAGATGAGTCTGAGCCAAACAATTGGATGTCTTTCTTCGGTGGAAAAGCCTGGCAATACGATGAAAAAACAGATGAATATTACCTGCACCTATTCACGACAAAACAACCCGATTTAAATTGGGAAAACCCGAAAGTTCGTTCTGAGATTTTTGATCAAATGAATTTTTGGCTGGAAAAAGGAGTGGATGGATTTCGATTGGATGTGATCTCATTGATTTCTAAGAGGAATTACGAGGATACGCCACACACAGAATTCAATGAGACCATCGCAGAAGTTTATGCAAATGGTCCTCGCATTCATGAGTTTTTGAAGGAAATGAATCAGCAGGTACTGGCACCGAACGATGTGATGACCGTCGGCGAAGGACCAGGAATTACATTAGAAAATGGCCTGAATTATGTTGGGGATGATCGAGAGGAATTGAACATGATCTTCCATTTCGACCACATGTTCATTGATCATGGTCCGCAAGGTAAATTCGACACAGTGCCTGTAGATTTTATTCATTTCAAAAAGGTGTTCGGCGATTGGGATAAAAAACTTGGCACTTCCGGTTGGAATAGTATTTTTCTGGGAAATCATGACTTTCCGAGGATTGTGTCGCGATTCGCCAATGACAAGGAATATTGGGAGGAAGCTTCAAAATTGCTTGCCTTGATGCTCCTGAGCATGCGAGGAACACCCTATATCTATCAGGGAGATGAGTTTGGGATGACCAACGTAGCCTTTGATACCATCGATGATTATCGTGATGTTGAGACGCTTAACGTTTGGAAAGAAACAGAAGAGAATGCTGGTGACTTGGATGAATTGATGAAAGCCATCCATTGGCAAGGTCGTGATAATGCCAGAACACCAGTACAATGGGATAACAGCGCAAATGCGGGATTTTCTTCAGGAGAACCCTGGATCAAGGTGAATCCCAATTACGAGTCCGTCAATGCGAAAAGTCAGGAGATGAATCCACGATCAGTGCTTCATTTCTATCGTAAAATGATCACGATTCGTAAGACCTACCCGGTGTTGGTATATGGAGATTTCAAGATCATCAATGAAGAAGACCCGTCCATTTTTGCCTATTACCGTCAGGATGAGGAGTATCACATGCTCATCGTATTAAATTTCTCTTCTCAGGATCAATCCTTTGCATTGGAGCAGGAAATCGCAAAGGCAGAATTGATCCGGATCGTATCAAACTATCGACAATCCAATGAAGTAGATAGCGGGATCATCGTATTACAACCCTGGGAAGGGATCATGTACAAAATCAAGAAAACCAATTGATATGGCGATTTGGGGAATTGACCTGGGAGGGACTAAGATCGAAGGGGTCATTTTAAAAGATAAAAATGATCCCGAAGTACTTCTCAGGACGCGATTAGATACGGAAGCACATCATGGATATGAGCACATACTTAATCGTATCAAATTGCTAATCGATAATATGACTGAGGAGTCTGGATTTAAACCTGAAAAGATTGGGTTTGGAACACCTGGGGCTTTAGACCCGATCACCAAAACCATGAAGAATAGCAATACGACCGCTTTAAATGGCAAGCCTTTCAATGTCGATTTGGAGAGCAAACTTGGCGTACCAGTTAAAATGGCCAACGATGCAAACTGTTTTGCACTGGCAGAAGCAAGAATGGGTTCCGTAAAAGAACACATGCCAGAAGCCGAGGTATGTTTTGGAGTAATCATGGGGTCTGGTGTCGGCGGAGGTATTGTTGTCAATGGGCAAGTGCTCAATGGCCGGCAAGGAATTGCCGGAGAATGGGGCCATAACTTCCTCGATGAGTCAGGGGGTGATTGCTATTGCGGTCGGGTAGGTTGTGTCGAAAAAGTCATCTCAGGACGGAACCTCGAGCAATATTTCAAAGCACAAACCGGTCAGGACAGGAAATTAAAAGACCTGTACAAGGCACATTTGGCCGGAGGAGATGAACAAGCATCCATGCTGATCAATAGATTGATTCATTTCTTCGGAAAAGGAATTGCCAACGTAATCAACATTCTGGATCCGGATGTTATTATCCTTGGAGGCGGAGTAGGTAATATCGACTTGCTTTACACCGAAGGTGTAGAAGAAGTCAAAAAATACCTCTTCAACTCAAGACTAGATACCGTTTTCCTGAAACCCACCCTCGGCGATTCCGCAGGAGTTTTCGGCGCTGCATTCTTAGTAGCATAAGTATTCTTTTCTTGTTTACGGACGCTAATGTTTGGGTATAGATTCCAAGTCCCCCTTAAAAGGGGGTGGTCGAAGACCGGGGGATTACTTTTAAGAATTTCTGCAGCATCTAATATCCCTAAATAGCATTTATACATTAAATCAATACCCACCTCACTTTATCAAATTGTTACCCCCTTTTGAAATAACAATTTTAAGTTGATTTTTGAGTGCCGTGAAGATCACCAACAAGATCGTTTACAAAAACCTGGATCAACTATTCAAGGATTCCCCTCGAGAACCACTTGATTCAGAAAAAAGGTGGGTCATCTTTAGCGACCTTCATATGGGAGATGGAGGTTCTACCGATGATTTCAGAACCAATTCCGAGTTATTCGTCAGCGCCCTTCAGGATCATTACTTTGATAAAAATTATAAGCTCTTTCTGAACGGAGATGTTGAAGAATTACAGAGATACCCCTTAAAAAAGATCGTAAGGCATTGGACACACGTTTACGAGCTCTTCGCTGAATTTGCAAAAACAGATCGGCTTGTTAAAACGATAGGGAATCACGATTTGGAGCTGGCAACACTCGAAGAACAGCCCCATGGCTTGAAAATCCACGAAGGGTATCGTTTAGGCCATCGGGAAGATGACATTTTCCTGTTTCATGGGCATCAGGCTTCGAAGAAATATCAGCAGCACAATGAACTGGTAGGTTTTACGCTAAAATATTTTGCAAACCCTCTGGGAATAAAGAATTATAGCGTCTCACATTCTTCCGTCAAGCAATTCAAGATTGAGAAAAAGCTTTATCACTATTCTTCCAAACGAAATATCATATCCGTCATAGGGCATACACATCGACCCCTTTTTGAATCGATGGATAAGATGGATAGGATGAAATATAAGATTGATCAATTATGCCGGGAACACACCGAGAAGAAAGGAGACCGAGCTTCTATCGAAGAAAGCATCATTGCCTATAAGAACGAGTTGAAAAAGTATCACAAGGAAAATGAAGGTCTTAATGTGCTGAACATGATCTATCATGATATTTTCCATATCCCATGTCTTTTCAATTCCGGAACAGTAATAGGGAAGCGCGGCATGACTTGTCTGGAGATCGATGACAAGCAAATACGACTCGTCCATTGGTTTGACAAGAAATTATCCAAAAAGTACCTCAAACAGACCGGATACGCTCCTGAACGGCTCGGAGAATCAGATTTCTACCGAATGGTGATCAATGAAGAGCCATTGGACTATATTTTTACGCGGATCAAGTTCTTAAGCTAATAGATATCGCACCCATGAAGCAAATATGGAGTGGCTTTCTGCTTATCATTTTATTGATAGGTTGTCAAAGTGCCAGCAACAAGCAAGAAAATATGGATTTATCATCGATTGACATTCAGGGGCACAGGGGCGCCCGGGGATTGCTTCCCGAAAATTCCATTCGAGGATTCCTGCATGCCGTCGATTTGGGAGTAAATACCCTGGAAATGGACCTTTGTGTGACCAAGGACAAACAGATTGTTGTTAGCCACGAGCCTTTCTTTTCTTCTGAAATCTGTTTGGATGAAAACCGTAGCATGATATCGGAAGAAGAAGCTAAAATGCTCAATATCTATGAAATGAATTATGAGGAGGTGCTGCAGTATGATTGCGGTAGCTTGATGCATCCGAGGTTTCCTTCTCAGGGAAAAGTCAAAGTCGTCAAGCCATTGTTGAATGATGTGTTCAGGCGCATTGAACAATATACCCGACTCAATAACCTGCCTCAGCAGAATTACAACATAGAATTAAAAAGTCTGGAAGAAAATGACAACCTGTATCAACCGGAGCCGGCGGAATTTTCTGATCTCGTTTATGATTTAATTGATCAAAATTCAGGGATAGCGTGGGATCGTATCACAATCCAGTCATTTGATTTTCGGATTTTACAATACTTCCGAAAACAGTATCCGAATGTTCGCTTATCTCAGTTGATCGAAAATGAACTCACCTGGCAGGAAAATGTTGAGACACTTGGATTCAAACCAGAAGTATACAGCTGTTATTACAAATTCCTCACAAAAGAAATAGTGGAGGAACTGCATGAGGCTGGGATCAAAGTAATCCCCTGGACTATCAACGAGGTAGAAGAAATGAAAGAACTCATCACTTGGGGAGTAGATGGCATCATCACTGATTACCCCGACCGGGTTAAAGAACTGTAATTCCCCTCTGGAGACCATCCGTGGAAGCGGGGGTCAGGGGTGTGTTGGTCTAAAGTGAGTTTGATAACTTTTCCCAAATCCCTCTTTATAAAGTGGTGCCTGAAAGCCCGCCGCAAGGAAGGGTGGGGATTTTGTGTTCGAAAATAAGTTGACAACTTCATTGTCATCCCATCTTTTTAAAGACTTGCCCGAAAGGGTAGGGAATTTTCTAACACCTTTTAGCTTCAAAGAATTGTCAAGTTGAACTTGTCGAAACTTTGACTTGTCGAAAGCCATTTCTTTCACATCTTTGCCGCCGATTCGGGAATAGAGCATTTAAGCAGCTTAAAAATAGAATTCACATGAGCAAATTCGATGTATACGCCATTGGCAATGCAGTAATCGACTATGAAATTCAGATAGATGATGAATTTCTACGGACGCAAGAGGTAGAAAAAGGATTGATGACCTTAGTTGATGAAGACCGGCAACGTGTCCTTCGTGAAGCGATGGGTGATCACATCACCAAGAAGCAGGCCGGAGGTTCTGCAGCTAATTCTATCGTTTCCATGGCACAGTTCGGAGGCAAGGGGTTCTATTCCTGCAAAGTAGCCAACGATGAAGATGGTGCATTTTTTATCGAGGATCTTAAACAGAATGGAATTGAGTCCAACTTGAAATTTGAAGCGTTGGAAGCAGGCACAACCGGTAAGTGCCTTGTGATGATCACGCCGGATGCCAACCGGACAATGAATACCTACCTGGGCATTACCACAGACATTTCTGTGAGTGAGATCAATCAAGAAGCACTTGCTCAATCGGAGTACTTGTTCATCGAAGGTTACTTGATTTCCTCCGATACAGGACGAGTAGCGATGAGAGAAGCCAAAGAATTGGCAAAAGCCAATGGGGTAAAAACCAGCATTACTTTCTCCGATCCTGCGATGGTGAAGTACTTTGGAGATCAAATGAAAGAATTGATGGAAGATGGTTTCGATCTGCTTTTCTGCAATGAGGAAGAAGCTTCTTTGTTCACCGGTAAAGAAGACATCAAAGAAGCACGAGAAGAATTAAAGAAAGTGGCGAAATTCTTTGCGATTACACAAGGTGAAAACGGAGCCATCATTTGGGATGGAGATACCTACATCGACATTGAGCCTTATCCAGTTGAAGCAGTAGATACCACTGGAGCAGGTGACATGTTCTCAGGAGCTTTCCTCTACGCGATCACGCAAGGTCACAGCTTTGCCCAAGCTGGAAAACTCGCAAGCATGGCATCTTCCAAAGTAGTTTCCCAATTCGGCCCGAGACTAGAATTAGCTCAAACCCAGGAAGTGCTTAAGAACCTACACTAATCGAAACCTCCCGAACCGGACACAAAAGTCCCCCTTTGTCAATGGGGGGTGGTTGAAGACTGAGGGATATTTTATTTAATAGATAGAAAATGGACTGCAAATTTCCCTCCAGGAAGGGGCTAGGAGAGGGATGCTAATATTTTAGTACATATTCCTGCCACATAAATTGAAATTAATAAAGAAAATTCTATCTTTGCCCTCCGTTTTTAAAACAAGCAAGAAATGAAAAGAACATTTCAACCCTCAAATAGAAAAAGAAAGAACAAACATGGTTTCAGATCAAGAATGGAATCTGTCGGTGGTAGAGGGGTACTTGCCAGAAGAAGATCAAAAGGCAGAAAGAAATTAAGTGTGTCCAGCGAAAGCAAGCACAAACGATAATACATGTAGGCCATGACTTCTGAGGTCCGGCCAAATTATTCGCTCAAAGCCAAAGAAAGGCTTAAGAGCAAAAAAGAGATAGAGGAGCTTTTCAAGAAGAGTTCCTCTTTTTTCGTTAAGCCGATTTTATTGAAATACGTCATTCATGACGAACCTGGCGAGAACAAGGTTTTAGTAGTAGTTCCGAAAAAGCATCATAAAAAGGCGGTTGCCAGGAATCTGCTCAAAAGGCGCATCAGGGAGGCTTACCGTCAGAACAAACACAAACTGGCGTCAGACAAACAACACATTCACCTTGCCTTTCTTTTTCTGAGTGCTGATACACTTTCCTTTCACGAAATTCAGGAAAAACTAATTACCTTGATGCAACGTTTAGAACAGAGATTGTCTTAAGGTGAAGAATTGATATTATGAAAAGAGGAGCGAAATACGTCATTATACTAACAGTGGTAGCAACTATCACTTTAGCCTTTGCAAACCCTTCCAATGATCGCTATTTCCAGATTGTCAAAAACCTCGACATCTTCGCTACCCTATTCAAAGAGGTCAATGCCTACTACGTTGATGAGGTTAATCCCAACACTTTAATGAAGACAGGGATTGAGGCCATGTTATCCAATTTAGACCCATATACCACTTACATAGGAGAGGATGACATAGAAGATTACCTTACAGTGACAACTGGTGAATACGGTGGGATTGGAGCAGTGGTAGATAAAAAGGATGGAGTCAATACCATAGTACTTCCGTATGAAGGTTATGCTGCACACCGTGCAGGATTGAAAATTGGAGACCAGATCCTGAAAATAAATGACGTTGATTTAGCGGATAAACCCTCTGACCAAATTTCAAAGCTCTTGAAAGGGCAGTCAAGCTCAGGGATCAAACTCACCATCAAAAGATACAAGCAACCAGAAACTTTTGAAGTAGAGCTAAAAAGAGAAAAGATCACTGTTAATAACGTTCCATTTTCGGGAATGGTCAATGAAGATATTGCCTACATTCGACTAACGGACTTTACCACAAAAGCAGGGGCAGAAGTAGCAAACGCTTTAAAAGAACTAAAATCTGCGGGGGCGAAAAAAGTGATCCTCGACCTACGAGGAAACCCTGGTGGGTTGTTGGAAGAGGCGATTAACGTTTCAAATGTATTTGTTCCGAGAGGTGTTGAAGTGGTAAGTACCAAAGGAAAACTAGATGCCTGGACTAAAACTTACAGGTCACTTAATAATCCGATTGATACCGAAATCCCTGTGGCCGTACTTACGGATAATGGATCAGCGTCAGCTTCCGAAATTGTTGCAGGTGTTATTCAGGATTATGACCGGGGAGTGCTGATTGGTCGACGCACTTTCGGGAAAGGCTTGGTTCAGCAAACCAGACCACTGGCTTACAATTCTCAGCTAAAGGTGACCACAGCAAAGTATTACATTCCTAGCGGTCGTTGTATCCAGGCGATAGATTACAGTCATAGAAATCCAGATGGAAGTGTTGGAAAGTTGCCTGATTCCTTAAAGGTTGAGTTCAAAACGAAAAGTGGGCGATTAGTTTTTGATGGAGGAGGGTTGGATCCGGATATTTCCGTTGACCGCACCAAATATGCGCCAATCACTTACAGTCTGCTACGCAAAGACCATATTTTCAATTTTGTCACGGAATTTGTACACGGAAAGCTAGAAGACCCATTTGAGGCCAAAGTATATCGCTTAACCGATGAAGAATACAATGGATTTGTAACTTGGTTAAAAGGCAAAGATTATGACTACACAACCAAGGTCGAACGTACAATTGATGCATTGGTCAAGACAGCAAAAGAAGAGAAATACTTTGATGAAATTAAAAGCCAGATAGAAGAGTTGCAAAATGCCACCCTTCATAACAAAGAGCAGGATCTGATGACATTCCAAAGCGAGATTAGGACCTTGATTGAGCAGGAAATTGCTGGTAGATACGAATTGCAGAAAGGAATTATCGAGTCAACCTTCGAAAAAGACAGAGATATACTGGCTGCGGTTGAAGTGCTTAACGATGAGGATAAGTATCAATCCCTATTATCAGGAAACTGATCTGAATCATTCGGACAAAGTATTGTTGCTCGCTAAATAGCCAATTTGCGAACAAGACAAAAAGCCAATGAGCCAAAAGGACAAAAGGCTAGTGGCATATCTTATTAAACCTTAACTTTGAGCAAGAATCAAGATCACTGACAATAATTCGAGCAGTGAATTGGAACTTATTGATAGCCACCTAATATCAAATGAATTACACACATACGATAAAAGACAACATATTCAGGTTGGAGTTTTCAGGCGACCTGATCGGAGAAAATAAAGGCCCCGAATTGGTAGAGATAGTCAATGATGTACTTGGCAAAGACCAGGCAAGATTTTGTCTGGTTAATATTACTGACGTGAGGTACATCAATTCAAGTGGGATCGGTGTGTTAATTACCATACTGACAAAGTTCCGAAACAAAGGTGGAGAACTCTATTTGATCAATCCGTCTGAGCACGTAAAGAAACTATTGATCATCACGAAGCTTCAGGCAATCTTCAATATTGCGGATTCAGAAGAAGAGGTCATTACCAAGATCGTCAATCAATAATCATAAATGAGCGCTGTTGATATCCTTCTAGGCCTCCAGTGGGGTGACGAAGGAAAAGGGAAAGTGGTGGACTACTTGGCACCAAAGTATGAAGTAGTCGCACGATTCCAGGGAGGTCCGAATGCGGGACATACCTTAGAGTTTGACGGGCACAAACATGTACTTCATCAAATTCCATCTGGAATTTTTCATGAGCAAATTCTGAATGTGGTCGGAAACGGAGTGGTTTTGGATCCAATCACATTTGGTAAAGAGCTTGAAAAACTGGAGCCATTCAATATCGATATTCAGAATCAATTGATTCTATCCACTAAAGCTCAGGTTATTTTACCAACACATAGATTACTCGATCAGGCTTATGAAAAAGCCAAAGGGAAATCGAAAATTGGATCGACACTTCGAGGCATTGGCCCGACTTACCAGGATAAGATGGCCAGAGTGGGATTACGAGTTGGAGATTTGCTCGAAAAAGACTTTAAGGCCAGATATGAGAAAATCAGGGAGAGACATATCCGAATTCTCGAGCAGTATGGTTTTGAGTATGATTTGACCGATGCGGAAGAAGAATTCTGGAAGTACGTCGAAGTGATGGCTGGTTTGCAGATCAGAAATACGGAATACCTGCTAAATGAGATGCTGACACAAGGAAAGTCTGTGTTGGCAGAAGGTGCTCAAGGGTCTTTACTCGATGTTGATTTT